>CAMCUC010000014.1 GCA_945878875.1 Rhizobium sp. Q54
TTGGGAGCGACGACTTCCAACCAACAAGGCGAAACTGCTCACCCTGATTGATGCATTCAAAGCCGCCGGGGTCGAATTTATTTCAACTCCTACGATAGGCGTTCGCGGAATTAGTAACGCGTAACGGCCAAAACGATCCGAATATGACGCGTCACAGGTCCGCAGCTTTCAGAGTTTTAAGACACCTAGCGCGCGCGCACGCGCGACCGGTTTCCGGAACAGCTGAGAAATGCCCAATCAACATTGAGGCCCGGTCCAATGCGGCAAGGGACTACGACCAATGCGGGCATTACCTCTGGCCGGGCGTGAGATGGATTATCTTCTCTTCTCGCCATATCCGTTGCCGATCAGGTCGGCGGGTTGGGCATGGCGCACATTTAGTAGGGAAGCCTACTTTCCCACGCGTCCGGTCATTGTCCGGTTCAAAAATTCCCAGACGCAGAAAAGCCAAGTCTAAGAAGACTATAACTCTCTGTTTATGTGGGGGTTCGATGGTGGGCGCACCAGGGCTCGAACCTGGGACCCGCTGATTAAGAGTCAGCTGCTCTACCAACTGAGCTATGCGCCCATCGAAAACTCTGCGCGAACGAGCACGTGCGCGCCGATCTGTGGCGTGTAACAAAGACATTGGCGCGTGTCCATCCCGGAACGACGACGGCGGCGCTTTTTCCCGGTTTTATCATGACGAAGACGCCGCGGGTCTGCGAGCCTTCAGGACACCGGCGCTGGCTCCGCCTGCGGCGCAGGCGCTTTGGGCTTGGCGCGGCGCTCGGCGGGCATACGCACGGCGGGCGCGGCCGCGGCCGCAAGAGGGCGCAGCTTCACGGTGATCGGGTTTGGCGAATGCTCCAGCGTCGCGCCTGTGCTGGCGTCCACCACCATACCCACGACGCCGCCTGCAACGATGTTGCCCGCAAATCCTGCGGCCCCGGTTCCAGCCAGTTTGGTTTTCACGTCCACCCGCTGCTCTTCATAGCCGGGCGCCGAAACCACCACCGAGAACTCATCCTTGCGCGAGACCGACAGCGTGCACGGCGTGGTGCATTGATGCCCGAAGGACGTGCGCGCGCTGGCCCCATTTGGCTCGGATACGATCTGGACATTGTTGGTGGTGCCGCGCGTCACCGTTGCGCAGCCGCCCAGACTGGCGACAGCCAGCGCGATCAAAAGAATTCGGCGCATTCAATCCCCCACAGAAACCCGGAGGGATATTAACACAGCCTTAACTATAAACGAAAGTCCCCGCTTACGGAATCCAACAGGGCGGAACGCCGTAATGGTCGTGAACCTTCTCAGCCCAATGGCGATCTTCCACTGGCTGGCCGTCTAACCATTTGGGCGCATTTTCCAAATCGCTTTCGGTGATGTCGATCCGGTAGCCGCCAAGGCTGGGATCGTAATCCAGCTTGCTCCATGGCAGCGGGTAACAATCCTCGCCCATGCCCAGAAAGCCGCCAAAGCTCGTCAGCGCGTAGACGACGCGGCCGGTGGTTTTCTCGATGAAAAATCGCTCGATATAGCCGATCTTCTCGCCATCGGCGTCGAAGACGTCTGTGCCCGATACACGGTCGCTGGCCACCAGCGCGTGATGTTCGGGATGAATTGTCGGGTCCATAAAAGCCTCCCTAAACCTTCCTGCGTTAACCCACGACAAGGGTGAAGACGCAGGAAGGTTCGGGAGACGCTTAAGGCTTGATGCGGCCTGTGATCGGCGCGGGCGCGCCTTTCTGGCGGCGCGCCATCAGCTTCTCCAGCGCGGCCACATAGGCGCGGGCGGAGGCGACCATGGTGTCGGGATCGGCGCCGCGTCCCGTAACTGAACGTCCGTCTTCAGACAGACGCACAGAAACTTCCGCCTGCGCGTCCGTGCCTTCTGTCACGGCGTGGACCTTGTACAACTCCAGCTTGCCCTCGTGCGGCGCGAGCGCCTTGATGGCGTTGAAGATGGCGTCCACCGGGCCATTGCCGACCGCCTGTTTGGTGACGTGCTGGCCGTCGATGTCGAGCGTCAGCGTTGCGGTTTGCGGCCCCATCGTGCCCGCAATCACAGTCAGCGCCTCAACCTTGATGCGCTCCCCCGAATGGCCGATCTGGTCATCCACCAGCGCTTCCAGGTCTTCGTCGTAGATGATCTTCTTGCGGTCGGCCAAATCCTTGAAGCGCTTGAAGGCGTCCTCAACGGCGTTGTCGCCCAGCGTATAGCCCAGCTCCTTCAGCTTTTCCCTGAAGGCGTGGCGGCCTGAATGCTTGCCCATCACCAGCGAGGTCTTGGACACGCCAACGCTTTCGGGCGTCATGATTTCATACGTCTGCGCGTTCTTCAGCATGCCGTCCTGATGGATGCCGCTCTCGTGCGCAAAGGCGTTACGGCCCACGATCGCCTTGTTGTATTGCACCGGGAACGAGGTCACGCCCGCCACCAGCCGCGAGGCGCGCATCAGCATGGTTGAATCCACGCCGTTGGAATAGTTCAGCACGTCGGCGCGGGTGCGCAGCGCCATCACCACTTCCTCCAGCGCCGCATTGCCTGCCCGCTCGCCAATGCCGTTGACGGTGCATTCAATCTGCCGCGCGCCGCCAGCCAAGCCCGCCAAAGTGTTGGCGACCGCCAGCCCGAGATCGTTGTGGCAATGCACGGAGAAGATCGCCTTACCGGCATTGGGCACGCGCTCGTGCAGCATGCGGAAAATCGCCTCGTATTCATCCGGCACGGTGTAGCCGACCGTATCGGGAATGTTGATCGTCGTGGCGCCGGCCTTGATGGCGGCCTCGACGCAGCGGCACAGGAAATCGTGCTCGGTGCGGGTGCCGTCCTCGGCAGACCATTCCACGTCGTCGACCAGATTGCGCGCGCGGGTGACTTGCGAGATCACCATCTCCAGAACCTCGGAGGGTTCCTTCTGCAATTTGTATTTCATATGCAGCGGCGAGGTGGAGACGAAGGTGTGGATGCGCGGCTTGCGGGCGTGGCGCACGGCCTCGCCGCAACGGTCGATATCCTTGGCGGACGCGCGGGCGAGCCCTGCCACGGTGGCGTTTTGCACGCGTTTGGCGATGGCGCTCACGGCCTCGAAATCGCCCTCGGAGGCGATGGGGAAGCCGGCCTCGATAACGTCCACGCCCAGCTCGTCCAGCATGTCGGCGACTTCGAGCTTTTCCTCAAACGTCATCGAGGCGCCGGGCGATTGCTCGCCGTCGCGCAAGGTGGTGTCGAAAATAATCACGCGCTGCTTGTCGGAAGCGGCAGGCTGGGCGGAATTGATGTCGATTATTTCTGCGGACATTTTGTTTTTCCTAGATCGGCTGGCCCGGGGCTTTCGCCGCGCATGGCGCTATAAAAATCTGGCTGGGGAGGGGTCTGGCGAATGGTCCGGCTGCAATCCCCTGAGCGCCAGGGCAAAAGCCCGGCCGGCCCTCAGGGGCGACTAAGAAGCAGCAATGCGGCAAGGGCGCAGCCGGACGACCGCGCAAAAAGGCGCGTTTGCGTGACGGGCTGCTGTGCGGCGCAATGGGCCAAAATAATCCTCACCGGCTATCCAGACAAAAGGATGTCTTATTCATAAACGACAAGAACCGCTCGTGGCAAGGAGATTGGCGAAACGGAGATTGGAGAAGCGGCCTCCGCTCCAGCTTCAGCTTTTCTTTCCCGCGTGCGCGCCTAAACTCCATCCTTCATGGACACGCTATGATGGATCACGTTTCAGCGATGCAGAACGTGGGGCGCGAAAGGGAGAACAGCCTGGAAAGATTTAGCCTGGAGAAGACGATGCCAGACAAGCGCCCCGCCTTCAGTACGCGCACCTATTTGCTGGCCCTCGTTCTGGCGCTGGTGATCCCCAGCCTTGTGTTCACCGGCTATGTGCTGATGCGCTACGCTGGCGCCGAGCGCTTGCGCATTGAGGAGCAGGCCGCCGTTGAGGCCAGCAACCTGTCCGCCGCAGTCGATCTGCGCGTGAGCGGACTGATCGAGGCGCTGCGCGTGCTTGCGGGCTCCAGCAATCTGGATGAGCCCGACTTGAGCTATTTTCATCGGCGCGCAGTTGAAATGCGCAATATCATGGGCCGCAACATTGTGCTGCGCGACACCGACGGCCAGCAGATCGTCAATGCGCGCATCCCGTGGGGAGAGCCCCTGCCCCGCCTCGTTCTGCCCGCAGACGCAAGCGTTAAAGATGAAAAGCAAACCGTCGTCTCCAGCGTCTTTCCAAGTCCGGTCAGCCAGCGAAGCATGGTTACGATCATTACGCCGGTTCTGCGCGAGCAGAAAACCAAATACCTGCTCGGCGTGGCGATGGAGCTGGAGGACGTGCGCTCGCTGCTTTCCGAAGTCAGTGTTCCTTTGCGGCACATTGGGTCCATTCTTGACCAGCAGGGCGTGTTCGTCGCGCGCACGAGGAACCATGAGATCTATTCCGGCAAGCCCGCGAACTTTGTGCCAACGCGTTCAACCGGCGTCGCCAACACCTTTGATATTGACGGTCAGCCGGTTTTGACGGCATGGACCACGTCCAGCATCACCGGCTGGATCGTCATGTCGAGCGTGCCCCGCAACGATGTCGATACGCCGTTAATTGAAGCTTTCGTGGTGCTCGCAGGCATGGGCATCGTCACGCTGCTGGGCTCTACCGCGCTGGCGTGGGGCGTGGGCGACCGCATCTCAAGTTCGCTGCGCTCGCTTAGCGCCGCCGGTGCGGACCTTGGCGCACGCAAACGCACCAATCCCATTCATACCCCTGTCGCCGAGGTCAACGAGATCGGACAAGCCTTGCGCGAGGCGGGCGAGCGCTTGAACAATTATGAAGAGCGGCTTGAAAAAGCCCTCTGGGCCGCAGGCATGTTCTCGTTTGAATGGACTCGCCATGACGACGCCATCGTGCGCAGCGCCTCCGCAGCGGCGCTCATGGGCGTTGGCGCCGACGCGCCCGAGATTTATTCGCGCGCGGCGTTTCGCGCGCGCATCCACCCGCAAGATCAGGACCGCTTTTGGCGCACGTCGATGGAGGTGACGCCCCAGCATCCCGATTACCGGATCGAATACCGATATATCCGGCCCGGCGGCGAAACCATGTGGTTCGAGACGTCGGGCTACGCCGAGTTTGATTCAACCGACCAGCCGCTCCGCGTGACCGGGTTCACGACCGACGTCACCGCGCGCAAACAATCTGAAATGCGGCAGGCGCTTCTCGTGCGCGAATTGCATCACAGGGTGAAAAACAATCTGGCCACCGTACTGGCCGTCGCCAATCTTTCCGGGCGCAACGCGTCAAGCCTCGAAGACTATAAACGCAAGCTGCGCGACCGCATCCAGAGCATGGCGCGCAGCCATACGCTGCTGACGGAAAATGCATTCCAGAAGGCGCAGATCAGCGGCATTCTGGCCAATGAGCTGGAGGCCTACGCCGATTCCGCAGGAGATCGCATCACGCTTGAGGGACCCGAGATCGACCTGCCCGCCGAAGTCGCCGTATCGCTGGGAATGGCGTTTCACGAGCTCGCCACCAACGCGGGCAAGTATGGCTCGCTGTCAGTCGAAAGCGGCAAATTACGCGTGGCATGGAACATGAGTAAGGGAGACAAAGGCCGCCGCCTCCACGTCAATTGGAGCGAAAGCGGCGGCCCGCCCGTGACGCCGCCTTCCCGCAGCGGCTTTGGCTCAAGGCTTCTCGAAAACGTGATCGGCGGCCAATTGCGCGGTCGCGTGCAATTGCGCTTCGAACCCGACGGCCTGATCGCCGAGATTGAAGCCGCCCTCGACCAGCCCGATTACGCCGTCCGCTACGCTACGCCTTAACTTGTTGGACCGCGGACGGCCCCGCCCGCGCTTGCTTGCGTGACGACTGCGCGCGGTCCAGATAGCGGCGGTCCAAAGATCACTCCGCGCTGACGCCGGCTTCCTTGAGCAGCTTCGTCCAGCGCTCCACGTCGCTGCGCACCAGCTTTTCGGCCTCTTGCGGCGACAGCTTCAGCACCTGGCCACCGGTTTTTGCGAACAATTCGGACACGTCCGGGCGCGCAAGGACTGTCGCCAGATCGGCGCGCAATCTCTCCAAAGCCGGCGCCGGAATGGCGGCGGGCGCAAACAGGCCGAACCAGCTTTCCATATCGAGCGGCGCAATTCCGGTCTCGGAAACGCTTGGTACGTCTGCATGGAACGGCTGGCGCTCCTTTGAGGAGACGGCGAGCGCGCGCACCGTTCCACCCTCCACCTGCGCACGCGCGGTGGATGAAATGTCGAAAAACATATCCACGCGGCCGCCCAGAATATCCTGATACGCCGCCTGTGCGCCGCGATAGGGAACATGGGTAAACGTCACGCCTGCCAGCTTCTCCATCACCGCCGTGGCGATATGCTGGCCCGAGCCTTTGCCTGCCGACGCATAGGTGACTTTTTCAGGATTGGCGCGTGCAAAAACGATCAGCTCTTTCAAATCTTTCTGCGGCAAATCCTTGCGCGCAACCAGCGTATACGACCACGTCACCGCCAGCCCGACCGGCGTAAAATCTTTCAACGGATCATAGGGCAGCTTCGCATAGAGCCCCGGATTGAGCGCGATGTTGGAAAGCGCACCCAGCAGCAGCGTATAGCCGTCGGCTGACGCGCACGCAGCCGCTTCCGTACCCACAAGCGTGCCTGCGCCAGTGCGGTTTTCGACGACGACAGGCTGCCCCAGCAACGGCCCCATACGATCCGCCAATATGCGCGCAACCGTATCGAACCCGCCGCCCGGCGGCTGCGGCACAATAAGCTTGATGGGACGATCCGGCCAGCTTTGCGCAAAACTGGAATGCGGGGCGACGAGAGAAGCCGCCGCAAGGGCGATTGCGAAAACAAGTTTCATAAATAACTCCGTTTTGAACGCGTTCAGGGATTGGGCTGCATCTGGACCGCGCCCGTCCCACGGGCGCTGCTGCTTGCATGAAAAATGCGGGCGGGGACACGCGCGGTCCAGATTTGCGTTTCCTCTCGTGGGCCGCCTCGATGGGGCGACGCTCGAGCGCAGGATCAGGCGAAACTAGCGCGCCGTCAAGCAAACGGCCTTCCCTCGCGCCTGTGCGTGCTGCACAATGGCGCGCCTTTCAGGAGCCAGACATGAAGACCCGCGCCGCCCTCGCTCTTTCGCTCATATGCGCAGCGAGGAGTATTATTTGAAAAACGCCTCGCCTTCAGCTTCACGCCGCGCGCGCATCGCCAGCGCCGCGTTGCTCGTCGTGCTTGGGCTTTACATCGCTGGTACTGAGGGCCATCTGACAAATCTGCATGCAGGGGCCGTGAGCGGGGCAATCGCCGCCGGAATCGCCTTCTTCAGCAGGCGCGCCCTCTTCAGCGCCAGCGCGATTTGCGCGCTGATCGCGCTGGTCGCCGCCATCGCTCATGTCAAACGCGAGCGAAGCGACTTTATCTTGCATGCGTGGGACATCTTTGATCGCGCCCAATGGGGCTTTCCGGTTGGCGAGATTGCAGGCGCGCAACCGCTGGCGCTGATCGTCCTCGCGCTGGCTTTGCTGACGCTCACCGCCCTGCCGATGCTGTGGCGCCATGAGCGTGCAAATGTCTCGCGTCGTTATTGCGCGGGCGCTTTCTTCATCTTTGCAGGGCTTGGCGCCGTCTTCGCCGATCTCAAAGGCGAGCCAAGGCACATGCAATACACTTGGGCGGACCGCAATCTGTCCTCATTCTACTCGTCCTGGCCAGCGACAATTGAGTCTCTACGACGGGGGTTTTTGTTCGACGTCGGGCAAAGCCAGGGCGCCAGGGCACGGCTTGAACGAGCGCCGGTTTGCGCGCCTTCCGACAAGCCGCCGCATATCGTGTTGATCCATCAGGAGTCCGTTACGCCGCCTATGCCATTCAGAGGCCTTGATTACGATCCAAAACTGGCGGAGTTTTTCCAATCGCATGATGGACGCGTCCACAAGCTGCGCGTGGAAACGTATGGCGGCGGTTCGTGGCTGACGGAATTCTCGGTGCTGACGGGCATGGCGAGCCGCTATTTTGGCGGTATGCAGCATTTCGTGCAGATTTATATGGCGGGACGCATTGATGATTCCCTGACCGCCGTTCTGGCGCGCTGCAATTATCGCAATGTGATGTTTTACCCCTATATGAAAGGCTTTTTTGGTTCGACACGTTTCTTTGAATCAATCGGCCTGAAAGAAATTTTCGATCTGAAGGCGCAACGCGCCCCGACTTCCATGGAGCAGGACCGGTTCTATTATTCCAACGCTCTGGAAGAGATTGCACGCCATACGCAAAGTTCGCAAAAGCCGCTATTTGTGTTTTTGCAAACCATGGCGGCCCATTGGCCTTATGACGTGACCTATTGGCCTGAGCGCAATGTTGTGGGCGCGACGGGCGCAGGCGCGGAGATGCACGAATATCTGCGACGGCTCGCCATGTCGAAAGAGGATTACGAGGGCTTTCGCGCAGCGCTATTGCAGCGCTTTCCCAATGAGCGTTTTCTGATCGTGCAATATGGCGATCATCAACCGCTCGCCACACGCAAGTTCTTCGGTTGGGATAGCGAGGAGATCGAGGCCATAAACCGTAATCTCCCCGAAAAATCGCCCGCATTTGAAACTTACTATGCAATAGACGCGCTTAATTTTACGCCGCCCGCGCTGCCGCAGATCGAGGTTCTGGACGCCGCCTATCTGGGCGCCATCGTGTTCGGGCAAGCCGGCTTGCCCATGCCCGGTTCATGGCGCGCGCGCCTTGCGCTCATGGCCCATTGCAACGGGCATTATGCGGCATGTCCGGACCGCGCGGCAGTGCTGGCTTTCCATCGCAAGCTTGTAGACTCCGGCATCGTCAGAGCGCGTTGAGGCTGGCGCAAATCTCGTCCGCCGCACGCTGTCCGCTCATCCACGCGCCGTGCGCCGTTGAGAAGAAATGCGGATGCGTCGCCTCGCCCGCAAAGAAAATGCGATTGTCATGCGGGGCCGCAAGAACCGCGCGCTGGTCTGCATAGCCGGGCAGCGCATGCGAATAAGAGCCCAGCGCAAACGGATCACGCGCCCAGCCGCTGGCCGCAACGGGCTTTAGCCGCTTGCGCCATTGGCCGCCCAGCACCGTGACTAGTTCTTCAATTGCAAAATCGGCGAAGGCGGCAAGCCCGCCCTCCTCCAGCTCGCGCGCGCAGGCGCCGCCGAAATAGCCTTCAATCAACGGGCGCCCGAACGGGCGGTAATGATAGGCGCCGGTGTCAACGCGATCCGTGCGCCCAAACAGCCGCGCGTTCTCGGGCAGATCCTGCGCGCCCTCCACTTCCAGAAACACCTTGTCCGCCACCCCCAAAGGCAGATGCGCGGCGGCTGCAACTTTGCCGGGCAAGGCGGGGCTAAAGCGTAAAGCGCCCGTTGCCATGATGTTTGTGGACACAGCGACAAGAACCGCGCGCGCCTCGATGATCCCTGCGCTCGTTGCAAGTTTGAGCAGGCGCCCGCTATGGTCGATGACCTGCGCTTTTGTATTAAAAGTAACAGGCAGCCCCTGCGCGAGACGAGCGATCAGCGCGCCGTAGCCTTCCGTTACGCGGAAATTGATTTCGGTGTCCTGATAAGCGTCGTAATCCTTCACCGACAGGCGGTCCAGCTCGGTGCCGTTGATATAGGTCGAGACTGCGTCAATCAGCGGGTTCCAGCGTTCGCCCTGCACCAGATGCTGCGAGGCTGCACCGTCTTGCGGCGACAGCGCCGCCGCCTCCAGCCGCTCGTAGAACGCAGCCTGCGCTGCGCGGAAACTCTCCTGCTCCCCCGTCGCAAAGCTCTCTCCCTGCCGCTGCGAGCGCCACGGTGGCTCCGTCTCGTCCACATGCAGGCCAAGCGTGCGGGCCTCGCTGACCAGCGGGTTGCGGTTCGCCGAATGCAGCCAGCCGCAGCCCATGTCCAAAGGCCAGCCGCCAGCGCTCGAATTGTCGGTGAACGCACGACCGCCCGCCCGCGAGCGGCCTTCGACCACGAGCACGCTGAGGCCGCGCGCCAGAAGCGCCCGGCCCGCCGCCACCCCCGCCGCACCTGCGCCGATCACGGCGACGTCGATCTGATCGTGAAGTTTCATCATTAAACCAGATATGGCCGCCGGGGCTGTGGGTAAAGCGGAAGATTGGCAACACATCCTATTGCCAAGTCCGAGTGTGTAGCCTAGCTATAGCTATACCGTGTTTGACGGGATTCGTTCGGGTAATATCGACCGGATTGTTTCATCATAAATTTTGACGCGGGACCGTCGTTCGCATCGCTTGTCTGGCTTGCGTTCTCCGGTTTGCCGGCATGCCCGTTGTCGTCCCGCGCGACAACGGGCTTTTTCTTGTTCGAGCGCAGCGGTCCAGACTGCAGCGCTTATTTTCAAAGTATGTTCCCTTTCGCTGAAACCCGGGTATCCTTTGCCCATGAGCAATTCGGTTCGGTTTCTTCTGAACGGACTCACCGAGGTTGCGGCGGAAGCGCCGCCTGATCTCAGCGTGCTGCAATGGCTGCGCACGCACTGCCGGCTCACTGGCACGAAAGAGGGCTGCGCTGAGGGCGATTGCGGGGCTTGCACCATTGTGCTGGCTGACGCGCACGAGGGCGCCCTGAGCTGGCGGGCGGCGAACGCCTGCATTCTGATGATGGGCCAGGTTCACGGCAAGCTGCTGGTGACGGTAGAGGGGCTGGCGGACGGCGCGCTTCTGCATCCCGTGCAGGCGGCGATGGTGGAGCGCCACGCCAGCCAGTGCGGCTTCTGCACGCCGGGCTTTGTCATGTCGCTGTTCGCCGCTTACCGGCAAGGCGAGGCGCCGGAGACTGAGGCCATTCACGATGCACTGGCGGGAAACCTTTGCCGCTGCACCGGCTACCGCCCGATTGTGGACGCGGCGCGCGATGCGCTGCCATCGGGCGGGATTGACCGCTTTACGCCGATGGAGCCTGCGATTGTAGCTTCGCTTCATGCCATCAACAATGCGGGCGCGCTCGATTGCGTAACAAAGCATGGGCGCTTTACGGCGCCGCGCACAAGGGCTGACCTTGCGCGCGAGCTGGCTGCAAATCCGGAGGCGCGGATCATCTCCGGCGGGACCGATCTGGCGCTCGACATCACCAAGCGCCATCAACGCTTGCCGCATTTGATCTCGCTGGTCAGCGTGCCGGAGCTGCGGCGCATCGAGGTTTCAGACATTGAGATCATCGCCGGCGCCGCCGCCACTTATGCAGAGCTGCTGCCACATCTGGCAATGCTCGATCCCTCATTCGAGGTTCTGCTGCGCCGACTTGGGTCGCGGCAAATCCGCAGCCTTGGCACCATTGGCGGTAACCTCGCCAACGCCTCGCCGATTGGCGACACGCCGCCCGCGCTGCTGGCTCTGGGTGCGTTCGTGCGCCTCGAAAGCGCTGCGGGGTCACGCGAACTTGGCCTCGATGATTTCTTTACCGGCTATCGCCGTACGGCGTTGCAGCCGGGCGAGTTTATCGAGAGCGTGCGCATTCCAAAGCCTGCCCACGGGGCGCTGTTTCGCGTCGATAAAATCTCGCGCCGCTTCGATCAGGATATTTCCGCCGTGTGCGGCGCCATTGCTTTCAGCCTGCGCGACGGGCTGATTCACGCGCCGCGCATCGCCTTTGGCGGCATGGCGGCAACGCCTCTGCGCGCGCGCCATGCCGAAGCCGCGCTGGTTGAGACGCAGAGCTTTGAGCGCGCAGCGGACGCTCTGGCACAGGACTTTCAACCATTGAGCGACTTTCGCGCCAGCGCCGGTTATCGCCTGCAGACGGCGCAAAACCTGTTCGAGCGCTGGCGGCTTATCGCAGCGGAGGCGCGCACATGAGCGAGCTTGATATCGTCGGCCGTTCGCATGCCCACGACAGCGCGCGCCAGCATGTGACGGGCGCGGCGATCTATCTCGACGACATGGCCGAAACATCCGATTGCCTGCACGCGGCCATCGTCAAAAGTCCGCACGCCCATGCGCGCATTGTGCGGATCGATGCTGCGCGCGCGCTGGCGCAAGAGGGCGTGATCGCCTTCGTGAGCGCCGCCGATATTCCCGGCATGAACGAAGTTGGCCCTGCGCAACACGGCGAGCCTGCGTTAGCGCAAGAGATCGCCGATTACGTCGGCTGTCCCATCGGCGCGATTATCGCCGCAAGCCATGAAGCCGCGCGCCGCGCCGCCGATCTTGTGGACGTGACATGGGAACCCCTGCCCGCATTGCTCTCACTGGACGAAGCCCTTGCGGCGCAAGGCTATGTCTGCCCGCCGCAGCATCTGGTTTTCGGCGATGCGCAGGGCGCGTTGGCATCAGCGCGCCACAATCTGAAAGGCTCGCTCGAAATTGGCGGGCAGGATCATTTCTATCTGGAGACAAATATCGCCATGGCGATCCCGCAAGAGGGTCGGCAATGGCATATCTGGACCTCGACGCAACACCCAACCGAAGTGCAAAAGCATGTCGCTATGGTGCTGGGCGTGCCGCAAGCAGCCGTCACGGCGGAAGTGCGGCGCATGGGCGGCGGGTTTGGCGGCAAGGAAAGCCAGCCCACCATCATCGCTGCGATAGCCGCGATCTGCTCCCATAAAACGCAAAGGCCCGTCAAGCTGCGGCTGGATCGCGACGACGATATGATCATCACCGGCAAGCGGCACGATTTCCGCGCCGATTGGGAAGTCGGCTTTGACGAGAGCGGCGCGATCAACGGCCTGCGGATGCAATTGGCGGCGCGCGGCGGCAATGTCGCGGATCTCACCGGGGCCGTGGTGACGCGCGCTTTGTGTCATGTCTCCAATTGCTATTTCATCCCCAACGCAGATTTGCTCGGCCTTTCGCTAAAAACCAACACCGTCTCCAAAACCGCCTTTCGCGGCTTTGGCGGACCGCAAGGGATGCTGGCGGGCGAGGCTGTGATCGACGCAATCGCGCGCCATTTGCAACTTGATCGCGATGTCGTTCGCGCCCGCAACTATCTGTCGCCCGAGCGCGGCCTCGCCACGCCCTATGAGCAGATCGTTCGCGACATGATCGGCGCAGAGCTGATGGAGAAGCTCAGCAAGGACGCCGATCTTGAGGCGCGGCGCGCACAGATCGCGGCGTTCAATGCAAGCAGCACGCACATCAAAAGCGCTCTGGCGACGGCGCCGGTGATGTTTGGCATCAGCTTCAACATGCCAAGCCTCAATCAGGGCGGCGCGCTCGTGCACGTCTATACGGACGGCTCCATCCAGGCCAATCACGGCGGCACGGAAATGGGCCAGGGGCTCTACACCAAGGTCGCGCAGGTGGTCGCGGAAACCTTTGGCGTGCCGATGGATTTCGTGACGCCGACGTCCACGCGCACCGACAAGGTGCCCAACACCTCGGCCACCGCCGCCTCGTCCGGCTCCGATCTCAACGGCGCCGCCGCGCGCCGCGCCGCGCTGGAGATACGCGAGCGCATGGGGGAAGTGGCAGCCGCGCTTTGGGGCGTAGATGCGCAGACAATCGCGTTTCGCAATGGCCTGGTCAGCTCCGGCAATCACGCGATGAGCTTTGGCGATCTGGCACGCACATGCTGGCTCAAGCGCGTTTCGCTCTCAGCCGCAGGCTTTTATGCAACGCCGAAAATTCACTGGGATGCAAAGACGCTTAAAGGTCATCCGTTCTTCTATTTCGCTTATGGCGCCGCCGCCTCCGAAGTCGAGATCGACGGGCTCACCGGGGAGACGCGCTGCCTGCGCACGGATGTCATCCATGATTGCGGCGCCTCGCTCAACCCCGCCATCGACATGGGGCAGATCGAGGGCGGCTTTGTGCAGGGCATGGGCTGGCTGACGATGGAAGAGCTGTGGTGGGACGATCAGGGCCGCCTGCGCACACACGCGCCCTCGACCTATAAAATCCCCGGCAGCCGCGACGTGCCTGCTGATTTCCGCGTGCATATTCTGGAAGGCGCGCCTAATCGCGAGGACACGATCTTTCGCTCAAAGGCCGTCGGCGAGCCGCCGCTTATGCTGGCGATGTCGGTGTGGCTGGCGATCCGCGACGCTGTGTCGGCCTTTGCGTCGGGCGCCAGCACGCAGATTGCACTCGACGCCCCCGCCACGCCCGAACGCATATTACGGGCGATCAAGACGCTCCGCGAGCCCCTCGATCAGCCGCGCGAAACGCGCGACTGACCCTCGCGGGCCTGCTGGTTGTTGGAATTCACCGTGAGCGCGCGCTGATAGGATTCAACAGCCTTTTGCTTGTTGCCCATGCGCTCATAGGCAAGGCCCAGCCCTGACCACGCGTCGGAGTTTTGGTTGTTCACATTCAACGCCGCATTGAAATCCTCAATGGCGGCTTCATGCTTGCCGACGACCACAAGGCTTTGTCCGCGCGCATGATAGGGCGCCGATACGAACGGATCGCGGTCAATGGCGTTGTCGAAATCGGTGATGGCGCGCACATGGTCTCCGTTGCGCTGATGGATCAGCCCGCGCGCATGGAAGGATTGAGCATTCTCGGGGTTCAGCCGAATCGCCTGCGTCAAATCCTCCATCGCCTCGGAAAGTTTGTTGTGCGCACGCAGCAGATTGGCGCGCGCAATGAAGGCGGGCGCATGGCGCGGGTTAGAATCGATCGCCGCCGTAAAATCGGCCAGCGCGAGATCGTTGCGGCCCAATTGGCGATTGGCGAGGCCGCGATTCGTATAGGCGGTGAAATGCGCCGGATCGACCTTGATCGCCTGACCAAAATCCGCCACAGCCTCGCGGAAATTGCCGCAACGCGCATAGGCGGCGCCGCGCGTATTGTAGCCCTGCGGATCGTTGGGCGTGCGTTTGATGACGTCCGTCAGCGAGGCGATGTTGATCTGGTTTGAGGCGCAATCCTCGATGGATTCCACAACCTGGGATGACGGGCGGCCTGACCCTGCGCCAAGGCCCGCCATCGTGCAGCCGCCAAGCGCAAACCCGCACGCTGCCAGCGCAAGAGCGAGCGAGCGACGCGCAGCAGCGCTGCGGTCAAAGCGGGCGGGACGATCAAAAGAAGACGCAGACGACACAACCATGAGGACCAAATCCTGAAGCCTGATTCCGGACGCCTGCGCAGATTTCGCAAACATCCCGCATCACACATCCCGCATTCTTGCGGCGACAATAGGACTGCCGCAGGCAGTCCATAATCACCGCCAATAGACGCGGGCCCCAAAAACGATACGGCACCCGCCAGGAAATCCCGGGGCGCCGTATAGAGTCAACACGTTCGCAGTTAAGGCGACGTTAAAATCTAGCGAGCACCGCCGCCGCCACCGCCACCAGCGCCCATGACGGGCTTCGGCTTCATCGGCAGCAGGCCTTCGCGCTGCATCTTCTTGCGGGCGAGCTTGCGGGCGCGACGAACGGCCTCAGCCGATTCGCGGGCGCGCTTCTCGGAGGGCTTCTCATAATGGCCGCGGAGCTTCATCTCGCGGAAGATACCCTCGCGCTGCATCTTTTTCTTCAGCGCCTTCAGGGCCTGGTCAACGTTATTGTCGCGGACGAGAACTTGCACGCGTCGATCCTGTCTTAAGGCTGATCCGGACTTGCGCCGGAGGTTGGCCAGTTCGAGAAATGATGTGCGAGGCGAAAACGCCCCGTATTCAGATCGCGCAAGTAGCAGAACCAACGCCTGCTGTCCAGCGAGACCGGGAGTTCAAGGCCCAATGATTCGAGTCACGTGGCCCATTTTACGGCCCGGGCGAGCCTCATGCTTGCCATAAAGGCGCACGCAGGCGCCGCTCTCGCCCAGGAGGTCACGCCAGCGATGGACTTCGTCGCCGATGAGATTGCGCATTTCGATCTGGCCGTGGCGCCGCGTGGAGCCCAAAGGCCAGCCGCAAATGGCCCTAACATGTTGTTCAAACTGCGAAGTTACAGCGCCGTCCTGCGTCCAGTGGCCGGAATTGTGAACGCGCGGCGCGATTTCGTTGACGACGAGCCGCTCGCGCAGGCTTGCGCCCTCGCCCTCTTCGACGACGAACATTTCCACAGCTATCACGCCGATGTACTTGAGCGCGTCCATGATCTTGCGCGTCATTGCGACCGCAGCGGTCGCCGTATCGGCGCCAATTCTGGCAGGGGCGCGAGTGAGGCTGAGGATATGATTCTCGTGCTGGTTCTCGCACACGTCGAACGCCGAGAACGAACCGTCGCCTGCGCGCGCAGCCACCACCGACACTTCGCGCGCAAAAGGCACCACTGCCTCCAGCACCGCAGGCTGGCCGCCAAGGCTGGCGAAGGCGGCAGGTAAATCAGCCCCCTCGCGCAGCATCGCCTGGCCTTTGCCGTCATAGCCAAAGCGCCGGGTTTTGAGGATTGCAGGAGCCCCCAATTGCGCAATGGCGCTGGCGAGCCCCTGCGCATCGTCCACCGCGCGGAACGGCGCGATGGCGATGCCCAATCCGCTCAGGAAATTCTTCTCACTCAAACGGTCCTGCGTGATCGCAAGCGCATCGGGCGCCGGCAGGACCGGGCGATGGGCGTTCAGAATCGCGGCCGCGCCGGCTGGCACATTCTCAAACTCGTAGGTGACGACGGCGACCGATTCGGCGAACGCCGCCAAAGCCGCCTCGTCTTCATAAGAGCCCAGCGTATGCAGCGTGCTGACGTCAAACGCAGGCCCACGGTCGGGCGCGTACACATGCGTCTTCAGGCCAAGCTGCGCCGCAGCCTGCGCCAGCATGCGCCCGAGCTGGCCCGAGCCAAGAATGCCGATGGTGGAGCCGGGCGTGACGGGGATCAGCGATTGCGACGGGCTCATTTATGGCCACCGTTCTCATCGTCCACAGGGGCCGGCGCCACAGATTGCGTTTGCGCCGAGCGCCATGAATCATAGCGCTCCGCCAACGCGGGATCGCTCAACGCCAGCACGGCCACGCACATCAGCGCCGCGTTGACGGCCCCTGCCCGGCCAATGGCGAGCGTGCCCACTGGAATGCCTGCGGGCATCTGCACGATGGAGTAAAGCGAGTCCAAACCCGACAAAGCTTTGGATTCGACCGGGACGCCAAACACCGGCAGCGGCGTCATCGCCGCCGTCATGCCCGGCAAATGCGCCGCCCCGCCCGCACCTGCGATGATCGCCTTGAAGCCGTTGTCGCGCGCGCTTTTTGCGAACGCAACCAGCCGGTCGGGCGTGCGGTGAGCGGACACAATGGCCGCGTCATAGGGCACGCCAAGCGCTTCAAGCGTTTGGGCGGCATGGCGCATGGTCGCCCAGTCAGACTGGGAGCCCATGATGATGGCGACGGGTTTAGCTTGTTGGGTCAAGGCTCAATCTCAGGCTGCAAGAGAGGCGGGATAAACGAAGGGGCGCCATGCTGCAAGCAGGGCGGCGCTCAGGCGATCACGTCAGGCGATAATATCCGGCGTCAGGGCGTCTTCCAGCCATGTCACGCGATCACGCAGCGCCAGTTTGCGCTTCTTGAGCCGCTGCACCTGCAATTGATCGGCGCCGCCAGCGACCTGAAGCGCGGCGATCGCTGCGTCAAAATCGCGATGCTCCTCCTGCAGCGTTTCAAGCTCGGCCTCGAATGCAATGCGTTCTTCATGTGTCAGTCGATTGCGCATGCTTGGACTTTCAGGTCTGCCTCGAGAGCGCGAAGATTATGGCCGCGCTTGCGCAATGGAGCAAGCTGCCGTTCAAACAAGTCAAGCCGCATAGTTCAGATTGAGCTCGTCGCCCGCTTGGACTAATTTCACGGATCACGATTCGCAAGGATCGAACGCGCAGAGTCCGGGCATGAAGTTAAATCGCATTGCAGCGCTCGCCATCGTCGCCGCGCTTGTCGCTGGCTGCAATTCAACGCCGACGCCAAACGTAGCCGCCGTGCAGCCTGTATCGCAGCCGCCTTTGCAGCAAACAGGCGCGGCGCCCGGCGTAACGCCCACAAACTTCCGGCTGCCCGAAGGCACGGGCTGCGCAGGCGACGTAGCGCGCTGGCGCGCCATTCAGGACAATGATCTGAACACGGGCCATGTGTCGCGATCCGTTTATGACCGCATCAAAGTCGATATCGATTCTGCAGCCGCAGCCTGCGCCGCAGGTCGATCCGGCGAGGCCAGCGCGATGGTGCGCGCCAGCCGTTTGCGCAACGGCTATCCCGGCTGAGCCGGTAACATCCGCGCCAGAAACGCTTGCGTGAAGCCGGGCATCGCGTCAGGCTTCAGATTGGCCATCTCGCGCACGATGTGCAGCGCCACAAATTCGGGCTCTTTCTGATTGCGCAGAAAATCTTCGATCCGCGACTTTAGGGCGTCAGCGCGCAGGTTTGAGCGCACGATTTTCATGCACGCCACGCGCGGGCCTTCAAAGACGAGCGTCCAGCCGGGCTCAACGCTCACATCGCCGGGCGTCAGGCCGGTTTCTTCCTCCAGCTCACGCAAAACGCTGCCCGCAAGATCAACGCTGAAACCCTCCGGCGTCTCGCGCACGTCGCCCATGTCGGGCGTGCCGCAGGGAAAATAAATCCGGCCAGCGTTAGCGGTATGCGCCCCCATCTGCCCCAGCACAAAAGCGGCGTCGATTGAGACAAGCGCTGCGGCTGCGAAACAATTACGCACGTTTGCATCAGGAAAACCAAAATCGCGTAGAGCGACAAAAGCGCGAAAATCAGCGCTGAAATGCTGCGTATGAAAGGCACCATCCTCAACGCGCCATTCATCCATCAGCAACACGCGACCATCGAACAGGCCGGGCTTTTGCGCGCGCAGGCTCGCCCAATGCGCGTCAATCTCGGAGGCGCGCTCGTGCGCGAACGCCCAGTCGCGTTCGCGATAGACGCTTTCAATGTGATTGACCTGAGCGAACGTAATTTTATTGTCGCTCATATCTCAATATGGCCTTCAGCGACCAGCACCGCCGCGCCGCCGATGCTGGCGCCGGTCAGCGCGCCTTGCTCCACATGCAGACCCAGCACGATCTGGCTCGGGCGCCCCATGTCGTAGCCCTGCTCGATGACGATATTGTGCTCCCCGTCGGGCGGCGCCTCGAAGGCCATGCAAACGCCAGCAAACGCAGCCGCCGCCGATCCCGTGGCGGGATCCTCGGTAATACCAAGCGAGGGCGCAAACATGCGCGCGGTGACGTGATGGGCCTCGCTCAACGTCTCTTTGGAATAAACATAAGCGGCGGGATGGTCGGCTGGCCCGATCACGCTCCAATGCGCCATATCAGGTTTTGCACGCGCCAGCGCATCGCGGCTGGCCACAGGCACGAAGGTGAAGCCGACGCCTGCCGTCCACACGCTGGGCTCATGGCCTTCAAAGCCGATATCGCCGGGCGCCAGCGACAAAGCATGCGCCAGCGCCTCGCAGTCCGGTGCCTCTCCGGCAGGCTCGGGCAGGAGCGGCAGCATGAACATGGCGCGGGCGGGCTTGTCCTTCTGGCGCCGCACCGTGCAACGCAAGTCGCCGATCTGCTCTTCCAGCACGATGTCGACCGGCTGCGCCGCGATCATCTTGCCCGCGTCCATCAACCCGATCAGCACGGCGGCGCCAATCGTGGGATGGCCCGCAAAGGGCAGCTCGCGCCGGGTCGTAAAAATACGGGCTCGCGCCGTATTCACGGGATCGCGCGGGCTTTGCAGAAACACAGTTTCAGACAGATTGAATTCGGCGGCGATCGCCTGCATGCGCGCCGCGTCCAGATCGTCGCAATCGCGCACGATGGCAAGAGGATTGCCCGCTAACGGGGCACCAGTGAAAACATCGAGAATAAAATAGCGGCGGCGCATGATTGAAGTCCCCTCATCCGCCCCTTGCTAACGCAAGGCGCACCTTCTCCCGCTTGGCGGGAGAAGGAAGGTTCGGAGCTCTTCCTTCTCCCGCGTGCGGGAGAAGGTGGCGCGCGAAGCGTGACGGATGAGGGATTCTACCCCTTCCGTCCTAGTTGCGCGCCTTGTCGACCAGCTTGTTCTTGCCGATCCAGGGCATCATGGCGCGCAGGCGGGCGCCGACTTCCTCGATCTGGTGGGCGTTGTTGCGGGCGCGGATGGCCTTGAACGAGGTCTGGTGAACCTTGTTCTCCAGCATCCAGTCGCGCGTGAACTTGCCGGTCTGAATGTCGTCGAGAACGCGCTTCATCTCCGCCTTCGTCTCCGCCGTCACGATGCGCGGGCCGGTGACGTATTCGCCATATTCAGCGGTGTTCGAGATCGAGTAATTCATGTTGGCGATGCCGCCCTCGTAGATGAGGTCGACGATCAGCTTCACTTCGTGCAGGCACTCGAAATAGGCCATTTCCGGCGCATAACCGCCTTCAACCAGCGTCTCGAAGCCGGCGCGGATCAGCTCCACGAGGCCGCCGCACAGCACGGCCTGCTCGCCGAACAAATCGGTCTCGCATTCTTCCTTGAACGTGGTCTCGATAATGCCCGCGCGACCGCCGCCAATCGCCGAAGCGTAGGACAGGCCGAGATCATGGGCGTTGCCCGAAGAATCCTGATGGATCGCTATCAGGCACGGCACGCCGCCGCCCTTGAGGTATTCGCCGCGCACGGTGTGGCCGGGGCCCTTGGGGGCGACCATCAGCACGTCGATGTCCTTGCGCGGCTCGATCAGGTTGAAGTGAACGTTGAGGCCGTGGGCGAACAGCAGCGCTGCGCCCGGCTTCATGTTGGCTTCAAGGCTCTCACGATAAATATCGGACTGCAATTCGTCGGGCGTCAGCATCATGATGACGTCGGCCCATTTTGCGGCTTCGGCCACTTCCATGACCTTGAGGCCCTCGCCTTCGCACTTGGCGGCGGTGGCCGAGCCCTTGCGCAGGGCGACAACCACGTCCTTCACGCCGGATTCGCGCATGTTGAGCACATGGGCATGGCCCTGCGAGCCGTAGCCGACGACCGCGACCTTCTTGCCCTTGATGAGGTTGATGTCGGCATCCTGATCATAATAGACGCGCATTTTGGTGTTCCTTATGTCGAAGTCACGGTGTCAAATTGTCGGTATCGAGTTGTCGAAGCGGACGCCCTGCCCGCCGGGGCGCGGGTGCCAAGCGGGCAATTCTGCCCGCAAAACTGTGCGGAAGCCTTCTAGGCGGGCGCGGCCGATCCGTCAAAGGGAGTTTGGCAAGACGGGGCCGTTAACCAGCCCTCAACTGGCGTCAGGCCCACGCACGATGGCCGCAACGCCGGTGCGCGTCAGCTCCACCAGGCCCAGCGGGCGCATCAGCTCGACAAAATCGTCGATCTTTTGCGGCGCGCCGGTGAGTTCAAAAATGAAGCTCTCCAGCGTGGCGTCGATCACTTTGGCCTTGAACGCCTCGCCAAGGCGCAAAGCCTCGACGCGGTTCTCGCCCTTGCCGCGCACTTTTATCATCGCCAGCTCGCGCTCGATGGAGCGTCCCTCAAGCGTCAAGTCCACCACTTTGTGGATCGGCACGATCCGCTCCAGCTGATGGCTGATCTGCTCGATGGCCGCGGGCGAGCCCGTGGTGACGATGGTGATGCGCGACCAGCGCTCGACGTGGGCGACCTCTGCGACGGTCAGGCTTTCGATATTATAACCGCGCCCCGAAAACAGGCCGACGACGCGGGCGAGTACGCCCGGCTCATTATCAACCAGCACGGAAAGCGTATGGCGCTCGTGATTAGTCTTGCCAGCGGACGAGGAATAGGGCGAGAGGGCTGCGATGGCGTTCATTGTCGTGTCTTTCTTTAGCGATGTGTCTGGATGGCGGGTCGGCGGGCAAAAGCCGCGCCTCACACCAGCATCTTGCCCTTCTCGTCGATGATCGAGCCGATCTCGAGCCCGGCGTCGTCGGACAGATCGAGCAGGATCATCTCGTTGTGCGCCTTGCCCGACGGGATCATCGGGAAGCAATTCTCTTCCTTGGCCACAACGCAATCGAAGATCACGGCGCCGGGATAATCGATCATTTCCTGAATTGCGCGATCAAGGTCAGCGGGGTCCGAACAGCGGATGCCGTGGGCGCCGTAGGCTTCCGCCAGCTTCACGAAATCGGGCAGCGCTTCGGAATAGGAATTGGAATAACGCCCGCCGTGCAGCAATTCCTGCCATTGGCGCACCATGCCCATGTATTCGTTGTTGAGGATGAAGATCTTCACCGGCAGGCGATATTGCTTGGCTGTCGACATCTCCTGAATGTTCATCAGGATCGAGGCCTCGCCCGCAATGTCGATGACCAGAGATTCCGGGTGCGCCATCTGCACGCCGATAGCCGCTGGCAGACCGTAGCCCATGGTGCCAAGGCCGCCCGACGTCATCCAGCGATTGGGCTCCTCGAAATGGTAATGCTGGGCCGCCCACATTTGATGCTGGCCGACTTCGGTCGTGATGTAGGTGTCGCGATTCTTGGTGAGTTCATACAGGCGCTGCACGGCGTGCTGCGGCTTGATGACGGCTTTGGAATTGTGGAAGCCAAGCGAATTGCGCGCGCGCCATTCGTTGATCTGTTCCCACCATTCGCCAAGCGCGGTTTGATCGACCTGTTTGGCCTCGCTGCGCCACAGGCGCACCATATCTTCCAGCACATGCGCGCAATCGCCGATGATCGGCAGATCGACCTTCACGTTCTTGTTGATCGAAGACGGGTCAATGTCGATATGGATTTTCTTCGAGCCCGGCGAGAAGGCGTCAAGACGGCCCGTGATACGGTCGTCAAAACGCGAGCCGACCGCGATCATCAGATCGCAATCATGCATGGTGTGATTGGCTTCATACGTGCCGTGCATGCCCAGCATGCCGAGCCAGTTTTCTCCCGAAGCGGGATAGGCGCCAAGGCCCATCAACGTCGAGGTAACGGGGAAATTGGTGAGCTTCACCAGCTCGCGCAACAGTTCAGACGCCATGGGGCCAGCATTGATGACGCCGCCGCCGGTGTAGAACACGGGCTTTTTGGCGGCGGCCATCATGTCCACGGCCTGACGGATCTTGTCTATGTCGCCCTTCAGCTTTGGCTGATAGGTCTTGTGCTGCACGTTCTTCTGCGCCGAATACGTGCCAAGTGCGAACTGGATGTCCTTGGGCAGATCGACGACGACAGGGCCGGGACGCCCGCTGCGCGCGACGTAAAACGCCTCATGCAGAATGCGCGGCAAATCCTCGATCGAGCGCACGAGATAATTATGCTTGGTGCAATGGCGCGTGATGCCGACCGTGTCGCATTCCTGGAACGCGTCAGACCCGATGAGATGCGTGGGCACCTGCCCGGTAAGACACACCAGCGGAATGGAATCGAGCAAGGCGTCGGTGAGGCCGGTGATCGCGTTGGTCGCGCCGGGTCCGGACGTGACCAGCAACACGCCGACCTTGCCAGTGGAGCGGGCGTAGCCTTCCGCCGCATGGGCCGCGCCCTGCTCGTGGCGCACCAGCACGTGCTGCACGAAGTCTTGCTGGAACAGCGCGTCATAGATCGGCAGAACCGCGCCGCCGGGATAGCCAAACACCGTATCGACGCCCTGATCCTTAAGGGCTGTCACCACCATTTCCGCGCCGGTCATCTGCTTGGACATCTTCGCCTCCGTCTATTTTCGTTTCGCTCGCGTCTGCGTGTGCATCTGGCGTTCAGGCAATAAAAAAGGCCCTCGAAGGGGCCTCGGTCGCGCGCCATTACGGGAATGCGGCTATTGCCGTCCCGGTCCTGGCGCGATGCGTACTACAAGAAAGCCGAACATTCTGATCCCCGGAAAAGACGAAGCTGATTGCCGCGCCATCTTGAATTATTTTTGAAGCCTAGCGGAAGCGCGCTCAAGGGTCAAGGCGTTCGAATCAGGAGGCAGCACGTCAGCCGCCACAACAATCCTGCGGTTTTCACCTAACCAAAAACACAAGCCGAAAGCTGCGCAATCCTCTTGTCGGTTTGTAAACATGTGTCATGATCTTGTCATCCATCAACCCATGGGAGTTGGATATGTCAATGCAGAACCATCTCATTGAACTTGAACGCCGTCACAAGGCTCTGGAAAAAGAGATTGAAAGCGCAAGGCTCCAGCCCTCGACCGACCCTGTCAAAGTCGCCGAACTGAAGCGCAAAAAGCTGCTTTTAAAGGACGAGATCACGAAATTGCGTGCGCCCTCCCCCACAGTTCACTAGCTCTTCCGTTCAAGCGTTCTGCGACGCAGCCTGACTGGTCTGCGCGCCCCTCAATGCGACCCCCGCGCCACATCGGCGCGGGAAAAAGCTATGCTCGCCATCAGCAGATCGAAGCTCTCTTCGGGTACCGCGCGGGCGAGCACGGCAAGCCCGGCTGCGAGATCTTTTTGCGTGCCCACGACTTCGGCCATCAGCGCGAGACGCCCTTGCGCGTCTCCCTTCGCATGGACACAGGCCGCGTCCAGCGCCGCTGAAGCCTGCGCCATTTCCGCGCTCGCCCGCAGAAGATGATCGCGGGCAGCCTCAAGACAATCCTGCGAAAGCTTCACCATTTGAGTCCGTCCACACGACGAGATATCATTGGCGAAGAATGCGCTTCCATTCAAAAATGTAAAGTCTAAATATACAAACAAGCCCATAAAAATAACAAACTAAGGTTCAGATTATAGTCTAGCTTGTCAGCTCTTTGACGCCGTCCCAGATCAATTTCAGGCCGACGATAAACGTGAATGCGTAGACAATTTTATAAAAGCGCTCTGCCGATACGCGCCGCACAAGCCATATGCCCGACAGCACTGCAGCCACCGCCAGCGGGAACAGCGCCGCGGACGTGAGCATGTTCTGCCTCGTCATCTCGCCCAGCTGGATAAAGGCGGGAAACTTCAGGTAATTCACGACGGTGAAAAACATCGTCGCCGTGCCAGCGTAGAGCCTTGGCGACAATTTCTGTGGCAGGAGATAAACCTGCAGCGGCGGCCCGCCCGCGTTGGCGATGAAGCTGGTGAACCCGCTGATCCCCCCCCAGAGCGTTGCGCTCCAGCCATTCGGGGTCGGTGGGTCAACCTGCCCGCGCCGCGCGCCCACAAACGTAAAAATCACAAACAACGTCGAGATCACCCCCACCAGTAACAAGATGGCTGCGTCAGGGACCGTGCGCGCAAACAGATAGCCAACAAACAGGCCAACCAAAGCGCCGGGGATCAGCATTTTGAGATTTTCGCGCGAATATTCGCGCCGAAACGCCCAAACGCCGATGAGATCCTGAAGCATGAGAATCGGCAAAATGATCGCCGCCGCCTGAATGGGCGGAGCCACCAGCGCCATCAGCGGAAACGAGAGCAGGCCAAGGCCGGAAAACCCGCCTTTTCCCAAACCCACCAAAATCACGGCGGGAGCAGCGAAGGCGTAGAATTGCCAATCCGTAATCATGGTTCAAGCTTTAGGCCGCGTGGCCTTAAACCGAAACGAAAATCAGTCCCGCCGGAAGGCATAAAATTTCGCCATCATAAACGTGACGCCCGCCGACAGGCCTGAGCCGGCAACCGCCGCCGCGATGATGGGCGCGCTCTCGGGCAGCCAGACCCGGGCCAACAGGGCCATTCGCTCAAGGGCGAAAAACACCAAGGAAAAAACGAGATAATTCGTCGATTGAGCGACGAGGCACGTCGCTGCATAGCGTTTGAATTCGCCCATTCCGTCACCAGCGCGGGCGCAGAACGTAAACCGTCTGTTCAGGAAAAACGTTACGAGAAGGCCGCATATGATTGCGGGAATCTTTGCCCAATAGGGAGAGGCGTCAAGCGTCTGCGTGAGTAAAAGCGTCACGGACACATCGACCCAAAAGCCCATCGCTCCGACCATGGCGAAGACGCCAATCTGTCTGGTGAGCGGGGAGGGTATGCGGAGCTTGCTAGGCATAATTGCGCCGACGAGGGGCATGTCAATTTCTCGATATGCAATGCCCCAACATGGGGCGCGCGTACTGAACAAACCGTTAAGCTCGCCCTTTGCGTTACGCCCAAAAGCTAAGAGGCGGCGCATTGATTTGCGAGCGCAATCTGGTGAAAGCTCTTTTCCGTCAGAAACCCGGGAGGATGCTATGTCGAGCCGTTATCTGGAAGTCTATGGCGCCTGGCAGGCTGACCCGCATGCGTTCTGGGCGCAGGCCGCCCGCGAGATCGACTGGATCAGGCCGCCGCAAAAGATCTTCGATCCCGATGGCGGCGTCTATGGCCACTGGTTTCCCGACGCGACCTGCAACACCTGCTACAATGCGCTAGATCGCCATGTTGATGGCGGGCGCGCCGATCAGCCTGGGCTGATCTACGACAGCCCGCTGGCCGATTCCAAACGCATCTACACCTATGCGCAATTGCGCGACGAAGTGGCGGCGCTCGCCGCTGTCATGCAGGACATGGGGATCGTCAAAGGCGACCGCGTGATCGTCTACATGCCGATGATCGCGGAGGCTGTGATGGCGATGCTGGCGTGCGCGCGCATCGGCGCCGTGCATTCGGTCGTCTTCGGCGGCTTTGCGGCCAAGGAACTCGCCACCCGCATCAATGACGCGACGCCAAGGCTCATCCTCACAGCCTCCTGCGGCATTGAGCCGGGCCGCATCGTGAAATACAAGCCGCTGCTCGATCAGGCGATTGAGCTTGCCGCCGCAAAACCCGAGAAAGTGCTTCTGCTGCAACGCCCGCAAGAGATTGCGCAGATGATCGAAGGGCGCGATTACGATTGGGCGAGCCTGATGCAGGCGGCCAAAGAGGCCGGAAAAGCCGCGCCCTGCGTGGAGCTGGCCGCGACCGATCCGCTCTATATTCTCTACACCTCCGGCACCACGGGAATTCCCAAAGGCGTGGTGCGCGACAACGGCGGCCATATGGTCGCGTTGAAATGGACGATGAAAAACCTCTATGGAATCGAGCCCGGAGAAGCGTTCTGGGCGGCCTCGGACGTGGGCTGGGTCGTCGGCCACAGCTACATCGTCTACGCTCCGCTGCTGCATGGAGCCACGACCATCGTCTATGAGGGCAAGCCCATCGGTACGCCGGACGCAGGCGCCTTCTGGCGCATGATAGACGAGTATAAAATCGCCGCTCTGTTCACCGCGCCGACCGCCTTCCGCGCAATCAGAAAAGAAGACCCGGAGGCCAAACATCTCGCGCGTTACGACGTCTCAAGTCTTCGCACGCTGTTTCTGGCGGGCGAGCGCGCCGATCCTGCGACCGTCGAATGGGCGGAGACTATTCTGGGCGTGCCGGTCATCGACCATTGGTGGCAGACTGAAACCGGCTGGGGTATTGTGGGAAACCCTGTGGGACTGGGGCTTTTGCCCGTCAAGCACGGCTCGCCCACAGTGCCGATGCCCGGCTATGACGTGCGCATCGTCGATGAAGCCGCAAACCCGGTCGAGGACGGGCGCATGGGCTCCATCGTCGTCAAACTGCCGCTGCCGCCGGGATGCCTGCCGACGCTCTGGCAGAATGACGAGCGCATGCGCGAGAGCTATTTATCCGAATTTCCCGGCTATTATAAAACGGCGGACGCAGGCTATCGCGACGCGGACGGCTATCTCTACATCATGGGCCGCACCGACGACATCATCAACGTCGCCGGCCATCGCCTGTCCACCGGCGGCATGGAGGAGGTTCTGGCCTCCCACCCCAACGTCGCCGAATGCGCCGTCATCGGCATGAAGGATGCCCTGAAAGGCGAGGCGCCGCTGGGCTTTGTGGTGCTCAAGGCGGGCGTTGACCGCGACCCCGCCGAGATTGAAAAAGAGATCGTCGCTCTGGTGCGCGACAAGATCGGCCCCGTCGCCGCCTTCAAGACCGCCGTGGTGGTGGACCGCCTGCCCAAAACGCGCTCAGGCAAAATCCTGCGCGGCACGATGAAGAAGATCGCCGACCACGACGAATGGACCGCGCCCGCGACCATCGACGATCCGATGATCCTGGATGAGATCGGGCGGGCATTGGGGCGTAAGGGAATTTGAGGGGGATTGGGCAGTAGGCATTAGTGCGCGTCATCCCGGCGAAGGCCGGGAGATAGACCCACCGCAGGCGATACGCTGAACGCCCGGCAGCCGAGCGCACCCTTTCGCGGATCCCGGCCTTCGCCGGGATGACGCAAAAAAGTGCGCTCTACTCCCTACTGCCTATTGCCTAATGCCTACGTCTCTCCACCCACTCAAAAAACTGCGCCAGCACGCGCGGTTCCGCCAGCATCAGATGGCGGGCGTCAGATACGCGAACGAATTCTTTTGGCTCGCGCGCAAGCTCAAACAGCTTTTCGCCAAAGACGATGGGCACCACGTTGTCGCCCTCGCCGTGCATGATGAGCACGGGCGCCTTGACGTCGGCGATGCGCAAATCCGAGCGGAATTGATCGAGCATCAACAGGTCCACCGGAAACATCCAGTAGAGCGCACGGCCGACATCGACAGCCGACGAGAACGGCGCCTCCAGCGCCAGGCCGCCAATTGCGCGGCTCGCGGCAAGTGCGACGCCGACGCCGGTTCCCAGAGATTCGCCGACGACCACGATACGCTCTGGCCGATAACCCCGCGCCAGCGCCGCGTCATAGGCCGCATTGGCGTCGAGCAGCAATCCCGCTTCCGTGGGCGCGCCCGTCGAGCCGCCATAGCCGCGATAACTGAGCGCCAAAAGGCCGTCGCCGTTCTGCATCAGCGCCAGAAATCGCTCGGCCCTGTCGCCAAGATTGCCGCCGTTGCCATGAAAGTAGAGGAACAGCACGCGCCCGTCTTGCGGCGGTCGGTGCCAGGCGACGAGAGACTCGCCGTCGTCCGATTTGAGGATCAAACGCTCCACGCCCGGCAAGCGCTCCCGCACATGCTCCATATCGGCGGCGTCCGGGCGATAGAGCAGCGAACGCTGGGCAAAAACAAGCAGCAAACCGGAGATAATATAAGCTGTAATAGTGACGAACAGGAATGACCGGATAATCAGCAATGAGCGTGCCCTGGTGGTTGCGAGTAGCGAATTGCGACTAGAAGAATACCCCTCATCCGCCGCGCGTTGCGCGGCGACTTCTCCCGCAGGGAGAGAAGGGCGATCACGAGCAGCATAGAGCGCCTCTTCCTCCTCCCCTTGCGGGAGAAGGTACGCCTTGCGTCAGCAAGGGGCGGATGAGTGCTATCTTCTAATCCCTATTCCCTGCTCGCCCCTAATGCCCCAACGACTTCACGATCGTCTCGACCATCTTCTTGGCGTCGGCGAAAAGCATCATCGTGTTGTCGCGGAAGAACAGCTCGTTCTCGACGCCCGCATAGCCTGCGCCCATGCCGCGCTTGATGAACAGGACGGTCTTGGCCTTTTCCACATCCAGAATCGGCATGCCGTAAATCGACGATTTCGGGTCCGTCTTGGCGGATGGATTGGTCACGTCGTTGGCGCCGATGACAAACGCCACGTCCGCCTGCGCGAACTCAGAATTGATGTCCTCAAGCTCGAACACTTCGTCATAGGGCACATTGGCTTCCGCCAGCAGGACGTTCATGTGGCCGGGCATGCGGCCAGCCACGGGATGAATGGCGTATTTGACCTCGACGCCTTCCTTCTTCAACAGATCGCACATTTCGCGCAGCGCATGTTGAGCCTGCGCCACAGCCATTCCGTAGCCGGGCACAATGATGACTTTCGCTGCGTTCTTCATGATGAAGGCCGCGTCTTCCGCCGAGCCCTGCTTGACGGGGCGCGTCTCGACCACGCCGGTCGCGGCCTCTGCGTCGCCACCAAAGCCGCCCAGAATCACGGAGATGAACGAGCGGTTCATCGCCTTGCACATGATGTAACTCAGGATCGCGCCCGATGAGCCCACGAGGGCGCCGGTGATAATCAGCGCGAGATTGCCCACCGTAAAGCCGATGCCCGCCGCCGCCCAGCCCGAATAGGAATTGAGCATCGAGACCACGACCGGCATGTCGGCGCCGCCGATGGGGATGATGAGCAACACGCCCAGCGCGAACGCCAGGATGACGATCATCCAGAACACAGGCTGGTTGGCCGTTTGCGTAAAGCCGATGATGAGCAGCACCAGCCAGACCGCCAGCACGACGTTGATGACATGCCTCTGCGGCAGCATGATCGGCTTGCCCGACATGCGCCCGTCGAGCTTCAAAAATGCGATGATCGAGCCCGTAAACGTCAGCGCGCCGATGCCCGCGCCCAGCGCCATTTCAAACAGGCTTGCGGCGCCTATGGCTCCTGGCTTGCCGATGCCAAAGGCTGCGGGCGCATTCAGCGCTCCAGCGGCCACAAGCACGGCGGCAAGGCCCACCAGCGCGTGAAAAAACGCCACCAGCTGCGGCATCGCCGTCATCTGCACCGTGCGGGCGCGCCAGGCGCCGATGCCGCCGCCAATCGCCACGCCTGCGATCACGAAGACCCAGCCGGTGAAGCTGGAGGGCGGACTGTAGGCCAGAGTGGTGGCGATTGCCACGCCCATGCCAACCATGCCAAACAGATTGCCCTGCCGCGAGGAGGCAGGCGATGAAAGGCCGCGCAGCGAAAGGATGAACAACACGCCGGCGACGAGGTAGAGAAGGGCTGCGAGATTGGCGCTCATAGGGTTTAGCCCTTCTTCTTGTACATCGCGAGCATGCGTTCGGTGACGAGGAAGCCGCCGAAGATGTTCACGCAGGCCAGCACCAGAGCAATGAACCCGAAGATATTAGCCCACATCGCCCCGCTGTCGGCCCCGGTGGCGTCAACGCCCACCGAAAGCAGCGCGCCGACAACGATCACGGAAGAGATCGCGTTGGTAACGGACATCAGGGGCGTATGCAGCGCAGGCGTTACAGCCCACACCACGTAATAGCCGACAAAAATCGCCAGTACGAAAATCGCCAACTGAAAGACGAACGGATCGACGGCCATGAACGCGCCCCCTGTTAGGTGTGTTGCGCGAGGCGCAACGCCTCAAGCTTTGGTCTGGAAACTCGGATGAACGATAACGCCGTCGTTGACCAGCAACGTCGCGCGCACCAGCTCATCCTCGAAATTGATCGCCAGCGCCTTTTTCTCCTTGTCGATCATCGTCTCGACGAAGGCGAACAGGTTCTTGGCGTAAAGCTGCGAGGCGGTGGCCGCCAGACGACCTGGCAGATTGAGCAGGCCGAAAATCTTGACGCCGTTTTCGGTGACAAAAATCTCGCCGGGCTTTGACAATTCGCAATTGCCGCCGCGCTCCACCGCCAGATCGACGATCACCGAACCCGGACGCATTGAGGCGACCATGTCCGCAGAGATCAGCTTTGGCGCGGGACGACCGGGAATCAGCGCCGTGGTGACGACGATATCCTGTTTGGCGATATGGCTTGCGGTGAGGGCCGCTTGCTTGGCCTGATAATCCGCCGACATCTCCTTGGCGTAGCCGCCAGCCGTCTGCGCCTGTTTGAACTCGTCGTCCTCGACCGCCAGAAACTTGGAGCCAAGCGATTCCACCTGTTCCTTGGTTGCGGGCCGCACGTCGGTCGCGGTGACGATGGCGCCCATGCGGCGCGCGGTGGCGATGGCCTGAAGGCCAGCGACGCCAACGCCCATAATGAAGATGCGCGCGGCTGAAACCGTACCTGCCGCCGTCATCATCATCGGCAGAGCGCGGCCATATTCGGCAGCTCCATCGACGATGGAGCGATAACCGGCGAGATTGGCTTGCGAGGACAAAACGTCCATCACCTGCGCGCGGGTGATGCGCGGCATCAGCTCCATGCCAAACAGGCGGGCACCGGTGGCGGCGACCTCGTTCAGCGCCCCAGCGGCGCCATAGGGATCGGCAATACAAACGACTGCGGCGCCCGGATTGGCGCCTTTGAGGGCTGATGCTGGCGGGCGGCGCACGGCGAGCACGACGTCAGAGCCCGCCATAACCTCAGGCAGGCTGGCGGCAATGCTTGCGCCTGCTGCGACATATTCAGCATCGAGAACGCCAGACTTGAGCCCGGCCCCAGCCTGAACCGCGACCTGCGCGCCAAGGGCGATAAACTTGCGGACGGTCTCGGGCGTAGCCGCAACGCGGGTTTCGCTCTCTAACTCGACCGGCACGGCAATGCGCATGAAACGCTCCAGCGACAATGAGACTTGTTATCTGGAGCGTGACGCGAGTCTCGCCGAATCGCAAGTGTCGTCGTGATTCAGAGCAGGACAATCGCCATAAAAACGAGAATTCCCACGGTCAGGATCGTGGTCCACTTGGCCAAAACGAGAAACAATTCATAGGTCTTCTCGTGTTCCGGGTAGTCCATCTCGGGATGGCCGCCGGTTGTGGGATGATGATCTGCCATGGGAGCCTCTCGGGGTGAATTCTGGGGAAGGCTTTAGCCGAATCGCGCACAGCGGGCAATCGGGCGAAACTACGCAGGAGCCCTAAAGTCCCGCCCGCGCCAGCGCCTGTGCCTGCCGCTCCGCCAATTGGCGCACGTCGAACCCCTCCCCCAACGCCTCGTTGAACATGGCGCAGAAATTCATGCGGGCGTCGAGCCGCAGGAAAGCGCCCCCGAGGCCAATGGCCGCACGGTCCATGAATACGAATTCGCGCGGGATCGTCACCGGCCCCTTCTCCTTCAGGCCGCGATGTACGAGCATCGCCTGTTCGCGCCCATATTGGCCGGGCGACACGCCCTCTGCGATAGGCCGCACGCGATCATCAAGCAGCGGGCCATAGATGAAGCGCGCCCAGATGTTCAGCACGTCGACAAGTTCGGGCTTGAGATTGCGAAAACCCCATACCTCATAGGCTTTGGCGACAAGGTCTTCGTCGCCGTCGCGCAAGCCCATGTAGAGGTCGATCACGCCCTGCACGAAGGCGGGCGGGAAGATGCGGATGCAGCCGTAATCGAGCAGATTGATGCCGCCCGCCTGCCCGTCGGCATTTCGGAACACGGTGTAATTGCCCAGATGGGGATCGCCGTGGATGATGCCCAGCTGCACGAACGGCGCCCACCACGCGCGGAACATCGCCCGCGCTATTGTGTTGCGCTCCTCCTGCGAGGCGCTGACAAAATCCATCAGCGGCTCGCCCTCAAGCCAGTCGAGCGTAAGCAGGCGACCGGTGGACAGTTCATGGCGAACGCCAGGCGTGCGCACGTCGCCAATAGTGTCTTTGCCCGCGCCAAGAATGTCGGCGTAAAGCGCAGCGTGCTTGGCCTCGCGCTGATAATCCAGCTCTTCGCGCACGCGGGCGCCGATTTCAGCGGCCATCTCTTTGGTGTCGACCGCGCCGTCGAAGCGCTTGCGCAGCGCAAACAACATGTCGAGTTGCTTTAGATCCGCCTCGACTGTGGATTTCATATCCGGATATTGCAGCTTGCACGCAAGCGGCGATCCGTCATGCGCGATGGCGCGATGCACTTGCCCCAGAGAGGCCGCGTGGGCGGGATGCAAATCGAACTCGCGGAATTTCGAGCGCCAGTCGGCCCCAAGTTCAGCCACCATGCGGCGCTTGACGAAAGCAGCCCCCATCGGCGGCGCGTTGGATTGCAAAGTCTGCAATTTGACCGCCCATTCCTCCGGCAAAGCCTCGGGGATGGTGGCCATGAATTGCGCCACTTTCATCAGCGGCCCCTTGAGGCCGCCCAGCGCCGCCGTCAACGCCGCCGCATTGGCGCTGTCGCCAACCTCGCGCCCCGTGAGCCGCGCGCCCGCCATACGCGCCGCAACGCCGCCAATGCTCGCGCCCACGCGCGCATAACGCGCCGCGCGCGCGGAAAACCTGTCGCCTTCAGAATCAGACATGAGACGCCCCTTTACTGCTGGATATAGGCGGGCGGGGCGGTAAATCCAGTTTGCGGGGTTAAGCCTGAACTTAAATTTGGCCGCGCAGCCAATCTGCGAGGCTATCTTCGGTCAGCTCGCCTGCCGCAAGCGCGACATGTTTGGTTTGCAAGATCATTTTGCGAGAATGCGAAACGTCGCCTCATATTCGTCCATGATCTTCCGTCCCACGCTCGTTACTTTCTGGCGACGCTCTTCGGGGCTCACCTCTTGCACAGGCCGCAGCTCGACATTATTCCCGAGCTTCACTTCGAGCACGACAGACTGACCTTTAAGTTTCGCAGCTTCGTTCATCACATGCGTCTCCCGGACCGTATGAACATAATGCGATCCCGCATCCACTTAAAGCCAACCTCAAGCACTGCCCTAAGCCGCCCGATTATGCAGCCTTCGCTCCCACGCCAGCGATTGCGCTATCATGGCGCGCAAGTCCGCGTGGACCGGTTTCCAGCCAAGCAGCGATTTGATGCGCGTGTTGTCGGCGATGACGGAAGCGGAATCGCCTGGACGGCGGCCCGACAAACGAACCGGGAAATCCACGCCCGCCACGGACTTCACCACCTCAATCACCTCCAGCACCGAATAGCCGGTTTGATAGCCGCAATTGCACACGATGCTGTCGCCGCCCGCGCGCAGATAGCGCAAGGCGTCGAGATGGGCGCGCACAAGATCCGTGACGTGGATGAAATCGCGCACGCATGAGCCGTCGGGCGTTGGGTAATCGGTTCCAAAAACCTCCATGCCGTTGCGGAACCCAAGCGCGGCGCGCACTGCTGTCTTGATCAGGTGGCTGGCGTTGGCGGTTGATTGTCCGACGCGCCCCTGCGGATCGGCGCCAGCGACATTGAAATAACGCAGCGCCACATGGTTCATATTATGGGCGCTCGATATGTCTTGCAGCATCCATTCAACCATCAGCTTTGAGCGCCCATAGGGCGACAAAGGCGACAGCCGCGTATCTTCGCACACCGGCGAGCTTTCCGGATCGCCATAAACGGCAGCCGTCGATGAAAATATAAAGCGCTCAATTCCGCACGCGGCGACGCAGCTAATCAAAGCCAGCGCCCTGGCTGTATTATTCACGTAATAAGCGACGGGATCGGCAATGGATTCCGGCACTACTATCTTGGCCGCAAAGTGAATGACCTCACGTATGTCATGGTCTTTGATGGTTTTTGCAACAAGCGCCTCATCGCCGAAATCACCTATTACGAGCGGCACGCTTTTAGGCACAGCTGAGGCAAAGCCGGTAGATAGATTATCGAGAACGACGACAGATTCTCCGGCGGCAAGAAGTTCGAGGGTCATGTGACTGCCGATAAATCCGGCGCCCCCTGTGACGAGCACTGTCATGAAAAGTGACCTTCCGTAAAAGCATCACGTTACGTTAATGTTCGTGTGCTATTGAGCGTAAACGGAAGTCGTAAAGTTTATGTTGCGATACGTCCGCAAACGCGCAACTCAAGATCGCGCGTCCGCAAGAGCGCGTGCCCGAACACGCCAGAGATGGAATTTTCATGTCCAAGCGCATTCGTAAAGCTGTATTTCCCGTCGCCGGTCTTGGCACTCGCGTGCTGCCGGCAACCAAATCCATTCCAAAAGAAATGCTGACCGTCGTTGACCGGCCCGTGCTTCAACATTGCGTCGATGAAGCGCGCGAGGCTGGCATCGAACATTTCGTGTTCGTCACCGGGCGCAACAAGGCCGTTATCGAAGATCATTTCGACATGGCCTATGAGCTTGAGGACACGCTCCAGCGTCGTGGCAAAAAGAAAGAATTCGATGCGTTGATGGCCGATCTTCCGGCCGCAGGCGCCACCAGCTTCACGCGCCAGCAGGCACCGCTGGGCCTTGGCCATGCGGTCTGGTGCGCGCGCGACATCATCGGCGACGAGCCGTTCGCCGTGCTGCTGCCCGACATGATCACACTGCCCGGCCAGCGCAACACGCGCTGCCTGGCGCAATGCATCGAGGCCTATAACAACCACGGCGGCAACATCATTGCGGTGGAGGAAGTCGCGCCGCAAGACACGCACATGTATGGCGTGGTGTCCGTCGCGAAGGATTTCGGCCACACGTTCCAGATCGGCGGCATGGTTGAAAAGCCCCCGCAGGGTACCGCTCCGTCAAATTCTATAATCTCCGGCCGCTATATTCTTGAGCCGCAGATTTTCGACATTCTGGCGAATGTTGAAAAGGGCGCAGGCGGCGAGATTCAGCTTACTGACGGCATGAAGAAATTGCAGGAAATGCAAGACTTCTTTGGCGTGCGCTTTGACGGCAAGACCTATGACACAGGCTCCAAGGTCGGCTTTCTGGCCGCCAACGTTGCGTTCGCCATGTCGCGCGACGACATCCGCCCCGGTTTCCTTGAGGAATTGAAGAAAATCGTCGGTTAGCGCAGCTCGCAAACAGCGGGCTTTGCTGCTGCAAGCCTCATCACCGCCAAACAAAGCGCCAACACAATGCCGTCGTGACCGTCCTCAGATCAAGTCCGGGGACGTTCATGACGCGCCTGTCATATCGTGGATAGAGCCTCCGGCAAGGCTGCTGCAATCAGCATCGCCTGCGGGCTGGAAGCCTGCCGTCCAAAGGGGCGAACCTGTTTAAAGCTTACGCCTGTTCAACCCGCAGGAATGTCGCTTCTTCAATTGCCACCACGCGAATGCGCGCGCCCGCAGGCATGTCCGGGCCACGCAGGCGCCATTGCGTGTCGTTGACGGAGATTACGCCTTCCCCGCCAGCGATCGGCTGATTCAGCGTGAACGTGCGCCCCACCAGCGCATCCGCGCGCCGGTTTAGAAACGGCTCGTCGGTTTGCAAACTGGCGGCCCCGTAGACCCGCCGCCCGATCAAAACGGAAGCCCCGGCGCTGAAGGCGAAAAACAACAGCGACCATGCAAAGGTCAGGTCCACCGCTGCGGTCAAAAGGCCGGTGGCTATGGCGGCGATTCCAATCCACAACAGGAACACGCCAGGCGCAAACGCCTCGCCCGCAATCAGCAGCATGCCCGCAATCAGCCAGAGCCAGAAGCCGGAGATCATGACGAGGAACGCCCCGCTGGCGGCACGCTTGTCGGGCGCGTTGCGGCCTGCTGCTCGAACGCGCCTTTCGCGACCTCCGCAACGCCCGCCAGCGTGCCCGCTACGCCCGCCATATCGAGCGGCATGATAAACGTCTTCTGGTTGGGGGAGCGGGCAAGCGCGTCAATGGCGCGCACATATTTCTCGGCGATGAAATAATTGATCGCGGCCTTGTCGCCGTTGGCGATGGCCTCGCTCATCATGCGGGTGGCGGTTGATTCGGCTTCAGCCTGACGCTCGCGCGCCTCGGCGTCCCGGAAGGCTGCCTCCTTGCGCCCTTCAGCGTCCAGAACCAGCGCCGCCTTCTTGCCCTCGGCGCGCAAAATCTCTGCCTGCCTGTGGCCCTCCGCCTCCAGAATGGCGGCGCGCTTTTCGCGCTCGGCCTTCATCTGACGGCCCATGGAATCGATCAAATCGCGCGGTGGCACGATATCCTTGATTTCGACGCGATTGGTCTTGATGCCCCATGGCTGGGCGGCGCTGTCGATCACGTTCAGCAGCCGCGTGTTGATCTCGTCCCTGTGCGAGAGCAGCGCATCAAGATCCATCGAGCCCATCACGGTGCGGATGTTGGTCATGGTAAGGTTGAGCAAAGCCGATTGCAGATCGAACACTTCATAGGAGGCGCGCGCAGGATCGAGCACCTGAAAGAACAGCACGCCGTCCACCGCCACGGTGGCGTTGTCCTTGGTGATGACCTCCTGGGTCGGCACGTCCAGCACCTGCTCCATCACGTTGATCTTGCGCCCGATGCGATCAATCCACGGCACGATCACGCCAAGGCCAGGGCGCAGCGTCTTGTAATACTTACCAAATCGCTCGACAGTATAGCCATAGCCCTGAGGCACCTGGCGCACGCCCATCAGCACCGAGATGAGCACGAAGACGACAATAGCCAAAGCAAACAGGCCGAAGCCGGAAAGCGTAATCATGGGCGGCAAGCCTTATGTGATCGGCCAAAGAGGCGCAGCAACTAACATTCCTATTAGAAGGCGCGACCGTGTCCGCTGCAAGCCCAATCTTGGTCGCAACCTTGAGCGCAGACCAATCTTGAAGAATTCGCCAATCTGAAGAGATTCATCTTGAAGCGTCCGCACTTTCCCGTTTTCGTGAACAGAATGGTCAACCAATCGGAAACGCTTTGGCTCTATCCTTTTTTAAAGCTGAGACAGACGTACCATTGCTGGCGGTCTGTCTGGCGCGTGGAGCAAGTGATGCCTCGGGTAATGCCTGATTTTAAGCGTAAACTGGACGGGTTTGATTTTGAGCCGCGGCGCTTTCTGGCGCTCGTGACGCTCGTGGCGGCCGCCACCCTTACCGCGCTGACGGCGAGCGCAACACCGGCGCACGCACAAGCGCAGAAGAAGCCAGCCGTCGCGCAACCGAACCCCGCGCAGGATAAAGAATTCCGTGCCTTTCTCGAGAGTCTTTGGCCGCAGGCGCAAAGCCGTAAGATTACGCGCACCACGTTCAACGCGGCGCTTGGCGATCTGACGCTTGATTCCTCGCTTGCAAAACAGACCGCCAAACAGGCTGAATTCGTAAAACCCGTGTGGAGCTACATCGCCGGAGCGGTGAGCGAGACGCGAATCAACCAGGGCCGACGCAAGGCGCAGGAGCAAAGCGCGCTTCTGGCGGAGGTTGAGCGCAGAACCGGCGTCGATCCCTATGTCGTGCTCGCGATCTGGGGCATGGAGACGAGCTATGGCGGCTTCACCGGCGACAAGAACGTTTTTCGCGCTTTGGCCACGCTCGCTTTCACCAGCGAGCGCAAGGACTTCTTCCGCGACGAATTGCTGACCGCCCTGCAAATTCTGCAAGAGGGGCACGTGAAGCGTGAGCGCATGACCGGCTCTTGGGCGGGGGCCATGGGCCATACCCAATTCATGCCGTCGAGCTTCATGAAATTCGCCATGGATTATGATGGCGACGGCCACAAGGACATCTGGACGAACGTCGCCGACGCTCTGGCCTCCACCGGCAATTACCTCGCCCGGCACGGCTGGACCGCTGGCATGACGTGGGGCTACGAAGTCGTTCTGCCGCCAAATTTCGACGTCACGCCGCACGATCCCAAAGCCGTGCGCTCATTCCCGCAATGGGCCTCGCTTGGCGTGCGCCGGGCTGACGGCGTGCCCATGCCTGCTGGCGGCGAAGGCGCGCTTTTATTGCCTGCCGGCCGACGCGGGCCAGCCTTCGTGGTGACAAGCAATTTCCGCGTGATCCGCTCCTACAATAATTCCGCCGCCTACATGCTGGGCGTGGCATTGCTGAGCGACCGGATTGCAGGCGCAGGACCGCTGGCGGGTCGCTGGCCGACCGACGACAAGCCATTGTCCACCAATCAGGCGATGGATATTCAACGGCAATTACAACGCCTTGGTTACCCCGTCGGCAAAATTGACGGACGCATTGGCGAGCAAGTGCAGGCCGCTATCCGCGCCTACCAGTCGCGCGCGGGCATAATGGCCGACGGCTATGCTACACATGCCCTTCTTGAGCAGATGATTAAAACGCGCTGACACGCTATGATGAATCCATGCGACGCTATGCCGATCATAAGAGATTCATCACGCGCAGCCTGAAGGCGGGCGCATTTGTTGCGCTGGCGCTCCTAGCGCCGGCCTTGATGGCGAGCGCGCCCGCAAGCGCCCAAAGCGACGACGGGTCGGCTGCGGCCTATTGGAACCGCGAACGCGAGCGCATGCAAGCGCAGACGCGCCCGGCGCGCGTTGTGCAGCGCCCAACCCATCTCATTCGTCGCGCAGCTCCGAGGCGCGGCTATGTGCGCGAAGAAGGCGAAATCGGCGCGCTGCAGAGCGGCCCGGCCTCCGAGATCGAGGCCGCCGACGGCACGCGGCCCACGCCCTATGTCGAGGCGACCGCCCCTGCGGCGCCCGTTCAGGGTCCGGGCTTCACTATTGCAGTTCTGGGCGACAATATCGGCTTCATGCTCGCGCAAGGCCTGCAGGAGAGCTTCGCCAGCCAACCCAACGTGACGATTTTGCGCAAGGCGCGCGAGAACACCGGCCTGGTGCGCGACGATTATTTTGACTGGATAAAAGCCGCGCGCGAACTGACGGCATCGCCCGAAAAGATCGACGCTATCATTCTGACGCTCGGCAGCAATGACAGACAGGCGCTGCGCGACGGCACGGCCCCGGTTGATCCGCGCATGCCGCGCTGGCGCGAGATTTATACGGCGCGCGCACAAGCTCTCGCCAGTGTTTTGCGCGAGAAAAACATCCCGCTGATCTGGGTCGGCATGCCGGTGATGAGGAACGAGCGGCTGTCCAACGGCCTGCTCGAACTGAACGAAATCTTTCGCGACGCCGCCGGACAGAACGGCGCAACCTATATCGACGTTTGGGAAGCTTTCGTCGACGACCGTCAGCAATTCACGGTCTACGGCCCCGATCTGAACGGCGCCATCACGCGGCTGCGCACGGGCGACGGCGTGCATTTCACACGTGCGGGCGCCCGCAAGCTCGCCTATTTCGTCGAGGGTGATTTAAAGCGCCTGATCGAGCGTAAAGCGCAGGAGCAAAGGCCAGCAGACACTCCCATCCCTTTGGTGCCGGACGGCTCGCAGCAGATCGCCATTCCCCTGCCCGCCGCATCACCCGCCATCGTCATTCCCGTGCGCCCCGACAAAGGTCCGGTGCTGCCGCTGACGGGAATCGCCATGTCGCCGGGCGGCGAACTGGCGGGAAGCCCGCGCCAAATCGATCAGCGCGACCAGGAATCGCGCGCCATCGTCGAGCAAGTCCTGATCGAAGGACGCCCCGCAGAAGCCAGCCCCGGCCGGGCGGATGATTTCCGCTGGCCCCGCAAAGGGGCGAGCGGGCAGTAGTCAGTAGAAAACCCCTCATCCGTCACGCTCCGCGCGCCACCTTCTCCACTTGCGGGCGAAGGTGGCGTTTGCGTCAGCAAACGACGGATGAGGGGCTCTTCCCTAATCCTGCTGCCTAATGCCCTCTCCCTACTCCCAAAGCTCCAGGAACATTTCGCCAGTGGCTTCGTTCTCGCCCATGTCTCCGACAAGGGGTTTAGCGATGCATTCCATGCGGGCGCCATGCCTTGTTCTGGCATTTGCTTTCATATCCTCCAGCGCCGCAGCACAAGGGCCGCGCGCCAGTTTTACGCCACGTCCGCAATCTCTGCCGCTCGAAGAAACCTTTGCGCCGCAGCGTTCTTACGCGCCCACGCGCATGCTCGTCACCGATCCCACGGGACAAAAGGCGGGCTCCGTCACCATCGACACCAATCAGCGCGCGCTTTATCTGTCGCTGGGGGGCGGTCAGGCGATCCGCTACGGCGTCGGCGTCGGGCGCGCGGGCTTTGAATGGCGCGGACGCGCACATGTTGGCCGCAAGGCGGAATGGCCCTCGTGGACGCCGCCAGCGGCAATGCTGAAGCGCCGACCCGATCTGCCGCGCTTTATGAACGGCGGCATCAACAACCCGCTCGGCGCCCGCGCGCTCTATCTCTACAACGGCGGTCGCGACACGCTGTTTCGCATCCATGGAACTAACGAGCCGTGGACCATCGGCCAGGCGGTCTCTTCGGGCTGTATTCGCATGATGAACGACGACGTGATGGACCTATATTCGCGCGTGCGCGTTGGTGCTTCAGTGCGAATGATTTGAATCCCCCCTTCGTCGCCGACTCCAGAGCGTGGACCTATCGCCCCCCAGCCTTCCATGCTCCAGAGTCGGCGGCGATCCTTTTATCTCGTGACGGCACGCAGCCAGTCGAGATATCTGGAATCGCCCTCAGCTATGTCGAGGCGCAAGATCTCGGGCGTGTCATAGGGATGCACGTCGCGGATTGCTGTCGCCAGAGCCTCGTAATCTGCGCTTTTGATCTTCATCGTCAGCATCAGCTCGGGCGCGCTGGTGCGCTCGCCTTCCCACACATAATGGCTCTCGATGGCGGCAACCTGCACGCAGGCCGCCAGCTTCAAATCAAGCGCGCGGGCGATAATGAGATCAGCCGCCTGCCGCGTATCGACGCTCGTCATCAGCAACGAGAATGGCGAAGCCTGCTCCATTGTTTCAGATCCAGCCCTGAAGCTCCCGCGCGACCACGGCCTGCAGCACCGCCATGCCTTGCGGGCTGTCGTTGAGGCAATCTATGCGCGCGAAATCTTCGCCGCCGTGTTCAACAAAATACTCGCGGTTCTCAATGCCAATTTCCTCGATGGTCTCAAGGCAATCGGCGGTAAAGCCCGGCGTGACGACGGCGACGCTCTTGACGCCCTTGTCGCCCAGCGCTTTCAGAGTCGTGTCGGTGGCGGGCTCCAGCCATTTGGCGGGGCCAAAGCGCGACTGGAACGTCATCAGCAAACGCTCGGGCGACATTTGCAGCTTCTCGCGCAGCAGCCGCGTAGTCTTCGCGCAATGGCAATAATAGGGATCGCCCTTGTCAAAATAGCTTTGCGGAATGCCGTGATACGAGGCCATGATGATCTCCGGCTCAAAATCAAGCGCGGCCAGTTGCACGCGCATAGAATCGGCCAGAGCATCGATGTATGCGGGATCGTCATGCCAGGGCGGGGCAATGCGCACCGCCGGCTGCCAGCGCATCGCCTTCAAGGCGTCGAAGGTCTTGTCGGCGACGGTCGCGCTCGTGGCCGCCGCATATTGCGGATAAAGCGGCACAACGAGAATGCGCTCGCAGCCCTGGCTCTGAAGCGCCAGAATGCGCGAGGCGATGGACGGGTTGCCGTAACGCATCGCCCAGTCCACGACCACGGGGCGCGCGGTCTCGCCCAATCCGGCCTGCGCCACCCATGCAGCGAGCTTGTCAGATTGCGACCGGGTGATGGTGCGCAGCGGCCCTTCGTTCAGCTCCCGATTCCAGATCGAATCATAATCCTTGCCCTTGCGACCCGGCCGCGTGGTCAGGATGATGAGATTGAGCAGCGGCCACCAGATCGCGCGCGGCGTCTCGATAACCCGGCGATCGGAGAGAAACTCCTTCAAATACCGGCGCATGGACCAATAATCGGTGGCGTCCGGGGTGCCCAGATTGACCAGCAGCACGCCCACTTTGCCAAACGCAACCGGGGGGTGCCCAGCTGGCGGCGCGCCGCCTGATTCCATATTCCGCATCATCAAACTCCGTGACGCATAGGTTCTAATGCGCGCGGAGCCCGGCGCCAATGAGACAAAACAGGCCACAGGCGGGCGCCCCTGTTGAGGTCTGGCGTGAATGTGCGCACAATACGCGGAAAAGCCGGTGGGAAAACCACTGAGCGGGCGGAGAATTAAACGGAAAAAGCGCATGGTATGGATTGAGCAGGCGCTTCAGCGCACGACCGGAGCAAAGCCTTCAGAAATGCGGGCGGTCGTTTGGTCGTTCGGCTATTTCTTCTTTCTGCTCGCTTCCTATTTCGTGCTGCGTCCGCTGCGCGACGAGATGGGCGTGGCTGCTGGGCGCGACTATCTGCAATGGCTGTTCACGGCGACCTTTTTCGTGATGCTTGCAGTCTCGCCGGTCTACGCCTTTGCGGTGGGGCGCTTGCCGCGCGCGCGATTTATTCCCTTCGTCTATCAATTCTTCGTCGCCAATCTCGCGCTGTTTTGGCTGGCGCTGCAATACGATTTCTTTCGCGCCGAAACCGCGCGTGTGTTTTTCGTCTGGGTCAGCGTTTTCAACCTGTTTGCGGTGTCGGTGTTCTGGTCGTTCATGGCCGATATCTTCCACACTGAACAGGGCAAGCGCCTGTTTGGATTCATCGCAGCGGGCGGCACTGCGGGCACGCTGCTTGGATCGGCGGCCACCGTCACTCTGGCCGAGCGGCTTGGAACCGCAAACCTGCTGATCGTGGCCGGAATATTGCTGGAGCTGGCGATTTTATGCGCCATGGCGCTGGAGCGCGCTTCGCCCCGGCGTGAAGAAACCGCCGCGCCGCAGACTGATCTTGATGGAAAGGGCGGCGTGTTCGATGGCTTCATGCTGATTGCGCGCTCACCCTATCTGGCGGGCATCGCGCTTTGGGTCGCGCTGTTGTCGCTGGCGGGAACCTTCCTTTACTTTATGCAGCAGGACGTGGTGCGCGCCGCCTCGCAAGACCCCGCCGTGCGCACGCGTATGTTCGCTACCATGGACCTTGCCGCTAATCTGCTCACGCTGGGGCTGCAATTTCTCGTCACCGGCGCGATCATCAAACGCATAGGCGCGGGAGCGTCCGCCGCGATTCTGCCGCTGATTTTCGCCGCAGGATTCGCCGCACTGCTTGTCGCGCCGACGCTTGCGATCATCATCGCGTTCCAGGCGTTGCAGCGCACGGCCAACTTTGCGTTTTCAAATCCGGCGCGCGAGATTTTCTTCACCTCCGTCAGCCGCGATGAAAAATACAAGGCCAAGAACCTGATTGACGTCGCCGTGTTTCGCGGCGGCGACGTTATCTGGTCATGGTCGTTCACTGGCCTGCGCGCCCTGGGCTTCAGCATGTCAGGCATCGCGGCGATCGCGATTCCACTGATGCTGGGCTGGTGCGCGTTGGCGCTTGCATTGGGCCGCGCACAAGACAAGCGCGCCGCCGTTAAAGAGGGAGCCTAGAATCATGACGCATGCTTTCAGCCACTTCACCCGTCGGCACGCCTTAAGCCTTGGCGCAGGCGCCGCACTGGCCGGATATTTACCGGAAAGTGTTCTGGCGCAGGGGGCTTTGCTCGCGCGCAAAATCCCGAGTTCGGGGGAAATGCTGCCCTCCATCGGCATCGGCACCGCAATCATTTTCGACTTCGAGAACGATTACGCCAAATTCGACGAACGCGCAGAAGTGTTGAAAGCACTTGTGGCGGGTGGCGGGAAACTCATCGACACAGCCCCCTCTTATGGCAAGGCGGAGAACCGGCTCGGCGACTTGTTCGCCGCCACGAGCCTTCGCGACAAAGTGTTTCTGGCCACCAAAGTACGCGTGGCCGACCGCGCCGCCAGCGAGGCGGAAATGAAGGCCTCATTTGAAAAACTGAAAACAAAAAGCGTTGAGCTGATGCAATTGCACAATGTGCGCGATCCCGATCAAAGCCTCGATCTTTACCGCGAATGGAAGGCGCAGGGACTTTGCAAATATGTGGGCGTCACGTCCTCATTTGATCGCGATTACGCCGCCGTCGAGGCCTGCGTGCGGCGCGAGAAGCCGGACTTTTTCCAGATTGATTATTCCATGGTTGACCGCAATTCCGAAGAGCGGCTTATCCCCGCCGCAGCCGACGCCGGTTGCGCGATCCTGACCAATTTGCCGTTCGGGCGCGGGCGTTTCTTCAAGGCGGTCGCGGGCAAGCCACTGCCCGAATACGCCAAAGAGATCGACGCGACGAGCTGGGCGCAATTCGCGCTGAAATGGCTGCTCGGCAATCTCGCTATCACCGCCGTGATTCCAGGCACCGACAAGCCGCAATACATGGTCGACAATTTGAAAGCCGGCATGGGCCGCCTGCCGGACGCCGCCATGCGCAAGAAAATGGTAGCGACGATAGAGGGGTTTTGAGACGCGCTGCGATGGGGATGCAGGGGCGTCGCCAATGCCGTCATCCCGGCGAAGGCCGGGATCCACGTCAGGCTACGAGCTCGCGGCCTGACGTGGATGGCGGCCTTCGCCGCCATGACGCAGCGCTAGCCCCAAAGCCCATGAAAATGATGCACGGGGCCATGGCCTTCGCCAGAGCCCACATCCAGTTTGTCGCTGGCGATCAGCGCAGCGGTCAAATAGCTTTTGGCGCGCTGCACCGCCGCCGCCAGCTCCATACCGTGCGCAAGGTTTGCCGCTATCGCCGACGACAACGTGCAGCCGGTGCCGTGCGTGTTGCGCGTGGCCACGCGCGGGGCTTCAAACACATGCGCTGCGCCGTCGAACAGAACGTCGCAGGCCTGCGAGCCCTCCATATGCCCGCCTTTCACCAATACTGCTCTGGCCCCGAGCGCATGAATGGCGCGGGCTAATGCTTCAAGTCCCGCTGAATCCTGCGGCGCACTCCCGCCGCTGAGGCGCATGGCTTCAGGCATATTGGGCGTGACGATGCGCGCCAGCGGCAGCAGATGCGTTATCATCGCCTCCACCACGTCGGGTGCGCCCAGAGCATCGCCGCTGGTGGCCACGAGCACCGGATCAAGCACAATGTTGCGCGCCCCGTGCGCCCGCAGACGATCAGCCACGGCCTCGACGATGGCGCCGGAGGCGAGCATGCCTAGCTTTACGGCGTCAACCCGCACGTCGTTAAAGATCGCGTCGATCTGCGCGACAACAAAATCCACCGGCGGCACATGGACTGCGCTCACGCCGCGCGTGTTTTGTGCAGTGAGCGCAGTGATCGCGGCCATGCCGTAGCAGCCAGAAGCTGAGAAGGTTTTCAAATCCGCCTGCACGCCCGCGCCGCCCGAGGGGTCTGACCCGGCGATGGAGAGAACGTTGGGGATAGCGCGAGGGATAGCGCTTGAAGTCATGCCTGCATTTTCCTGACGGGACTCAACGGCTTGCGACGCCTTGTGCCCAAAAAGCGCAAGAGGCCCCATCCCGTCAAGAAGCCTGCGCCCGCCAGTGTCGCGCCCTCCCCGGTGACAGGGACCGCCGGCTCGTAGGCTGACCAGGCGCGGGCGGCGATGGCGGGGTCGAACTCGGTCGCCAAAACCTGCAAGCGGGCTAGCGGACCAGCGGTCTCGAAGGCGGCGAGCTGGCGTTGCAGGCGGACGGCGCGGGCGCTGTCCTCGCGCACACGGGCGGCGCGCTGGCGTACGAACTCGTCCGGATTGGCGCCAAGGCGCGCGACGCCCTGCTCGCGGTTCATCTTCAAATGGGCGGCGTCGGAATCAAACTCCGCCAGCATGCGGTTGATTTCATCAATCGCGCCACCGAGGCGCTGTCGATATTGCTGCGCATATTCCGGCAATTGGGACGTCAAAAAAGCAAACGACAAGCCGACAAATAGCGCCAGTCTCCGCAGAATCATGATCGTCTCCGACGCGATTAGGCAAGCTCAAGATAGCAGGCCTGCGCGCCGGAACAAACTCTGCGAGCGTTTAGCTGCGCGGCTCCAGTCTTCCCGTCGTCATGGGGGACGTCATGGGAGTCGCAATCGCGGGCGCAAACATCAGGTAGGAGGCCTCCGCGCGCGCTGCCGAACGCAAGCCGCTCGCCGCGGCCGGGCTGTCGGGCAGAGCGCTGGCGATGCTCTGCGCATTTGTCAGCGAGGCGAAATTGGAGCGGTCGAGTCGGGCTGGCGTGAGCGCGATTTTGCGAGCCTGAAGAGCGCGGGCGGCGCTGGTCTGGGCGGGCGTTGCGGTGCGCGACGTACGGGTGGCGCGCGGCAAAGCGGTGAGTTCGGACGAGGCGGCCGCATAAGCCATCACGCCGGGGGCTTGCCCGTCAGCATTGTTGCGCCCGTCGGTGATGAGCGGCGGCAGTCCCGCGCTGGCCAGATTCGTATGTCTGACAGGCGGCATCGGGATGGACGCAAGGGAGATTGAGGTGGCTTTGGAGATCGAGGCGGTCGTATCGGCATACGAGACCATCAGCTCGTTGGGACGCGTCGGAGGCAAGGGCGCCGAAGCTGCAACAACCAGGACGGGCGCTACGGAAACGGCGGCAGGCGCATCAGGCCGGCGCGGCGGAAGCGGCGCATTCGAGCCGGGGCGAACCGGAGCAAGGCTGGCGGTGAGCACCGGCGAAACGGACGCTGGCGCAGCAATTGGCGGCGTAACTGGCACCACAACCGGAGGCATAACAGGCCGGGGCGCCGTAACCGCACGGCGGGCTGCCTCAGCGATAACCGGCGAACGACTGGCATCACTGCGGAAGAAGGCTGCGGCGGAGCCGTCTTCGCTGGCCGCTGGCGCATAGGCAGCCATCTGCACCGGCGCCGCCCTGCCGCGCGTGCGCGTGACGGGTTTGGCACCTTCGTCGTCGTCTTCGCCAAAGCCAAACAGGCTGGCGAAGAAGCCCTTCGACTTGACCTGCTCAAGGCTTGGCGCGGAGGAATCGCCGCGCGAGGCCAGCTCAATGCGAGCCTCCTCATAGCGCGCCAGCGGCTGGCCATTGGTGGGCAGATGCACCGTCTTGCCATTAGGGAACAGGCGGGCAAGCTGATCGTAACTCATGCGTGGCCAGGCTCGTACGCTGCCAACGTCCAGATGCACGAAGTTTGAATCCGGGTAATATCCAACTCCGCCGCGCTGCAAACGCATCGCGGTTTCGCGAATGCGGGCCATCGAGACGTCGGACACATGAATGTCCATCGCGCGGCCCTGCATGTGCTGGGAGAATTCAGCAACCCCGCGCGAGCGGCGGCGCAACATAGAATTGGTGGCCGGGGACCGATAGGCCGATTGCACCCGCACCGGAGCCGACGAGCCTGCTCCGCGCTGGGCCTCCCAGATCACATCAAACAGGCGTGGGTCCATCTTGGTGGTGGCGTCGTTGCGCCAGTCGCGCAGGAACCAGTTGAGCTTTTTCAACGCGGCAGCATCGTACGAACCATTGACGCGGAAAGCGACCGAGATCGATTCTTGCGTATGGGCGTGATGCAAATTGATGACGCGCGTGTCGCCGTTGGCGATGGCCGTTTGCGTCGATGAGGGAATGATTGCGACCAGCGCCGCGCCCAGAAGGCAGGCGGCTGCGACGGTCGGAATACGGAAGCCGGGGTGCGATACGCGCAATCACTCAAACCTTATCGCAGGGCTTTGAGGCCCGTCGCTACACAATCCGCCAGTCAAAACGCGAGCTGGCGGTAACCTGAGCAAGTTATGAAGGAGAAGCGTTAATTTTGAGTGAGGAGAGGCCGGAACCGCTTCGGCGTTTTAATCGGCAAATGCCCGAAGATGCGCGCGAGACCGCGAGCGGTCGAAAGGGGCGCTTCTATGGACCGCGCCCTACAAACCCAGCGCCGTGCGAACTTTACGCGAATGGCCGTAGATGTCCTCGCGGACCTCAAGCTTGCCGATCTCGTCAGTAAAAATGGTAAAATATTGCAGGTGGACGGGAATGTGGCTGGCAAGGCGCACTGTCTTTTCGTTGCGACCGCCAACCATTTTACGCAACCGCTCCTCGCTCCAGTCTGGCGGCAGCAGGGCTTGCGCCAGCGCAAACGGCTTCTCGACGCGCACGCAGCCATGGCTGTAGGCGCGGCGCGGATTGGCGAACAGGGCGCGCGAGGGCGTGTCGTGCAGATAGACGGCATGATCGTTGGGGAACATGAACTTGATCTGCCCCAGCGCATTGCGCTCGCCCGGCGGCTGACGAACGCTCATCTGGCCGCCGCGCTGCACCACTTCATAGCCGCGTTTGGTGAAATAACCCGGGTCTTTCTGGAACGCGGGCAGCATCTCCTTGCGCAGGATCGAAGGCGGCACGTTCCAGTATGGATTAACGACCAGATATTCCATCGAATCCGAGAAAATCGGCGTCTGTGTCTCAACCTTGCCGACGATGACGCGGGCCCGGTGAACCACCTTTTCGTTTCGCGTCACCTTCACCTGATAATCGGGAATGTTCACTTCAACGCGGGTCGCGCCCAGATCGCGCGGCAGCCAGCGCCAGCGCTCCATATTGGAGATGATCTCGCCCTCCAATTGCACGGGATCGCCACCCGACAGCGCCGAGATGGTGCGAGCCGTCAACGCGCCGCTGGCGGGCAATCCATTGGCGCGCTGAAATTCCGCCACCTGGCTGGCGACGCGGGTATCGTAGACGAGCGCAGCATCGGAGGCTTCCTCATTGACGTCGACGCCAAAGCGGGCGCGGACCAGCGGCACGCGCGGATCTTTCATGCCTACTTTCAGCACCGGCCCAGCCGCAATGCGGGCGCGCGCAACGATTGCGGGGCTTTCGCGCCGCACCTCCTGAAGCTTGTCCCGCAAGGCGCGATATTGCGCGTGCGGCGGGTTGAACGCGTGCAGTGCCTCCCCGGCGTCAGGCGAAGTCGAAACGTCAACCAGAATCGTCGCCGGATCAGAAATTTCAGGCTTTGCGGTGATGAGAACCGAGATCGAACGCGGCTCAATGCGGGCTCCGCCTGCTTGCCGGGCGTAGCCGACAACGGCGTGCGAAAGCGCCAGTTCAGCTCTGGTCAGAATCGCAAGATCACCTTCAGGCAGAGCGGAAATGGAATATTGGGACACATCGAGCCCATCGTCGTGGGCGCGCTCCAGACGGCGCAAAGCTGCACGGGCGGCGGGCGTCCAGTCTGCGGGCAAACCCGCGCCGTCCTTCAGCCAGAGCGGCGCAAAATCGCGCGCGGCGTAGAAAGCGGCCACCGCTTCACGCTCGCGTCGCAAACCCGAGGCTGGCGTCTGGCCCGGCCGGGAGCGCGACACGCTCTCCCCGGCGCTGGCGGAAATCGCGTCACGCAACGCGGCGGCGACTGGCGAAATCTGCGGAGAAATTTCCGGCGCGTTTTCCTGCGAATTTTCCTTTGAAACTTCCTTTGAAGTTTCCTGCTTGGGCGCTTCAACGACGGGCGTTTGCGGCGCGCTCAATTCAAAGAAAAGCGGTGCCGGCGTCTCGGCGGGAGCGACGACATTAACGGAAACCTGGGCGGCGACGGAGCTTGCTGGCTCAAGCGCAGGAAAATCTTCATCCAGCGTGGACGCCAACGCTGAGGAGGCGACAAGAAGAACCGCCAGAACAGTTTTTCCAGCCAGCTTCGAGCCGCAAACCCAGATGCTCATTCCGACCTCCCGGGCTAGCGGCGGTGCCTTTCGCCCGTGGATTTTCAACCACAGGCATTACGAAAACTCAAGCTAAAGCTAGCGCGCTTCGGCGCTCAGGCGACCGCATCAACAGCGCCGTCATACTCGCCGAGTCCGTAATCTTTCATCTTGCGATAGAGCGTTGATCGACCAATGCCAAGCCTTCGCGCAACCTCCGACATCTGGCCGCGATAATGCGCCAACGCAAAGCGGATCAGCTCGGCCTCGGCGCTGTTGATGTTGCGTACATTGCCGTTGTCATCGAATAATTTCAGAACGTTGGGATCGCGCACCTCAACGCGCACGATCTCGCGCGGCGCTGCATGGGCATAAACGGCGGGTGCTGGCGCGGCCGGCACGCGGACACTGAAGCCGTCGACATGAGCGGCGATCTGCGGGAATTCAGCCACGGTCAGCTCGTCGCCCTCGGCCAGAACGATGGCGCGGAACACTGCGTTCTCAAGCTGGCGCACATTGCCAGGCCAGTCATAGGCGCACAGCATAGCGACAGATTCGGCGGTGAGGCCGCGAATGCGCTTGCCTTCTTCGGCGGCAAAGCGTGCGACAAAACGCAACGCCAGATCGGGAATATCGTCGCGACGCGAGCGCAGCGGCGGCACGGAGATGGGGAACACGTTCAGCCGGTAATACAGGTCTTCGCGGAAGGCGCCGCGCTTGACCAGCTCGATCAGGTTTTGATTGGTGGCCGAAATCAGCCGGATGTCCACCTTGACGGGACGACGCGAGCCGACCGGATCAATCTCGTTTTCCTGAATTGCGCGCAGCAATTTCACCTGCGTCTCAAGCGGCAATTCGCCGATCTCATCCAGAAACAGCGTGCCGCCATTGGCTTCCTGAAACTTGCCGATGTGCTTTTCATTGGCGCCGGTGAAGGCGCCCTTCTCGTGGCCGAACAAAATCGATTCCGCCAGATTGGCCGGGAGCGCGCCGCAATTCACAATAATGAAGGGCTTGCCGCGACGATCCGAAGCGCCCTGAATGGCGCGCGCCACCAATTCCTTGCCAACGCCCGATTCGCCTTCCAGCAGAATGGGAATGTTGGACTTGGCTGCCCGCTCGCCGAGGCGCACGATGCGCTCCATGTCGGACGATTGCGTGCGCAAATCCTTGAAGCCAAGCGAGCCCGAGGCGCGGCGCTTCATGCGGCGCAGCTCATACTCCAGAGCGTCCGAACGCAGCGCGTTCTTGATTGACACCAGCATGCGCTCAGCGCCCACCGGCTTCACCACAAAATCAACCGCGCCCGCCCGCATCGCGGATACGACCGCCTCTATCGAGCCATGCGCCGTCTGCACGATCACCGGAACATTGATCTCGCGCTGGCGCATCCGCGTGAGCACGGCCATGCCGTCAAGATCGGGCATGACGAGATCCAGCACGAGCAGCGACACATTGGGCAAGCCCTGCGCCTGCAAGCGATCCAGCGCCTGCTCGCCGCTCTCAACCGTCTCGGCCTCAAAGCCGAACCGGCGGACCATGGCTTCCAGAAGGCGCCTTTGGACCGGATCGTCGTCGGCGATCAATATGGTGGAATTCATCGTGCCCCTTGTCCGCGCCGGACCCCGACGCGCAAAGAGCAATTTGACCAATTAGGGTAAATGACGCGTTAAGCTCCCGCCAATCAGGCGCGAAAAAGCACTTCTTAGTTAAGCTTGTGCTTTCAAAAGGCAAACAGTTTTTTTTTGTAATCTTGACGGATGGTAAGAAAAAAATTGCAGCCCGGCTGGTCTGCAATCACAGATGCTGGGTTAGCCTGCGCCTTGCCAAATCACGTCGCCGCGCGATACCCAAACGAGGTTTTACAAACGCTTCGTTCAAACATGATCCGCGCGCTGCATCGCACCTTTTTACATGAATGGCCCACATGACCAATTCAACGAACAGCTCCATCGCTTCAGCCGCAGCCGATAGCAATGCTGCATTCGGCGCTCTTCCTGAATGGAATCTTGCCGATCTTTACCCCGGCATGGAATCTACTCCCTATCGTGACGACCTCGCCCGCGCCGAGGCCCAATGCCGGGCCTTCGCGCAAGCATGGCGCGGCAAGCTCGCTGACATTGCCTCCGCGCCGGACGCCAGCAATGTGCTGGCTCAGGCCGTGCGCGAATATGAGGCGCTGGAGGATTTGCTGGGCCGCATTATGTCCTATGCAAGCCTCATCTATACCGGGGACACGACGGACGCGACGCGCGCCAAATTCTATGGCGACGCGCAGGAGAAGATCACGAACGCATCTTCCGATCTGCTGTTCTTCACGCTGGAATTAAACCGCATCGACGATGCCGCGCTTGACGCTGCCATGTCGGCGGCCCCGCTCAACCATTGGCGGCCATGGCTTGAGGACGTGCGCTTTGAGAAGCCCTACCAGCTCGAAGACAAGCTGGAGCAAGTGTTCCACGAGAAGTCGATCACGGGACGGAGCGCATGGAATCGTCTGTTCGACGAGACGATGTCTTCGCTGCGCTTCAACGTGCAGGGGCGCGAGCTGGCGCTGGAGCCAACACTTAACCTGATGCAAGATCCCACCGAAGACGTGCGTAAAAGCGCGGCCATCGCGCTTGGGGAAACGCTGGGCGCCAATCTGCGTACGTTTGCGCTCATCACAAATACGCTGGCCAAGGACAAGGAAATCTCCGACCGCTGGCGCGGCTTTGAAGACGTGGCCGACAGCCGGCATCTCTCCAACCGCGTCGAGCGCGAAGTGGTGGACGCGCTGGTCGACGCCGTGCAAGGTGCCTATCCGCGCCTTTCGCATCGCTATTATAAACTGAAAGCCAAATGGTTCGGCGTTGAGGCGCTCGATTACTGGAACCGCAACGCTCCGCTGCCCGACACGCCGACGCATGTTTACCGCTGGGAGGAGGCGCGCGAGATCGTGCTGTCCGCCTATGGCAAGTTTTCGCCGCAGCTGGCCAACATTGCCCGCCGCTTTTTCGACGAGCGCTGGATCGACGCGCCTGTGCGCCCCGGCAAGGCGCCGGGCGCGTTCGCCCATCCCACCGTGCCCTCCGCGCATCCTTATGTGATGCTGAACTATCAGGGCAAGCCGCGCGACGTGATGACGCTGGCCCATGAATTGGGCCATGGCGTGCATCAGGTTCTGGCCGCCCACAACGGCGCGCTGATGGCGCAAACGCCCTTGACGCTGGCCGAAACTGCCTCCGTGTTTGGCGAGATGCTGACGTTCCGTTCGCTGCTGGCCGTCACCACGAACCCGCAGCAGCGCCGCACGATGCTGGCCTCAAAGGTTGAGGACATGCTCAACACCGTGGTGCGGCAGATTGCGTTCTATTCGTTTGAGCGCAAGCTGCACATGCAGCGCCGCGAGGGAGAACTCACCGCCGAGCAGATCTCGGAACTCTGGATGAGCGTGCAGGGGGAAAGCCTCGGGCCGTCGATAAGGCTGGGGCCGGGATATGAAACCTTCTGGGCCTATATTCCGCACTTCGTGCATTCGCCGTTCTACGTCTACGCCTATGCGTTCGGCGACTGCCTCGTGAACTCGCTGTATGGCGTTTATCAAAACGCGAACGAGGGCTTTCAGGACCGCTATTTTGCGCTGCTGTCAGCTGGCGGCACAAAGCATCATAGCGAGCTGCTGGCGCCGTTTGGACTGGACGCGCGCGACCCCGCCTTCTGGCAGATCGGCCTCAATATGATTGAAGGCATGATCGCGGAGCTGGAAGTGATGGAGGGGTGAGGCGCAAAGGGTATTGAAACGAGACAGGCGCCCGGCTCAGGTGAGACGGGCGCCCGGGGTTCAATGTTTAGTACAGGCGTATTGCCCTAGTTTTTGTAGGGAAGATTGTGAATAACCATAAGGTCTGGGGCTGGCGAAGCTAGCACCTTACCTGTAGCCGAGCACTTCCTGTACATCGGCCAGCGAACTTCCGTCTGGACGAGATTGTACCATACGCATGCCTTCGCAGTTACAGTTTTGTCACCCACTGCAAGCGTGATTTCTTTATCGAAGAAATCTTTATTGGTGTGCGACGTTCCCTGTGAAAAACCAAAAGTGATCTTATTCAGGTTTGCAAACTTTTCATAGTTTTTAAGATGCGGATCGGCGCCTTTAGTCTCGCAGTTGATGTATCGCGGCAAGAAGGCGAGCGACTGGAAGAAATTGCTCCACTGACAGGCGCTCATTGTGTGGTGCTTGCCGTTAACTTCCTTTGTTACTCTCGTAATTTTCTTCAGCTCCACGGGAACGTCTGGAGCATTGCCAGTCTGTCCCGCCTCCCACGCCTTCTCTGCTTGAATTCTGGCAGATTTCGTGGCCCCGACAAACTTAGGTTTCAGATAATCATTGGCTGAATACATGCCATAGCTGGCCCTATGCGTCTTATTGTTATTGTTATCCTTGCATTGCAAATAAAGCGGTGTGCGATGGCGCGACTGGATGTAATTGAAAACGCCGCAAGGGGCCTTGTCGTAGTGCTGATCAATTTCAAACCGGATATGACCGGGAATGTATACATCAGTATGATTTTGCTGATTGCTCTTGGCCATCAATGCTTGAGCGTTATCTGAAAAATTACCTGGGTGAGACTTTTGATGGAATTTTGCACGCCATTCTGCCTTCGTTTTGCCGTCGCAATTCGTGTAAACCGGCCAAAGGCTTATAGACTGATGGAAATTGTACCAGTAACAACCCTCCAACGAAAACGGGCCGCCAATATAGCGCTCCGATTTGCTTCCCTTATTAGTGGTCGAAGCCGTCGCCGGCAGCGCCAGCGCGATGGGCAGAAGGCTCGCAAACGCGAGCAGAATCGTACGGTAAACACTCATAAAAAAACTCCACTTTGAATCTTTTTTACAAACTGCGGCGAGTGGCCGGTCGTGGCTAATGAACAATTACACTGTCCTTCGAGGCCAAGCTCAAGTCAAATACAGGCTTGTAGAAACCTTATTTATTTATTTTAATACAATCGTTTTTTCGTTTAATTTTTACTGACTGGAAAAGATCAAAGAGCAGACAGGATTGTTTAGAAACCCTGCACTTCAACGCTAGTCTTCTTGTCACGTTGCGTATTTTCAGTCGGTGTAATTCTGATCGTAGAGATAACGCGCATCAGCCTTCGGGAATATCTTCGGGTCTGCGGTCGCAAAACTACCCTGACTCATAGCTCCGCATCCGCGATAAATTGGCCAGCGTACGTTTGACTGTAGCCAATTATACAAGGCGCATCGTTTGACACTTATAGTTTCTGCGCCAAGCTGAAAACTCACCGCATCGCCAAATCGCACGGACGTAGCATCTGCATTTGCAGGGACGCTGACGTTGAGTGCGACGATGTTCTGTCCAAACAGATATTGCGCAAAACTTTCGGGAGGCGTCTTGCCAAAGCAGGTCACAAAACGGGGCAGAGGGTTGAACGATTGGAAGAAATTATGCCATTCGCAAATGCTGCGCGTGTAGTTTTCCTCACCCATTTTCAGCGTCAAGGGCTGCTGCGCGGCAGGGCCCTTGAGGAAACTTTCCACATCCGGCGCCCTGCGTGCTTTTTGCTCATCGTCGCCCGGACCCTGACCAATCGGAAAATCCGCCTCCGCATTCCTGCCAAAGCTTTGCCTGTTGGTTTTTCCATCGCATCTTAAATAGTACAGCGTACGATAACGTGACTGAAAAAGATTGTACCATTCGCAAACGCTGGCGCTGAGATTGCTGGAGCCAATTTTGAATGTAAGCTGACGCGATCCGACAGCACTAACAAAATCACCAGAAAGGACTGCATTTTGCTCGCGATTCAATTTTAGAAACGTCGCCAGAATGGATGAAGGCGCGACATCGCTCAGATAAAAGCCATAGCTGTCCGCCGTGTTTTTGCCCGGGCACAATTTGTATTTTGGCCACATGTTCGCAGACTGAAAGAAATTGTACCATTCACATTTTGTGCGCACAGTCTCCTTCCCGCCAATGATCTTGACAGCATTGTCCGCACCGCTTGCGCGGACGGCTGTGGTCGCAGAGATGGAGGATACAAACACGAGAGGCGCTAAACTGGCGAGCGCGAACAGGCTGGCGGTCAATTGTTTCATCGAACAATCCGATATTCAAAAACACTATGTTATAATCTCGCTACAGTCGTTCGCGCTGCGCTGCAGGTCAATTTCAACCGCCCGTAAAGCTTACCTATTGAGATTAAGACGCTTGTTTTTATTAAATTTGAACGCAATCTTGCGGCAAGCCTCAGCCTCCGAACCAGCGGCTGCGCAAATCTAAAAACAGGGTGTGGTGGCTAGCAGCGCGCAATGCATGAGATCAGCTGCGCTGTCTACGCCCTCTCCATTTTTAACGGAGAGGGCGGACATTTAGTCTGGTCAACCAATTACTCAGCGCGGCAGCAAGCTCGCGCCCATCAGATGTTCGTCCACCGATTTGGCGCATTGACGGCCCTCGCGGATCGCCCACACCACCAGAGACTGGCCACGGCGCATGTCGCCGCAGGCAAACACCTTCTCGACGGTGGACTTGTACTTGATGGTGTCTGCCGCGACATTGCC
>CAMCUC010000015.1 GCA_945878875.1 Rhizobium sp. Q54
TAGAGCAGCACCAAAATAAGGGCGACAAGCAAAACAGCTGCGGCGCCGAGAATCCAAAGGAGAATTTTGTTGTCGCCGATCATGTTGGTCATAAACTGCCTTCGCGGCTCGACTGCGCCCGTGCCAAATGGCTTACCTGCTTAAGTGTACATGTTAACACAAAAGTTGCGTCTTGGGCGCCAGGGGTTAAGCAATGGTTAATTTCTACGTCAGACAGCCCCCGCTGCGGAGCTTTTGCCGTCTCCGCCAGCCTGGTCGCATAGGTAATATTTTAATCGAATCCTCATAACCTGAGAATGCTCGATAGAGTGGCGATCCGCGCCGGCGCCGAACTGCAATTGCAAAGACTGGCCGACGGTCGCATTCTTCACGTGGGCGGGGTAACGCCTGTGTCTTTGGTCGACAAGGCGAAGGTCACGCATTCACGCCTTCCCTGTTTTCAAGCCGTCCCTAATGCAAGCCCATAAGCCCAAACGTCATCATATGAGTTCAGCATGTCATCGCAGCGCAAGCCTCCCGTCCCCGCCCAAGTCGCCGCCCAGCTTGAGGGCGCACTGGAGCGCACTGATCGCGCAGGCAGTCCCGGGCTGATCCTGCTGATCGCTTTCGTGCTCGTGGCTGCAGCCGGATCGTTCTCGTTTCTGCCCCAGGAGGAAGCCGGTAAGCTCACCATTGCCTTGCTCGCGCTGCTGGCGGTGGTTGGCGTCGTCGGCCTGTTCGCTTACGCCGTCGGATTTCTCAACATCGCCGGCCAGAGCGTCCGCAATGACGTCACCAAGCGCATTGCAGACAGCGGCGGCGACGGTTTGCTGGTCAGCGAAGGCGAAGCGATCATTTACGCCAATCAGTCATATCTGCAATTATCGGGGGCCCGCGAGCTGGCGGACGTTCGCAATGTGGAGCGGTTGTTTTCCGGCGCCCCGGAAGTGTCGGAAGCAGTCTATCGCCTGATGCAGGCTGCGCGCGAGGGCAAGCGCGCCAGCGAGGAATTGCGTCTGTCGCCACCGCTCAACGGCGAGACGGGCGTGGGCTGGTATCGCATTCGCGTGCGCCCGCTTGATGAGAACGGCGCCGGGCGTGCGATTCTCTGGAACGTTTCGGACGTGACGCGCGAGCGAGCGCGCCACGAGAATGTGTTTCAGGAATTGCAGCACGCGATTGATTTTCTCGATCATGCGCCGGCCGGCTTCTTCTCCAGCAACGCCAACGGCGAGATCACCTATCTCAACGCTACTCTGGCGGGCTGGCTCGATTACGATCTGGCGCAAGTAGGCTCCGGCGGCCTGCGGCTCAGCGATCTTGTAGCTGGCGATGGCGCTGCACTGCTCAATGCGGTATCGGGCCTTGAGAGCGAAGTGCGCACCGAGCAATTTGATATTGATCTGAAGCGCCGCAACGGCCAGAGCCTGCCGGTGCGGATCATCCATCGCGTGGCCTTTGGGCAAGATCGCGCGGCTGGTCCCTCCCGCACGCTGGTTATAAATCGCGCGCCCGGCGAAGAGCCCGCCGAGAATTTGCGCGCCGCTGAAGTGCGCTTCGCACGCTTCTTCAATCAAACGCCGATGGCGATTGCGGCGGTTGCGGCCAACGGCGCCATCGTGCGGGCCAACGCCGCCTTCGCGCGGCTTGCGCCAGATGCACTTAAGGGCGAGCGCTCTTTGTTTGCAGGCATCGCCGAGCGTGATCGCGAAGCTTTGCGTGCCGGCATGATTGCCGCTGAACAGGGCAAGACCGAGCTAACACCGATTGACGCTGCGCTAGCGGGCGAAGAGCCTCGTTCGGCGCGCTTTTTCATCTCGCCCTCCGAGGCGGACGGCGAAGGCGCCAGCGTGAATATCTTCGCGCTCGACACCACCGAGCAACGCAATCTGCAAGAGAGCTTCGCGCAATCGCAGAAAATGCAGGCCATCGGCCAGCTGGCGGGCGGCGTCGCGCACGATTTCAACAATGTGCTTACCGCCATCATCGGTTATTCGGATTTGCTGCTCGCCAGCCATCGCCCCACCGATCCGTCCTTCCAGGACATCATGCAAATCAAGCAGAACGCCAATCGCGCAGCGGGCCTTGTCCGACAGTTGCTCGCGTTCTCGCGCCGCCAGACGCTGCGTCCGCAAGTGTTGCAGCTCAACGACGTGATGTCCGAATTGCAAAACCTGCTGCGCCGTCTCGTTGGCGAAAAGGTTGAGCTGGACGTGCGCCACGGCCGCGATCTGTGGCGCGTGAAGGCGGACCTTAATCAATTTGAACAAGTGATCGTGAACCTGGTCGTCAACGCCCGCGACGCGATGCCGGAGGGCGGACGCATTCGCCTGACCACAAGCAACGTAACGGCGGCAGAATGCGGCGCCATCAGCGAGCCGGGATTCATCCCCGCCGATTACGTCGTGGTTGAAGTGTCCGATAGCGGCCACGGCATTCCCGATCACGTGAAAGCTAAAATGTTCGAGCCCTTTTTCACCACCAAAGAGGTGGGCAAGGGCACCGGGCTTGGCCTGTCGATGGTCTATGGCATCGTCAAGCAAACCGGGGGCTATATCTCCTGCGAATCCGCGCCCGGCGAGGGCGCGACGTTCCGCATCTATCTGCCCCGACATGAGCAGGTCGAAGAAGAAATCGTCAAAAAAGAAGAGCCCGTCAAAAGCATCGACGCCACGGGCCACGGCACTATTTTGCTCGTCGAGGACGAGGAAGCCGTGCGCGCATTTGGCGCCCGCGCGCTGGCCTCGCGTGGCTACACCGTGCTTGAAGCAAGCTCCGGCCTGCATGCGCTCGAAGTCGTCGATGAGGTGGGCGGCAAGATTGATCTCATCGTCTCGGACGTCGTGATGCCCGAGATGGACGGGCCGACGATGTTTGGCGAGCTGCGCAAGCGCGGCGTCAAATGCAAAGTGATCTTCGTCTCCGGCTACGCCGAGGACGCGTTCGCCAAAAACCTGCCCGCAGGCGAAGACTTCGGCTTCTTGCCCAAGCCTTTCTCGCTCAAGCAATTGATCGAGGCGGTGAAGGGCGGCGTCTCCCAAACTCCGCAATAATCTGCCTTTCATAAGGGCGCCTGCAAAAGCAAATCGTAGTTAACCTCAAGTTCAGACGCTTTGGCTATGGTGAACGCGTTCACAAGAGTGGAGCGTTTGCTTTGACCATTTTGTTGCGTGAAAGACCCGGCGCAGACCGCGCGCCAAACCGTGCAGGGGCCCGCGCCGCCGCCGCCTCAAAGTCATTGGGCCATACCCTTTTGATTGGCGCAGGTATCCTCATCGCCTGCCTCGTGGGCGCTAAAATGCTCACCGGCGAGTCGGGTAAATCTCCACGCGCGACAGCCATGACGTTAACTCCAGCCGCAAAAAAGCGCCTAGCAGAACCCCGCCTGCCGCAACGCGCGCCGACCCATGAATCACAAGAGATACAGGGCGGCGAACGCGATGCTGGCCGGCCGGTCCGTCGCGTCGCAATGGACAAGACGCCAACAAACAGCATTGCCTCCAGCGACAAGTCGCAACAGAGCAAACTTGCCTCCAGAGAGGGCACGTATGGCGGCTTTGCACCTGTTGAACGCGCAGCAAAATATGAGGGTTTCCGCGTAACGGCAGGCCGCTGACTTAACGCGCGCTTCACCAAACAAGCTATTGCAAGCGGCATCGCAGCGGCATCCGCAACGTCACCGGCATTGCCTCCCCAAACGGCAGATAACCTAATCAAACGGCGCTCACCCGATGAATGGGACGCGCTGTGCCGGTACATGTTGACACGTATAGAGACGAACCAATCTCATTTGCGCCTGCGCTTCTTGATGAAGTGATCTTGCGCGAATTGCTTGATGAAGTCGGGCTCCCGCTTTTTATGAATTTTGTCGCCCGCATGAGCGCCTCCGCCCTCAACCACCAGGCGCGACTGGCGCAAGCGGCGCAGGAAAGCGACCACGCAAGCGCCCGGTTGACCGCCCATGCGTTGATCGGACTTCTGGGACATTTTGGCCTGAAACGCGCCACCGCGCTGGCGCGCCGAATTGAGAAAGCGCCAGAACCAGCGCGCGAAGCCGGACTGGCGCTCGCCGAAATGGAGCAAATCTTGAGCGACTCGCTCGAACTTTTGCCCGTGCGCGCCGGCCGCATCGCGGCCTGAGCAAAACCCCGGCCGAGCCAGAATACGACGCAGGGGCGGACAACGTCATGAAATTTCGACGAAACTCAATCTGCCTACATGAGAACAAAAAAAGAACTTGCAAGTTGGAACAAAGCAAGTACATTGATCGGAGTGAAGCCGCATTTGCGCATTTCGTCGCCGCCGTGCCAGAAGGGAGCTAACCCGTGAGCCAAGCGAATCTCCGCCTCGTGGAAGGAACGTCAGTGGACAAGACCAAGGCGCTTGACGCCGCCCTCTCCCAGATCGAAAGGGCCTTCGGTAAAGGCTCCATCATGCGTCTGGGCAAAAATCATAAAGTTGTCGAGATCGAGACAGTGCCTACGGGTTCGCTTGGCCTCGACATTGCGCTGGGCGTCGGCGGTCTTCCGCGCGGCCGGATCGTTGAAATCTATGGTCCCGAATCGTCCGGCAAGACCACGCTTACTTTGCACGTCATCGCCGAGGCGCAGAAGCGCGGCGGCGTGTGCGCCTTCGTGGACGCTGAACATGCGCTCGATCCGGTCTACGCCCGCAAGCTTGGCGTGAACCTCGAAGACCTCCTCATCTCTCAGCCCGACACCGGCGAGCAGGCGCTCGAAATCACCGATACGCTTGTGCGCTCCGGCGCCATCGACGTGCTGGTGATCGATTCGGTGGCTGCTTTGACGCCCCGCGCCGAAATCGAGGGCGAAATGGGCGACGTTCAGCCCGGCCTTCAGGCCCGCCTCATGAGCCAGGCCCTGCGCAAGCTCACCGCCTCGATCTCGCGCTCCAAGACCATGGTCATCTTCATCAACCAGATTCGCATGAAGATTGGCGTGATGTATGGCAGCCCCGAGACCACCACCGGCGGCAACGCCCTGAAATTCTATGCTTCCGTGCGTCTCGACATTCGCCGCATCGGCGCTATCAAGGACCGTGAGGAAGTCACCGGCAACCAGACCCGCGTCAAGGTCGTCAAGAACAAGGTCGCCCCGCCCTTCAAGCAGGTCGAGTTTGACATCATGTACGGCGAGGGAATTTCCAAGGTCGGCGAATTGGTCGATCTGGGCGTGAAGGCCGGCGTGGTGGACAAGTCGGGGGCCTGGTTCTCCTACGATTCCCAGCGTCTAGGTCAGGGCCGCGAGAACGCCAAGCAGTACTTGCGCGATCATCCCGAGGCTGCGGCGCGGATCGAGGCTTCGATTCGCGAGAATTCCGGCATTCTGGCTGATCGGATTCTTGACAACATCGACCCCAAAGAAGCCGCCGCCGCATCCGAGGGCGACGAGTCAGAATAAGTCCTCCCATCGAACCCGGCGAGCCCCGGGCGATCGCCGCGCTTGTCGCGGCTCCCGGAATGCAGAACGGTCCCCTCTTCAGGCCGGTCGTCCGGGCGCTCGCCGCCCCAAGGGGCAGATGGTTTGAAGTTTCTGCTTATGCTGACCTTAAGTTAGTGCAGGTCACCAGCTAGGTTGTTGCTTGGTCCTCGACTTCCGTTTGTCCCGCCGTTAGAAGACGGCCCGGGTTCCATTATGGAAGCCGGGCTTTTCCTGTTCGGGCGCGGTCTATGCTCCAGCGCTCCTTGCTTCATGAATTGAGGCTTGTATCTTGCGGCGGGTGTGTTTCCTGAAACGGGGCGAGCCAGACAAGCGGCAAAATCGAACAAGCGGCAAGATCGAACAAACTTCGGCTTCTGGGTTGCGGGATCAAAAGAATGAGCGGCGTAAACGAAATCCGGTCCACTTTTCTCGACTTTTTCGCAGGCCACGACCACGAAGTCGTGTCGTCGTCGCCGCTCGTGCCGCGCAATGATCCGACCCTGATGTTCACCAATGCCGGGATGGTGCAATTCAAGAACGTCTTCACCGGCGTCGAAAAGCGTCCCTATTCCCGCGCGACGTCCTCCCAGAAATGCGTTCGCGCAGGCGGCAAGCACAACGACCTCGACAACGTCGGCTATACCGCCCGCCATCACACTTTCTTTGAAATGCTCGGCAATTTTTCCTTCGGCGATTACTTCAAGGAGGAAGCGATCTCTCTCGCCTGGAAGCTGATCACCAAGGAGTTTGGGCTCCCAAAGGACAATCTTCTCGTTACCGTCTACCACACAGACGACGAGGCATTCGCGCTTTGGAAGAAGATCGCCGGTTTCCACGACGATCGCATCATCCGCATTCCGACCTCGGATAATTTCTGGTCGATGGGCGACACCGGCCCCTGCGGCCCGTGCTCAGAAATCTTTTTCGACCAGGGCCCGGAACTGGCTGGCGGTCCTCCCGGCTCGCCCGATGAGGACGGCGACCGTTATCTGGAATTCTGGAATCTCGTGTTCATGCAATACGAGCAGGTACAACCGGGCGAGCGCGTGCCCCTGCCCCGCCCGTCCATCGACACCGGCATGGGCCTTGAGCGCATCGCCGCAATCTTGCAGGGCGTGAAGTCAAACTTCGACATCGACCTGTTTCGAGGCCTGATCCGCGCCTCGACCGAACTTACCGGTGCCCCGGTTGGCAAGGCCCAACAAGCCAGCCACCGGATCATCGCCGACCATTTGCGCGCTTCCGCCTTTCTGGTCGCCGATGGCGTGCTGCCCTCCAACGAGGGGCGCGGCTATGTGCTGCGCCGGATCATGCGTCGCGCCATGCGCCACGCACAATTGCTGGGTGCGCGCGACCCGCTGATGTGGCGCCTCGTGCCAGCTCTTATGCGCGAAATGGGCCGCGCCTTCCCCGAGCTGACCCGGGCGGAAGCCTTGATCTCCGAGACGCTTCGTCTGGAGGAGACCCGGTTTCGCACCACTCTGGCGCGCGGCCTCTCGATCCTCGACGACGAGACCCGCGACCTGCCCGCCGGCGCCAGCCTGTCAGGCGAGACCGCGTTCCGCCTCTACGACACGTTCGGCTTCCCGCTCGACTTGACGCAGGATGCTTTGCGCGCACGCGAAATCAGCGTCGACACAGATGGCTTCAAAGCCGCAATGGAGCGCCAGCGCGCAGAAGCCCGCAAGGCCTGGTCGGGCTCGGGCGAAGCGGCGACAGAAAACGTCTGGTTTGCCGTCAAGGAGCGCGTCGGAGCGACCGAGTTTCTGGGCTATGATGCTGAGGCCGCAGAAGGGATCGTCGGCGCCATCGTGCGCGGGGGCGCCGAGGTCGAAACATTGTCGGCTGGCGAGACAGGTCTTATCGTCCTTAACCAGACGCCGTTCTACGCAGAATCTGGCGGTCAGGTCGGCGATGAGGGCTTGATGAGCGCGGCAGGCGTCCAGCTGCGCGTCACCGACACACAGAAGAAGCTGGGCGATCTGTTCGTGCATGTCGTTGAGGTGATAGAGGGCGAGTTGCGTATCGGCATGCCGGTGCAGCTTGAGGTCGATCACGCACGCCGTCGCGCCATTCGCGCCAATCATTCAGCGACCCATCTGCTGCATGAAGCGCTGCGTCAGGTGCTTGGCGATCACGTCGCGCAAAAAGGCTCGATGGTGGCCGACGATCGGCTGCGTTTTGACTTCGCCCATCCCAAGCCGATCAGCGACGATGAATTGGCGCAGGTCAACGACATCGCCAACCGCATGGTGCTGCAAAACTCAGCCGTCTCGACCCGCCTGATGGGCGTCGAGGACGCAATGCAGTCGGGCGCCCGGGCGCTGTTTGGTGAAAAATACGGCGATGAAGTGCGCGTCGTCAGCATGGGCACGATCCTGGGCGGCGAGCGCGCGAACAAGGCGTTCTCGGTTGAATTATGCGGTGGCACCCATGTCGAGCGCACCGGCGAGATTGGGCTCGTCGCCATAATCGGCGAAAGCGCGGTCGCGGCTGGCGTCCGGCGGCTGGAGGCCAAGACGGCGGAAGGTGCGCGGCGTCATTTTGAGGCCGAATCGCGCCGCCTGCGCGAGGCCGCCGCAATCATGAAGGCGCCCGCCGACGATCTTGGCGACCGCCTGAGCGCGCTGGTTGAAGAGCGCAAGCGCCTTGAACGCGAATTGGGCGACGCCAAACGCAAGCTCGCCATGGGCGGCGGCGGCGCCGCAGGGGACGGCCCCGTGGTTGACGTCGGCGGCGTGAAATTCTTCCGGCTCAGCGTCTCTGGCGTTGATATGAAAGACCTGAAGACGCTGGCTGACGAGGGGAAGGGCAAGGTCGGCTCTGGAATCGTGGCCATCGTCAACACGGCGGAAGACGGCAAGGGCGGGATCGTGGTCGCCGTCACGGCGGATTTGACCAGCCGCTTCAACGCTGTCGATCTTGTGCGCATAGCGTCTGAAAAGCTCGGCGGCAAAGGCGGCGGCGGGCGCCCAGACATGGCGCAGGCAGGCGGACCGGACGGCGCGAAGGCGGGTGAGGCGCTGGACGCTATCGCCAGCTTCCTTGCGCAGCCCGCGCCCTGATAGAAACCAGACGGTCTGCCTTGTTTGAATCGCGCGCTTTTTCGGGCGCTGCAAAGGTGCGCGCGAGGCCGCGCGCGGTCCAGATTGGCGCCCAGCGCTGGTGCGGCGCGTTCCTGAAAGCTGGTTTGGCGGCTTGATTTGGAACAAGGCGAAACCTTGCGCTCTCCTCCAGCGTTACGCCAGCTTGCAGCTCAAGTTCTTCAAGCTGAAGCGAGTCCGCTCAAAGGGAGGCCTTCCATGTTCAAAACCATTCTTGTGCCGGTCGATCTTTCGGATCTGGCTGTGGCGGCCCCTGCGCTCGACGCCGCCGTGCGCATGGCCGAGTGGTCGGGCGCTGCGCTTCGCGTCATAAACGTGCAACAGATGCTGCCGGCTACCTATATGGATTATGTGCCATCCGATTTTGACGCCCAGCAGCGCGAATGGGCGGAAAGCGAGCTGAAGCGGATAATGCAAAAAATCCATCTTCCGCCAGAGCGCATCAGCTCAATTGTACGCGTGGGCGGGGTCTATCCGGAAATCCTGTCCGAGGCGGATGAATGGGGCGCGGACCTCATCATCATCGGCTCGCATCGCCCGGCGATGTCGACCTATTTGCTGGGCTCAAACGCCAAGACCGTGGTCCGCCATGCCAAATGTTCAGTGCTTGTGGTGCGCGAATAATCACGACCTGCCCGGCCTGTTGTCGCGCAGCCAGCGATACAGATTGGGCAGCCCCAACGCGACCAGCGCCAGACCAAGACCGAGACGCATTGTGAAAAGCCGTTCGCCAAACACGGCGAAAGCTGCGGCAATGGCTGCTGCCAACACGAGCAATGCAGCAATCACGCCCCGGTAAACCAGCGGTGACAGGCCACGACGCACGCGCGCTTGCGGCGCGTTTTGCGTGATTTGCTTCAACACAGCGCCCACGAGTTTATTCCAGCTTTCGCTGCGATCCTCGCGCCTGAAGGCGCCGACGCTGTGCATGGCGGGGATTGCAAAGCGGGCGCCGCTGCGGGTGCGCAAACGGCAAAGATGTTGCGACGGGCCAAACAATGCGGGCTCAACAAGCGTCTGCGCCTCAGCTATTTCGCTCAAGGAGATTGCGCCGTTCTCGCCATTGGCGCAATTGCGCCACAGCAGGCGGCTGTCTTCCAGCGTCCACGCCAGCTCGTAGCCGAACGCGCCCAGCTTTGCGCTATGAATGATCGCTTCCCTCATGGCCATATTGTAGAGGCCTCGCTGGATAAAGAGAAGCGCTTGCGCAAGATTGAATTGCAGGAAAACGCTGCGCCGCAAAGCTCTCGCTGTTTGATCTGGAACATGGCGGGCTTTGGAGCGCTATCGTTAGATGCAGTCAACTCAAGTGCGATCGCTTGTGATTGCACCAGATGAGGGAGCGCTTATGTCCATCAAGACCATCTTTGTCGGCCCCTATTTCGAGGGAGCGCCGAATGATCGCGCACCGGCGGATTCTCTTGCCGCCTATGCTATCGACATGGCGTCCATCCATGGCGCGCAATTGTCGATCTGCATCGGCGTGTCCAAAATGTCAGCGCCCAGCATCTCGTTTTTGGGCGAGGCGCGCAGCTTGATCGCCAGCGCCAATCAGGAACGGCGCGCCCATGCGGAAACCTATGCGCAGGAAGTCATCACCCGCGCGCGCAGCGCCGGCGTCACCGCCGACGTGAATGTGGAGCAGGGAGAATATCTGCATCTGGCGAATGTATTCGCCTCTGCCGCGCGGCTGGCGGACGCTGCGATCATGCAGCCCAACAATGAAGTTCTCTCTCTGCTGCAGGGGGTTACGGAGGAGGTGCTGTTCAATTCCGGCGGCGCTGTGATTACGCCGCCGGTCGGCTGGGTTCCTCATGGCACACCTGCGCAAATCACGAACGCAATCGTGGCATGGGACGGCAGCGCGCGGGCGGCGCGAGCTATTGGCGATGCAATCCCGTTGCTCGTGCGCGCCAATGTGGTCGAAATCGTCACCATCGGCGGCGATCCAGATCCCACCAAGCGCTATGACGGCGCCGATATTGCGCCGCGCGTTGCGCGCCATTGCAAACAGGTGCGCGTAACACATCTGCCCGCCATCGACGGCGACATTGCAGGCGCGTTGATCCAGCATGCGCAACTCAGCCGGGCCGACCTCATTGTGATGGGCGCTTACGCCCATTCCAAATTTCGTCAATTGGTGCTGGGCGGCGTAACGCGGCGGATGATCGGGGCGCCGCCGGTTCCGGTGCTGATGTCGTATTAGCGATTGGCGAGGCGCGGAAACAAAAGCTCTGCGTTTCCGCGCTCCGCCATTTGCCGCTCATCCGCGCTGAAGCCCTGATAGGCGTCAAAGCCCGCCGTCTCCTGTAACGCTATTTGCGCGTTCACATAAGGATAATCCGAGCCAAACAGAATTTGGCTCGGCGGCGCGAAACCGCGCAACGCATCGAGCGGAACCTTGTGTCCGCACAAAGCTGAATCAAAATAGAAGCGGCGGATATAGGCCAGCGCGCCTTGCGGATAATTGTCCTGCTGCTTTGTTTTTTTGTCAAAGATTGAAATTCGGTGCGCCAGCATCGGCAGCGTTCCACCTGCATGCGACAGGATGAATTTTATGTCGGGCAGCTTCTCCGTCACGCCGTTGAAGATGAGGTTCGTGGCCACGCGCGTGGTCTCAAACGGATAGTCGATCAGCATGCGTGGAATGTCCCAGCCCTGCGCCTCCGTGCCGGGCGGATAGCAGGGATGGATAAACACCACCGCCTTGCGACGATTGAGCTCTTCATAGACGGGCCAGAAATCAGTGTGCCCGATATAACGCTCGTCAACGCTGGTGAGCAGGCACACGCCATCGAGCTTCAGCTCATCGTAAATATGCGCAATCTCTTTCAGCGCTGCGTCAACATCCGGCAGCGGCAGAAAGCCGAATGCGCCGAAACGGTCCGGCTTGCTTGCCACAAGCCCGGCCAGCCAATCGTTAAACTGGCGCGCAAGCTCACGCGTCTGGCCAATGTCACCAAAGAAAATGCCGGGGGAGGTGAACGAGAAAATCGCCGCGCCAATGCGCGCCTCGTCCATCAGTGCAAGCGAAGACTCAGGCGACCATTCCGGGAAGGCCTGATAGGCGCTGCCCGTAATGCCAGCAGCGCGCTGCACGTCCTTGTAGAACTCGGGCAGAACGTGGTGATGCACGTCGATGCGCTGGGTGTGGTGCATGGGGCTTCCTCTGTTTTTATTATTGTACGCCGCGCAACAGGTTGTGGGAATAGTGGGTGCTTTGGACCGCTCTCTAAGGTTTAGCTCGTCATCACAAGATTGCCGGGACCCACGGCAAGCCGCAAGCTCATAGCCTGCCGTGAATGGCGTCCGTCGCCGCCATCACGTTATTCTAATTCCCCCTCAAACACCGCCTGATCGGCCCAGCGCCGCGCAATCGCCCAATCGGGCGGGCTCCGCACCGTCCACGCCATCACCGGCACGCCCATGCCCTCGCGCAGCAGCAGCGGCACGGCGTGCGGCAGATCATGCACGCACCACGACAAGAACTCAGGCCGGGTCTGCGGCCAGTGCAGGAATTGCGCGAGCCTTCGGCCAAGTTCAGGATCAAGCCCCGGCCATTCTGCGGGATCAAAGCGCGCCTCCGCCACCATGCCCAACGGCGTGCGCTCCAGCCCCAGCTGCGCGCGATGCGTGTTAAGATGCGCCATGATGTCAGGATCGAAGCTCTTCAGCGCGATTGGCCCGACGGTTTGCGCAACGACAGCCGCCGTGCGCTCGGCCAGCCGCATGTCGCCGTCGAACCCGCTCTTGATCTCAATAACCAGAGGCGTGCGCCCGTTCACGCAGGCCAGAAAATCTTGCAGGCTGGGGATGAACTCGTCGCTGCCTGCAATCTGCACACGTGCAATTTCTCGCGCATCTCGCTCCGCGAGCAGGCCGGCGCGTCCCGTCAGCCGCTCAAGGCGCTCGTCATGGAACACGAACGCCTCCCCGTCGCGCGACATCTGCACGTCGCATTCAATCGCGCAATCGGCGGCGATGGCGGCAAGCGCTGCGGCGCAGGTATTTTCGATCAACCCCGCAGGCCCGCCATGCAGCCCGCGATGCGCGACAGGGCGCAACGTCAGCCAATCAGGAGGGCTCAATGGTGGCTCTCGGGATCAATCTCAAACACGGCGTCGATCTCCATCGCAGCGTCCATCGGCAATTCAGCGACGCCGACAGTGGTGCGCGTATGGCGCCCTTTGTCGGGACCAAGCGCGGCGACCATGAAATCGGACGCGCCGTTCATCACCGCCGGCAGCGCATGAAACTTCGGCCCCGCATTGATGAACCCGCCCAGCCGCACGCAGCGCGTGATGCGCGACAGGCTGCCCAAAGCCGCCTTCGCCTGCGCCAGCAAATTGATGGCGCACACGCGCGCCGCCTCCTGCCCCGCCTCGTTGAAAAGATCGAGCCCCAGCTTGCCGATATGGCCCGGCGCGATCTTGCCATTGGCGTCGAGCGGCAATTGACCGGATATGAACAGCAGATTGCCGGTGATGAGAGCAGGCGCATAATTGGCCACAGGCGCGGCGGGCTTGGGCAAAACGATTCCAAGCTCTTTCAGGCGGGATTCGATGCTGGCCATGGCAAGGTCCGTTAACTGGGTGCGGCGATTATGCCGTTTCTATCGTTGCCGCCAAACACTACTTTCGCAAAACTCTATTTTCGTCCAATCCTGATTTCGCCATTTCGAACACCTATATAATCGAAATCAGCCGGAGAGAGTGCATGTCTTTGATGCGTGAAGGTTTCAGACGATTCGGGCAGCTCGCGCACGCCGTTGCAGGCGTGGTCCTCTGCGGCGCCGCTTTCGCACAGAGCGCCTCGCCCCGCGCGGCTATGGCACCCCATCGTGCGATTTATGAATTGAGCCTGCTCAAGACATCGGGGGAAGCGTCTGCGCCCGTTGGGGCGAGCGGGCGCATAGCCTATGATTTCTCCGGCTCGGCCTGCGAGGGTTACACCACGAATTTTCGTCAGGCGACAGAGATGACATCCCCGGAGGGCGAGAGCATCTCCACGCAAATGCGCTCGACATCGTTTGAAAGCGCCGACCACGGAACCCTGAATTTCCGCGTTGAAAGCGGCTCGGTGCGAGGCGCGCCCGAGATTACGGAGGGCGTGGCCTCACGTTCGGGCGACGGCTCGCTGTCCATCGCACTGCGCCGCCCCACGATCATGAAGGCCGACACCGATCACGACGCACTGTTTCCCACCGACATGATGATCCGCGCGATTGAAGCCGCCCGCGCCGGGCAAGTCACCTATTCGACCAAGCTTTATGACGGGACGAGCGAGGGTCAGAAAGTTTACTATACGCTCAGCGTGATCGGCCGCCCGACAACCGAGGCGCTGGCTGACCCAACGAAAGACGCCCCCGCCATGCGCGGCGTGCGCCGCTGGCCGGTAAAAGTGAGCTATTTCGACGTCGCCAAACCGGATTCGCCGCCCGTCTATCTGATGTCGTTCCAGATGTGGGAAAACGGCGTCTCCAGCGACCTCGTGCTCGATTACGGCAGTTTTCAGCTCAAGGGCGAACTGACGAAGCTGGAAATGCTGCCGCCGGGCAATTGCGGGAAGTGAGGGCGCACTTTGGACCGCGGACTTCCAGCCCGCGGTCCATAGAAGGCGCACTATCCCCACACGCTGGCGGCGACTTCCATCTCGCTCCACCGGCGCGCCTTGCGGGCGGCGGCGTCGGCGTCCTCGCCCCAATGGCGGGCCTGAAAATCCTCGTCTACATGCGCGGCGTTCCACGCGGCCTCTGCGCCTATAAAGCGCGAGGCGACAGCCAGCGCTAAAAGCGCGGAGCCCGTCAGCGTCGTCATGACGTGCAGGGACGCCAGCCGCAGCGGGCTCGCCTCATCGCACCCCACCAGCGCGTCTATCGCGCGGCGCACGCAGGCTATCGCCTCAGCGCTTTGTTCGACGAACATCACGCCCTCCGTCAGCGTGAACCGCGCGCCATGGGCCTCTCGCATCCAGTTCATAACAGGGTCCCATGCCTGCGCCTGTTCGGCGGCCAGACTCGCCGGATCGGGCGCGCGATAGCACATGAGATCAGAGCCCGCATATTTGGCCATGTCCTGCGCCACGCTCTCCATCTCGCGGGCGACGCCATCGAGCGCAGAGTGCAACAACCGGGTGAGCGGCATGGTCGCCGGGTCGATGACTTTTTCCTGCGCGTTCCATTCGGCGGCCAGAACATGCGCGAGTTTTTCGTCATGCACGGCAAGCAGATTGCGGCCCGGCGTGCGGGCGCTTTTATCGTCGAGTTTCAACGCAAAGGCTGCGCCGTCGCGCTCAAAGGCGGCTTGCCTGTAGAAGCGGTTTGGCAGGCTCTTTTGCATGTCGCGGCGGGCGAGTTCGCGCGGGTCGATACCTTCGCCGTGCACTGGCAGCAAGTCCTTGGCGAGATCGTCGATCATGTCTTCACCTGAGTATTTGCGCGAGATCTGAGTAATCCTGCGCGATGTAAGAAGCGCCGGCGCGGCTCAGCAAGGCAGGCGCGTGATAGCCCCACGTCACGCCAATCGCTTTGACGCCAGCGCTGCAAGCCATTTCCATATCGTAGGTGGAATCGCCGATCATCATCGCAGCATGAGGCGCGGCGCCGGTCTCGCTCAACGCGGCCAGCACCATGTCCGGCGCGGGCTTGGAGGGGTGCAGGTCCGAGGTCTGGATGGTGCAGAAGTGCTTCTCCCATCCGGTTTTATCGAACAGATTGTTGACGCCCTTGCGCGATTTTCCCGTGGCTATCCCCAGCAGCACGTCGTCGCGGGCAGCCAACGCTTCAATGGTTTCGCGCGCGCCGGGAAACAGCGGATCGTCCCATTCGGGCTTGCCCTTCATATCGGCCCACGAATCCTTGTAGGCCTGCGCGAGGCTCTCGGCGGGTGCGTCCGGCGCCAGCACTTCGAATGCGCGCACCAGCGACAGGCCGACGATGGAGAGCATCGCGGCGCGATCAGGCGGCGTCAGCCCATGCGCTATGAACGCGCGGCGCTGGGCTTCGCAAATATAGTTCTGGCTATCGACCAGCGTGCCGTCGACGTCGAAAATGATGAGCTTCATGAGATGGAGCTATTCCTCGGGGCTATTCCTCGGGCGCATCCAGAATCGGATCGTATTGCTTCTCGTCAAAGCCCAGAAGATCGAACGTGTTCTTCATGTGCGGCGGCAGCGGCGCGGTCACGTCGAGCATCCCGCCGGATGGATTGGGGATCATCAAACGGCGCGCCAGCAGATGCAGCTTGTGCTCGATCTCGGAGGGGATGTTGCGCAAGGGATCGGTACGGCGCGGATCGTTCTCGGCCATATCGCCGCGATATTTGGGATCGCCGATAATGGGATGGCCTATCGCCTCGGCATGGGCGCGCAATTGATGGGTGCGGCCAGTGACGGGTTTCATCGACAGCCACGTCAGGCGCGGCGCCAGTTTATCGACCGTGGCGTAATAGGTGATCGAATGCTGCGCATCGACTTCGCCGTGTTTGGCGATGCGCATTTTCTCCGGGTCAATACGCTGGCCGGAGGCGCGTTCACCCACAGGCTTGCGCCCCGCCGCGCGGTCGTCGCCCATCGCCGCGCCCTTGGCCAGAAACAGCGAAATGCGCCCCTGCGGCGGGCGTAGAACGCCCTGCACCACCGCCCAATAAATCTTGCGCGCCTGACGCGAGCGGAAAATCTCGCCAAGATCCGCCGCCATCTTGCGCGTCTTGGCTATCAGCAACACGCCGGACGTGTCGCGATCAAGCCGATGCACCAGCACGGGGCGCTCGCCCATTTCCTCGGCCATGCCCTGCAAAATGCCGTCGATGTGACGCGTGGTGCCCGAGCCGCCCTGGACGGCCAGGCCATAGGGCTTATTGAGCACCATCAGCTTGCGGTCTTCAAACAAAGTGATCTGGCGGATCAGCTTCACGTCCTGCGGGCTGGCTTCGGGGGCGCGCTTCACGGCGGGCGCCTCAACCTCCAGCTTCATCGGCGGCACGCGCACCAGCGCGCCAGCCTTCAGCCGGTCGGAGCCCTCAACCCGCTTCCCGTCCACGCGCACTTCGCCCTTGCGGCAAATCTTGTTGAGATGCGACAGGCCCATCAGCGGAAAACGCCGACGAAACCAGCGGTCGAGCCGCATGCCGTCCTCGTCCTCGCTCACGGGCAGAGTCTGCACAGGGCTGCTTTGCGCCGCGCCGGTTTGCTCGGCGGGTGCTTTTGTCGGTTCAGGTTTTGCAGGTTTGCCGGTTTTGGCCGGTTGTCTGGCGTTCACGAAAGGCCTCGCACCAAAAAGAGAGCCGCGCCGAGCGCCAGAATGTAGCCCGCGACGGAGGCGGCGACATAGGCGCCAGCCGAAAACATTTCGCCCCGCTCCCACAACGCAAAGGCGTCGAGCGAGAAGGCGGAGAAAGTCGTAAATCCGCCCAGAATTCCCGTTGTCAGGAACAGGCGGACATTGTGGCTCCAGCTCTCGCTGTCGCCAATTCGCATCGCCAGCGCCGCTGCGATCAACCCCATGGCGAACGAGCCCGCCACGTTGACCGTGAGCGTGCCCCACGGATAGTCCGGCCCGCACATGCGCGCGCAGCCAAGGTGGACCCCATGGCGGGCGGCCCCGCCGAGCCCGGCGCCAAGGAATACGAGAAGAAAAGCCGTCATCGCCTCTCTATAGCCGGACGGCGGGCCTGCGTCATCTGAAACGGGCGGGTACACTATCCGCTGCCTTAAGCGCCACAATCCAAACGCGTCATGGCGGCGAAGGCCGCCACCCACGATAGGGTATGAGCTCGCAGCCTGCCGTGGATCCCGCCAATCCCGGGATGACAGGGAACGGCCTTCCCCTTTTCCCCGCCTTCAGCCAGGATCGCACCCATGACAGATACTCACCATCGCTCGCGCCTTGGCTGGTTCGCAGCCGGGTTTCTCCATGCGGCGCGGCTGCCGATGTTTGTTATGGCGCTGACGTTTCTGGGCATTGGCTCGCTGGCGCGCGAGGCGGGCGTCTCAATGGGCGTGGCGTTGACGGGCACGCTTCTGATCTGGGCTGGCCCTGCCCAGGTAATTTTTCTGGGCGCGATATTGGGCGGCGTGCCGCTGATGGCGATTGCGCTGTCAGTGTCTCTCTCCTCCGTGCGGCTGCTGCCGATGTGTGTGTCGCTTCTGCCGTTTTTGCGCGGCCCCAAAACATCGTTGCCGGCGACGCTCTACACGTCACACATGATCGCCGTCACCGGCTGGGCAGAATCCATTAGCCGCCTGCCCGCCATGGCCCCTGAAGCGCGGTTGCCGTGGTTTATGGGACTTGTGCACGGGCTGTATCTGTCGGCGAGTCTGGCCACCATCGCGGGCTATATGCTGTCGGCCAATTTGCCGCGCGAGCTGGCGGCGGGGTTGCTGTTCGTGACGCCGATCTATTTCATCGCCGCACTGGTGCGCAACGTGCGCGAGCCCATAGACTGGCTGGCGCTCGCCTTTGGGCTTGCCCTGTCGCCGGTGCTGAAACCGCTTGTGGGCGCCGGTTTTGATCTGCTGCTGGTGGGGCTGGTGGGCGGCACGGCGGCCTGGGCGATCCAGCGCGGGCTCAAGCGACGGGCCGCGCGCCCATGAGCCTCTGGACCATGACGTTCGACCAATGGAGCGGGGGCCTGTGGCCCTATCTGGCGGTGATTGTGTTTGGGTTTCTGCCCAGCGAAGTCTGGCGCACGCTCTCGATATTTCTGGCGCGCGACATTGACGAGGGCTCGCAGCTGCTGGAATGGGTGCGCGCCGTCTCCACCGCGCTGCTTGCAGGCGTGGTCGCCAACATTCTCCTCGCCCCTTCTGGCGCGCTGGCGAGCGTGCCGCTAGCGGCGCGGCTGGGCGCGATGGGCTTTGGGCTTGCGGTCTACTTCGGCTTGCGTCGCTCGGTGATTGCGGCGGTCGTGGCGGGCGAGGCGGCGATCATCGTCGCCGCCTATACCTTCAGCTGATCTAAAACGCCGCCCGAATCTTCGCGGCGTTCGCCTTCAGAACGTCTTCCTTCTCCATCGAATCGCCATGGCGGCGCAAAGGCTCGCCAACCCAGCGCGGGATGATGTGGAAGTGGAGATGAAACACGGTCTGTCCACCAGCCGCGCCCTCGTATTGGCGCACCGTCAAACCTTCCGCCTCCATGCCTTTTTTGACAGCGGCGGCCACTTTCTGCACGCGGACCATATACGGCCCCCAGGCGTCAGCGGGCATGTCGATCATGCCGCGCACGGACAGTTTGGGAATCACCAGCGTGTGCCCATGCGATTGCGGCATCACATCGAGAAAGGCGAGCGCCACCTCGTCCTCAAACACTTTGTGGGCGGGCAATTCGCCACGCAAAATGCGGGCGAAGATGTTTTCGGGCTGGTAGGGATCGGTATCGGCCATGATGTTTCCTGAAACGGGCTGCAGACTAAAGGGAACGCAGCGGCCCGCGTCAAGAGCTCAAGATAACAGGCGCCAGAGCGCGGCCAGCCTATTCGGGCTCCTCACGGCTCAAATCCCGCTGGAAAGGCAAATCCCGTCGGAAAGGAACGTGCTCGCTGTAAAGGTCGATCTCTTCGGCCACCGCTTCGCGCTCGCGCACCAGAAAGTCGGCCACTGCGCGCGACAGGCGCGGATCGGCGATGGAATGGGCCGAATACGTCGTGACCGGCTGATAACCGCGCGCCAGTTTATGCTCGCCCTGCGCGCCCGCCTCGACGCGCTTCAAGCCCCGCGCAATCGCAAATTCAATGGCCTGATAATAGCAAACCTCGAAATGCAGAAACGGCTTCTCCTCCAGCGCGCCCCAATTGCGCCCGTAGAGCGCATCGTCGCCGATGAAATTGATCGCGCCCGCAATCCAGCGATCATTGCTGCGCACCATCACCAACAAAATGCGCTCCGCCATGGTCTCGCCAATCTGGCTGAAGAAGGCGCGGGTCAGATAAGGCCGCCCCCATTTGCGCGCGCCGGTGTCCATGTAGAAATGATAGAACGCGTCCCAATGCTCCTCGGTGATATCGGCGCCGGTGAGCGGATGGATTTCCACGCCCTGGGCAGCCTCGCGGCGCTCGCGCCTGATCGACTTGCGCTTGCGCGAGGCGAGAGCTTCGAGAAAACCCTCGAAGCTTGCATAGCCCTTGTTGAAGAAGTGAAACTGCTTGCCGGTGCGCGCCAGATAGCCCGCCGCCTCCAGCGCATCGCATTCGCTTTTCAGCGGAAAGGTGACGTGGATCGAGGACGCGCCAGTCTCTTCACGCAAAGCTTCAAGGCCTTCGATCAGCTTGTCGCGCGCGGCCTGCGCCTGCGCGCCAGCAGCCACCAGCAGGCGGCGCCCCTGCGCCGGCGTGAACGGAACACTGACTTGCAGCTTGGGGTAATAGCGCCCGCCCGCGCGCTCGTAGGCGTCGGCCCAGGCGTAATCGAACACGTATTCGCCCATGGAATGGGATTTCAAATAGCACGGCGCGCATGCGACCAGCCGCCCGCCCTCGTCCTCCACCAGAACATGAAGCGGCGCCCAGCCGGTGCGGTCGCTTGCCGAGCCCGAGACCTCCATCGCATTCAGGAACGCGTGCGAGATAAACGGGTTGTAGCGCTCAAACTGGGCTTCGTCGCCCGACGCAAAAGCCTGATCGGCGGGGATAGAGGCAGGATTGGCGCACGCATCCCACGCAAGCGGATCGACCTCGGCCAGCGACCGGACAAAACGAAACTTGAACTCAGATCCCGACAAGGCGCATCCGAACGGCTGGAGACAGGCTGGCAGAGTCTAGCGCGATATGCGGCTGCGGCAAGGGTTTAGCAAGGACCGGGTTTAGCAAGGACCGGGTTTAGCAAGACTACATCGGACCCGAGACAATGCGCGGCAAGCGGCGGAAGATCATGCCCGTCACGATTCCCGTCGCCGCCAGCACGCCGCCGATCGTGATCAGCGCGGCTGACATCCCCAAAGCAGAGATCGCGCCCGACCAGATCAGCGGCCCCGCGCTCTGGCCCATGAAGAACGAGAACGCATGCATGCCAAACGCCGACGAGCGGGCGGACGGCTCGATCTCGGCCACCTCCGTCTGCACGGAATTGTGCAGCATGAAAAATCCCAGCCCCACCAGCGCAAACACGCCCGCCTGCGCGCTCCAGTGCAGGCCCAGCGCGTAGGCGCCAAAGCCAGCCCCAGCAATAAGCCCGCCCAGAACCATCAGATTTGGCCGCGAAGCCACGCGCAACAGCAGCGGCAGAAACAGCGAAAACATCAGCGAGCCCGCCGCCATGCCCGCAATAATGAAGCCCGCCTCGCGCGCCCCGCCGCCGCCGCGCCCTTCAAGCTCCGGCGCCACGAACGGCAAAAAGCCAAGCGTCAGCCCGCCGACCACGAACACCGAACCATAACAAGCCCAGGCGCGCGGATTGCGGAAGATGCGTCGATACGTCGCCAGCGCAGCCCGCACGCCCGGCGCGCTCGTGCGCGGAGCCGCAATCTCCTTCGGCAAAAGCGCATTGGCGCCGACGGCGACGCTGAACACCACGGCAAAGCAAATCCACATCACCCCGCGCCAGCCAATATGCTCGGCCAATATGCCCGCGAACACCGCGCCCAAAATCTGACCGATGATCGCCGCCGCCACAAAGCGCGCTATCGCGATCTGCCGCCCGCGCGGATAGAGATCGCCTATCATCGCCATGCCCACCGGCATGATCCCCGCCCCCGCCAGCCCGGTGAGCATGCGCGCGGCGAACAGGCTCGGATAATCAGGCGCCAGCGCGCCCAGCGCCAGACTGAACGCCGACAACCACAGCGCGATCTTGAGCACGCGCGCCTTGCCAAACTGATCCCCCACCGGCCCCAAAATCGGCTGCGCCAGCGCAAACGGCAACGACACCGCCGACGCCAGCAAAACCACGCTGCCGACCGACGCCCCCAGATCGTGGGCGAGCGTAACCGTCAAGGGATCGAGCGTGCGAATGGCTATTGCGCTGGAGAACGCGCACAGAATGAAAACGAAAAAGCGCAAGCAGTTTGACCGGTTTGGGGCGGGAGCAAAGCAATTGCTATTTGAGCTGGCGGGGCTTGTCTATGTTTGCGCCCCTTTGGACCGCGGACTTCCTGCCCGCACAGGATGCTGCCGGCAAGGAACACACGACGGGTCAAAACGCACGGGTTCAGGCATTGCAATGGATGCGGGCTGGAAGCCCGCAGTCCAAATGGGCCCACCTTGACCCATGTCATATCGCGCAGCGTTTCAGTCTGCCACAAAACCCTATGCGCCATATTCAAATCGCTATTGCCCTGACCCTCCTCGCCCCCTCCGCGCTCGCGCAATCAAGCCGCAGCGATGGCGGAGCGCTAGTGAAGACCCAATGCGCGCCCTGCCATGCCATCGCCCGAACCGGGGCGAGCCCTAACCCGAAGGCGCCGCCCCTGCGGGAGATCGCCCGCAAGTACAAGCCTGAGGATCTGGAGGAGGCGTTCGCGGAAGGCATTATGGTCGGCCACCAGAGTTCGGACATGCCCGCGTTTGAGCTGGAGCCAGCGCAAATCGACGCGCTGACCGCCTATCTGCGGGCGCTGAAACGCTGAGAGCGGATTTGACTCCCGCTACAGCGCAAGTTTGTCGACGCCGACAAGCAGATCGCGCAGCGAAGCAGCCACAGGAAAGCCGTAGCCCTTTTCGTTATCGTAGGCGCGCAAACGTCCTTCGCGATGATATGCGCTCGAATAGATTTCAGCTCCGACCATTTGCAGCGTCTGAAGCGCGTCGAACCCGATGGCTTCAAACGCCCGCGCTCCTTCCGGCCAATCAATTTCATAGCGGCAGGACCAGACCGTCTCACGCCCTACAGGTTGGTGAATTTTAATTGCAATAACGGTCTCATTAGTCGCGTTCGACAGATAAAGGGCGTGCGAAAGGATCACCATGTCAGACCCTCAGTAATTCAGCGGCGGAATCTGGCGGCCGGCCAGACAATTTGAATAACGCAGCATCGCTGCAAAATTGAGGTGGCGCTTGCCGATTCCCATCCCACAGGGTTAGAGATTCGCCTGACAACAAGGCGAGTGTATCATGACAGGTGCAGGCACGGATAAAACGCGACCCCTGATCGAGGGCGGCCCGGCGATCATTCTCGTGCGCCCGCAATTGGCGGTGAACATTGGCATGTGCGCCCGCGCCATGGCCAATTTTGGCCTCTCCGATCTGCGGCTGGTGAACCCGCGCGACGGCTGGCCGCGTACCGGGGCGCTGCGCAAGGGCGCGTTCGCCGCCGCCGCCGGCGCCGTGCATCTGCTGGAGGGCGCCAAGCTCTATGAGACGCTGGAGGAGGCCACCGCCGATCTCAATTTCGTGTGGGCGACCACCGCGCGCGAACGCGGCCAGGGCAAGCGCGTGGAAGGCCCCGCCATCGCCATGGACGAAAGCGCGGCGCTGATCGCCAGCACCGGCAAGGTCGGCATTCTGTTTGGCCCCGAGCGCACCGGCATGGACAGCGACGAGATTGCGCGGGCAGACGCCATCATCACCTTCCCAGTCAACCCCGCCTACGCCTCGCTGAACCTTGCGCAGGCCGTGTTGCTGGTGGGCTATGAATGGTTTCGCGTCGCCCATAACGAAGGCCCGCGCTTCGTGACGCCCGAGCGCTCCGTGCCCGCCACGCGCGAGATGGTGAGCGCGTTCTTCGATTATTTCGAGAGCAAACTAGACGCCAACGGCTTCTTCCGCCCGGTGAGCAAGAAACCCAACATGCAGCGCAATCTGCGCAACATCATCCACCGCATGCAACTCACCCAGCAGGACGTGCGCACGCTCTGGGGCGCCGTGGTGCGCCTGTCGGAAGGCCCGAGGCTGGCGGCCAAGACGCGAAGCCGAGCAAAGGCGAAGAAGGCGGAGGCGCAGGCGGCGCAAGAGGCTTCGCAGAAAGAGACAGAAACCCAGACATGAAAAAGGGGGCCAAGCGGCCCCCTTTCTCTTTTCAGGCTAGTCTCTGTGCAGGCTAACGGCTTTAAGCCATCGCCTTCTTCAAATTTTCGTCGATCTTGTCGAGGAAGCCGGTGGTGGTGAGCCAGGGCTGGTCGGCGCCCACAAGAATCGCGAGATCCTTGGTCATGTGGCCCTGCTCCACCGTATCCACGCACACCTTTTCCAGCGTCTTGCAGAACGCCAGCAGCTCGGCGTTGTCGTCGAGCTTGGCGCGATGCATCAGGCCGCGGGTCCAGGCGAAGATCGAGGCCATCGAGTTCGTCGAGGTCTCTTTGCCCTGCTCATGCTGGCGGAAGTGACGCGTAACCGTGCCGTGCGCAGCTTCCGCCTCAACGGTCATGCCGTCGGGCGTCATCAGCACCGAGGTCATCAGGCCCAGCGAGCCATAGCCCTGCGCCATCGTGTCCGATTGCACGTCGCCGTCGTAGTTCTTGCACGCCCAGACGTAGCCGCCGGACCATTTGAGCGCCGCCGCCACCATGTCGTCGATCAGGCGATGCTCGTAGGTGAGGCCAAGAGCCTTGAACTGGGTCGCGAATTCGGCGTCGAACACTTCCTGGAAGATGTCCTTGAAGCGCCCGTCATAGGCCTTCAGGATCGTGTTCTTGGTGGACAGGTACACGGGGTACTTGCGCAGGATGCCGTAGTTCAGCGAGGCGCGGGCGAAATCGCGGATCGAATCGTCGAGGTTGTACATCGACATCGCAACGCCGGCGGACGGGAACTTGAAGACTTCCTTCTCGATCACCGTGCCGTCGTCGCCTTCAAACTTGATCGTCAGGCGGCCCTTGCCGGGCACCTTGAAATCGGTCGCGCGATATTGATCGCCGTAAGCATGGCGGCCAACCACGACCGGCAGGGTCCAACCCGGAACAAGGCGCGGCACGTTCTTGCAGATGATCGGCTCGCGGAAAATTGTGCCGCCAAGGATGTTGCGGATCGTGCCATTGGGCGACTTCCACATCTCCTTGAGGCCGAATTCCTTCACGCGCGCCTCGTCCGGCGTAATGGTCGCGCACTTCACGGCCACGCCATATTTCTTGGTGGCTTCAGCCGAATCAATCGTGATCTGGTCGTTGGTCTCGTCGCGGCGCTGGACCGAGAGATCGTAATATTTCAGGTCAATGTCGAGATAGGGATGGATCAGCTTATCCTTGATAAGCTGCCAGATGATGCGGGTCATCTCGTCGCCGTCCATTTCAACGACGGGATTGGCGACCTTGATCTTGCTCATGCGGAGAATCCTTCAGCGCGGATTAGAGAGGTTTGTGCGACCGGAACTTGGAAGCCACTTAGCATGAGGGCGGCGCGCGGCAAAGGCTGAAGCTGGCGTAGCAGGAAGGCTACCCGCCATCTCTCTGCGCGCGTCATCCCAGGATGGCCGGGATCCACGGAAAGCTACGCGCCCCGCGGCCTGCCGGGGATGGCGGTCGTCGCCGCCATGACGTGTTTGGGGCGTTTGTGATTAAAGTTGAAAGCGACGCTGCTGCAAGCCCCACACCAATCCTTGACTTCCCGCCCCAAACAGCCTACCCAAACCACGCTGCATTGCAGCAACAGGCTGCTCCGGTCGCGTAATCCGTTTTTGCAAACGGTCCATCCGTAGAGCCCCAGGGTCATCCCCATCGACAGCCCGGTTACGCGGGGCCAGTCCCCCAAACCAGCCAGACGCGCATTCACGCGCGGATTCGGCGCATTTGAAAGTATCTTACGTGACGTCTTTTGCTGATCTTGGCCTTGCCGAGACGATCCTCCGCGCGCTCCGCGAAGAGGGCTATACGACCCCGACCCCCATTCAGGCCCAGTCGATCCCGCTCCTGCTGCAAGGCAAGGATTTGCTTGGCATCGCCCAGACCGGCACCGGCAAGACTGCGGCTTTTGCTTTGCCGATCCTGCAGGGCTTCCTCAATGACCGTCGTCCCGCCGAGCCGCGCCATGTGCGCGCGCTGGTGATGGCGCCGACCCGCGAACTCGCCGTCCAGATCGCCGACAGCTTCCGCGCCTATGGCCGCACCATGGGCGTCAGCGTCGCCTGCGTGGTCGGCGGCATGTCGTTTGGCCCGCAGATCAAGGCGCTCGCGCGCGGCGTCGACGTGCTGGTGGCCACGCCTGGCCGCCTGCTCGATCATATGCAGAGCGGCAATGTCCGCCTTGAGCAGACCAGCGTCGTCGTGCTCGACGAGGCCGATCACATGCTCGATCTGGGCTTCATCATTCCGATCCGCAAGATCATGAGCAAGCTGCCCAAGCAGCGTCACTCGCTGTTCTTCTCGGCCACCATGCCGCGCGAAATCGCGACGCTGGCGTCCGAATTCCTCACCAATCCGTCGCAGGTTTCAGTGACGCCCGAGGCGACCACCGCCGAGCGCGTGAACCAGCAGGTCATCATGGTGGACGCTGGCGCCAAGGCCAACGTGCTGCTCGAACTTGTGAAGAACGAAGCCTACAAGCGCACCATCGTGTTCACGCGCACAAAGCGCGGCGCTGATCGCGTCTCCAAGACGCTCGATCAGGCTGGCGTGGCTTCCGCCGCCATCCATGGCAACAAGAGCCAGAACCAGCGTCAGGCTGCGCTCGACTCGTTCAAGAACGGGCGCACCCGCGTGCTCGTGGCCACCGACATCGCCGCGCGCGGCATCGACGTGTCCAACGTCACGCATGTGGTGAACTTTGAACTGCCGGACGTGCCGGAAAGCTATGTGCATCGCATTGGCCGCACGGCCCGCGCGGGCACGGAAGGCGCCGCCGTCTCGCTGGTGGAAAACGCCGAGCGCAATCTGCTGCGCGGCATCGAACGGCTCACCCGCCAGGCGATCCCCCGCGTTGAACGTCGCAACAATCCCCCGGATCGCGCGACCGACGAGATCGCCGCCGGTCAGGCGATCAAGCGCCCGCAGCGCAACAGCAATGGCGGCGGACGTCCTCAAGGTCAGGGTCAGCGCCCGCAAGGACAAGGCCAGCGTCCGCAGGGACAGGGACAGCGTCCGCAAGGCGCGCAACGTTCCGGGGAACAGCGTAACGGCGAACGCAGCTTCGCCCCTCGCGGCGAACAGCGCTCAGGCGCCCGCCCCGAGCAGCGCGGCCCGCGCCCGGATCGTCGCCCCGCTCAGGGCGTATAAGAAGCAATCCACGGCGGGCCATGCGCCCGCCGTTTTTTTGAGTTGAACGCCCCTCCCCAGCGCCCCTGCATCGCCCTATACTGTGGCGTGGCCAAAACTTTGGCCAAGGTCGGGAGCGCATCATGTTCAACAACGTCAGCCGCCGTAGTTTCGTCGTCTCCGCAGCCGCCGCCGGAGCCGCTTTTGGCCTCAATGGCCGGGTCGAGTTTCTGCCCTCCGCTTTGGCGCAGGACGCCGCGCGCGAGACCGGCCTGAACCCGAGGAAGCTGCAATTCTACAAGTTCAAGGTCGGCGATATTGAAGTCACGCAAATCCTCGACGGCGAGGTCATTCGCCCGCATGCTGAAAACTTCGTGCGCAACGCGACCATCGAGGAGCGCCAGAAGGCGCTGGCTGCAGGCGGCGTCATCACCGACGGCGTGCCCACAGGTTTCACCGTCACCACCGCAAAGATCGGCGACCGGCGCGTGATCTTTGACGCTGGCAACGGCGCCGCAGGCCTGCCCGCCAGCGGACGCCTGACCGCCAACATGAAAGCCGCAGGCTTTGAGCAGAAAGACGTGACGCATGTCGTGCTCACGCATTTCCATCCCGATCACATTTTCGGCCTGATGGACAAAGACAACCAGCCGCTTTACCCGAACGCGGAAATCATCCTGCCCGCCGCCGAGATCAATTTCTGGACCGACGAGAGCCGCACCTCGAAGCTGCCCGCTGGCGTGCAGGGCCTCGTGCAGCGCATCAATGCAACGCTCGCCAAATGGAGCAACGTGCGCCGCTTTGAGGGCGATGCAGAAGTACTGCCGGGCGTGAAGCCGGTGGCCAGCTATGGCCATACGCCCGGGCACACCAGCTTCCTCCTCAATTCCGGCGCCGCGCAATTCATGGTGCTGGCGGACGTGACCAACGTGAAGGAATTGTTCCTGCGCAACCCCGGCTGGCATGTGGTGTTCGATGTGGATCCCAACGCGGCGGAAGCCACGCGTCGCGCCATATTCGACCGCGTCATCGCCGACAAGATCGCCGTGTCGGGCTATCATTGGGGCATGCCCGGCTGCGGCACGATCTCGAAGGACGGCGCCGGATATGCGCTTGCACCGATGGCGTAGACCGCCGCTTCTTCCTTCTCCCCTTACGGGAGAAGGTGACGCGCAAAGCGCGGCGGATGAGGGGGTCCTTGCAATGACGAACCCCTCATCCGCCCCTTGCTGACGCAAGGCGCACCTTCTCCCGCAGGGGGAGAAGGAAGGGACCAACCCGCATGACCAAACTCATTCTTCTGCGCCATGCAAAAGCAGTGCGCGACGATCCCGCTGGAGACCATGCGCGGGGACTCATCCAGCGCGGGCGCGACGACGCGCGCAATGCTGGCCTGTGGCTGCGCGAGCACGCGCTCAATCCGGAGATCGCGCTCGTCTCGGACGCACGGCGCACGCGCGAGACGATGGAGGAATTGCTGCCCCATTTCGCGCGCCCGCCCCATGCGCGCGTTGACCCCACGCTCTATCTTGCAGAGCCCAAAACGCTGCTGAAAGCCCTGCGCGCCATTCCGCGAGGCGTGCGCACGGCTTTGCTGGTGGCGCATAATCCGGGCATTGCGGAGCTGGCGGTTGCGCTGGCGGGTGCGGGCGAGCGGCGCGATCTGGCGGATATGGCGCAAGCGTTTCCAACCGCCTCGTTCGGCATTCTCAACTTCGAGAAAGACTGGCGCGACATCGGGGAGCTTGATGGGCGCCTTGAGCGCTTCATAAAGGCGCGGTCGTTGCGCACGGTTTGAGAAACATGCGCCATGCTTGCGGAAACTGCTGCGCTCGCTTTCCATCGCACCCAGGCTGGGCGAAAGCGCCAAACCGCGGACCGCCATGACCGCTGCGCCTCTGGTGCGTCTGGCCTCGCTGGGCGCGCCAGACGCTTTGCCCAACACGATTCAGCGCCCGCAATCTTGCTCCGGCGAGGCTTTGCGCATTCGCAATTACCCCGCCAAAATCATGGAAGGCGTGGCGGATGGACCGGACGCGGACCTGAAACTGTTCGATGCGAGCGGCCTGCCAACGCCCATGCGCGCCCGCGTCATGGCCAATATGGCGGCGGGGGAGAGGGGTTAGGGAGTAGGCCGTAAAGAACCCCTCATCCGACGTTTGCTGACGCAAACGCCGCTTTCTCCCGCAGGGGGAGAAGGAAGAAAGAGGCGCCATTGCTGATCGTGTGCGCCATTCTCCCCCTGCGGGAGAAGGTGGCGCGCGAAGCGCGACGGATGAGGGGTTTCTCTTGCTTAACTCTACTGCCTGCTGCCTACTGCCTACTCGCCCCACCGGACGCCAAGATTTTGAACATCACCGACATCCTTCACGACAGCGCCATCGCGGCGCGCAGCCTGGCTGATTACGTCACGGGCGCAGGCCTTCGCGTCGGCGTGACTGGCTTGTCGCGAGCGGGCAAGACTGTTTTCATCACTGCGCTCGTGCATCATTTGACGCGGCTTGGCGCCCGCAACCCCGCCGAGCCGCGCCGCTCGTTCCCCGTGTTTCGCGTGCATGCGGAAGGCCGGCTGATTGGCGCCAGGCTTGATCAGCAGCCAGACGATTCCGTACCGCGCTTTGCGATTGAGGACCATCTCGCGGCGCTCACCGGCGGCGAGGCGGGGCCGGATGCGCGCCATTGGCCGCAATCGACCCGGCGTATTTCAGAATTGCGGCTCACGATTGAGTTTGAGCGCATGCAAGGCTGGCGCAAGGGACCGTCAAGTCTCACGCTCGACATCGTCGATTATCCCGGCGAATGGCTGCTCGATCTGCCGCTGCTGGCCAAGGATTACGCCCAATGGTGCCAGGAGACGATTGCGGCCTCGCAAACTGCTGGCCGCGCAATGCTAGCTGCGCCATGGCGGGGGTTTCTGGCGAGCCTTGATCCGCAGGCGCCCGCCAATGAGGACCATGCGCGCAAGGCCGCCGAGTTGTTCACGCAATATCTGCGCGCCTGCCGGCAGGACGTCTATGCGCTGTCAACGCTGCCGCCCGGACGCTTCCTGATGCCCGGCGACATGGAGGGCTCGCCCGCACTCACCTTTGCGCCGCTACCAATTGCACCGAGGCAGGTCATTGCGCCCGGCTCGCTGGCCGCGATGATGGCGCGGCGTTATGAGGCCTATAAAACCCATGTGGTGCGCCCGTTTTTCCGCAATCATTTCTCGCGGCTGGATCGCCAGATCGTTTTGATCGACGCTTTGTCGGCGCTCAATTCCGGTCCTGCGGCGGTGCGAGATCTTGAAACGGCGATGATAGATGTGCTCAGCGCGTTTCGCACCGGGCGCTCGTCGTTGTTGTCGACGATTTTCCGCCCGCGCATCGACCGCATTTTGTTTGCCGCCACCAAGGCCGATCATCTGCATCATCGCAGCCACGACAGGCTGGAGGCGATCCTGCGGCTGATGGTGGAGCGCGCCATCGCCCGCGCGCACGACGTTGGCGCGCAGGTGGACGTAATCGCGCTGGCCGCGATCCGCGCGACGCGGGAGGCGCAGGTGAAACACGCAGGACAGGCGCTGGACGCCATCGTCGGCGTGCCGCTGGCTGGCGAAAAAGTGAATGGTGAAATCTTCGACGGCAAGGCCGAGGCTGCGATCTTTCCCGGCGAGCTGCCGCAAGACCCAAGCCGCGCGTTTAGCGGTGATGGGCTTGCGATGCCGGAAAGCGAAGGCGATTGGCGCTTCGTGCGCTTCCGCCCGCCAAACATGGCGCCCGGCGCAGCTCTGCCCCATATCCGGCTGGACCGCGCGCTTGAGTTTTTGATTGGAGACCGGCTGAAATGACCGCCGCACGTCCCGCCCGCCCGCGCGCCTTCCGGCTTGATGACGGCGGCGCCGTAATCGAGGATCAGCCGGACGCCTATGCGCTGGAGGCCGAGCGCCCCGAGCCGGGCGGCGAGGCCATTGTGCAACAGGCGCAGCGCAAAGGCATTGCGGCGCGCGCGCTGCTCAGCGCCTCCGGCCTGTTCTGGTCAGCGGCGTTTGGACTTGCGCTGCTGGCGCTGGGCGCATGGTTCACGCAATTGGTGGAGGGCCTGTTTGCGCGAACGCCAGCCTTAGGCTGGCTGGGGCTGGCGCTGCTTGTCGTCGCCGCGCTGGCTTTGCTCGTTATGCTGGCGCGCGAGTTGCGCGGCGTGCTGCGGCAGAGGCGGATCGCGACTTTACATGGAAGCATTGCGCAAGCACGCGAGGCTGATGATCGCGAGGCTGCGCGCTCTTTGATGCGCGAACTTGTGGGTCTGTATGAAAGCCGCCCGGAAACGGCGGGCGCCCGCGCCCATGTGTCATCGCTCACGCGCGAAATCGTCGACGGGCGCGACCTCATCGACATCGCCGAGCGCACGCTGCTGCACCCGCTGGACGCTTTGGTGGCTAAAGAAATAGCTGACGCCGCCAAGCGCGTGTCGGTCGTCACAGCTATCAGCCCGCGCGCTATTGTCGATCTATTGTTTGTGGCGGCGCAGGCTGCGCGTCTGGTGCGGACCATTGCAGAGATCTACGGCGGCAGGCCGGGCGCGTTTGGTTTCCTGCGCATCCTGCGCTCCGTCGGCGCGCATCTGGCGATCACCGGCGGCATGGCGGTTGGCGATTCGCTGGTGCAGCAATTGCTCGGCCATGGCCTCGCCGCACGCCTGTCGGCGCGGCTTGGGGAGGGCGTGCTGAACGGATTACTGACTGCGCGCGTAGGGCTTTCGGCGATGGCGGTCTGCCGCCCGGCCCCGTTTGCCGCCGACAAACCGCCGGGGATTGGCGACGTCGCGCCGTTTTTGTTCGGCTCGAAGAAGGAGGGGACGGAGAGTTAGCTTCGGTTTTATCCTCAACGCCTCAAGTGCGTCATGGTCGCGAAGGCGGCCATCTACGGCAGGCCGCCAGCTCACTGCCTATCGTGGGTCCCGGGCATCCCGAGATGAAGCGCACAGAGGGCGAAGGCTATCTTGAAACCCGCTTCCCCGGCGTCTTCCAGACGTCCCGCACCCCACGCGCCAGCGCCAGCGCCAGCCCCGCCGCCAGTACATGCCAGGCGGGGCGGATCGTGTAGGAAAAGTCCAGGTGCGCCTCCAGCAGGCGGCGGGCGTCAACGCCGGTTGCAAACGCGTAATAGCCAGCCTCGATCAGCGCCGTGGCGACGCCTGCAAACAACGCCAGCGCGATGAGCGACGCTACGCCGAAATCGGCCTTGCGTTTGCGCAAAACCCGAAAGCCTGCAAACAGGGCGCACAATCCCGCCATCAGCGCGGCCTGCGTCGCGTCGAGCCGCACCAGCATGAAATAATGCACGAGGCTGGCCAGCGCCGCCGGATAGATCCACCAGTGCAGATTGTTCCAGCCTTGTGAGCCAAGCCTTCGAATGGCGGCCTCATTGGACGTGATGCCGAGCGCGATCATGATGAAGGTCGCGACATAGCCGATCAGCAGATAAACCCGCAGGAACGATTCCATGAGGATCGTCCACCAGACGAAATTCTCGTGGGCGAACCAGAAGCCAAGATGGCCCAGCGTGTAGACCAGCGCGGTCAGCCCAAGCATTCTGCGTGTAATGTAGATGCGGTTCCAGCGCGTGGCGTGACGCAGCGGCGTCACCGCAAGGGCCGCCACCAGAAAGCGTAGCGCCCAATCACCCGTTTGTCGCAACACGTCGGTGACAGGCTTGGGAGAGAGCAGCCCGTCGTACCATTGCCAGGCAATCCAGACCGCTGGCGCGCAACAGGCCAGAAAAACTGGCAGCTTCAGCCACGACAGCCGGCCAGCGCGGTCGGTCCAGGGAGCGAATGCGATCATGCAGCCTTATAGCGCATTGGCGGGGGAAGCGCTTTCACGAATGAAGGCGCCGGTTTGGACCGCGGGCTTCCAGCCCGCATTCTTGACAATCCCTCAAGTGCGCGCACGTTCACCCGTTACGGGCTCTATCCTGCCGGCGCCCCGTGCGGGCTGGAAGCCCGCAGTCCAAGAGGCGCCCCCTCACCCCACGCCGAGCTTTTTCTGCAAGCTCGAAGAAGAAGTCGTGTACTGGAACACCACCTTCTTGTCGGGGAAGATGTAGCGGTTGGCCTTTTGCGCGGCCAAAGCGGCCTCGTGGAAGCCGGACAGGATCAGCTTCAGCTTTCCCGGATAGGTGTTGATGTCGCCGATGGCGAACACGCCAGGGACGTTGGTTTCGAACTTCTCGGTGTCCACCGGCACGAGGTTTTCATGCAGGTTCAGGCCCCAGTCGGCGATGGGGCCAAGCTTCATCGTCAGGCCAAAGAACGGCATCATGCGATTGCAGTCAATGTCGTAGATCGAGCCGTCGTTGGCCTTCACGGTGACTGCCGACAATTGCCCGCCCTCACCCTTGAGGCCCGTCATCTGGCCCAGCGTCAGGTCCATCTTTCCCGCCGCCACCAGCTCGCGCATCGCGTTGACCGAATGGGGCGCGGCGCGGAACTCGTCGCGGCGATGCATAAGGATGACGCGTTCGGCGATGGGCGCCAGATTCAGCGACCAGTCGAGCGCGGAATCGCCGCCGCCCACAATCAGCACGCGCTTGCCGCGAAAGCTCTCCATCTTGCGCACGGCGTAGAACACGGAAATGTTCTCATAAGCCTCGATGCCGGGCACGGGGGGCTTTTTGGGCTGGAACGAGCCGCCGCCAGCGGCGATGATGACGACTCTGGCCTCGAACGTCAGCTCGCCGTTGGTGCGCACGCGAAACAGTGGCGCGGCTGGCGTGCCAATGCTCTCCAGCTGCTCAACCTGCTCATTGAAATGGAACGTCGGGCTGAAGGGCTCGATCTGCTTCATCAGATTGTCGACGAGCCCCTGCCCCGTGATCGTGGGGAAGCCGGGAATGTCGTAGATCGGCTTCTCGGGATAAAGCTCCGAGCACTGGCCGCCGATCTTGGGCAGGATATCGAGGACGTGCGCTTTTATGTCGAGAAGACCGAGTTCAAACACGGCGAACAGGCCCACCGGGCCAGCGCCGACAATGAGTGCGTCCGTCTTGATGATCTCGGTCATATCGTCTGCATCCCCGAATAAGCCGGTTGTTGCAACCTGCTTAATTCAACGCAATAAAAATGGAAACCGTTTTATTTCACAACATAAAACGGTTCAATTTTACCTAGCCCTGTTGCTCGGGCGTGTGCAGCACCAACCCGTCGATTTCAGCGGTGACGCGGATCTGGCAGGACAGGCGCGAGGCGGGGCGCACGTCATAGGCGAAGTCGAGCATATCTTCTTCCATAGACTCAGCCTTGGGGAGTTTCTCCAGCCAGGAATCGTCCACGTAAACGTGGCAGGTGGCGCAGGCGCAGGCGCCGCCACATTCGGCTTCAATGCCGGATACGTCGTTGCGGATCGCCGCCTCCATCACGGTAGAGCCTTCCTCGGCCTCCACAATTCTGGATTGGCCTGCGGCGTCGATAAACGTGATCTTGACCATGATATGTCTCGCGTCCGAACGGGAAAAGGGCAGCCGGCTTCCCGGCGGCGTCTTCCTATCCAATTGCGCTCGATTTGGCGAGAGCGCAACGCGAGAAGCATGTTCGCACAAGCCCTCGCCGCTGGCGCCTCAATCCTCGCGCAGCAAATTTGCGATGTGGGCGCGCGCTTCCTGCACCTTTGTCACAAGCGCGGCGCGCAGGATCTCCAGCTCGCCGTCGGAGGCCGCGCCAAGCAGCGCCTGCCCGTAATCGCCCGCAGCCGCCGAGACGTGAACGGCCCCCACCGCGCGGGCGGAGCCATCCAGCGTGTGACAAAGATCGCGCAGCCAGCGCCGCTCGCCCAACGCGTGGCGCTCGTCGAGACGCAGCAAGATCAGCGCAGATTGCCGATCAAACAATTGCAGTAATTCTTGTTCAAGATTTCGGTCGCCCAGCGATTGCCGCGACAAATGCACGAGGTCGATGGGGCGAGCGTGCGATGATGTCATGTGTGAGGCTGCAGGCGAAGGGACTTGTTTCAAAGAAGATCTGGTCATGAAAGCTCCGGAGCGGGAACGCGCGACTTGGCTTTCCCGACGCAATAAGGCTTCACCTTCCACGAACATGGTGAAGCGCCCGTTAACGACGTTTATTGATGACGTGTCCGAAACGGTTTCAATCGCTCGACCGTCAGAGTAGATTGATGATTGGTTAATTCTGCTCGAGCGGTCTTTCATGGTCCGTCAGGGGGTTTGTGCGCGCAGCCAACGCTGGCGCACAGGCGCAAGTTTTTAAGGCAAGAGGCGAAAATGGCCAATCCGTCCAAGGCTCAAGATGCTGCGTCCGTAGCGCTTTCGGCGATCGAAGAGGCGTTGAACCTCGTCGACGCCACATCGCAGGAAAAGCAGAAGAGCGTGCGCGACGCCCATGCGCGGACCAGCGCCGCCAGCTTGCAAGCCGGGGAGAGCCCGAGAGATACCGCCACGGAGACACTCAAGGAGAGCCTCAAGCAAAGTCTCAAGGAACCCCTTAAGGAGACTGCCAAAGAAACATCTCCGCCCAAGACGCTTTCCGAACCGGAAGCCAAAGCGCAAGCAAAGCCCGAAACCAGGTTTGGTGGCGATCTTGATACGAAACTTGTGGATAGCCGCGCCGAAAAGCGCATCGAAGCGGCCATCGCGAACGCCCGTCCCGCAGCCAACGACGATCGTCCCTCCGTTGGTCAAATCTTGCTGGCGCTGCAAACGCGCCCGAGCAGCAAGCCGACGTTGATCGCCTCGCTGGCGTCCGCCGTCTGGCTCTCACTTTCCGGTTTCTATCTGTGGACCGGCGATTCCGCGTCGATGACGCAGGCGCAGATTGCGCTGTTTTCGTTGGCGGCGCTTGGCCCGGTCGCATTCTTTTATTCCACAGCGACCGTCGTGCGGCGTGCGCAGGAAATGCGCCTGACCGCGCAATCCATGTCGCAGGTCGCCATTCGTCTGGCTGAGCCGGAATCTTTGGCTGCCGAGCAAATCGTAACGCTGTCGCAGGCCATTCGTCGCGAAGTCGCCTCCATGGGCGACGGCATCGAACGCGCATTGGCGCGCGCCAGCGAACTGGAGACCGTGATGCGCGCCGAAGTGGCGAGCCTTGAGCGCTCCTATTCCGACAATGAGCGACGCATTCGCTCGCTGATCGACGAGCTGGCCTCCGAGCGCGAAGCCATCGTCGGCAACGCCGAGCATTTACGCAACACCATCGTCGGCTCGCAGGAAAAGCTTTCCGCCGATCTCGACAGCGCCTCTTCGCGATTGTCGGAAATCGTCGGCGACGCCGGCTCGCGCGTCACGTCGTCCCTGGGCGCCAAAGCGGAAGAGATCAGCCTCCTGCTCACCCGCAGCGGCAGCGACATGGTGGAGCGCATTGAGGCCAATGGCGCCAGAATGACGGAGCGCTTCGCCGAAACCGGGTCCGACGTCAGCGCCCGTCTCAGCGCCACTCTGTTTGAGCGCGTAGAGGAAATGGACGGTCGCCTGCGCGCCACCAGCGAGCGTATTCTGGCCAGCGTGGACGACGGCAGCCAACAGGCAGCCGCTCGTCTGAACGATTCCGTGCAGCGCGTCGGCGACGCCCTGACCGAAAGCGTCGAGACGATCACGACCCGCATCGGCGATGCCGACGCGCGGATCGCGGCCACAGTCGATCATGGCTCCCAAACCATTGCAGAGCGCCTCGAATCCGCCGTCGCGCGCATCGACGGCTCGATCAACGGCGGCTCGCAAGCGCTCTCCGAGAGCCTGGAAAGCGCCATCGCGCGCATTGACGGCTCCATCAACGGCGGATCGCAAGCTCTGTCCCGCAATCTTGAGGACGCCTCCATACGCATCGAGGATACGCTGAACGGCGGTTCGCGAGAGCTGTCGCAGCGGCTTGAAAGCGTGATCGAGCGCATTGACGGAACCATCCAGGGCGGCGCCGAGATCATCGCCAGGCGGATCAATTCAGCGGGCGAGCGTATCGAGGACGCTGTCTGCAATCGCGGCGGCGCCATCGCCTCGCATATCAGCGAGACCGCCGAGCGCCTGACCAAAGCCGTCTCGGTTGACGGCGCGGCGCTGGCGCAAACGCTGACCACGACGACCGAACGCATCGGCTCCGTGCTGAGCGAAAGCACCCAGCAGGCGCAAGAGCTGTTTCAGGCAGCAGGCGACGATCTGGCCTCCCGCCTCGCGCTGCATCAGGGCGTTGTGCAAACCCAGATCGAGACGCACACCGCCGATCTGCATTCGCGCTTCACCACAACGGCGACCGAAGCGATTTCCGCCATCGGCATGCACGGCGACCGCATCAACGAAAGCCTGCTGGAGCGCCTGAACGAGTTCGAAAGCTCGGTGCTCACCCATGGCAACGAACTCACCTCGCAGATTGCCGCCCACGCCAACGCCTTCACCGGCACTGTCAACGACAAGCTCGCCGCCGTGGAGGCCGCCTTCACCACCCATGCGCAGGCGTTTACAGACCGCCTCGCCGACCGGGCCACGGAAGCCGCCTCGACGCTGGAGACCTCCGCCCGCAATTTCGACGAGACCGCCGCCAACCGCACGCGCGATCTGTCGCAATCGTTCGAGCTTCAGGTCGAAGCGTTTTCGGCCTCCGCAGAAGCGCGCGCCACGCGGCTTGAGGAGACCATCGACAATTACATCGCGGTGTTCTCCGGCGCCGTTGACGCCCGCTCGCGCGAGATGTCGGACCTGCTCGCGGAAAACGCGGCGGCGTTCAACGCTTCCGCCAGCGCCCGCATCGCAGAGATGGGCGACACAGTTTCGCAAGGCGCCCGCGCCTTCGACGACACAGCCAATCTGCGCGTCGAGGCGTTGACGCAATCCATGATGAGCCTTGTCGGCCGGATCGACACTGGCCTTGACGCCCGCATGCAGGCGATGACCGAATCCCTCGCCCGCCAGGCGCTGGAATCGGCCCGCGTGCTCAACGAGAGCGCCGATCAGGTCAAGAACGTACTCGATCCCACAATGATCGAGGCGACGCTGATCGCCCGCGTCCGCGATATCAACGACGCCTTCAGCGCCCGCAGCCAGGAATTGCTGGACAACCTGCTCATGGGCGCCAAGGCTGTGGACGCGGCGCTTGACGCCGAAGCCATCGGCGCGGCGCTCACCGACAAGATCGCGCAGCTCGATTCCACGCTCGAAAATCGCGCCAAAGACATGGTGCAGACGCTCACCGGCGCCGTCGCCAGAGTTCAGGACGCGCTCGATCCCGAACTGGTCGAGAAGGCCATGGCCGCACGCATCGACGAGATCAACGAAGCGCTGGGCGATCGCAATCGCGAATTGCTGCAATCCCTGCTCAAGGGCGCGCGCGCAGTCGAGACAGCGCTCGATTCACGCGCCATCGAGGAAATGATGAACGCCCGCGTCGCCGAGATCGATGCGACGATTTCAACCCGCGGCCGTGAGTTGAGCGACAATCTGGGTCAGCGCACCGCAGAATTGCGCACCATCATCGACCAGCAGGGACCGGCGCTCGTCGAGCTTCTCACCACGCGCGGCGGCGAGATTTCCCATGGCGTCTCGCTCGCCGTGGACCGCATCGTCAACACGATGGGCGCAGGCGGCGAGGCGGTGGTGGCCGACATCACGGCGCGCGAGCAAGCGCTCACCGCCGCCATTGAGGCATCGGCGGAAACCCTGCGCACGGCTATCGAGGCCAGCGCGTCGGGTTCGGTGCAATCGCTGATGGGCGTCAACGACCGGATGCGCAGCGAAATGGTGGCGGTGCTCGACAACCTCACCCGCACCAACGATACGCTGCAAGCCATCATCGACCAGGCGGGCGGCAATCTGGGCGCCGTAGAGCAATCGCTCAGCTATCGCGTCAGCGAATTCCGCGATGCGCTGGAGGCGATTTCCGAGCAGGTCTCCACCATCGGCCAGACCACGGACAACGCCATAGCCAACGCCGGCGCGCTGTCGGTGATCCTGGAGCGCCAGAGCGGCGATCTTGCCGACACCGCCACCAATCTGGCGCACACGCAATTGCAGCTCGACGCGACGATGGAGACGCGCCAGAAGTCGCTGGAGGATCTCATCAGCGACGTGCATACGCGCACAGAAACGTTCGACTCGATCATGCGTGCTTTCACGAGCATGGTGGAGGATTCGTTCACCAACGCCGAAAAGCGCTCGCGCGACATCGGTCTGTTCCTGGCCACCGAGACCCGCAACGTGGCGGGCGTGATCGGGCAGCAATACGACGAAGTGCGCTCCGCAGCCGAAGTCGAGCGCGAGCGCACCGCCCTTGTGTTGCAGGAGACCTATGCGCAGGCCAGCGCCGAAATGGCGCAGGTGTTCACCCCGGTGCTGCACCAGTTTGGCGACGCCGTCGGCCAGATGCGCCAGATGAGCGACGAGGTGCGTCGCGAGCTCGAGTTCACGCGCGAGGAATTGCGCAAGGGCTCGATGGAGCTGCCCCGCGAGGCCGCCGAACAGACCGCCGCCATGCGCCGCGTCGTCGCCGATCAGGTGAAGGCGCTCAACGAGCTGACCGAGATCGTCGCCCGCTCCGGCCAGGCCTATGACGTGTCGGCCCCGCCGCGCCGCCCGGCTGAGCCTGCGCGCCGCACGCAGGAGCCCGTGCGCGCCGAGCAAGTTCGAGTTGATCCAGTTCGAGTTGATCCAGTTCGCGCAGAACAACCGGCGCGGCAGATTCCGCAGGCGCCCGCCGCGCGCGCTCTGGAACCCCGCGTCGAGCCCCGCCGCCCGGTCGCAACCCCGGCGCCCCAGCCGCCGCGCGACAGCAGGCCGCCGACGAAATCAGGCAAGCCGACCGATGAGCGCGGCGGATGGTTGTCGGACCTGCTCGCCCGCGCCTCGGCTGATGAGCCTGCGCCGCAGCGCGCCGCCCCCGTCGTTGCTCCGGCACCGTCGAGCCGGCAATCGTATCCCGCCGATGTTATCAACAATTATGCGCGCGACATCGACCGTCTACTATCGAACGATTCAGCAGTCGGCCTCTGGGACCGTTATTATCGCGGCGACCAGAACGTGTTCTCGCGCCGCATCTACACGCCTGCCGGACAACAGGCGTTCGAAGACGTGCGCCGTCGTTATCGCGCCGATGCTGATTTCCATAACGCCGTGGATCGCTACGCCGAAGAGTTTGAACGTACATTGCAGGACGTGGGCCGCGAGGACCGCGACGGCTCAAAGGTTCGCTCTTATCTCACCTCGGAATCGGGCAAGCTCTATACCCTGCTCGCCCATGCTGCGGACAGGTTCGAGGCGGCCTGAGGGCTGACGAAACCGCTAATCAAAATGGCGGACCCCTGGGCCCGCCATTTTTGTTTTGCGCCTAGCGAATTGTGGCGGCCCAGCCGGCAATATCGCGCAGCACGTAGCCAAGCGCGAGATCGAGGGCGGCTATCGACTCCCCCCCTGCATCGGCGACGGCCGGAGAACGCGCCTCGAAAACCCGCCCGGCGGCGATAGATCCCCCGCTCTCGCGGACCATTTTCACGCTGACCTCAACCACCGCCTGCCCCGCCCCGGCATCAATCTCGAAGCGGCGGATCTCAGATACAAGATTATAATCGGCACTGATCCGGTCGCCGGGCCGAGCCACTGCGCGGATGGAAGACCCGTTCTCAAACGTCTGGATGAGGCGCGACTGGAACAATTGCGGCAGCCGGTCGCTCCATTGCGCGCCCTTGAGCAGGCTTAACCCGGAGACCGGAGATCGCACCATGATGCGATCCGAATCAAGCGGCGCCAAAGCTTCAGGCGCACTCACGACAATGCTGGCGGAAACCTTTTTTGGCGAGAGCCCGCTACGCGGCGCCGACAGATCGAACGTTGCAAGCGGCACGCCTGCGCAGCCTGCCAGCAGCACGCATGCGGCACCCACCGCCAGGACGCGGCCGATAGCCGGGCGAAGGGCTGCGCTGCGCTTGTCGTTCTTCAAAGAGCGACTCCTGTTAAAACGTTAACAAGCGTTAACTTGTCGCGTCGCGACCTGCAAGCTTGGGGGCTTTGGACGGCCGCCCTGCCGCCGTAACATTCAGGCCAGACCAGCGAGGCGGGCTGGCAGCCCGCGGTCCAAAGCCGCCCTCATCGCCCGCCATATTCGGGCAACGCGGGCTTCTTACCAAAAATAAGCTGCTGCGGGTTCTTCTCCAGCGAGCGAAGCGTTCTGTTCATGTCGTCGAGCGTGCGGCGGGCGTCCGAGGCCAAAGCTTCGTATTGGCGCAGGCCAGAACCGGTGAACTTGGTCACGCCGGCGGAGATTTCCTTCGTGCGCGCGTCGATATTGTCGGCCAGCTTGCGGAACGAGCGCGCAGCCTGCGCGATTTCGGCGATTGTGGAGTTCTCGCCCGAGCCCAGCGCGCCGTCGAGCGAGGCCATGAGCTTGTCAAACCTGCCCGCAGATTCGTTTAGCTGCTTCACAAGACCGTCCGCATTGGCGACCAGCGAACGCACATTGTCCGCGTCCACAGCCTTTGAGATCGCCTCGACGTTGCGCACGGTGCGGCCAATCGATTCGGCATTGTCGCTGATAAGCTTGTCGATGGTCTCCAGCGCGGTTTCGGTGCGTCCCGCCAGTCGCTGGAGCGTTTCAAGAATATTTTGGTAATCAGAGCGATCAGCCACAATCACGGCGATCTTGCCATCAACGCCGCGAAGCGGCTGCGAATCATATGTGCCGCCGTCCAGCGCGATGGAGGCGACGCCGGTGAGGCCCTGATATTCGAGCCGCGCCCGCGTATTCAGCTTCACCGGCGCAGTCTCGCTGACTTCGATGATAGCGTAAACGTTGGCCGGATTATCGGGCGCAAGCTCGATCTCCTTGACTTCGCCCACGCGCACGCCGTTGAAAAGCACCTGCGCCCCACGGGAAAGTCCCGATACGGACGATGTGAACACGATTTGAATCTGGCGCACGCCCGTTGGGGCCCCGTGCGAAAACCAGAACACAAACATAAACGCCGCCGCGATAACCGCGAGGGTGAAGGCGCCTATCAATGCGTAATTGGCTCTGGTTTCCATGGCGATCCGTTACGCGCAACTCAGGCGCTGTTTATAACCCGCTGGCGGCGGATCAGCCAAACACATACGAGCTTATGCACATTCTTCATGGCCGCTTTAAGCTTGCGGGAGCGCCAATTGCCGGGCGCGCTGGCCGTGAAAATAGGCGCGCACCCAGGGATGACCGGACGCCAGCATTTCTTCAATAGTCCCCGTCGCCACGATCTTGCCGTCCGCCAGCGCGGCGATGCGGTCGCAGATCGAGTACAGGCTGTCGAGATCGTGCGTGACCATGTAAACCGTGAGCCCCAGCGTTTTCTGGAGCGTGGCGATCAATTGGTCGAACTCGGCCGCGCCAATGGGATCAAGCCCGGACGTAGGCTCGTCCAGAAACAATATCTCGGGATCGAGCGACAAAGCGCGCGCCAGCGCGGCGCGTTTAATCATGCCGCCCGAAAGCTCGCTGGGGAACTTGTCCGCCGCGTCGCGCTTGAGGCCGACGAGATCGAGCTTCAGCATCGCCAGCTCGTTCATCAGCGATTGCGAAAGCTGCAAATGCTCGCGCATTGGCAATTGAATGTTTTGCAGCACCGTGAGGCCGGAAAACAGCGCGCCCTGCTGGAACAAGACGCCCCAGCGCCGCTCCAGCGCCCTGCGTTGCGCCCCGCGCAGCTCGTCAAGGTTTTGGCCGAAGACTTCAATCGCGCCGCTGCGCTTGGGCACGAGGCCAAGGATCGCGCGCGTCAGCACCGATTTGCCGGTGCCCGAGCCGCCCACAAAACCCAAAACCTCGCCTCGCCGCACGTCGAGATCGAGCCCTTTCAGCACCAGCTTTTGCCCAAAGCCGACAACAACGTCGCGCACGCGGATGGCGACTTCAGGTTCGATCTCGGACTCTGCCGACAATGGGGCGGGAACAGGGGGAAGCTGGGTCATGTCAATATTTGATCGCTGCAAAGAACATGGCGAACATGCCGTCGACCACGATCACCATGAAGATCGCCTTCACCACCGAGGCCGTGACCTGTCGGCCAAGCGATTCAGCCGAGCCCTGCACTCGAAAGCCCTCAAGGCAGGCGATGACGCCAATCACCAGCGCCATGAACGGCGCCTTGATAAGGCCAACGAGAAACGTGTTGAGGCCAATGGCGTTTTGCAATCGCGCCAGAAAGATCTCGGGCGATATTCCGCCATAGCCCCACGCCACCAGCAGGCCGCCGAACAGGGCGGAAATCCCGGCCAGAAACGTCAGCAGCGGCAGGCTGATGAGCAGCGCGATCAGGCGCGGCGTCACCAGCACCTCCATCGGATCAAGCCCCATCACGCGCAGGGCGTCGATCTCCTCGCGCATTTTCATCGAGCCCAGCTCCGCCGTGATCGCCGAGCCTGTGCGTCCCGCCACCATGATCGAGGTCAGAAGCACCGCCAGTTCGCGCAGCACAAGAATGCCGATGAGATCGACGGCGAACGCCGCCGCGCCAAAGCGGCTGAGCTGGAACACGCCTTGCTGGGCGACGATGCAGCCCACAAGGAAATTAATCAGCGCGATAATGGGCAGCGCCCGGAATGCAAAATTCTCGACATGATACGTGATCGAGGTCGGCCGCAGGCGCGAGGGATGGCTCAGCGCCCGCAACAGCGAGGCGACGACTTCGCCCAGAAAACTGACCCCCGCCACAAGGTCGCGCCCCGCCGAAACCAGCGTCTCGCCGATGTTGGCCAGCCAGTTCACAAGTGGCGAGCCGGGACGCGGCGCGCTGGCCTCAAAACTGCGGTAATGGGCCTGATCGAGCAGGATCGCCTGACGCTCTGCCGCCCAGCGCACTTCCACCACTGCCCCCGCCTGAGCCAGCCGGGCGCGCGCCCGGTCGATCAGCCAGGCTCCCGCCGTGTCCAGCCCCGCCACGCCCGCAAGATCAATGAGGAGAGCGCCGCCATGGGCCGCAGCTTTGGCGCCTATAAGCTCAAGATCGCCAGCCGCCGCCTCCATGGCGCCGCTACGCTCCAGTGTCCACAAGCCGGTGAGCAGAAGGCGCGTTCCATCCGGCGACGACTCGCCCGAGACGCGCGGCTCGTTCTGCTGGGGCGCTCCCGTGGCCGGCTCCTTTGGCTGAAGGGATGTCATCTGGTCTTACGCTGGCGCCGGGCGCCTGTCGAGGCGCGGACTAGCCAATTGCGCTTGAAACATAGCGGATGCGAATTCGTTGTTCAGTCGTCAACATCTTTATGGAGACTACGAACATGAGATCATTGCTTCCAGGCTTGTGGAGCGAGCGTGCGCTGGCTGATCCGTTTAGCGATATGCGCCGAGAACTCGACGCCATGTTCAACCGCTCCGGCAGGGGCTTGCCGAGTTTCGAAGTGGGCGCGACGATGCCCGCCGTAAACGTGGCCGAGACCGGGGATTCAATTGAGATCACCGCCGAACTGCCCGGCGTGGACCAGAAGGACATTTCCATCGACGTCGATGGAAACCGGCTCATCATCTCGGGCGAGAAAAAAGCCGAGACGAAAAAAGATGACCAAAATTGGCACGTCGTGGAGCGCAGCTACGGCTCGTTCCAGCGCGCCATCGCTTTGCCCTTCGAGCCCAGGACAGACGCCTGCGACGCCCAATTCGACAACGGCATCCTGCGCCTGAAAATCACCAAGCCGCAAGCGACAAGCCAAGAAAGCCGCAAGGTCCAGATCAAGAGCGGCAAACAAGGGCAGAAAACGATTGAGGGGGAAGCGCATAAGCAGGGCAAGCAGCAGGGCGGAGGGGAAACAAAGGCGGCGTGAAGAGGTGCCCACCTGGACCGCGCGGGGACGCGCGGTCCAAATAGCCCCTATTCCATCGCCGCAGCTTTCAAAATGCACACCATCGTTGCGTGCGCAGGCGCAGCCGAAACATTGCGGATGACGTGCGGGCGGTCGCAGCGATAGCGCAGCGTATCGCCTGCGCGCGCTGTCTCAATTGCCCCCGCGACCTCCACCTCAAGCTCGCCGTCCAGCACTGAAAGGCATTCGACCGAGCCGCGCTGGTGAGGATCGGACGCCAGCACGCCGCCCGGTTCTGCGTGGAAATCATACCATTGCAGCCATTCGACCGTTTTGATCCAGCCGGTAATGGCGAGGCGGCATTTGCCGTCGTCCGACATCAGGATCGGGGTGTCGCCGCGCGAGGACTTTTCGAGAAACGGCTCATCCTCAGCTGTTTGCAGCACGCGCTCCATCGAAATATCCAGCGCCTGCGCCAGCCGCCAGATGGTGGCGAGCGTGGGATTGGTCTCGTTGCGCTCGATCTGGCTGATGATGGATTTGGCGACGCCCGATTGCTCGGACAATTCGGAGAGCGACAGCGAGTAGGACTTGCGCATTCGCTGGATCGTCTTGCCCAGCTGCCCGGAAAGCGCGTGCGCGCCGGCCTCCATCGTCTTCGCCCGATCCTTCCCCTCAACGCCCATGATCCCGGATTCCGCGTAAAACTCATGCGGGAATGCGCCCGCTGCGTTTGCAATACTATCCGATTTCGTTTGGAATAACGAACAAGAATTAATGAGGCTTCAGCGCTCCGCGCCGCCGCCCGCGACTTTCCTGCCAGACGACGGCCAGTCCGGCGCAGATGACGATACTGGCGCCAAACAGCGTTTGCCCGGTCGGCACGTCGCTGAAGGCCAGATAGCCGATGGCAATTGCAAACAGCAGCGACGAATAATCGAACACCGCCAATATCGACGCGTCGGCGTAGCGATAGCCCTGCGTCATGAAAATCTGGCCGATTCCGCCCAACAGGCCGATAGCGATCAGCGGCGCCCAGTCCATCAGGGAGGGCGTGGTCCAGGCTTGCGAGGCCATCAGCGACGCCAGCGGCCAATTCGTTGGCCAGAAGACGGCGGCCGCCAGCACCGCGCCGCTGGCGATGGTCGTGCTGCTCTGGAAATAAAACGTAATCGCGCCGGTATCCTCAGTTTTGGTGAGGCGGCGCGTCTGCACCATCGCTATGGAGACGAGAAACGCGCCCGCCAAAGCCAGCCCCGCGCCCAGCGCTGAACGGGCGGGCGCATCAGGCGCGGGCGAGCCCAGATGCTCCCACAGCATCACGACGACGCCCGCAAAGCCCACAGCTACCGCGCCCCAGCGCAGGCCGGTCATGGTCTCACCCAAAAAATACGCCGCCATCAGCGTGATCATGAGCGGCGCGGCGTACCCCAATGCAGTCGCGTCGGCCAGCGGCAAAAGCGCATAGGACGCGAACATGCAAAACATGCTTCCAATGCCCGCCACCGAGCGCACCATGTGGCCGCCAAATCTGCTGGTGCGCAACGCGCGCGGAAAATCGCCGCGCATCACCAGCCAGATCATCACCGGAATCAACGCAAAGGCAGAGCGGAAGAACACAACTTCCGATACGCCATAAACGCTGTAGGCTTTGCCCAGAGCCAGCATCAGCGCGAAGAAGAAGGTTGCGGCGAGCTTCATCCCCACGCCCAGCAACACCGTGGACGGGACAAATGATCGCGTGAGGATGGGCACCATATCTGGCTAGAAGGCGCCGGGGAAGGCGCCGCCGTCAATCAGGAAGTTTTGCCCGGTCATGTAGCCCGCATGGGCGCTGGCCACGAAAGCACAGAGCTTGCCGAACTCGTCGGGCTGGCCAAAGCGTTTGGCCGGGATGCCCTGCTTGCGCTGGTCCTGAAGCTCGTCATAGGAAATGCCGCGCATTTTGGCTTGCGCCGTTCCAGCAGACCGCAGCCGGTCGGTCTCGAACGGGCCGGGCAGGATGTTGTTGATCGTCACGTTGGAGGCCGCCACGTCGCGCGCAACGCCCGACATGAAGGCCGTGAGACCAGCGCGGGCGCCTGACGACAGATCAAGCCCGATCAGCGGCATTTTCACGGTCCCGGACGTGATGTTGACGATGCGCCCGAAGCGCCGCTCCACCATGCCGTCGATCACCTTTTGCACCAGCAGGATCGGCGTCATCATGTTGGCGTCGAGCCCCTTGATGAGATCGTCGCGCGAGAGCTGGCGGAAATCGCGCGGCGGCGGGCCGGAATTGTTGTTCACGAGAATATCGGGATCGGGACAGGCGGCCAGCAAGGCGGCACGGCCTTCGTCCGTGCCAACGTTAGCGGCGATACCGATCACTCTGGCGCCGGTCGCGTCAGCGATTTCACGGGCGGTTTGCTCAACGCGGGCGCGGTCTATGCCGTTGACGATCACCTCGCAACCAGCTTCCGCCAACGCCTCTGCGCACGCGCGGCCAAGGCCCCGGCTTGATGCGCAAACAATCGCCTTGCGGCCTTTGATCCCGAGATCCATGTGCAGCTCCTGTCTTGTGAGCGCACCATACAGAGGCGCGCTCGCGGAGCAAATCGTCAGGCGAACAATTTAGCGCGCGTGGCTGCGTCCATCGCTTCAAGATGTGCAAAGGCCTTCGCGTCGATGGGGATCGGACCGAAGGAGTCACACTGCCCGCGCGGCGCTGGCGGCGAAGACGCCCTGGGTGCGAGCGCAGGCGCCGGCGGCACGTAAGGAAGCGCCGGCGGCACGTGAGGAAGCGCCGGGGCGCGGTCCGCCACGCGCGGCGCAATTGCTGCGGTTCTCCAAGAGCTGGCGACCGGGCCGATTGGAGCAGACGAGCGCACTTCTGGTTTGCGCGCCTCAGGTTTGGAACCCGCCGCGTCCGCGAGGGGCTGGGTCGCCAGCAAAGCCTGTTCCAGTGTCTCGGCGAGCGAGCGGGCGGGCGATTGCGCGGCAGCTTTAGCCGCTGGCACGATCATCGGCGCAGGCCGTGGCGCGGGGGTCGGCGCATCGAGCGCCCCGCCGGCGCGCAGGGCCGAAAGCACAGGCAAAGCCGCGCCCTGCTCGGCAGGCGCAAGAGCAGGAACATGGGCAGGAACATGGGCAGGAGAAGAAGCAAGCGCAGCGCTGGAAGGCGCTGGCGGCGCAGAAATCGACGGCGTGAAGTTCGCGCCGCCGGAGCGCTCGGGCTGCCGCTGGCGTATCTCTGGCTGGCGCATCTCGGGCTGGGGCATCTGCGTTTGCCGGGTTTGTGCGTCCGCCGTAAGCATCCGCTCGATGCGCGTGAGCGTGGCGATGATGCGCTCGTTATCCCTGTTCTGGGCGCGGCGAACGTATTCGTCCAGAAACCAGCGCCCGCGCGCGGTGCCTGCAACCGCCGCCTCGATGGAGGCGAATTCGTCGTGAGCGTCGTGAGGGTCTGTGGGTAAACGTTGAGCCATGCTCATGTCGATCATTCCGTACCGCAGCCGCGAATCAGCTTCACCCAGACTTTTTCAGCCTGCGCGACGGAATGCAACAAGGTTTAGCTCAAGATCAGCGTTTTGGGTTTTGCGGCCCCTCGCGCGGCGGCAGCGACAGTAAATAATCGGCGATAGCGAGCCGGTCATCCCGGCTCAATTGCGCCATATTACGAACCACGCTCGTCATCGAACCGCCAACGGAATCGCCTTCGGGCGTCATCCCCAAATCGAGCAATTGCTCGATATCCCCGCGCGTCCAGCCCTTCATGCCATGCGGCGTGATGTTGGGAACCCAGCCCTTCCCTTCAGGATCAGGCCCGCCCGCATGGCGTTGCGCAGCCACGATTCCGCCGAGCGCGTTTCGCGGCGAATGGCATTCGGCGCAATGGCCCAAAACCTCGACGAGATAGCGCCCTCTGTTCCACGAGGCCGGCCTTCCCGAATCATCACGCAGCGGCGCGGGAACTGGCGCATAGAGCGCTTTCCAGACGCCAAGCGTGCGGCGAATGTTGAATGGAAAGCCCAATTCATGCTCGCGCGCCCGTCCCTCAACGGGTGGCGTGGTGCGCAAAAACGCCATCAAATCGCGCGCGTCCTCAAGCTTGACGCCCGAATAGCTGGCATAGGGAAAGGAGGGGTAATAATGCGTGCCGTCCGGCGCGACACCAGCCAGCATTGCATTGGCTAAATCGGCTGTGCGCCAGCGTCCGATGCCATCATCGGGATGCGAGGAAATGTTGGGCGCGTAGAAAGAGCCGAACGGCGATTTCAACTCCAGCCCGCCGCCCAGCAGCAAACGATTATCCTGCCCCGGCGTGGCGTGGCACGAGGCGCAGCCGCCCGCATAAAACACGATGCGCCCGCGCTCAATATCACCCCCCTGCTCCAGCGCCGGATCGTTCGCCACAGCGCGACGCGGCGCCGTGAGCGCAAAGAAGGCCGCAAGCCCGCCAACGAGAAGAACAAGCGCCGCAACGATGAACTTGCGCATGAGAAGCTTTCTTTAATCAGGACGCCGCGTCCTTTCCTTCTCCCCTTACGGGAGAGGGTGCGCCTTGCGTCAGCAAGGGGCGGATGAGGGGTTCCTGATCGCCAGAAAGATACTCCTCATCCGTCGCGCTTCGCGCGCCACCTTCTCCCGCAAGGGGAGAAGGAAGAACATCCCTACCGGCGCCCGCGATAGTCGCGGTGGCAATCGCCGCAGCCGCGCAGAATGTCGGGATAGCTCGCCTTAAAGCTGGCCTCGTCCGTGATCTTGCTCAGGCCGCTTGTTGCATCGCTTTCCAGCTTGGCGAGCTTGGCGTTGAAATCCGCCTTGTTCTCCCAGATTTTTGGCAGGGCCACCGTATCGCCACCCGATTTCGAATTATCCGGGTACAGCGCAAGCGAAGCCTTGCCCGCAGCTTGCATGGCCTTCAACGCAGTCTGCACGGCCGCCAGATCAAACGGCTGCTCGCCCTTGAGCATGGCGGCGGGCGCGCGACCCGTGTCGCCGATGGCCTTCATCAACGCCTTGCGCTGCGCGATCGGATCGTTCTGCGCGACGACGGCGCCGGCGCTGAACGCGAGGACAAAACCAATAGCGCAAAGCGCCAAAATCGTACGAATTTTCTTCATTGCGTCACCATCTCCCCGGCGGCAAGCGTAGCATGACCCAGAGCTTACGAAACTTTGCGCGGGCAGCAAACCGGCGCCGCGTTGCTTATGCGAAAAACCGCTATTCGACAGGCTCGCCCGCACCTACCCAGTCCAGCATGCCGCCGCCAAAATGGGCGCGCACGTCCTCGCGGCCAAACTTTTGCGCCGCATCCAGCGCATCAATCGAGCGCCGACCCGAGCGACAATGCAGCACCACGCGCTTGCCGGGCGCAGCGGGAGGCAGAGCGGCGGGATCAAAGATCGACAACGGATTGAAAAGCGCGCCGGGAATGTGGCCCGCATCCCATTCGATCTGTTCGCGCACGTCCACCAGCAAAATAGAGCCGTCCGCGAGGCCCTTCTTCAAATCCGCAAGGCTGACGTCCTCGACGATGGGTCCACTCATTTTGTAGGCTCCGGTTGTGTTGCAAAACCCTTGTAGCAAAGCGCAGCGCAGGCGCAAAGCTGGCCCTACAAAATAAGGATCGCGCGAAAATCATTGACGTTGGTGAGCGTGGCGCCAGTCGTCACGCAATCGCCCAAAGCCTCGAACAGCCCGCCGGAATTATTCTGCTCCAGCATTGCCTCTGGATCGAGACCGGCTGCACGGGCGCGCGCCAAAGTGTCCGGCGTTGTCATAGCGCCCGCATGTTCGCTCATCCCGTCGATGCCGTCAGTGTCCGCCGCCAACGCGTACACGCCAGGTGCGCCTTCAAGCGCGAGCGCCAACGCCAGCAGATATTCGCTGTTACGCCCGCCGCGCGCGTTCGCATTATCGGGTGCGCGCATCGTCACGCTGGTCTCGCCGCCTGACAGAAACACGCACGGGCGCTGGCCTTCTTGTAATCTGCGCAACGCCAGCAGCCCATGCTGGCGCCCAATGTCGCGCGCCTCGCCTTCAATTGCATCGCCCAGAATGATCGGCGTAACACCAGCCCCATGCGCGCATATGGCGCCCGCCTCAAGCGACATTTGCGCAGCGGCGATGACCTTTATAACGCTCGCATCAAGACGCGGATCACCGGGCTTTGGTGTCTCGTCCTGCGCCAGCTCCAGATGTTCGATCACGGCGCACGGCTCTTCGATGCCGTATTTGCGCAGGATTTCGCGCGCCTGCTGAAAGGTTGACGAATCGCCTACTGTCGGGCCTGACGCAACTATTGCAGGATCGTCGCCGGGCACGTCCGAAATGATGAGGGTCAGCAATTTCGCTGGAGATGCCGCTGCTGCAAGCCGCCCGCCCTTGATGGCGGATAAATGTTTGCGCACGATGTTCATGGCGCTGATCGGCGCGCCGCTGCGCAGCAACGCTGAATTAATCGCCTGCTTGTGCGCTAATGTAAGCCCCGGCGCGGGCAGGCTGAGCAGCGCCGAGCCGCCGCCAGATATCAGGCACAGGCCCAGATCGTCTGGCCCCAGCGTCCGGGCAAGTTCAAGAACCCGCTGCGCCCCAGCCTCTCCAGCAGCATCCGGCTTTGGGTGCGCAGCTTCGATGATCTCGATGTATTTGCAGGAAACCGCATGGCCGTAGCGCGTGACGACCAAGCCCTCAAGCGGGGCACCATAACAATCTTCGACCACGCGCGCCATGCTTGCCGACGCCTTGCCTGCCCCCAGCACGACCAGCCGGCCCTTGGGGCGCGGCGGCAGATGCTGCGGCACAATGGCCGAAGGGTCCGCCGCCGCTATGGCGCAATTAAAAAGCTGCTTCAAAAATGCGCGATGATCCATGGCGAGAATCCCTCTGGCCGAACGCACGCAACAGCTTGACGCAAAAAGTTACCCGTTAACTATCTGCGCTCTTCCCGATAGATCGCCAGCTTTTCCTGCGCGCTGCGATCCGAGAACGTAAAGAACACCGCGTCTTTTGAAGCGCGCACTTTCCGCCAGACCCAGCTTGGCAAAGCTACCACGTCGCCCTCTCCTGCCGTGAAGGATTTATCGCCCGCCTCGACGTGCAATTCGCCTTCCAGCATCACAATGGTTTGACCATCGGTGCAGCGCAGTTGGCGCGTTTCAAAGCCCTTGGGCAAATGCGTCAACCACGCCGCGATCAGCGGCATCGGCCAGCCGCCATCGAGAGGATTGACATAGCGCAGCGCATAACCCAAATGCGGATCGATGCTCTCGGAAGCGGCTACCGCCATCAAAGCGTCGCGGCTGGCTTTATATTTATAATTGAAAATAGGCGTCGTGGCGCCAAACGGGGAAGGCGTATTGAAGGGCCGCATGTTGGAGCCCCAGCGCGCCTGCGATTCGCCGATTTGTCTGGCCTGCAGCTGCATCTTGTCGTTCGAATGTTCGCTGAATGCGGTCTCGAAGAAGTTGATGATGTGCAGATCAAGGCCGTCGATCCAGATCACGGGCTTGTCATTTTCCTGCCCATGATCGTGCCACGCCCAGTTCGGCGTGATGACGAAATCGCCGCGCTCCATCAGCGTGCGCTCGCCAGCCACAGCGGTATAGCCCATATTGCCTTCCAGCACGAGACGCAGCGCGGAAGCCGTATGGCGATGCGCGGCGGCGATCTCGCCGGGCAGAATGAGCTGCATGCCCGAGTACATGGTGGCGGTGATGCGCGATCCGCCCGGCATGGAGGGGTTTTCAAACACCAGCACGCGGCGCTCCGCTTCTTCGGCGGTCAGCAATGCGCCCGCTTCCATCAGTAGCGCGCGGCATTCGTCGAAGCGCCATACGTGCGGCGTGAACTTGCTCTTTGGTTCTACGGGCACAAGGCCTTTCAGCGCTTCCCACAAGGGAGAAAGATGCTTGGGCGCGATCTTGTCGTAGAACGCCTGGCGCTCCTTTGAGGGGCCAGCGGCAATTGTGGTTTGCATGATCTGCTCCTGTGAAACTGTATCTTGAGCTGCCGCTCAAACTTTGCCTTCAGCGCGCAGGCGCCACATGTTCCAGGCGCGCGGTACCTGTCCGTCAATCGTGCGCGTGGCCGTGCGCGTTTCCGCCTCGGTCAGCGAAACCACGGGGCCTATGCGCGAGGCTTCCGACAAAACGCGCGCGTTCTGCTCAGTGTAAACAGCTCGAAAAACGGCCTGTTTCACACTGTTACCCACCACAGTCGAGCCATGGCCGCGCATCAGGCACACGCTCTGGTCGCCAAGACGTTTTGCGAGCGCTGCGCCCAACGCGCGATTGCTGATGAGAAGATCATTATCATCCCCAGCGGTTTCTCGAATTTCGAACACCGGCGCGCATACTCCGATGAACGACCCCATGTGCGTGACCGCGCGGAATGGAACCGACGGGACAAGGCCAAACGGCAACACCGCCATCGAATGAGAGTGCACAACGGACATGACGTCTGGCCGCGCACGATAGATCTCCGAATGGATAAAGCGTTCGAGATAAACCGCGCGCCCTGCCGCGTTGACCGGCTCGCCGTCGTCGCCAAATTCGATGACGTCAGCCTCCGTGACAAGCGCCGGCGCCATGTTGCGCGCGAGCAAAAAGCGCTTTGGATCTTTATCATGACGCACGCTCACATGGCCGAAAGCATCGACCACGGATTCACGAAACAAAATACGATTGGCGATCACAAGATCTGCGATCAAATCAGGGTTGGCGGCAGGTCCGGGCGCATGCTTGTCAAGCGCCGGAGCGGCGACGCTGGAACCATCTTCTGCCGTGCACATGCGCGAAACCTCCCCTGAAGACTTGTAGGCGCTCAACAATAAGTCGGCCGCTCCATGCGTGTCAATATTCTCACTTTATGAGAATGAGATTTGACACTCCTAGCGCTGGCTATTAAAATAAAGCTGATTTCGTCGCCCCTGTCGCCCCTATTGTGCGGCGTAGCGAACCGCGCGAGGGCTTGGGAGGGCATCTAAATGGCTGGCTTCAGCCGCTTTCTGGCCGTGCTGCGCGTGTTCAACGAGGCGGCCAGCGCGTGGAGCGTGCCCGACATGGCGGACGCGCTTGGCCTGCCTGCGAGCACCGCATATCGCACAGTGCGCGATCTTGTTGACGCGGGCTTTCTGGAAGCCGCGCACGACGGTGCCTACCGACTTGGACCAGCCTTTATTGAATATGATCGGCTCCTGCGCATGACTGACCCCCTCGTGCATGCAGGCGCTGGCGCACTGCGCGATGTGGTGATGCAAGCGCATACGCCGTGCGTTGCTTTGCTGTCACGGCTCTATAACGATCAGGTGATGTGCGTAGCAGACGAAGCTGCGCGCGAGACCCCGTTTCGCTCCAGCTATGAGCGCGGCAAGCCAATGCCGTTGACGCAGGGCGCAACCTCGAAAGCCATTCTGGCGCAGCTGCCAACACGTCAGCTCAACCGTCTGATCGGGACACCGAAAGCTGCGCCGGACAATGAAGTTTTGCGCCGCGAACTCGCTGAAATTCGTCGTCGCGGCTATTGCGCGACCGCCAGCGAAATCGACACGGGGCTTGCCGGCATCGCCGCGCCCGTCATCGTGCGCGAAGCAGGGATCCACGCAAGCCTCAGCCTTGTGGCCGAGGATACAAATCTCGACGAAAGTCAGCGGCGCAGGCTCGTTCTGCTTGTCGTTTCGGCTGCAAGCCTGATCAGCGAAGAGTTGCGCCACAGGCATAGCTCGACTTCCATTAATCCGCCTGTTCCCATGCCCAGACGATCGGTGAAATAATGTCTTCTCTCTATTGCGACGTCATCATCGTCGGCGCCGGTCCTACCGGCCTTACGCTGGCTAATTTGCTCGGCAAAGCTGGCGTCAGCGTCATCCTTGTAGAGCGCAACGATACCACCGTGCAGGCGCCACGCGCCGTATCAGTCGACGATGAAAGCCTGCGCACCATGCAGGCGTGCGGACTGGTTGAAGACGTGCTGGCGAATGTAGCTATTGATTACGGATATCAATACATCACGCAAAACAACGAAGTGTTTGCCCAAGTGGAGCCAACCTCACGCGAGTTTGGCTGGACGCGACGCAACGCCTTTACCCAGCCAGAGTTTGAAGCCGCACTGCAAGAGGGGCTTTCGCGCTTTCCGAACGTGACGCAATTGTTTGGGCACAGCTTTGAAAGCATGCAGCAGGATGAGAAAAACGTGATCCTGCGCGTGAAGCAACCCGATGGCGAGCTGCGCGAATTGCGCGCGCTCTATCTGGCTGGAACCGACGGCGCGCGCTCAGCTGTTCGTAAAGCCATTGACTCCAAACTCACCGGCTCAACCTATCGCGAACGCTGGCTGATCGTCGATCTTGAACACACCAGAGAACGCTTTCGTCTGACGCGGGTGTTATGCAATCCCAAGCGCCCGACGATTTGCCTGCCGGGCCCCGATGGCAAGCGCCGCTACGAATTCATGGTTCATAACAACGAGACGGACGAGCAAATTTCAACGCCTGGGAAGGTGCGCGAACTGCTCGCGATGTTTGGGCCAGACGCGGATGCTCCGGTGGTGCGGCGGCAGGTCTACACGTTCCATGCGCGCATGGCCGATCACTGGCGCAAGGGCCGGGTGTTCCTTGGCGGCGATGCTGCCCATTTGACGCCGCCGTTTGCTGGCCAGGGCATGAATAGCGGCGTGCGCGATGCGCATAATTTGGCCTGGAAACTGGCCTGCGTCGTGAAGGGCGAGCTTGGTGCGGGCGTGCTCGATACATACCAAAAAGAGCGCTCACCGCATGCGTGGTCGCTGATTGAACTTGCCGTCAACATTGGCCGCGTGATGATGCCGACCTCTGCTGTACAGGCGTTTGTGCTACAGAGCGCCTTCAAGCTGATGCGGTTCATCCCGCCCCTGCACGCATATTTCGCGCAGATGAAATACAAGCCAAAACCGTTCTACAAAGAGGGATTCTTGTTGCCTGAAGACGGGGGCCTAAACGTCGTTGGCCGCATGCAACCGCAACCGCTGGTCGAACGGCTGGATCGTTCGCGCGTGAAGCTGGACGAGCTCGCAGGCAATGGCTTCGCATTAATCGCATTTGGCAGCAATGCGCAGGAAACGCTTGGATCATGCGCTGCTTTTGATTTCGGCCTGCCCAATCTTGTGCGCATCGCAATCAATCCGCATTCGATGAATATCGACCGAAACGCCGATCCTGCAATCCTTGCCGTGCGCGAAGTCGATGAATTGTTCGAGCAGCGTTTGCCAAAGGGCCGTGAGATTTTGATCATCATCCGCCCGGACCGATACGCAGCCGCGGCATGCGACGTTACCAACGCAGCCGACATGTCGGGCTTTGCAGAGCGCGTGCGGGGGCTGGTGAAGAGCGTAGCATGACTCGGCGCTTTATTCGCGCAACCCGGACACGTCATGGCGGCGACGGCCGCCATCCCCCAGCAGGCTATGAGCGGGTTGCCTGCCGGGGGTCCCGGGGGATGTCCCGCTCGATGTTGAAAATCGCGGTGCGGGCCTTGCCTCGTTTGATGATTACGCGGCCTTTGATGTCTCATCAAGGCCGAAGTGGTTGGCATGATGACGTTGCAGTGCGTCGCGCAGGGTGGGCAGTTGGTCACGGGCTTTCAACCGCCTGAACCCCTTGGCAGCCTCCATCATGCCTGCGGCGGTCCACCGCAGGGCCAT
>CAMCUC010000016.1 GCA_945878875.1 Rhizobium sp. Q54
TTGTTTGACATGTTATTTGGCAAGACGGATTCGCGGATCGGCTGCGGCATAACAAAGGTCCACAATGAGGTTCACGACCACGAAGAGGCTCGTGTAGACGATCACGACTCCGGTGATCAGCGGATAATCTCTCGACGTCAGGCCTTGCAGCAGCAGATTGCCGATGCCCGGCCATGAGAAGATCGTCTCGACGATGATCGAGCCCGACAGCAGCGCGCCAAACTCAAGGCCCACAACCGTAATCACAAGGATCAGCGCGTTGCGAAAACCATGGCGCCAAATCACGGCGCGCTCATCCAGCCCCTTGGCGCGCGCCGTCATGATGAAATCCTCGCTCAGGGTTTCCAGCATGGAGGAGCGCGTGACGCGCATCAGAATGCCCGTCATGTTGATGCCAAGAACGAAGGCCGGCATGATGAGATAGATCATCGCGTCCTTGAACGATTCCCAGTTCAGGCCGATGATGGAATCAATCAGCAGGAAGCCGGTGACTGGATCGTCGGGCACGCCAAACGTGTGGCGCCCGCTGGAGGGCAGAATGTTAAGGCTGCCCGCCAGCAACAACACGAGCATGATGCCAAGCCAGAAGTTTGGCATGCTGATGCCAAAGAAGCCGCCGATGGAGCCAACATGATCGACCCATGAGTTTGGCTTCGAGCCTGCCCACACGCCCAGCGGCACGCCGATAGCGATGGCGAGCAATGTGGCGGTCACGGCAAGTTCAAGACTTGCGGGGAAGCGTTCGGCGATCAGACCCATCACGGGTTCGTCGTAGCGAAAGCTGCGGCCAAAATCGAACGAGAGCGCGTTGACCAGAAAACGCCAGTATTGCAACAGCACGGGCTGATCGAGGCCCCAGCGTGCGCGGGCCTCCAATATGTCGGCCTCGTTCGCCTGGTCGCCCGCCAGCATTTCCGCCGGATCGCCCGGCGCTGCGTGAAGCAGCAGAAACACAAGCAACGAGATCATGAGGATGACGGGTATTGTTCCCGCAAGCCTGCGTATGAAATAGGCGATCATGGATGCATTCCCCGATCAGGTCCGACCACAGCTTTTCGTCGTTCGATTATTTTGCGCGCTGGCGCGGGATCATCTTGATGTCCACCGCCAGAATGTCGGTGGTGGCAAGCGGCTTGTAATCAACGTTCTGCGCGATGCCCCAGGCGAGCTTGTGGCGCCACATGAAGTGGGCCGGCGCCTCGTCGGTAATCAGCGCCATCGCCTGTCGCAAAAGTTCAATGCGCTTTGGCTCGTTGAATTCCTGACGCTCGGCCTGCAACAGCTTGTCCACTTCCGGATTTGAATAGCCGATGCGCGGCGAGCCGCCGGTTTCAAAATATTGCGACAGCGCAGCGCTGGGATCGATCACGGTGCCGCGTCCCATGTAATAGAAAGGCACGCCGCCTTTCTGCACGTTGGACCAGAGCGTGCCCCATTCCGGCGTTTTCAACGTCACCTTGAAGCCGGACGCCTCAAGCATCGGCAGCATGGCTTCCGCGATCTGCTTGTCGGCGATGTAGCGTGCGACCGGCGTATAGAAATCGATCTCGACGCCGTCGGGATAGCCGGCCTTTGCGAGCAGCTCGCGCGCCTTCTTGGGATTGTAGGTGTACTTGGGTTCGAGGTTTGGATCGTAGGCGTATTGGCCGGGGCCGATGGGGCCGTCGAGACGCTCTGCCTGTCCGCGCAGGATCGCCTTGATGATGGCGTCGCGATCAACCGCATAGGCCAGAGCCTGGCGCACTTCCTTCTTGTCCCACGGCTTTTGCTTGGGGCTCATGGCCAGGAACATGATCTCGGTCGAGCCTTCCCAAACCAGCTTTACGTTTTTGGCGGCTTCAACGCGCCCGACAAGCTGGGGCGGAATGAATTGTGCGATCTGGATTTCGCCGTTCAGGAGCGCGGTGACGCGGCTTTCAGCTTCTTTCTGAATGCGGAAGATCACTTCGTCCGGATTCTCGGGCTTCACTTCCTTGTGGCCCACGACTTTTTCAAGCGCGACGAAATTATCGACGGAGAGCTGGCGAATGCGATAGGGACCAAAGCCGATGGGCGCCTCGCGGTCCGCTTTCTCGCCCAGCGTATCGTGCTGCGCTTTCGACGTGATGATGAGCTGGCGCAGGAAGTCGAGCAAGGTCGCCAGCGGCTCGGTCGTTTTCATCACCACGGTGTAGGCGTCCGGCGCCTCGGCGGAGGCGATGTAGCGCACGTTGTGCTTCTGGCGCGATTGCGCATCGTTCTTGGCGCGGTTGATGGAATGCAGAATGTCAGCCGAGGTCACTTCCTCGCCGTTGCTGCGCTTCACGCCTTTTTTCAGATTGAACACCCAGGTGTTGGGATCTTTCACCTCCCATTTATCGACGATGCGCGACGTGAAATTGCCGAGCGCATAATCGCGGTCGAACATGCAGCCATAGCTTTGGCAGAACACGGCGTACATAAGAGAGACGCTGTCGGCGTAGGGATTATGCGAGGCGATGGTCTCGGTGACGCCGATGGAGACGCGCGTTTTGGTTTGCGCGACGGCGTGTCCGATTGTGGCGCCGAGCGCGGCGCTGACGAGCGCGGCTGTGAGGGCGCTGACCTTGAGCGTGCGTTTTGCCGTGCCGTTCGCCAATTCATTCGCCAACAGATTTGACATGATCCGCTCCCGTTTGTTCGTGTAATTTCACTGCGACGTGCGCCCCAAATTTTCAGACGGCGCTTTCAAAAAGTATTGAGCAAGCGCCATGCCAGCGAGAAAAAGAGCTTCTCCCACGGGCGCAACGCCTTGCATAAGTTTCAGTGATCGAGGCCTGCGCGATTCATGGGCGGCTGTGCGTTTGTGCGCGACGATCTGCATCTTGTGTTTGCGTTTGGCGCTTGCGCCGCGGGCTGACGAGCAATTCAGCGGTTGCAAAAGAGCTTGCAGGAGATTTGGCACGTCGCATGCTTTGAAAAGCCGGAGGTTTGCATTCATGCTTGCGCGTGAACGCGAACCGTCATGCGCATGCAGGAGATGAAGACCATGCTCGACGTTTTGTCGCCAGCCGTCTCGCAGCAAGATCATGCGGCGCGCGCGCCCATTCTCTCTATTGACGGTCTTACGACTGTGTTCCCGACAATTGACGGCGACGTTCCCGCAGTGATCGACATGAGCTTTTCGATCAGCGCTGGCGAGACCGTGGCGGTGGTGGGCGAATCTGGCTCAGGCAAGTCGGTCACCGCGCGCTCTATTCTTCGGCTCACCGATTATCAGGGCGCGAAACTGCGTTCGGGCGCGATCAATTTCCGCGGGCGCGACGGGCAGGTCCGCGATCTGGCCAAACTCGATCCTGCGCAGATGCGCCGGATTCGCGGCAATGATATCTCGATCATCTTTCAGGAGCCGCTCACTGCGTTGAACCCTGTGATGAGCGTGGGCGAACAGATCGCGGAAGCCATCGTCCTGCATCAGAAAAAGACTTACGCTCAGGCGATGGAGCAGGCGCTGAAACAGCTTGAGCTGGCGCGCATTCCAGAAGCCGCGCGCAGGCTTGGCCAATACCCGCACGAATTATCGGGCGGCATGCGCCAGCGCGTGATGATCGCGATGGCGCTTGCGTGTCGCCCGCAATTGCTGATCGCCGATGAGCCGACAACTGCGCTCGACGTCACCATTCAGGCGCAGATTTTAAGTTTGATCCGCGCGCTTCAGACCGAGATCGGCATGGCGGTTTTATTTATCACGCACGATATGGGCGTGGTTGCGGAAATCGCGGATCGCGTGGTGGTGATGTATCAGGGGCGCAAGGTCGAGGAAGGCCCTGTGGCGCAGGTTTTTTCCGATCCGCAGCACCCCTACACCAAAGCGTTGCTGGCGGCGGTGCCGCGTCTGGGCTCTATGGCGGGCAAGATGAACCCGGAGCCGTTTCCGCGCATCAGCCTTGGTCATGAGCCGGCCCCAGAGCGCGTCGCGCCAGCGCCCTCAATTCCTGTGCGTGCAGGGCCGCCGCTGAACGTGCTGGAAGTGCACAATCTCACGACGCGTTTTCCCATTCATTCTGGTCTGTTCAAGAAGCATGTGGCCAACGTGCATGCGGTCGAGAACGTATCGTTCACGCTAGCCGAGCGGGAAACGCTTGCGCTGGTGGGGGAATCTGGCTGCGGAAAGTCGACTACGGGCCGCACCATCCTGAAACTTGTGGAGCCCACCAGCGGCGACATCATCATCCAGCGACGCAACATCACCAATTATACCCCATGGCTGATGCAGCCGGTGCGGCGTCAGGTTCAGATGATTTTTCAAGATCCCTTTGCCTCGCTCAATCCGCGCATGAGCGTGGAAGAGCTTGTGGCCGAGCCGCTTCTTATTCACGAGATTTGCCCTAAAAAAGAGACGCGCGACCGCGTGGTTGATCTTCTTGAGCAGGTGGGGCTGCGCAGCGAACATCTTGTGCGCTATCCGCATGAATTCTCCGGCGGCCAGCGCCAGCGCCTGTGCATTGCGCGCGCGCTGTCGCTCAATCCCGCGATCATCATAGCGGATGAGGCGGTGTCGGCTCTTGACGTATCGATTCAGGCGCAAGTCGTGAATCTGTTGATGGATTTGCAGCAGCGCTATGGCATTTCCTATTTGTTTATCTCGCACGATATGGCGGTGGTGGAGCGCGTCAGCCATCGCGTCGGCGTGATGTATCTGGGGCAGATCGTCGAGATAGGCCCGCGTGAGAGGGTTTTCGCCAATCCGCAACATCCCTATACGCGCAAGTTGCTGGACTCGGTGCCCGTGGCCGATCCTGGCCGTCGTCGCGAGCGCCCCATGCAGACGAGCGAGATTCCAAGTCCTGTGAAGCCGGTCGGCTATGAGCCGGTGATCCCGCCGATGATTGAAGTCGAGCCGGGGCATTTTGTGCAGGCTTGCTAAAACCTGTTCATTAAAACTTGCGAACCAAAACCGGCTCGCTAAGCTGTGCGCAAAATACCGCCGATGGAGGAAAACATCATGATCGACCCCTTCGAGGACCATTGCTGGCAAGACGTCATCCCGCCCAACGTTCTTGAGCTTTACAAGCATTACAAGCGCGATCTGTTCATCGGGCCGCGCGCCGCCGTGCTGGCGATTGATCTTTATGAGTTGGCCTATCAGGGCGGACCGCTGTCGGTTGAAGAGGTCGCAAAGCAATATCCCTCGTCGTGCGGGATCAATGCGTTCAACGCCATTGGCCCGACGCAGGCCGTGTTTGCGGCCGCCCGCGCCGCTGGCCTGCCGGTCTTTTACACCACGAGCGAGACGCGGGCTTTGGGCAAGCCCGGTGCGGTCAAAGCGACCAATCGCAACATGGGCGCGTTTGATCCGTCGGTGTATGACATTCGCCCCGAGTTCGCGCCGCAGCCCGGCGACACCGTGCTCTTCAAGCAGCGCGCCAGCGGTTTCTTTGGTACGCCGTTGATCGCGCATCTGACGCAATTGAAAATAGACACGGTGATCATCTTTGGCGAAAGCACGTCAGGCTGCGTGCGCGCCTCGACGGTTGACGGCTATTCCAACGGGTTTCACATGGTGATGGCCGAGGAATGCTGCTTCGACCGCAGTGAGATTTCCCACAAGGTGAACCTGTTCGACCTGCACCACAAATATGCTGACGTGATGAAGGCGCAGGAAATCGTGGATGTTTTGACCGCGCGCGCCGTGCAGCAGGCAGCCCAATAACCCACCTGAGCTTGGCAATTGAAGGATAAAAAAGGCCCCATGCGTGATGGACGCATGGGGCTCAGAGGCTAGAAGGTAACTGGGAGGAAACGCTTCATGTTTGGCTTACGCGGCTCTTCTGACCCCGGATCACCGTAGTTTTAATATTATTTTGTCTCTTTGAACGTGTCTGACCCGACCTTTGAGCTCCTGAAGATTGACGGCGCCAAGCGCAATCTACAACATAACCTTTGAACCCGGCTGTCTTGCTGAGCGTTACAGGGGTACTCGTCATGGGGATTTTGCTTTTACCTTTTCAGGCCCGCTTTCTCGCGTTGACGGTCTGCTTTACAGGCAGCGTGATCCTGAGCTTGATATTGGCTTTTCATCCTGAAAGCGTCTGGGTGGTCGCAGCTCCGCTTGCAATCGCTGCGGGCTTCACTCTTCTTGGTTTGCGCGACATTACGCAGACGAGCCATTCGGTCCTTCGAAACTATCCCATTCTCGCGCATCTGCGGTTTCTGTTTGAAACGATCCGTCCGGAGATGCGGCAGTATTTCTTCGAAGCTGACACCGACGGCGCGCCATTTGCGCGCGACAAGCGCGCCATTGTCTATCAACGCGCCAAGCGCGCGCTCGACAAACGTCCTTTTGGCACGATGCAAAATGTCTATGCCGACGCCTATGAATGGGTTCACCATTCGATGGCCCCAAAACCTCTGTCCACAGAGCCGTTCCGCATCATGATCGGCGGTCCCGATTGCACGGCGCCTTATTCCGCCTCCATCCTCAACGTCTCGGCGATGAGCTATGGCGCCCTGTCGGCCAATGCGATCATGGCGCTGAACAAGGGCGCGCGGATGGGGGATTTCGCGCATGATACGGGCGAGGGTTCGATCAGCCCCTATCATCGCAAGCATGGCGGGGATCTGATCTGGGAGCTTGGCTCAGGCTATTTTGGATGTCGAGACCGCGAGGGCCGGTTCTCGCCTGAAACGTTCGCCGCCGTCGCCGCCGACCCGCAGATCAAGATGATCGAGATCAAGCTGTCGCAAGGCGCCAAGCCGGGCCATGGCGGCGTGCTGCCGGGCGCAAAAGTAACGGCTGAAATCGCCGCCATCCGCGGCGTGGAGGAGGGGCGCGATTGCGTTTCGCCAGCTGCCCATTCCGCCTTCTCGACGCCTGTCGAATTGCTGCGCTTCATCGCACAATTGCGCTCACTGTCGGGCGGCAAGCCTACAGGCTTCAAGTTTTGCGTTGGCCATCCTTACGAGTTTTTCGGCCTCGTGAAGGCGATGCTGGAGACGGGGATTACGCCCGATTTCATTGTGATCGACGGCACGGAAGGGGGCACCGGCGCGGCGCCGCTGGAATTCATGGACCATGTGGGAACGCCTCTGCGCGAGGGGCTTTCGTTCGTTCACTCTGCGCTCGTGGGCGCCAATCTGCGAGCACATATCAAGCTGGGATGTTCGGGCAAGATCGCTACCGCCTTCGATATGGCCCGGCTTCTCGCGCTGGGCGCAGACTGGTGCAATGCGGCGCGCAGTTTCATGTTTGCGCTCGGCTGCATTCAGGCGCAACAATGCCATTCTGGAGGATGTCCGACTGGCGTGGCCACCCAGGATCCTTTGCGACAGCGTGCGCTTGTGGTCGCCGAGAAAGCCCGGCGGGTGCATAATTTTCATCACGAGACGCTGAAGGCTCTGGCTGAACTTGTCTCCGCCGCAGGCCTTGAGCGTCCTGCCGATTTAGCGCCGGACCATTTCATGCTCCGCGCGTCGCAGGATCAGGTGGTCACGTTCGCCCGGCAATATCCCTGTCTGGTGCCTGGCCAATTGCTAACGAGCGCACAAGATTCAAAGCTTCCGCACCATCTGGCGCAAGCATGGGCGATGGCGCGCAGCGATGATTTTGCGCCCCAAATCCTGCAAAGGGACCACGCTGGGCCTTCCCGCTGAAGCAAGCGCCGATGCTTGGTTGTGATGACCGGATCGTCCTATACGCGCCTTGCGCAATCGCGCTGAACGCGGCAGAACGTGGCTGCAGTTTAGACAAGTGCAATCTCAACACCGAGGGCCCGCATCGGCCAAGGAGGCGACGTGAACCGTTCCATATTTCTATTTGCGGCCATGGCCGCCTTCCTTTCGCCAGCGCTTGCGCAGGCTCCGGCGCCCGTGCCCGCAAAGCCGCTGGAGAAGATCGTCTTCGCCACCAATTGGCTGGCCGAGGGCGAGCACGGCGGCCATTATCAGGCGGTCGTCGACGGCACCTACGCCAGGTTCGGCCTTGACGTAAAGATCATCCCCGGCGGGCCGCAGACCAACAATCGCCTGCTGCTTCTGAGCGGCAAGGTCGATTTCTACATGTCGGCCAATCTCGTCACTACGTATACGGCGTTGGAGCAGAACGTGCCGGTGGTGGCTGTGGCCGCCATGTTTCAAAAAGACCCTTTCATCCTGATGTCGCATCCCGGACAGGGGCTCGATACCTGGGCCGATCTCAACAAGGGCACAATTTTCATCGGCGCGGAGACGCGCGCGACCGTGTTTCAATGGCTCAAGCAAGAGTTCGGCTTTCGCGACGAACGGCTGAAGCCTTACGCCTTCAACCCTGCGCCCTTCATCGCCGACAAGAAGTCGATCCAGCAGGGCTACGCCACCTCCGAGCCGTTCGCGGTCGAGAACGTCGGCAAGTTCAGGCCCAACGTGTTTCTGGCCGCCGATTACGGCTTCGACACCTATTCTACGCTGATCGAGACGCGCAGGGAAACCGTTGAGAAGCGGGCCGATATGGTGCAGCGCTTCATCGACGCCTCGATCATCGGCTGGTATAATTTTATGTATCATGACAATGCGGCGGCCAACGCGCTCATCAAGCGTGAAAACCCCGAGATGACCGACGCGCAGATCGCGTTCACGCTCGCCAAAATGAAGGAGAGCGGCATCGTCGATTCCGGCCAGTCGCTGACCAAAGGCATTGGCGCGATGTCGCATGAACGCATCGCCAGCTTCTACGACAAAATGAGCAAGGCGGGCGTGGTGAAGCCGGGCCTTGATTTGTCGAAGGGCTATACGCTTCAATTCGTCAACAAGGGCGTCGGTCTGGAGCTGAGACCGAAGAATTGAGCGGGGCGCATATGGGCGCCGACATGAGCCCGTCGCTGGTCACGCTGCGCGCCGTCTCAAAGACTTTTCAGACAGGCACGCGTGCGCTCGACAACCTCAATCTTGACGTTCGACTGGGAGAGTTTCTCACTTTGCTGGGGCCGTCCGGCTGCGGCAAATCCACGGCCTTGCGTATCATAGCGGGGTTGATGGCGCCGATGAGCGGGCAGGTGGAATGGGGCTGCGTAAAGCCCGAGCTGGGGTTTGTGTTTCAGGATCCGACGCTGATGCCATGGGCCAGCGTTGAGGACAACATCTGGCTGCCGCTGCGGCTGCGTGGACAATCGAAGGCGCAGGCCCGCAAGCGCATTGACGAGGCGCTTGCGCTTGTAGGCCTGTCACGCTTTGGCGGCGCCTTCCCGCGCGAATTGTCGGGCGGCATGAAGATGCGCGTCTCCATCGCCCGCGCGCTTGTCACGAGGCCCGCGATTCTGTTGCTCGACGAGCCGTTCGCCGCGCTCGACGAGATCACGCGCTTTCGCCTCAACGACGATTTGCTTGCGCTGCAAAAAGAGCTTGCCGCGACCATCGTATTCGTCACCCATTCGGTGTTTGAGAGCGTTTATCTATCGTCGCGCATTTGCGTGTTCAGCAATCGCCCTGGTCGGGTTATGCAAGAGATCGTCGTCGATGCGCCGACGCGTGGTTCAGACTTTCGCGCCAGCGCCTTGTTTGGGCAAACCTGCCAGCAGGCCTCTGCGGCGCTTGAACGCGCCTATGGGCTGGAGGGCACGACATGAAACGGCTTTTTGAAAAGCTGGCGCCATGGCTGCTGTTTGCCGCCGCCATCGGCGCATGGGAAATCACCGTGCGCGTGCGCGAGATTGCGCCCTACATCTTGCCTGCGCCCAGCGTGATCGCCGCGACCGCGATCAGCGATTGGTCATTGTTATGGGCGGCTTTGCTCGTGACGCTGCGCACAACGTTTCTGGCATTGCTGATGGCAAGCTTTGGCGGGCTTGCGCTGGCTTTGTTGTTTGCGCGCTGGCGCTGGGTGGAGCGCTCGCTGTTTCCTTTTGCGGTGGTGTTGCAGGTGACGCCGATCATCGCAATTGCGCCGCTGTTGCTGGTCTACCTTGAGACGGATGCAGCGGTTTTGACGTGCGCGTTTATCGTCGCGTTTTTCCCCGTTCTGTCCAATTCCGTGCTTGGCTTGCGTTCGGTGGATCGCAATCTGATCGAATTATACGAGCTTTACGGGGCCTCGCGCTGGCAGCAATTGCGTTTGCTGCGGCTGCCTGCCGCGCTTCCGTACTTTCTGGGCGGCCTGCGCATCGGCGGCGGGCTGGCGCTGATTGGCGCCATTGTTGCCGAGATAGCGGCGGGCTCGGCGGGCAAAGGGGCGGGGCTGGCGTTCCGCATCATTGAGGCGGCCTACAGGCTCAACGTGCCGCGTATGTTTGCGGCGCTGGCGCTTATTTCGCTAACAGGTATCGCGATTTACTTAACGTTCTCGCTGATGTCGCGACTGCTGCTCGCCCGCTGGCACGAAAGCGAGATATGAGCCGCACTTGACTAGAATGCGGCGTGCGCTTCACATCATCGTCTTATTAAGCACTGCGGTCTCGCCGCAGTGAACAGGGAAGGGTGAAAATGTACAGAACCTCGCAATCCAATCCTCCGCGCGCTAACCGTCGCCAGATGTTGCGCTCCACCGCCATGCTGGTTGGCGCTTTTGCCGGAGGCTTTGCGCTGCTTGGCGTCAATGTCGTCCCTGCCAGCGCGCAGGCCAAATATCCCGAAAGTCCGATCAAGGTCGTGGTGCCGTTTGGCGCCGGCGGCGTCGGCGACGTCACCGCGCGCATCGTTGGCGAGAAGCTCGGCGCCGTGCTTGGCCAGCGCATCGTGATCGAGAACCAGCCTGCCGCTGGCGGCATCACCGCCGCCCAGAACGTGCTGCGCGCGCCCGCTGATGGCTACACGCTGGCTTTGTTTTCCAACGGCACGGCGGTCAGCGTCGGGCTGTTCAACAAATTGCCTTTCGATCCGGTGAAGCAATTCCAGCCTGTCTCCTCAATGGGCTTTTTCGATTTCGTGTTCGTGACCGGCGCCGACAAGCCCTACAAGACTCTTGGCGATCTGTTGAAGGCGGCCAAAGACAAGCCCGGCGCTCTCAACATAGGCACCGTGGTTGTGGGCTCGACGCAAAACCTCACCGGCGAATTGTTCAAGACGAGCGCGGGCATTGACGCGCGCATCGTACCCTTCAAGACTACGCCCGATCTTCTACTCTCCGCCATGCGCGGCGACGTGGACCTGATGATTGATTCCTACGCCTCGCTGAAGACCAATATCGAGGACGGAAAAATCCGCGCGCTCGCCACCTCCGGCGCCAGGCGTTCGCCGGTTCTGCCCAACGTGCCCACTGTCGCTGAAAGCGGCGTGAAGGATTTCGACGTCGTGTCGTGGAACGCGTTCTTCGTCCATGCCGATACGCCCAAAGCTATTGTTGATACGCTGAACGCAGGCCTGAAGACCGCTCTCGAAGATCCCGAGACGAAGCGCAAGGCGCTGGAGCTGGGTATTGAGGCGCGTCACTCAACCCCGCTGGAGATTGGCAAGCGCCTGAGCGACGACATCGCCAAATGGAGCGCGGTGATCGAGAAGGCCGGGGTGGAGAAGCGCTGATGGCCAGTCCGGGCGCTGATTCACGCACGCAATTGTTGATGCCGGCGCCTTTGCCTGCATTGATTCAGGAAGCGCTGGAGCGGCGCTTCCTTGTTCATCGCCTCTATGAGGCGAGCGACAGGGAGGCCGCGCTGGCGCAGGCTGCGGATGTGCGCGTGATAGCGACCGGCGTGCCGATCCTGACGCAGGACGTGCAGGCGCCCGTTAACGCCGCGCTGATGGACCTTCTGCCCAAACTGGAGCTGATCGCCAATCTTGGCGTTGGCTATGACAACATTGATGCGCAGGCCGCCGCCGCGCGCGGGATCATCGTCACCAATACGCCCGACGTGTTGACGGAGGAGACCGCCGATACGGCGTTTGGTCTGCTGCTCAATTGCGTGCGGCAATTGTCCCGGGCCGAGCGTTTTGTGCGCGCGGGGCGCTGGCTGCACGGACAGTTCGAGCTGAGTGCGTCTTTGCGCGGACGCACGATGGGGATATTGGGGCTTGGGCGTATCGGTTCGGCGATTGCGCGCCGGGCAGAGGCGTTTGGCGTACAGGTCGTCTATCACAATCGCAAACCCGTTGAGGGCGCGCCCTACCGCTATTTCGACTCCCTCATCGACATGGCGCGCGCCAGCGATATTTTGATGATCGCAATCCCCGGCGGCGCGCAAACGCAGAAGCTGGTCAATGCGCAGGTGCTGGAGGCGCTTGGGCGCCAGGGCGTGCTCATCAACATTGCGCGCGGCGCCATCGTCGATGAAGAGGCGCTGATCGAGGCGCTGCAAACCGGCAAGATTTTGACCGCCGGGCTCGATGTGTTCGCCAACGAGCCGCGCGTACCGCAAGCCCTGATCGACATGGAGCACGTCGTGCTGCTGCCCCATGTCGGATCAGCCTCGCAGGTCACCCGCGACGCTATGGGCATGCTGCTGGTGGAGAACGTCTTTGCATGGCACACAGGGGCGAACATTCCCTGCCCCGTACCGGAGACGCCATGGCGGCGACCGCCAGAACAGACGGGTTGAATGTTCTTAAATGGAGGAATTTGAATGCATCTGTTGAGGCGTAGGTTTGCGCAAGCTGGCGCGCTGGCTCTCGTCGCCGCGTTATCGATGACGTCCGCGCACGCTGCGCCGCCCGCGCGCGCCGCTGACCTGGCTGGCCGTTACGCCATATTGCGCGACGCCCGGGATACCGGCTGCATGGTGACGTTGTCGCCCAATCCACGCGCCAAGGGCTTCCGCGCCCAATTGGCGCCCGCCTGCCGCGATCAGGGGATTGTGGTGTTCGATCCCGTCGGCTGGTGGCTGGAGCGCGGCAAGCTGCACCTGCAAGCCCGCAAGGGCCACAACATCGCCCTTGATTTTCAAGACGGCGTCTGGAGCCGGGAGGGTGAAAAGCCGCTGGGGCTGAAGAAGATATAATGATCCTCGGACGGCCGGTTCAAGCAGCCCGCCTCACTCCGCCGGGCGCAGGCTCGCAAGCGGGGGCTTCTTCTCCTCGTCCTCGTCGCGCGGCCCGACAAAGCGCGAGAACAGGCGCCACGTCACGCGGCCGACGTCGTCCATGATAGTGAAGACGGCGGGCACGAACACCAGCGACAGCATGGTCGACACGATCAGGCCGCCGATCACGCCAATCGCCATTGGCGCGCGGAATTCACCGCCGTCGCCAATGCCCAGCGCGGAAGGCACCATGCCCGCCACCATTGCGATGGTGGTCATGACGATGGGGCGCGCGCGCTTGCGCCCCGCCTCAACGATGGCGGTGGTGCGGTCCATGCCGTGCGCCATTTGCTCGACTGCAAAATCCACCAGCATGATCGCGTTTTTGGTGACGATGCCCATCAGCATCAATATGCCGATGACGACCGGCATCGAGATTGAATTGCCGGTGAGCAGCAGCGCGATGATGACGCCGCCAATCGACAGCGGCAGCGAGAACAGGATTGTGATTGGTTGCAAGACGCTGCCAAACAGCAAAATCAGCACCGCCAGCACCATCATGATGCCCGCGCCCATGGCTTGCGCAAAGCCCTGGAACACTTCCGCCATGACTTCCGCATCGCCCGATTCAGTAATCGTCACGCCAGCTGGGAGATTCTTTGCCGCCGGCAATTCATAGATATTGCCCAGCGCCTCGCCGAGCGCCACGCCGCCCACCAGATCTCCCTCAACCGCAATGCGGCGCTGGCGATCATAGCGCGAGATGCTGGCTGGTCCCTGGCTGAACGTGATGTCCGCGACTGACGACAGAGGCGCCGAGCCGCCCCTGCTGGTGGCCACGCGCAAATTGCCCAGCATGTCGATGTCGGCGCGCGCATTGCGCTCCAGCGCCACGCGGATCGGCACAAGCCGGTTGCCGGCGTTGAACTTGGCGAGGTTGGCGTCAACGTCGCCGATGGTGGCGACGCGAATGGCTTCGGCCACCGCATCGGTTGAAACGCCCAGTTCAGCTGCCCGGTCGCTGCGCGGAATGATGCGGACTTCAGGCCGGTCAAGTGCGACGCTGGAGACCACATTGGCCACCATTGGCAGGCGTTTCATCTGGCTGGCGAGTTCCACGCCAACCTTTTCGACAAGCGCAGTATCTGCGCCCAGAACGACGACCGAGACGGCGCGCTGGCCGTTGTCGTTGAGGAACCATGAACGCACGTCCGGCACGCCCGCCACGAGGGCGGCGACGTCGCCCTCGATCTGCTTTTGCTTTTTCGTGCGTTTGCTTTTGTGAGTCAGATTGATGGTGATCTGCGCCTTGCGCACCTCGGCTGCCCCCATACCGAGCCGCCCGCCGTCCACGAACACGCTGCTTACTTCAGGCTTGGCGCGCAGGCGTTCTGCGATGTCGTCGGTGACCCGCATTGTATCTTCGATGCGCGCGCCCGGCGGCAGTTCAACGGCGAGCAACAGGCGGGCCACATCTTCGGCGGGCAAGAAACCCGACGGCAACAGTTTGGTCGCCTGTATCGAGCCCATGAAGATTGCAAGGCCTGCGAACAGCGTCAGGAAGCGATGGCGGACGGAGAAGCCGACCAGCTTCGTGTAGCTGCGCATCACGGCGCCTTCAGGCTTTTCGACCTCAGTGTGCGGCGCCATGAAATACGCCGCCAGCAGAGGCGTTATCAGTCGCGCGACAAGCAGCGAGAACAAGACCGCCACGGCCACAGTGAGGCCGAATTGCTTGAAATACTGGCCCGCAATCCCGCCCATGAAACTGACGGGCGCAAACACCGCGACGATGGTGAGCGTGATCGCCATGACGGCGAGCCCGATCTCCTCGGAGGCGTCAAGCGCCGCCCGCCATGGCGATTTGCCCATGTGCATATGGCGCACGATGTTCTCGATCTCGACGATGGCGTCGTCAACGAGAATGCCGGTCGCCAAAGTCAGCGCAAGCAGGCTGACAAGATTGAGCGAGAAGCCCATCATGTGGATCGCCCAGAACGTGGGGAAGATCGACAGCGGGATGGCGAGCGCGGTGATGAGGGTGGCGCGCCAATTACGCAAAAATACGAACACCACAAGCACCGAGAGCAGGGCGCCCTCGATCAGCGTGTTCATCGCCGATTTGTAATTGCCAAGCGTGTAATCGACGAAACTGTCGATCAGGTCGATTGAGACACCGGGATTGTTGGTGCGCAGGGCTTCAATTTTGGAGGTGACGAGGGCGGCCACCGTGGCGTCGCTGGCGCCGGTTGCGCGCACCACGCCGAACGCCACGACAGGGCGCCCGTCGAGCCGCGCAAAACGTCGCGCCTCGGCTGCGCCATCGCTGACGTTGGCGACATCCATCAACCGCACATGGCGCCCGCCGGACAACGCAATGGTGATGTTGCCGACGTCCTCGACGCTGCGCACGCCAGCCAGCGTGCGGATAGATTGCTCTTGGCCCGCGATTTCGCTGCGCCCGCCGCCGATGTCGGAATTGGTGGCGCGCAATTGCCGGCTGACTTCCCCCGCCGTCACGCCCAGCGACAGCAATCTGTCAGGATCGAGTTCGACCTTGATCTCGCGATCAACGCCGCCGATGCGCTGCACCTGCCCCACGCCGCGCAGGCCTTGCAGAGCGCGCGCGGCCACATCGTCCACGAACCACGACAATTGTTCGAGGTTCATGTCGGGCGCCGACACCGCATAGGTGACGATGGGAAGCCCGGCGATATCGAGCCGCTGGATGACGGGCTCTTCAATCGTGCGCGGCAGATCGGCTTTGATCCTGGCGATCGAATCCTTGACGTCGTTGACCGCGCGATCCGAATTCACCTCAAGACGAAACTCGATGGTGGTTTGCGACAGGCCGTCCGAGATCGAGGACGTGACGCGTTTGACGCCGGCGATGCCAGCCACCGCGTCCTCGACCTTTTTCGTCACCTGCGATTCAAGTTCTGACGGCGCTGCGCCTGATTGCGACACCGCAACGGTGACGATGGGGACGTCGATGTTTGGAAAGCGCGTGATCGGCAATTTGCCGAATGCGAAAACGCCCAGCAAAGTCAGGATGAAGAACAGCACGATGGAGGCGATGGGCTTGCGGATCGCCCAGGCGGAAATGTTCCAGTTCATCGACGCGTCTCCGCTTTGCCGGCCGGAGCTTCCGTTTGTTTGCTCTGCTGCACAGGCGCAATTGCGTCGCCATCGCGCAGGAAGGCGCCGGCGCGCACAATCACGTTGTCGCCCTCCTTCAGGCCTTCGCGGATTTCTGCATGGCCGTTGTCGACCACGCCCAGTACGACGTTGAGCTTGCGTACGGCGCCGCCTTCAGCAATCAGAACGTTGGCGCCATCGCTTGAATAATTGACCGCGCTGGCGGGCGCGAGCAGCGATTGCGAGCGGCGGATTTCAATCTCTGCCCGCGCAAACGAGCCGATGCGCGCCGATTGCGATTTGGCGAGGCTGATACGCACGCGCCCCAGCCGCGTCGTACGATCAACTTCCGGCGACACAAGCCGCACGACGCCGGACGTGCGCTCGCTGTCGGCCAGAATGATTTGCGCGCTCTGGCCGGGCTTGATGGCGCCAAGGCGAGCCTCGGGCGCTTCCGCCTCAAGCTCGATCTCGCCATTGGCGATGACGCGAAACATCGGCTCGCCGATTGACAAAGCGACGGCGCCAAGGCGGGCGTTGCGGCGGGCGACAATGCCGGCTTCAGGGGTGCGCACCTGTGTGCGCGACAGGCGCACCTGCAATTCTCGGCGCTGGGCCTCGACGCTCTTGCGCTGGGCTTGCGCGGCGCGCTCGAAATCAATGGCGGCCTGCACTTGCGCACGTGTCACGCGCACAGACGATTGCTTCTGGTCGACGATTGCCTGCGTGGAGGCGCCGGTTTTCAGCAGCGTCTGGCTGCGCGCCAAATCGGCCTCGGCATAACTGGCGCTGGCTTCGGCCTGCGAAATCTGGCTGCGGGCCTGCGCGATGGCGGCGTCCGAGCGGGCAAGCTCTGCATCTGACTGGGCGATTTGCGCGTCGATGGTCTCGCGTGAGAGGCGCATCAGCACGGCGCCTTTCTCGACCCAATCGCCTTCCTCCGCCAGCAATTCGACAATCCGCAAACCCTCAATCTCGGGGCCAACGAGAACTTCGCTGCGCGCGACAAGCGTGCCCGTGACCATGGCGGTCTCAACGACCGGACCGCGCACGGCGGGGGTGACGGTGACGGCGGCGGCGCGCAATTCCGGCTGCGCCACAGGGGCCTTGGCCCCGGCAGCCTTCGGTCCTGCAACCTGCCAGCCTGCAAAGCCGACGCCCACGACAAGCAGGCCCGCGATCATAAATCCGTGCGACTTCTTCATGAACGCTGCTCCGCCAATTCCATCGTATTCAAGTTTGCTCTGTCTGGTTTACGCTTTTGTGGCGCCGTCTGGGGGCGCAACACTGCCCCGACCATAGCCATGAACACCTGGCCCGCCGCCGCTGCGTCGAAGTCCGGATCGACGGCGCGGCGCCAAAACATGCCCTCCGCAATCACGTTCATCGCCGCAACCAGATCCTTCAGCGGCAAAGCCGGGCTGATCTGACCCGCCTCAATGGCGCGCTCCATGATGCCTTGCAGGGATGCGCTTACCGCTTCATCGAATTTCGCCATCGTTTGCGCCACGGCCTTGTTGCGCGCAGCTTCAGCGGCGATTTCCAGAAAGAGTACGGACTTCTCGCGCGGTCGGTTCAGGATGCATTCTTCCAAAGTGGCAGCGATTCCGGCCATGAAATCCTGCGCGACGGACATGGGACCAAACGAGGCCAGAACCTCATCGCGATTGCGCGACGTAATGCCGCCGATCAGAGCTTCTTTGGAATCAAACCACGTATAGACCGCGCCGGGGCTTACCCCTGCCTCTTTGCAAATGTCCTGCATGGTGGCGCCGCGAAAGCCCGACCGCGTGAAGCAGCGCTCGGCGGCGTCCAGAATGCGTGCGCGGCGCTCATCCTGCTGGGCGTCGGTGAGTTTGGGCATGAGGCACCCTGTCTCGAAACAGAAAAAGAACGAGCGTTCGTTTTCCATGAATCCCGGAGGATGTCAACCTGTTGTTCGGCTCAAGCGGGGCGCGCATGAAAGCACGGCTTGCGCCGTTTTGCGGGCTTCCAGCCCGGATTCTTTGCAGATGCAGAATCTCACAGATTATAAATTTTCCACGACCAGCTCCACGTCTCGGTCAGCACGCGCGGGCCGTTGCGCAGATGGCATTTCACGTAGGTGATCTTTTTAGGATCCAGCTCCACGTCGATCATGACGCGGAAGCCCTTTATGGCGGGATTGGGCACGAGGAACGTGCGCAGCACTTTGCCGTCGATGGCCGAGGCCACGATCTCGACCGAGTTAGGCTGGTTGAGATAATAGGCCATGTCGCCTTCGGCAAAATCAATCATGAAGCGGCGCGTGTCGGCGCGCTGGGCTTCCGCCGATCCCAGCGCAAAGGCGGGGGCGGTGAAGGTGTGGATGGTGCGGCCGAGGCGGTGCAGCTCGCCGCCGTCCGCCATCGAGCGCATACGATAGGCGAAGTTGAAGGGCTTGCCCGCCTCGATGGTTTTATTGGGCACGAAGGCGACGATGATGTTGTCGAACGTCTCGTCGCGCGTCGCCAGTTCGATCAGCTCGATCCGACCCTCGCCCCATTTGCCGATGGGCTCGATCCAATAGCTGGGGCGCTCCTCATAGGCCAGTTCAATGTCCTGATAATGCTCAAAGCGCCTGTCGCGCTGCATCAATCCAAATCCACGTACGTCCGTGACCGCAACGTTGTGGACTTCCTGGATCAGCGGATTGCGCAACGGGCGCCAGATCCATTCGCCCTTCTCAGTGTGGACAAGCAGGCCGTCGGAATCGTGCAATTCGGCGCGGAATTCATCGTATTTGTTGGGCGCGTTCATGTGGCGATCATTTTCGCCAAGGAAATACATCGAGGTCAGGGGCGCCATGCCCAAAAGCTCCAGCGGCTTGCGCGGGAACAGGGTCGCCTCAATATCGACAGGCGAATCGGGACCGGGATGGAATACGAACTTGTAGGCGCCCGAGACCGAGGGAGAATCAAGCAGCGCATAGATCGTGATCGAATCCGTGTTGGCGTCGGGCGTGTCGAGCCAGAATTCGCGGAAGAAGGGGAATTCCTCCTTGTTGTCGAGGAGGCCGGTGCCGAGCGCGAGGCCGCGCGCCGAAAGGCCGTATTTTTGCGCGCGCCCAAGCCAGCGGAAATAGCTTGATCCTATGAACGAGAGCAATTCGTCCGAACCGCGCGGATCGTTCAGCGGATAATGCACGCGGAAGCCCGCAAACCCCATGTTGACGGGCAGGGGCTTGTCGAATTTGGCGCGCCCGTAATCAAACAGGCTTGCGGTGTAGGGAATGGGCGTGGCCACACCGTCGCGCACGATGTTGATGGTGACTGGCTTCAGGAACAAATGTCCAAGATGGAACAATTGCAGGCGAAACTTGCCGCCCGCCCCGCCCAGCATCGAGCGGTCGGAGCGGAAACGAATTTCGCGCCAGCCGTCGAAGTCGAGGCGGGTAAGCTGTTCGGGCAAGGGCTGCACGGCGCTCTCATAGGGCGCCGACGAGACGTCGCGGGCGCGGCGCACCACGTCGTCGAAACTGAACGCCGATTGCGGCGGGGCGGGGCGCTGGCCCTGCGCGCCGGGCGCCGGCGTCTGCGCGTGAGCCTCCCCGGAAAGGCTGGCGGCTGAAATGGCGAGGCCTGCGATAAGCGTGCGGCGGTCGAGTTCCGTCATGGCGTGATCCGGGAATAGGATGGCGGTCGCGGTTGCGATTTCATGACGTAATCAGGTTCTCCGGCGCGGGCAAGCTCTTGAGCGCGAGATCGGGACTGTCCGGCGCAAGTTCCTCATTACCGGCTGTTCGGAGCGGACGAATGTGCCAATTTCCCTTCCCGGATGCGGCGCCGGCGCCTCATCCCGCAGTTTTTTCGCTCAAAGGCAAAAAATCGCTTGATCTGCGGCGGCGTATGCATATGTTTCGCCTTGCCCAAATCGCACGTGCCTGTGGTCGTGTGTCGGTTGGCGGGGATCCGGACAAGAGGCCGGTTAACCGTCATTAAAAGCCGGCAGCCGGAGCGAACCGGCGAACCCCGCCAAACGGGGGACGCGACTTAAAGCAACGACGGACCGGGCTTTTTCGTCTCGGTCGACCCCTCCAAAGGTCGGCGTACCGAAGAGGCTTGTCTCTCTTGCCGGGCGTGCGGACAGGGTTTTCCCTTTCCAATCGATGGCCACTGACACTCTGATCGCGTGCGCGCTTGCGCTCGTTTTCGGGGTCGTACGTGTCCTACGGCGCTGCACCGGATCGCATTGTTCGTCGCCGACAGTTCGGCGAAGACGGCGCGGTCCAGGACGGACGTACTTTGCACGACGCCGCCTCCACAGCGGCGCCGCAGCGTTGACGTTCGCCCATCCCATGTTTGGACGTTTTGTACGGCGTAAGGCCGTGCCTTGGGGGATGCCGCGATGACCGATCGCATTATGGATTTTCTGCGCCGACGCCGTGAAGAAGGCCGCGACAATGGTCCGTGCCTTGTCGTCGATCTCGACGTGGTTCGCGACAATTACACCTCTTTCGCCCGGGCTCTGCCGGACACGCGCGTATTTTACGCCGTGAAGGCGAACCCGCAGCCTGAAGTGCTCGACCTGTTGGCGCGCCTTGGCTCCTGCTTCGACACGGCTTCCGTCGTGGAGATCGAGCAGGTTCTGGCCACCGGCTGCCCGCCCGAGCGCCTGAGCTACGGCAACACGATCAAGAAGGAGCGCGACATCGCGCGCGCCCATGCGCTTGGCGTCCGGCTGTTCGCGGTCGATTGCGAGGCCGAGGTCGAGAAAATCGCGCGCGCCGCTCCCGGCTCGAAAGTATTCTGCCGCATCCTGTGCGACGGCGCGGGCGCCGAATGGCCGCTCTCGCGCAAGTTCGGCTGCGTGCCGGAAATGGCCACGGGCGTTCTTGAGCACGCCCATCGTCTGGGCTTGCAGGCCTATGGCGTGTCGTTCCACGTCGGCTCGCAGCAGCGCAACCCGCGCATGTGGGATTCGGCGCTGGCCGCGTCCTCGACGATCTTCCGTGAGCTGGCCGAGCGCGGCATCCACCTCCAGATGGTGAATCTGGGCGGCGGGTTCCCGACCAAGTACCTCAAGGACGTGCCGGCGGTGAAAGCCTACGGACAGGCGATCTTCCGCTCGCTGCGCAAGCATTTTGGCAATCGCATCCCCGAGACGATCATCGAGCCGGGTCGCGGCATGGTCGGCAATGCAGGCGTGATCGAGGCCGAAGTGGTGCTGGTGTCCAAGAAGTCTGCGGACGATACGGTAAAGTGGGTCTATCTCGACATCGGCAAGTTCAATGGGCTGGCCGAAACCATGGACGAGATGATCCGTTATCCGATCCGTACCGATTTCGATGGCGACGATACGGAAGCGTGCGTGATTGCAGGCCCGACCTGCGATTCGGTGGACGTATTGTACGAGAAGGAACCCTATTTCCTTCCCGTGAGCCTTGAAGTGGGCGCCAAAGTGCTGATCGACGGCACCGGCGCGTATACGACGACTTATTCGGCCGTCGGCTTCAACGGCTTTCCGCCGCTTGAGACGCATGTGATCTGATCTACGGATAGGATCCAAGAGATCGCGGGCGCAAGTCCGCGATCCAGACTGCCAAATCTCCAATTGTCCCGAACGGCCCCGAACCTTTGCGCTTCTGCGCAAAGAATTGTGGGTGCGAGGGTCGCTGACTGCCTCTCATGGAGGGTCGGATGACCTTGTTTTCGCATGCGCCTTCGCGCGTCGATTTTTCAAATCACGCCGCTGTTCCACAAGCCCTTTTTCCCTGCGCGGAGTTTCTCCCGCAGGCTCGCGGACTCGCGCCGCTCGTTCTGCGCACGCAAATCGCGTCTGATGCGCCAGCACGCGAGCTTCTGCTCGATGCGGCGCTGGGCGCAGGCCGTCGCGCCAAGACCAGCGAGCTGTTTCGCACCGGGCGCTTGCCCGCGCACGGCCTTGCTTTGAGCGCTACGCATGGCGGCGAGCTGGTCGGCACCGTGCGGCTGTGGAACGTGAGCGCTGGCGGCAAGCCCGCTCTGCTGCTTGGCCCGCTGGCGGTCTCCGGCGCCCATCGCTCGCTTGGCATCGGCGCCGCGCTCATGCAGATGGCCATCGAGCGCGCCCGCACGCTCGGCCATGGCGCGATTCTGCTGGTTGGGGATGCGGCCTATTACCAGCGCTTTGGCTTCCAGCCGGAGCTGACGACATCGCTCGATTTGCCAGGGCCGGTGGAGCGCGCGCGTTTTCTGGCGCTGGAGCTTGCGCCCGGCGCGCTGGCTGGCGCGACCGGCATGGTGGTTCCGACCGGGGCTCGGGAGCGCTCGCGTCCCCGCACGCTTATTCGCCAGCGCGTAAAAAGCGCGCAGGCAGCATAATCCTCTATCAACATTGACGGGGCAGGCCCGGTTTGGTTGATGGCTGCAGCATTGCAGCCCTTGACCTGCCGGGCCTGCCCTTTTTCATCAGGAGCATAAAATGACCAATTGGCCCATACATGGCCGGATCGACGGCCCGATCGTGATGATCGGCTTTGGTTCCATCGGCCGGGGAACGCTGCCGCTGATCGAGCGCCATTTCACCTTCGACAAATCGCGCTTCGTCATCGTCGGGCCTGACGATGCGGACCGCGCCATCGCCGAAAAGCACGGCGCGCGCTTCATCAAACAGGCCGTGACGCGCGAGAATTACCGCGAGCTGCTGAAGCCCTTGCTGACCGAGGGCGGCGGGCAGGGGTTTTGCGTCAATCTCTCCGTAGATACCTCCTCAGTAGCGATCATGGAATTTTGCCGCGAAATTGGCTCGCTCTACATCGACACGGTGATCGAGCCGTGGCCCGGTTTCTATTTCGACAAGGACATGCCGGTCGATCAGCGCACCAATTATGCTTTGCGTGAATCGCTGCTGGCTGCGCGCCGAAAATCGCCGGGCGGCACGACGGCGGTGTCCTGCTGCGGCGCCAATCCGGGCATGGTGTCGTGGTTCGTCAAGCAGGGCCTCGTCAATTTGGCCAAAGACCTTGGCGACAAGGCGCCTGAGCCCACGACCCGCGACGGCTGGGCGCAGCTTGCGCAGCGCCTCGGCGTGAAGGGCATTCACATCGCCGAGCGCGACACGCAGCGCGCCAAATCTCCCAAGCCGATGCAGGTCTTCGTCAACACATGGTCGGTCGAGGGCTTTTTGTCGGAAGGCGTGCAGCCTGCGGAACTGGGCTGGGGCACGCACGAAAAATGGATGCCCGACAACGCGGGAACGCATAAAGAGGGCTGCGGCGCGGCGATCTATCTGCAACAGCCCGGCGCCAACACCCGCGTGCGGTCCTGGACGCCGACGGCCCAAGCTCAATACGGCTTCCTCGTCACGCACAATGAATCGGTCTCCATCGCCGATTACCTGACGGTGCGCGACGCCTCTGGCGCAGCAGTTTATCGCCCCACCTGCCATTACGCCTATCATCCCTGCAACGATGCGGTTCTCTCGCTGCATGAATTGTTCGGGCAGGCGGGCCGCGTGCAGGAAGTCCAGCACATCCTGAACGAGGACGAGATTGTGGACGGCATCGACGAGCTTGGCGTGCTGCTCTACGGCCACGGCAAGAACGCCTATTGGTACGGCTCGCAGCTCTCGATTGAAGAGACGCGCCGCGTCGCGCCCTATCAGAACGCGACCGGCCTTCAGGTCACGTCCGCAGTGCTGGCTGGCATGGTTTGGGCGCTGGAGAATCCCAACAACGGGATTACCGAGGCCGACGAGATGGATTATCGCCGCTGCCTTGAAGTGCAGACACCTTATCTCGGCCCCGTTATCGGCGCCTATACCGATTGGCATCCGCTGGTGGGGCGTCCCGGTTTCTTCCCCGAAGACATCGATACGAGCGACCCGTGGCAGTTCCGCAACGTGCTCGTGCGCTCGGGAGATTCGCCGGTGCAGGCGCAGCCGATCTTGAAGAAGTAACGCGACAGCGCCTCCCCGGATAAGCGGGGAGGCGCTACGGCCAGCTCTTACAACCAGCCCTTGCGGCGGAAATATATGAACGGCAGCACGCCCGCGACAAACATCAGCCCCACCGCCGCCGGATAGCCCCATTCCCAGCCCAATTCCGGCATGTATTTGAAGTTCATGCCGTAGACGGAGGCGATCAGCGTCGGCGGCATCAGGCAGACGGACGCGATCGAGAAAATCTTGATGATCTGGTTCTGCTCAAGATTGATCAGGCCAAGCGTGGCGTCGAGCAGGAAGGTGATCTTGCTCGAAAGATAGGTCGAGTGATCGGTGAGCGAGGCGATGTCGCGCTGGATTGAGCGGATACGCTGGCGCGCTTCCTTGATGGCGCGCTTGCCCGCGTCTTCCGATATTGCGGTGTGATAGGTCAGCAGCCGGATCATGGTGACGAGGCTTTCGCGTACCAGCGACAATAAATCGCCCTCGCGCCCAATGCTCACCAAAACGTTCTTGAAATCACGGCTTCTCGTTTTGGCGGAATTGTTGGCCTCGTGGAATACCTCACGCGAGATTGAATCGATCTTGGTCCCGACGCGCTCCATCACGTCGGCGATGCGGTCGATCATCGCCTCCAGCAGGCTGAGCATGATTTGCTCGCCGGTGGCGCAGGGGACGGCGCCGGGGCGCTGCGCGCGGGCGGCAAACATCGTGAACGGGCGCGGCTCGGCGTAGCGCACGGTGACGAGCGTGGCGCCTTTCATGACGAAGGTGATCGGCGTCACGATAGGCTCTTCGTCAAGATGGGCCAGTGCGGCGATGGTCATGAACTCGCCGCCGTCCTCGCTGTAGAGCCGCGAGGAGACTTCGATTTCCTGCATTTCCTCGCGGGTGGGAATCGACACGCCGACGAAGCGCTCAACATAGCGATCCTCGTCCGGCGTCGGATTGAGCAAATCGACCCACAGGATTGGCCCCTCGGGCAGCGGCGCGGACAGGTCCGGCGTCACGACGAGATCGTGAGGTTCAAGATGGTCGTTGATGCGAACGTAAATGCGCAGCATGGGCTCTTCTCGCTGGCTCAAGAGCCGTGGCAGACCAGGATTTGAGTACGTAGAACTTGAGACGAGAGACTTGAAGACAAAGCCTGCGTGCCAGCATCGCTCCGGCCCGTCAATATCGGCGGCTTTCTCTATGCCCGGCGCCTGACGACGTTTGCGTGACAAAACTGCGTCCGGCCCGCCTTGCTTTAGCCGGGATCATTGGGTCATGTTACAACGAATCATGAGCATCTCACGCGTCCTCTTCGCCCTGATTTTTGCAGCTGCCCTCGGTCTTGGCGCGCTCAAGCCCGCGCGCGCCCATCCGCATGTGTTTGTAGCGGTCAAAACGATTGTGCTGTTTGGGCCGGACGGCAAGATTTCCGGCGTGCGTCATTCATGGACGTTCGACGACATGTATTCAGCCTTCGCCACGCAGGGGCTTGGCGGCAAAAGCGGCAAGCCCAGCGCAGCCGAATTGACCGAACTGGCCAAGGTCAATGTCGAGCAATTGGAGGAGGCCTCATTCTTCACCTTTGCGCGGGCGGGCGGGCGCCCGGTCGAATTTGCGCCAGCTTTCGATTATTCGATCACGCTGGATTCCAAAAAGCTTGTGACCCTGCATTTCACCGCGCCCTTCAAGGCGCCCGCCAGCGCGGGGAAGGCGTTTGCGGTGCAGGTGTACGATCCCACTTATTTTGTGGCGTTTGATTTTGAAAAGCAGGCGCCGGTGTCGCTGCGCGGGGCCCCCGCAGGCTGCAGCGTCAGCGTCAGCGAGCCGCCGCCGCTGTTGCCCGAAGATAAAGGCAAGCTCAATGATTCCCTTGGCACGAACGTCTCGCCCGGCGCAGATTTCGGTCTTAAACTGGCGAGCCGCGTTATCGTGGCGTGTCCGTGAGCGCCTGTCTTTGGATCCATCATTTTACGCAGGCGATATCGTGAAACACATGTCTGCATCGCCGTCCCTGTCCCGCAAGCTTGCGCTGCTTGCCTGCGCGTTGATAGGCGCCGTTCTGATCGCCTCCGTCGATGCGCTGGCGCATGAGGCTTTTGCGCAAGCTCTGGCGCCTGCGCGCAATCCCTTCGACATGGGTATGAGGGAGGGTTCAGGCCCGCCCACCAGCGGTTTTGCGGCGTGGGTTGTGGCCGAACAAATGCGATTTGAGCGCATGCTCAGCGGCGCCGTGCGCGCCATCGAGGCGGATGCGTCTGCGCTGTGGACCTTGCTTGGAATCAGTTTCGCCTATGGCGTGTTTCATGCGGCGGGGCCGGGTCACGGCAAGGCGGTGGTGGCGTCCTACATGTTCGCCAACGACAATTCGCTGCGGCGTGGTATCGCGATCTCGTTCATGGCGGCTGTGTTGCAGGCGGTGGTCGCGGTGCTGATCGTGGCCGTGCTGGCGGTCGCGCTCAACGCAACGTCTGCACGCATGAAGGAAGTCGCCAATCTTGTGGAGCTGGCCAGCTATGGCGCCATCGCGCTGCTGGGCGCCTGGCTGGTCTGGCGCAAAGGCCGCGCGCTGGCGGGCGAGCTGCGCGGCAAGCAGACTCATCACCACGACCATGGGCATCACGATCACGATCATGGCCACCACGATCATGCGCACGCGCACAAACCCAAAGCGCATGTTCACGATGAGCATTGCGGCCATTTCCATGCGCCATCCCCAGCCACATTGGGGGACGGTTTCACATGGCGCGGCGCCATCGCCACCGTGTTCGCCGCTGGCGCGCGTCCCTGTTCGGGCGCAATTCTCGTTCTGGTGTTTGCGCTGGCGCAGGGCATTTTCATGGCTGGCGTCGCGTCGGCTTTCGCCATGGCGATGGGCACTGCCCTCACCACCAGCGCGCTCGCGGCTGTAGCCGTCGGCGCCAAGGGGCTGGCCGTGCGCTTTCTCGGGCAAGCCTCGGGAGGCGGGGTCATCGTCGTGCGCCTGCTGGAGCTGGCCGCCGCGCTGCTGGTGCTGTTCCTGGGCGCAAGCCTTGTGCTGGCGGCGATTGTTGGGCGTTAGGGGGTAGGGGGCTCTTCTAAAATCCCAAAGCCGCGCCATCTCCGCGTGGATCGTGACCGCCGTCGACGCCGCTCCTTGGCCAGCGCATCAGCGCGCCGGCCTCGCCGAAGCTTCCCGCGTGCTCAATCTCCTGGCCCGCCCGCCGCAGCGCCGACAGCACGGAGGGATCGAACCGGTCCTCCATGTTCAGGCGTACTTCCTGACCATCGCAACGAGATGCAAAACGCGGCGCCTCAAGGGCTTCCTGCAAACGCATTCCCGAAGCCAGCGCCAGGAAAATCTGCGCCTGAACTTGCAGAAGCGTATCGCTCCCGCCATTGCCCGCGCCCAGAACCGCTATGCGGCCATCGTCGAAGGCCGCCAGCGCCGGGTGCGTGGAATGGAAAGCCTGCCGCCCCGGCGCCAATGCATGCAGCTTGTCAGCGTGAAGGCAGAAGCCCGCCGCGCGATCCTGCATCAAAAGCCCGGTCGTCTTCAGCACGCAGCCAGAGCCAAATTCTGAACCAATCGACTGGACGCAGGACACCGCCAGCCCCGAGGCGTCAATCGCGCCCAGCCATGCAGAGCCCTGCGCGCTTTCCGGCGCCATCGCGAAGGGCGCCGCACGCGACATGGAGATCGCAGCCGCCTCGCGTTCCAGCACCGCCGATGTCAGAAATTGCGCGGGGTCTTCAAAGCTGTGGTCGAAATCGCCGCAGGCGCGATCACGAATATCTGCTGCGCGCTTGCTCACCTCAACCAATGCATGGATATGTTCGAAACTTGCGGCGCGCGCAGTCTCCAGCCGCTGCAATATCCCTTGCAGCACAAGGCCAGCCAGCCCCTGGGTGGGCGGCTGCCCGCCCCACAACATTGCGCTGGGAATGGCCAGATTGAGCGGCGCCCGCCAGCGCGCTTGCGTGCGCTCAATGTCGATCCGCGTGATGGGCGCCTCGATGTCGGCCAGATCAGCGGCCAGCTCGCGGCCAATATCGCCGCGATAAAAATCGCGCAGGCCCGCATGGCCCAATTGCTCAAGGATGATCGCGAGCCTTGGCGCCATGCGCAAAGCGCCCTCTTTGGCGCGCTCGCCCTCATTGAGAAAGGCGGCGGAAAAGCCCAGCGTGTCTTTTAGCACATCAAAATCAGACGGACGCAAACGCGCCTCAACCGGACTCACGCAATAACCCTCGCGCGCATAGCCATAAGCGTCAGACAGCAAATCAGCCAAAGGCAGACGCCCGCCGAGCGCTTTGGCGAGCTCCAGCGCGCACCGCCAGCCGTCAACCAGCCCCGGGGTCGCCAGTGCGCCCAATGGTCCGCGCGCAGGCGGGCCATGATCGTAGCCGAGCCCGCGATAGAATTTGATCGTCGCGCCAGCGCCTGCAAACCCGCAGGCTTGCAGATAATGCACGCGCCCCTTTGGCTCGCGCATCAGCCAGAAAGCATCGCCGCCCAGCGAATTGGCGTGCGGGGAGATAACGCAAAGCGTGGCTGCCATCGCGACTGCGGCCTCTATTGCGTTGGCCCCGAGCGCCAGCATGTTGCGCCCGGTGCGGGCGGCCGCGTCATGGGGCGCGCTGACGGCGGCACCGGAAAATTCAGGAGCGTGGGGCATATGGTTTTGATGGATCGCTTGCGAGGGAAACCGGGGTATTATACTTGATAAGCGAGCAGGGCGTGAGCGCCCCTGACGAGGAGCGGGCCTTGACGCAGAAGAAGCAGATCAACTGGCGCAATGTCGTCACGATTTTCAGCGTGGCGATCCTGGTCGGAACTGAATTGATCGGCATGACGTGGGCCGCAGGTTGGGCTATCGGCGGGCTGCTCGATTTGCCGCCGCTGTTTCGCCGCGCGTTCGAGATCGTCGGCGGCTGCCTTGGCGCCACGGGCCTGTATTATTTTGTGCGCGCCGCGCTCAAGGTCGAGCCCCTGCGCAGCTAATCTTGCAAGCCTTTTGCCCCGCTATCGACGGGCGCAATATCGACCCCGGTCGCCGCCTTCCACCGCTCGGCAATGTCCGCCGTCATTCCTGCGCTTAGGCTGGCGCATGCTTTCAGCCGCGACAGATCCACACCGGCGAGCGCTTTACCACCGGCGAGCGCGCCATAGAGCGCCGGGCTCAGCGCCAGCATGTCGGGCGGCGATTTTCTGAACGCTTTGATGGCGTCACCGGTATCGCGCGCGTCCATCAGCAGGATTTGTTTTGCGCCGATGCGCCACATAAAGAGCCAGCACAGGATCAGCGCTACAGGGTTTGAAACCGGCTGATCGTGTGCAAGCGCAGCGGATGTCGTTGGAAGCTCGCCAATCCCGGGCTCATGGAGCCAGCTTCCGGCCTGCGCGATTTCCGCCAGCAGAGCCCGATGGGCCAGCCTCACGCCGCCCTGCCCGGCGCCTGCATAGCGCCATAAAGCCACGTCGTCGGGCGTATGATCGACGGGTTTTGGCGCCTCGCCCGCGCCCCATTCCGTGAAACTTCCAAAGGGTAAAGTGGCGAACAAAGTATAGGGCTTCACCCGGCGGCGCAGGCGGCGCACCGTCACATTGGCGAAAAAACCGCGCCAGCCAATGAGATCGCCCGGCGCCATGATGATCGCCCGCTCCAGCGTCTCAAGGCTTTCAACCGCGTCGCATAAAATATGTGCGCTCGTCTCCAGCACGAACATCACTCGGGCGCCGGACGCGTTCAATTGCGCGGCAAGCTCTTGCGGGCTTGCGTCAGGATCAACGGGCGCAAGCACGAAGCCGCCTGCGATGACGCCAAACAAGACTGGCGCGCAGGCCATGACGTTCGATGCCATGATCGCGACGCAATCGCCCTTTTGCAGGCCCAGCCTTTGCAGGCCCGAGGCTATGGCGCGGGCGTGATCGGCGACCGAGGAAAAGCTCAGGCGGGCGCCGAAGCTCTCGAAGGCGATGCGATCCGCAAAATCGGCGGCGCCGGTCTCGAACACATCGACCAGCGTTTCTGCGACCGCCATGTTCTGCGACCCTTCCATTGCCGCCAACCGGCGCCGATTATTCTTTGGTCTTCAAATCTTTCAGCTTGGCGAACACGGAATCAACGTCGATCTCGTCTTCCTCGTCCACCTGCAGAGCCGGGGAGGGCGTAGAGAACACGCTCTCTCGCGTCGGCGCCTCGGGCTCGGCCTCCCATGCGCGCGGGCCGGTGGTGATTTCGGCGGGCGCGAGCATCTGCCCGGCATCGGGCGTCTGCGGGCGATCCTTGTTGGCGCGCGCAACTTCAAAATCGAGATCGAGCTGCGAGCACAGGCCCAGCGTCACTGGGTCCATTGGGGCCAGCGAGGCTGAACTCCAGTGGGTGCGGTCGCGAATGCCCTGCAAGGTGGTCTTGGTGGTGCCGACGAGGCGCATGATCTGCGCGTCTTTCAGCTCGGGATGATTGCGGATCAGCCACAAAATCGCGTTCGGGCGATCCTGACGGCGCGACAGCGGGGTGTAACGGGCGCCGCGGCCCTTCTTGGCTTCCGGCAGGCGCACTTTGGAGACTGCAAGCTGGAGCTTGTAATCGCCGCTCTGCTCGCCGCGCGCGATCTCGTCGCGGGTGAGCTGGTTCGACGTGACGGGATCCTGGCCCTTGATGCCGGTCGCCACTTCGCCGTCGGCGATGCCCTTCACCTCAAGCGGGTGCAGCTTGCAGAAATCGGCGATCTGGTCGAACGTCAGGGACGTGTTCTCCACGAGCCAGACGGCGGTCGCCTTCGGCATCAGCGGTGCGTTGCTCATGACATGCTCCTTGCGGCGTATCTGGCGCCGTGCAGCGAACGAAAAATCGGCAAGGCTGATCAGGTTCCGGAACTCAGGCTCCGGTCCGGTCGAGGCTTACCTCAACAGCGATCATCCATGACGGGGATGCTGCTTGTATAGTCGCGACCGGGGCGCAACGCAATCGTTTGTGCGCTGCGCTTCTCGTCAAGCCAGCGCTTGACCCTTAGCCGGCGGCCTTGCGTATCGCGTCGCCCTTCTCGTAAGTCCGCTGCACCGCCGGGCGCGCCTTGATGGCCTCAAACCAGCGTTTCACATTGGGATAATCGGCCATGTTCACTTTGTGGCGCTCATGATTGGCGATGGCGGGATAGCAGGCGATGTCGGCGATGGAATAATCCGCCCCCGCCAGAAAAGCGCCGCGTCCAAGCTGGCCGTCGAGCACTTTGTAGAGCCGGGCCAACTCGTTGAAGCAGCGCTCCGTGGCGCCCGGGTTCTGCGTGGCCGTGTCGCTGACATAAAGATTGGCCTGGCCGGACGCCGGGCCAAGACCGCCAATCTGCCAGAACACCCATTCCATGGCGCGAATGCGTCCGAGTGGATCTTTGGGCAAGAACTGCCCGGTTTTGTCAGCCAGATAAAACAGGATCGCACCGGATTCGAACACGCCCGCAGGCTCGCCGCCATTGGCGGGCGCGCGGTCGAGAATTGCGGGAATGCGGTTGTTGGGCGAAATCTTCAGAAATTCCGGACGAAACTGCTCTTTTTTGCTGATGTTCACGGGGTGAAGCTCGTGGGCGATCCCGCTCTCTTCCAGAAAAATCGCGATCTTTTGTCCGTTTGACGTCGGCCAGTAATGCAATTCAATCATGCCGCTTCCCCCTGATGGTTTCTTTGGTACGCTTCGTGTTCATTCTTGCGCACTATATATCCGATAAGCTCCGCGTCGAATCCGCAAAAGAGACATTCATGGCCAATCGTTCCGAAAACCAGAATCCCTTCTTTGAAGTCTGGAATACGCCATTCGGCCTGGCGCCTTTCGACAAAATAGCGCCGGAGCATTTTGCGCCCGCCTTTACAAGCGCCCTGATTGAGCATGACGCGCAGATCGCCGCCATAGCCGGAGCGCAGGAGCCCGCCAGTTTCCAGAATGTAATCGAGGCGCTGGAGCGCAGCGGTCGCGCCCTGCGCCGCGTGGGCCGCGTGTTCTTCAATCTCGCCGCCACCGATTCCAGGCCGGCCCTGCAGGCCATTGAGCGCGAGATGTCGCCAAAACTGGCCGCCCACGGCGCCGCGATCTCGATGAACGCAGATTTGTTCAGGCGTATCGACGCTGTGCCAGCTGAAGGTTTGAATGAAGAACAGGCGCGGGTGTTGACGCGCATCCACAAGGATTTCGTTCGCTCGGGCGCAAGGCTCAACGAGGCCCAAAAAGCCCGTATGGCGCGGATCGTCGAGCGCATGGCGGTCCTGGGCACGCAATTTGGCCAAAACCTTCTGGCGGACGAAGCCGATTTTGTGATGGAGCTTGGCGAGGCCGACATGGCAGGCTTGCCGGATTTGCTGCGCGCCAGCGCCGCCCGCAGGGCAAAAGAGCGCGGCCTGTCGTGCGCGTATGCCATCACGCTGTCGCGCTCGCACGTCGAGCCGTTTCTGGAAAGCTCAACCCGGCGCGATCTGCGTGAGACTTTGTTCAACGCATTTGTCGCGCGCGGCGCTCGCGGGGGTGCCAGCGACAATCACACGATCATCAATGAGATTGTGGCTTTGCGAGCCGAGAAAGCCGCGCTGCTCGGCTATCCCACCTACGCCCATTACAAGCTCGACGACACGATGGCGAAGACGCCGGACGCGGTGCGCGGCCTGCTCGATCAGGTGTGGGAGAAGGGCCGCGCGCGGGCGCTGCAAGAGGCCGCCGATTTGCAGGGCATGGCGGATTCAGAAGGCGCCAATTTCAAAATTGCAGCGCATGACTGGCGCTATTATTCCTCGAAACTGCGGGCTGCGAAATTTGCAATCGACGATGCGCAGGTGAAGCCTTATTTCGAGCTGGAAAACATTCGCGCCGCCGCCTTCGATGTGGCGGACCGCCTCTTCGGCCTGACGTTTGAAGAGCGCAAGGGGTTGGCGCTTTACCATCCGGACGTGCGCGCGTTCGAAGTGAAAAACGCACAAGGCGCGCATGTGGCTTTGTTCGTGGCGGATGATTTTGCGCGCGCCTCCAAGCGCAGCGGCGCGTGGATGACCGCGTTCCGTTCGCAGCAAAAGCTCGACGGCGACGTGCGCCCGATCATCGTCAACGTGCTCAACGTCGCAAAGCCCGGCGCGGGCGAGCCTGCGCTGTTGTCACTCGATGAAGCGCGCACGTTGTTCCACGAATTTGGCCATGCGTTGCACGGCATGTTATCGGACGTGCTTTATCCGCGCATCTCGGGCACCAGCGTCTCATCTGATTTTGTCGAACTGCCCTCGCAATTGTTCGAGCATTGGCTGACGCAGCCCGACGTTTTGCGCCGCTTTGCGCGCCACGTGAAAACTGGCGAGGCGATGCCGGAGGATTTGCTTGAGCGCATACTGGCCATGCGCACGTTCAATCAGGGTTTCGCCACGGTTGAATATTGCTCGTCGGCTTACGTGGATATGGATTTTCACGCGCTGGCGCACCCGGTCAACGTGGATTCAGCAGCCTTCACGCGCAAGCGCCTTGAGGCGATTTCCATGCCCGCTGAAATCGCCATGCGCCATGCCACGTCGCACTTTGCGCATGTGTTTTCGGGCGAGGGCTATTCGGCCGGATATTACTCATACCTCTGGTCGGAAGTGCTGGACGCTGACGCGTTCGATGCATTTTTGGAGACCGGCGATGCGTTTGATCCGGTTGTGGCGCAGCGGTTGCATGAATTTATCTATTCAGCGGGCGGCAAGCGCGAACCCGACGACGCCTATATCGCCTTCCGTGGTCGCCTGCCCACCCCGGACGCCTTGCTGCGCAAGCGCGGACTGGCGGAAGCGGCGGAGTAAACTTTGGACCGCGCGCGGTCCAGATGGCGCTTCACATCGTTAGCACGATCTTGCCGATGTGATGGCCCTCCTCCATGCGCGAATGGGCTTTGGCCACGTCACGCAGGTGAAAGGTTGAATCAATCACCGGCCTGCATTTGCCTTGCGCAAAAAGCGGCCACACGCGCTTGAATAGATCTTCGGCGATGGCGCCCTTCTGCTCGATGGTGCGCGGGCGCAGCGTCGATCCAGTATACATGATGCGCCTGGCCGAGATCGGGCGCATGTCAAAGTTCTCGATTTTATAGCCCTGCTGAAAAGCGATCTGCACGATGCGACCGTCCATCGCCGCGCATTCAAGATTGCGCTGCACGTAAGGTCCGCCGATCATGTCAAGGATCAGGTCAACACCCGCGCCGTTGGTGAAACGCTTCACCTCTTCAACGAAATCTTGCGTGCGGTAATTGATCGCAAGATCCGCGCCCAGCTTAACGCAGGCGTCGAGTTTGTCCTCTGCGCCAGCGGTAACGATGATGCTGGCGCCAAAGGCTTTTGCGAGCATGATCGCCGTGGTGCCAATGCCCGACGAGCCGCCATGCACGAGCGCGGTCTCGCCAGCGCTCAGGCGCCCGGTCATGAACGCGTTCACCCACACGGTGAAAAACGTCTCGGGGATTGCGCCGGCCTCGACCATCGAAAAGCCTTGCGGCGCAGGCAAAGCATGGGTTTCATGCACTGCGCAAAATTCTGCATAGCCGCCGCCGTTGGCCAAAGCGCACACTTTGTCGCCGAGCTGGAAGCGCGTTGCGCCTTCCCCAAGCGCAACCACTTCGCCCGCCACCTCAAGCCCCGGCAGATCGCTGGCGCCGGGCGGGGGCGGATAGCGGCCAAGCCGCTGCGACACGTCAGGTCGGTTGACCCCGGCGGCCATCACTTTCACCAGAATTTCATGAGCGCGCGGCAAGGGCAGGGGCCGGGTCTCAAGCTGCAGCATCTCCGGCCCGCCGGGGGCTTTGATCGCGATGCAGGTCATCTGTGAGGGCAGGGACATGTCGGCCTCTTCTGCTGCTGCGGCGTTGAGCCTCCTGCGTAGCCCGCCGCCGCACGCCGGGCAATGGCGCTGATACAATGGCGTGACTCATGTGCGCGCCCGCACTAGGCTGGTGGCTGCGAATGAGGAGACGGCGATGGCGAGCATTGACGAAGATCCGTTCGGCGCCCCGGTGCGCAAGAAAATCATCCATGAGCTTGGCGAGAATCTCGACATTCTATCTGCGCATGAATTGCGCGAGCGGATAGAGCTTTTGCGTGCGGAGATCGCTCGGCTGGAGGCTGCGGCCGAGGCCAAGGAGGCTTCGAGGCGCGCGGCGGATGCTTTTTTCAAGGCGTGAGACTACCCCTCATCCGCCCCTTGCTGACGCAAGGCGCACCTTCTCCCGCAAGGGGAGAAGAAGGAAGAGGCCATGCTGATCGTGTGCGCCCTTCTCCCCTTGCGGGAGAAGGTGTCACGCGCGAAGCGTGACGGATGAGGAGTCTTGCGTAACGACATTGATTACCATTCACCCTATGTTAAGGATTATATGCATTAAATAAGCCGTCCCGGATTTCGGGGCACTTGAGTGGCTCCTGTCCACTTTGTCTGACGCTAACCTGTTGCCAACTTCAAAGAGCCGCTCCCCCCGCGGCTCTTTTTTTGCGTCGCTGCCCGAGGCTCGTGCGGGTTAAGGTTAACGGAGCTTTAAAAGCACAAGCGCGCGTTCCCGCGCTAGGATCGACCCAGATAATCGCATTGCCTTCGAGGCCCCGCTCGTCGGGGCGACGTTTAGCGGATGGGTCGCAACATGCTTTCAATCGAAGACAACACCGTATTTTTCGGTGAGAAACTTGCTTCCTCCGATGCGTTCAAGTCCCTGTTTCGGGAGGGGATGCTGCTTGTTGAGGAATCTGCTGAATATCTCGATGGACCCGGTCGCCTTGAATCGCGCAGTCTCGCCCGCGCTGAGGCGCTGGCCTATGCCTCCGAGAGCATGCGGCTGACGACGCGGCTGATGCAGATGGCGTCGTGGTTATTGCTGCAACGGGCTGTCAATGAGGGCGAGATGAGCCTGACGCAAGCAGGCGCCGACAAGCACAAAGTCAAGCTGACGCGGCAGGAATCGGCCACTGACGGATCGCTCTTCCAACGTCTGCCGGCGCGGCTTCGCGATCTCGTGCAACAATCCATGCGTTTGCAGGACCGGGTGATCCACCTCGATCAATTGCTCTACGCGAGCCCGGCGCAGAACGCGGCTCCCGCGCAGATGCCGCTTGAGGGCCAGCATGCGTTGCTGCGGCGGGCGTTCACCTCGCCCGTGCGCTGAAAGCTCCGCCGATCGAACACATAAAAAAACGGCCGGGGAAAACCCGGCCGTTTTTTAGTCACTGGAAACAGCCGCTTACTTGCGGGCGCCGATGCTGCCAAAGCGCGCGTTGAAGCGCGAGAGGCGGCCGCCGCGATCCAGCAGCTGCTGGGTTCCGCCGGTCCAGGCCGGGTGAGTCGTGGGGTCGATGTCGAGGTTCAGGGTCGAACCTTCCTCGCCGTAGGTGGACCGGGTCATGAACTCGGTTCCGTTGGTCATCACGACCTTGATCATGTGGTAATGGGGATGAATGTCGTTTTTCATGGCGGTTAAGTCCTCGCAACAGCAAGCTACGGGGCGTGACCGCAGCAAAATCAGGATTGGCCGGTCGTATACATGAGGGCGGGCCGGGAAACAAGGCGAGCCCATTCCGTCGCGGCGCTAAAAGTCGTAGACAATGGCTATGACTGATGACGCCTATCACGACAGCGCCGCAGGACGGCGCCCCAGGGCTTCGCTGAAAGCCCTGCTTCCGCTCATTCCCTACGCCCTGCGATATCGCGGGCGTCTTTTGAGCGCGCTCGCCGCCCTTAGCGTGGCTTCAGCCGCCACGCTCACCGTGCCGGTGGCCGTTCGGGGCATGATAGACAATGGTTTTTCAGCCGAAAGCGCAGGCGTGATCGACCTGTATTTCGGGGCCATGATGGCCGTGGTCGGCGTTCTCGCGCTCGCTTCGGGCGTTCGCTATTACCTTGTGATGACGCTGGGCGAGCGGGTCGTCGCCGATTTGCGCCGCGATGTGTTCGCGCATTTGCTGAGGCTTGATTCGGCTTTTTATGACACCGCCCGCACCGGCGAGCTGGTGTCACGCCTTACCGCCGACACCACGCAGATGAAATCGGCTTTCGGCTCCTCAGCCTCGGTGGCTTTGCGCAATCTGTTCATGTTCGTGGGCGCCATCGCCATGATGGTCTACACCAGCCCCAAGCTGTCCGGGCTTGTGCTGATCGCCATTCCGCTCATCGTGCTGCCGCTGATGGCGTCTGGCCGGTCCGTGCGCGAGCGTTCGCGCCGGGCGCAGGATACGCTGGCCGAAGCCTCCGCCTTCGCCTCCGAGAGCCTTGGCGCCGTGCGCACGCTGCAAGCCTTCACGGCGGAGCCCGCCGCCTCCAGCCGTTTTTCCTCTGCCGTAGAGGATTCCTACGAGGCCGCCCGCCGCACAATGGCTGCGCGCTCGCTGTTGACTGTGGTTGCGATCTTTCTGGCCTTCGCCAGCGTCATCGCAGTTTTGTGGCTTGGCGCGCAGGATGTGCTGGCGGGGCGCATTTCGGGCGGTCTGCTGTCGCAATTTGTGCTCTACGCCGTTTTTGGCGCCAGCGCGCTGGGCCAATTGTCGGAAGTGTGGAGCGAGATTTCCTCAGCCGCAGGCGCTGCCGCCCGCATTGCCGATCTCTTGGAGACGGAGCCCAAAATCGTGGCGCCTGCCGCGCCGCTGGATTTGCCGAGGCCCGCGCGCGGCGAGATCGCGTTTGAGGGGGTGAGCTTTTCCTATCCCACGCGGCCTGAAGTCGCCGCCGTTCATGATCTGACGTTCGCCGTGCGCGCTGGGGAAACCATCGCCATCGTCGGCCCCTCGGGGGCGGGCAAATCGACCGTGTTTCAATTGCTGATGCGCTTCTACGATCCCCAGACCGGGCGCGTCAGCGTCGATGGACTGGATGTTTCGCAGGTTGACCCGGCGCAATTGCGCGCACGACTTTCGCTTGTGCCGCAGGAAGCTGCAATCTTTGGGGCGACGATCGCAGAGAACATCGGCTATGGCCGCACAGACGCTGATCGCGCGCAAATCATTGAAGCAGCGAAGCGGGCGGCTGCGGATGAGTTTATCGCCAACCTGCCCAAGGGCTATGAGACGCGTGTGGGCGAACGTGGCGTCACGCTGTCGGGCGGCCAGCGTCAGCGCATCGCCATCGCGCGGGCCATTTTGAAAGACGCGCCGATCCTGCTGCTCGACGAGGCGACATCGGCGCTCGACGCCGAGAACGAGACGCTGGTGCAGGCCGCGCTCGAAAACGTGATGGGCGCCCGCACCACCATCGTCATCGCTCACCGGCTGGCCACAGTGCTCAAAGCTGACCGCATTCTGGTGCTGGACGAGGGCCGCGTGGTCGAAGAGGGCACGCACGCTTCCCTGGTCGCCCGCGACGGCCTGTACGCAAGGCTGGCGCGGCTGCAGTTTGACGCCGGGGCGAAGGCGTTGGCGGGTGTAGCAATTAGCGAGTAGGCAGCAGAAGAACCCCTCATCCGCCCTTTGCTGACGCAAGGCGCACCTTCTCCCGCGCACGGGAGAAGGAAGAGCCATTTTCAGCATGGACACCTCTTTCTTCCTTCTCCCCTTGCGGGAGAGGGTGGCGTGCGAAGCATGATGGATGCGGGGTTTCTACTGCCTGCTGGCCACTCGCTACTCGCCTCCTCCCCGCCCCGCCTCATTCCCGCCACTAACCTCCCGTTAACCAGTTTTGGCGTTTGCTTAAATGCAACGCTTCGAAACAAGCTTCCGGCAGGGTTGATGGAACCTTCGCTTAACCATCTGATGGCTTATTCACTGACACGTCCGCCGGCGCTTGTGCGTCCGGATTACGAATTCTGGACCCCAAATCCGGCAGCACAGGAGTTCCCGGCATGACTATTTCCTCCAGCGCGCGCGTCATTCGCATCGTCGCCGCTTTGACAGCAGCGCTTGCAATTGCGGCCTGCTCGAAAAACCCCAATGACGATCCGAACGCGCTCGGGCTCGCAGGCGCCGGCGGCGCCGGCTCGGCTCGCCCGGGCACGCAGCAGGATTTCGTCGTCAACGTCGGCGACCGCGTCTATTTCGAAACCGATTCGGTGGAATTGACCCCCCAGGCTCAGGGCATTCTTGAAAAGCAGGCGCGCTGGCTGGCGCAATATCCCAGCTACGTGATCACCATGGAAGGCCACGCCGACGAGCGCGGCACGCGCGAATACAATTTCGCGCTCGGCGCCCAGCGCGCAGAAGCGGCCAAGACCTATCTGGCCGCCCGCGGCGTGCCCGCCAGCCGTCTGCGCACGATCAGCTATGGCAAGGAGCGCCCGGTGGCGGTCTGCAACGACATCTCGTGCTGGTCGCAGAATCGCCGCGCCGTCACCGTGCTCGGCGGCGCCGGTTCGTAAGCAGATTTCTGCCTTGATAATCTCATCGACCGCCGCAAACCTTTGTTTGCGGCGGTCGTTTTGCGTTCATATTTGCAAACAAGGCGGGTTTGCGCCTGATTTTGGCCATCGGTTGGTCTATGATTGCTAGCAATTCCGGCAAGGCTGCCGCTCCTGGTTAGCTCGCGCCAAACCGCCCGTTCGCAATTGGATGCCGCCCGCATGACCTTTCCGCGCAGCCTTTTCTTTTCCGCCATGCTGATCTGCGTCTGGCTTCCCCCGGGGGCAAATGCGCAATTGTTTGGCTCGTCGTCGCCGCCCCCGGTGGATGTTTCGTCCCTGATCCTGCGACTCGACCGGCTTGAAAAAGAAGTGCGGTCGCTGACCGGCCAGCTTGAACAGACTCAGTTTGAATTGCGTCGCCTGCAAGATCAGAACGGGAACCCCTCAAGCGGCCAGCCGGAGACCCGTACGCCCGGTCGGCGCAGCGACATGCTGGACCCCTCCCAAAGCCAGCCTCCGCGCTCCGCTCTGGAGGGTCGCCCGGGCATCTCCGGTCCCTTGGGCGGCGCGCTGGTTGAGACGATCGACGATCCCAACGCCCCGCTTGATTTGATGAGCCCACGCCGTCCCCGCCAAAATGGGAACCAAACCGGCAATCTTGCGCCCGGGCCGGCGCCGCTTGGCTCCACGCCGCCCTCGTCCCCCATCGCTCCGGCGGCGTCAGCCAGCCTTGCGCCCGCCCAGCCGGTCGCGGCGGGACCGCGCGGCGAATATGAGGCGGCGATTGCGCAAGTGCGCGCCAACCAGCTCGATGACGCCGAATCGAGCCTGAAGGGGTTTCTGGAGCGCTATCCCAACGGGCAGCTCGCGCCCGGCGCGGCGTATAATCTGGGCGATATTTATGCAAGGCGTGGTCGCCATCGGGAAGCCGCCGAACAGTTTTTGAAGATTTCGACCGATTACAGCAAGTCCTCGCAGGCGCCGCAAAGCCTGCTGCGTCTCGGGCAATCGCTGGAAAAACTCGGCGCCAGGGAGCAGGCCTGCGCAGCGTGGGGCGAAATCGGGCGCAAATATTCCAACGCCAGCGCCAATATCAAAGCCGGCGCGGATCGCGATATGAAACGCGTGCAGTGCTGAGCGAAAGTTTCCCGTTGGAAAATCGCGACAGTCTGCTCGCGCCTTTATTGCGCGCCGGCAAAGTCCTGCTGGCGATCTCCGGTGGTCCCGATTCGACGGCCCTTCTGAAACTCGCCGCAGATTGGCGCGCCGCCGACCCTGCCCGCCCCAAAATTCTAGCCGCTACAATTGACCATGGCCTGCGGCCCGAATCGCAGGCGGAATCGCAGGACGTCGCCGCTCTGGCGCAAAGGCTTGGAATTCCCCACGCCATTTTGGTCTGGGAGGGCGAGAAGCCCATCTCCCGATTGCAGGAAAAGGCGCGCGCCGCCCGCTATCGGCTGCTTGTCGGTCACGCCCGTGAGATTGGCGCCGATTGCATCGTCACCGCCCACCATGCCGACGATCAGGCCGAGACCGTGCTGATGCGCATGGCGCACGGCAGCGGAATCGCCGGGCTTGCCGGGATGCGGCCGGTGACGATTCTGGACGGACTGTCGCTGGTCCGGCCCCTGCTCGATATCCCCAAATCCGGCCTTGTGGCTTTTTGCCACGCGCAGGGTTTGGCCTTCGCGGAAGACGCCTCAAACATAAATCCCCGCTATGCCCGCGTCCGCTGGCGTCTGCTGGCGGATACGCTCGCGGGGCAGGGGCTGACCGCCCGGCGTCTTGCCCGGCTCGCCCAGAGGGCTGCTCGCGCCGACGATGCGCTGGCGGCGATGGCGCAGACGCTGGCGAAGGAGGCGGTTACGCGCGGGCCTGAGGGTACGAGCGTGAATTTTAGCGCTCTGCTGGCGGGGCCGGAGGAGGTCGGCTTGCGGGTTTTGATTGCCGAGGTGGAGAATCTGGGCGTGGCGCCTTTGCGCCTGCAACGCCTGGAGAGCGCTTTTGAGCGGCTGGCGCAGGCGCTCCATCGCGGCGAATCGCTCAAGCTGTCGCTTGGCGGCGCGCTTTTGCGGCTCGATAAAACGGGACGGCTGGAGCTTGTCAGGGAGCCTGTCCGCCAGCGCGGACGCAACGTAATGTCGCAATCTGTTCATCGCGTCGGCTAAAAGCCGGTCTTTAATGCAGATCGGCGGGGCGCTTCCCTTGGCAAGGGGGCCAGTCGAGCCTAGATTACATCAATCAGTAAGCGGTGCGAGGTCCGGCACAAGTTCCGGCGCATCCTTCAACAGGATCTACGGCAGGACCGCAATGAACCCCAATGTCAGGAACTTCTCTCTGTGGGTGATTATCTTCCTGCTGGTCGTGGCTCTGGTGATGTTGTTCCAGAACCCGTCCCAGCGCGAGGCTTCGCAGCAGATCGCCTTTAGCCAGCTTTTGAGCGAGGTCGATCAGGGCCGTGTGCGCGAGGTCACGATATCAGGCCCCGAGATCAGCGGTCATTTCAACGATGGCCGCGCCTTCTCCACCTATGCGCCCAACGATCCGACTCTGGTGCAAAAGCTCTACAGCAAGAACGTCTCCATCGCCGCTCGTCCGCCACAGGATGGCGGCAACTGGCTGGTGACGCTGCTGGTCAACGGTCTTCCGCTGATCGCTTTTCTGGGCGTGTGGATCTTCCTGTCGCGCCAGATGCAGGGGGCGGGCGGCAAGGCGATGGGATTTGGCAAGTCAAAAGCTAAGCTCCTCACCGAGGCGCATGGCCGTGTGACGTTTGAGGACGTGGCGGGTATCGACGAGGCCAAGGAAGATCTGCAGGAAATCGTTGAGTTCTTGCGCGATCCGCAGAAATTCCAGCGCCTTGGCGGCCGCATTCCGCGCGGCGTGCTGCTGGTTGGCCCTCCGGGCACCGGCAAAACCCTGACCGCGCGCGCCGTGGCGGGCGAGGCAAACGTGCCGTTCTTCACGATCTCGGGCTCCGACTTTGTGGAAATGTTCGTGGGCGTGGGCGCCTCGCGCGTGCGCGACATGTTCGAGCAGGCCAAGAAGAACGCGCCCTGCATCATCTTCATCGACGAAATCGACGCGGTGGGTCGCCATCGCGGCGCCGGGCTTGGCGGCGGTAACGACGAGCGCGAGCAGACGCTCAACCAGCTGCTCGTCGAGATGGACGGCTTTGAGCCCAACGAGGGCATCATCATCATCGCCGCCACCAACCGTCCCGACGTGCTGGACCCAGCGCTGCTGCGTCCGGGCCGTTTCGACCGTCAGATCGTGGTGCCAAACCCCGACGTGGCGGGTCGTGAAAAAATCCTGAAGGTGCACGTGCGCAAGGTGCCGTTGGCGCCGGACGTGGACTTGAAGGTGATTTCGCGCGGAACCCCGGGCTTCTCGGGCGCCGACCTCATGAACCTCGTCAACGAGGCAGCCTTGCTGGCTGCGCGCCGCAACAAGCGGGTTGTCACGCATCAGGAGTTTGAGGACGCCAAAGACAAGGTGATGATGGGCGCCGAGCGCAAATCCATGCTGATGTCCGAGGAAGAAAAGAAGCTCACCGCCTATCACGAGGCCGGCCACGCGATTGTCGGCATGTTCGTGCCTGCCGGCATTCCGGTGCACAAGGCCACGATCATTCCGCGCGGCCGGGCGCTGGGCATGGTGAAGTTTCTGCCCGAAGGCGACCGCTATTCGATGAAGTACAAGGAGTTCACCTCGCAGCTTGCCGTCGCCATGGGCGGGCGCGTCGCCGAAGAGCTGACCTTCGGCAAGGAGAACATCACGTCCGGCGCTTCGGGCGACATCGAGCAGGCCACCAAAATGGCCCGCGCGATGGTGACGCGCCTTGGCTATTCCGATGAACTGGGCCTTGTGGCCTATGGTGAAAATCAGGAAGAAGTGTTCCTGGGCATGTCGGTCGGGCGCCAGCAGAACATCTCTGAATCGACCGCCCAGAAGATCGATTCCGAAGTGCGCCGTCTGGTCGACGAGGGCTATCAGGCTGCCCGCAAGATCATCACCGATCAGAACGTCGCGTTCACGACGGTGGCCGAAGCGCTGCTCGAATTCGAGACGCTGACGGGCGACGAGATCAAGGACCTCATCGCCGGCAAGCGCCCTGTGCGCGAGCCCACCGACGAGCCGCCCGCGCCCCGCCCCTCGGTGGTGCCCAGCAGCAAACCCCGCCCCCGCCCCGACGGCGGGCTGGAGCCGCAACCCTCCGCATAAGTGAAGAAAAAGCCCCTCGCGGGGCTTTTTTTATGGGTTGGTCTGTTTTTTCGCTGCAATCTGGACCGCGCGCACCTTGGGATGCCGCAAAAAGAGCGCTCGAGGCCGCGCGGCACTCTTCCTTCTCCGCTTGCGGGAGAAGGGCGCACACGATCAGCGTTGAGCCATTACTCCCATTCCGCAGGCCGCGCCTCTTGCAGGCGCCCGCCTATGCGCACAGGCGCGATCATTGTGGCGAGCCCGCTGGAATCGGTTTCAATCGCCACGCCGCAGAGCGTTGCGGGGCCTTCAGCGGGCTCGAAGCGGCCAGACGAGATGCGGCGGGTGAAGCGGTTCAGCGGTTCGGCTTTTTGCATCCCGATCACAGAATCATAATCGCCCGTCATGCCCGCGTCGCTCATATAGCCGGTGCCGCCGGGCAGGATTTGCGCGTCCGCCGTGGGCGCATGGGTGTGCGTGCCCACCACCAGCGAGGCGCGACCGTCGGCGAAATGGCCCATCGTGTATTTTTCGCTCGTGGTCTCGGCGTGAATGTCGATGATGGCGGCGTCGCAGGCGCGGCCCAGCGGGCAGGCTTCAAGCTCGCGGTCGGCGGCGGCGAAGGGATCGTCGAGTGGGTCCATGAAAATGCGGCCCATCAGGTTCATCACCAGAACGCGGGCGCCGTTTTGCGCCTCGATCAGATTGGCGCCGCGCCCGGGCGTACCGGGCGGGAAATTGGCCGGGCGGATCAGGCGCGGCTGGCGCTCGATGAACACAAGCGCCTCGCGCTGGTCCCAGGCGTGATTGCCCAGCGTGATGCAATCGGCGCCGCTGGCCAGAAATTCCTCGCAGATCGATTCGGTGATGCCAAACCCGCCCGCCGCGTTCTCGCCATTGACGACGACAAAATCGAGCTTCCAGCGGCGGCGCAAATCAGGCAGCGCGCCCACAAATGCATGGCGCCCGGCGCGGCCCACGACGTCGCCTACAAACAGAATGCGCATGAAAAGTCCTTCTTCGTCGTTCTCATTCTAGCGCCAGGCGAGCGAACAATCGATCAGCTCGCCCTCGGTCAGGATCAAATCGAGCGGCTGGTCGTGTTCTTCTTCGGGGACGCGGGCGATCTCTTGCGCGGCAAACGCAATGCCGATGGCAGGCGCGGACCGGCTGGCGCGGATTTGGGCGAGTGTGGCGTCATAATAGCCCCCGCCATAGCCGATGCGATAGCCGCGCCGGTCAAAAGCGGTCATCGGCGTGAAGATAAGGTCGGGCTGAACGCTGCGCGCGCCGGGCGCGGGCTCGGGAATGCGCATCGCGCCCTCGACCAGCGCCTGCCCCTGCTTCCAGGCGCGAAACGTGAGCGGCTCGCCCATGGCGCCCGCGCAGGGCAAAGCGACGATGATCTCGTGGTAGGTGAGCGCCTGCGCCATCAGCAGCGTGTCGGGCTCGGTGCCCACGGGCCAGAAAATGGCGACGGAGCGCGCAAACGCCCGCCGCGCCAAAGCCACGCCCTCAATCGCCAGCCTTTCAGCGAAAGCCTCGCGCGTGGCCGCGTCGACCTGCGCCCGAAGCGTAAGTGCGCTGCGGCGCAAGCTGTGTTTGGAAAGCGGATCTGACTCACCCATGCCGGCTGGCTACCACAAAGGCGGCGGGCATGGGAGTCGAAGGCGAGAAGTGCGGAGCCACATGAGCCGTGGGACATCGATCCCGGGTGCCTACAAAGTAGGTGGGCGCCGTGTGCTCAGGTCCACGGACAAGAACAGGGACAGCTCCCTAAAGATCGATAAGGCCCCGGAAATTGTGATCCACACGTGAACCGCAGCCCCGCCCATGCAATGTAGGGCGGATCGGGGGGGATTGCTAGCGGGATTAGCGACGTCGGACCGCGCCCGTCCCCTGGGCATTTTTGATGTGCCAGAAGGTGCGCGCGGGGTCGCGCGCGGTCCATGCGCCCCTAAACCTTCCGGCTCCCGGAATTCATCTGCTGCGAGAGCGCCTCAATCCGCACCGAGGCTGTATCGATCAACCAGACACAGGTGAATATACCGTATTCAACACCGGCAGCTTACCTTCATGCTGGATATGGATATTCATCCAAGTTCGTTCGACTTTCTCCATTTCAAGGCTTTCGAACCAGTAAAAATATGTCGCTCGGCCCAGCGCTGTTGGTGCGGTCTTCTCGTCGCTACTCAAATGGTTTTTCATTCTGGTTCGCAGATTCTTCGCCAACCCAACGTAAAGCAACTCCTTTGCAAATGTGGCCAGTGCATAGCAGCCAGATTTTTCTGGTATGAACCTCTCGCGGCTGCGTTTGAAAATTTCATATTCAACAGGTTGCGGCGTCAACATATCGATCTTCATAACTCGATATCCACCCGCATGGACGCCTTGTGCAGTGCTTTGGAAAGCTCCTGGGAGACGACGTTGATTGCACCCGCATTCAAAAAGCTTGCGTTGCTGCCCTTTGCCCACCATTCAGGATGACCGACGCCTGCATATTCGCCCTCTACGTTCTCAAAACAACTGGTGAGCAGCTTCTCCATAGTAGTGACTTTGAAATCGCCTCGGTCCTGAAGTTTCGTAAAGAACGGGATTGAAAATTTACAGAATAGCTCGACGCCATTATATTTATATAATACGGCTGAATTACCGTTATCCAGCAATGCAGTAACAGCTTTCCAATAGTTAAGAAAAATTCTCTTTTCTCTATCAAAATCTTTCACAATCGTCAGTGGATTGTTGGCCGTCAGGATGTATTTAACAACCGCCTTTACGAACGACTTCTGATTGATCGTGGTTTTATCCGAGTCGTCATTCGCCATGAGGATTTTGCCCTTCCACGGTGAATCGGGTGCCTCATTCAGATAAACTACAAATTTAAGAGCTTTATCTACCTCGCCTCTTTCGACCGTGTTCAGGATCCACTTCGGCAAGCTCGGTATGTCTTCGACATCAAGCGCATCAGTCAGCCTTGCAATAATCCTCTGTGCGACAGACTGATCGACGCTTTTTTGCGTCGTATTGACGATCAGGAAATGACACATTTGTGCTATGTGAGGGAGATTAATCGCTACATTTACGGGGACCTCAAAGTCAAGAACTCTGGGATCTTTTTGAGCCGCCATCTTCAAACCTTCGAGGCGATGTTGTCCATCTACAACACTGAATGGCCCAACAAGCTTTGTGTCGATCTCAATCGTATGATCGCGTGTGTTGAAGGGAATTGTCTTATCTGTCGCCAACAATACAGATGTGGGAAGGAACGCGTCGCTTCTGTCTTGGCCCTTCAAGATATAATCGGCCAGTTTCTTTGCGCGCGCAGTGTTTAGTAACCTTTGATACCCCTTAGCGTCTTTGTTGTCGGGATCTAGCGTCTCGACATTATAAAAATTATCCACTGCAAGATCGCGAACCCGCATTGAAGTAGCATACAGGACCAGATCACCCTGCTTCACGCGGGCGGCAGGTATCACTATCTTCGCCATGTCTTGACAGCCTTTGTTCTGAGTCTCCTTTCTTCAGCTTAGCTATATATTTTCAAAAGTTCAAAGCTAATTGACCGAGCCCTCTGGACCGCACCCGTCCCCTGGGCGCAGCTTCTCATGGCCCCAAAACAGCGTGCGGGGACGCGCGCACTCCACACCCCGCCTAAACCCTCCGCCCACCCGCGTTCATCTGCTGCGACAGCGCTTCAATGCGCACGGAGGCTGTATCCAGCGCATCGGCGAGCCTTCCGGCCCAGCCGTCGCTGGCGTTGAGCGCGGCTTGCCGGGTCTCGTCCATGCTGGCGACTTCGGCCTCCAGCTTTTCGATGCGGCGGCGGGCCTCAGACAATTCGTCCGACACGGTGATGGCGGCCATCACGATCAGGCGCTGGTCGCCGATCTCGCCAAAGGCGCGCCTCATCTCGCCGATCTTGTCGTCGAGCTGGCGGGCGAGCTGTTGCAGGTGCTCTTCCTCGCCCTCGGCGCAGGCCATGCGATAGGGGCGCCCGGCGATGTTGACGTTGATCTGCGGCATTAGGCCTCCTCCTCACGCTGCGCGGCGGCCAGCACGGCGCGCACGCTGGCGCTGGCGCGCTCCACTGCAAGGCGCGCGTCGTCGTTGGCCAGCGCCAAAGCGCGGGTGCGGGCGAGGGAGCCGTCAAGCTCGACGGCGAGGCGCGCGCGGTCGTCCTGCATCACGGCCAGCTCGTCCTCCAGGTCGGCGCGCACGCGGTCTGCGATCGCGCGGCGCTCGCCGGCGGCCTCAAGCTGTTCGAGCGCGGAGGCCAGACGCGACAGCGCCTCCTGAAGTCTTTGCGGAAGTTTCATGTTATCAACACCTGACTGCTCATTAGCGGCCTGCGGGGGCGCGCGGTCAAAGCGCAAATCGCGTTTGCCCACAGATGAATCGTCGCGGAGCTTTGGACTCGGCGCCAAAGGGGCCGTTGGCCTTTGACAGGGCGGGGCGAGGTGCTATCAGAAACCCCTTTCCGGTTGTCTGCAAGCGTAAGCGGTCAGCCTTGCAATATCCGCTTTGTTGTCTCCGCCTGCCGGGCTGATCCAGCCTCCGGCCCAAAATTGGAAAGTCATGATGACGGTTTCCCAGCACGATATGGCCAACGCGATCCGCGCGCTCGCCATGGACGGGGTCGAAAAGGCCAAGTCCGGCCATCCCGGCCTGCCGATGGGCGCCGCCGACATCGCCACCACTTTGTTCTCCAAAGTGCTGAAATACGATCCCGCCGATCACCACTGGCCGGATCGCGACCGCTTTGTGCTCTCGGCGGGCCATGGCTCGATGTTGCTCTATGCGCTGCTTTATCTGACCGGCGCGCCGGAAATGGGGATCGAGGATCTCAAGAATTTCCGTCAATTGCACTCCAAAACCCCCGGCCATCCTGAAAACTTCGTCACGCCGGGCATTGAAACCACCACCGGCCCGCTTGGGCAGGGGCTGGCGACAGCCGTCGGCATGGCGCTGGCCGAGCGGATGCTGAATGCAGAATTTGGCGACGTTGTGGACCATCGCACCTATGTGCTGGCCTCAGACGGCGATTTGATGGAGGGGATTTCGCAAGAATCCATCGCCATCGCTGGTCATCTCAAGCTGAACCGCCTGATCGTGCTGTGGGACGACAACGGCATCTCCATCGACGGCCCGCTGTCGGTGTCTGATTCCATCGACCAGCTGAAGCGCTTTGAGTCCGCCGGCTGGGCCGCCGTGCGCATCGACGGCCACGACCAGAACGCGATTCTGGCCGCTGTTGAAGCCGCCAAAGCCGCTGACCGCCCGACGCTGATCGCCTGCCGCACCATTATCGGCTTTGGCGCGCCCAAGCGCGCGGGCACGTCCAAATCGCACGGCGAGCCGCTGGGCGCCGAGGAAATTGCGGGCGCGCGCGCCGCCCTCAACTGGCCGCACGAGCCTTTCGTGGTGCCGACTGACATTCTCGCCGCATGGCGGACGGCTGGCGCCAGAAGCGCGTCGGTCAATGCAGACTGGAAGGCGCGCTTGTCCAGGCTGGACGGTGCCAAAAAGGCCGAGTTCGAACGCCGCATGTCGGGCCAATTGCCGCTGGCGCTGAAGGCGGCAGCTTTGCACTACAAGCTGAAGCTGGCGGATGATTCGACGGAAATAGCCACCCGCAAGGCGTCCGAAGCCGTGCTCGCCGCGCTGGCTCCGCACGTGCCCGAGCTGATTACGGGCTCGGCGGACTTGACCGGCTCCAACAACACCAAGGTTGTGGCCACCCCTGCGATCTCGCCGGGCTCTTACGCTGGCCGCTTTGTCCATTGGGGCATTCGCGAGCATGGCATGGCGGCAGCCCTCAACGGCATGGCGCTGCATGGCGGCTATATTCCCTCGGGCGCGACCTTCCTTGTATTCGCCGATTACATGCGCCCGGCGCTGCGTCTGGCGGCCCTCATGGGCGTGCGCCATATCGAAGTGCTGACGCATGATTCCATCGGCCTTGGCGAGGATGGGCCGACCCATCAGCCGGTCGAGACGCTGGCGAGCCTGCGCGCGATTCCAAACTTCAACGTGTTCCGCCCCGCCGACCAGACCGAGACGCTGGAATGCTGGCAGCTCGCTCTGGAGGGCGCCTCCACCCCGTCGTGTCTTGCGCTGACGCGGCAGAATCTTACCCAGGTGCGCAAGCAATTTGTTGAGGAAAACCTCAGCGCAGGCGGCGCCTATGAATTGTCGCCCGCCAGCAACGGCCCCGCAAAGGTGTCGCTGTTTGCGTCCGGCTCCGAGGTCGAGATTGCGATGGCTGCGCAAAAGCTGCTGGCGGAGAAGGGCATTTCGGCCCGCGTCGTCTCCGTGCCATGCATGGATATATTCCTGTCGCGAGACGTCTCAGAGCGTCGCGCCATCATCGGCGACGCGCCGGTGAAGGTGGCGATAGAGGCCGCCATTCGTCAGGGTTGGGACGCGATCATCGGGTCCGACGGCGTGTTCATCGGCATGGACGGGTTTGGGGCGAGTGCGCCCTACAAGAAACTTTACGAATATTTCGGCATAACGGCGCAACATGCCGCAGACGCGGCGATGGCGCAGCTGAAGAGCTGACCTTTTCGATCAATCAAACGTTATGCAAACGTGATGCAAGGGGAAATGAAATGGCTGTGAGGGTCGCAATCAACGGTTTCGGGCGGATTGGCCGCAATGTGCTGCGCGCCATCATCGAATCTGGCCGCACCGACATCGAAGTCGTGGCCATCAACGATCTCGGCCCGGTCGAGACCAATGCGCATCTCTTGCGCTTTGACTCGGTGCATGGCCGCTTTCCCGGCGAAGTGATCGTCAAGGGCGATACGATTGACGTCGGCCGCGGCCCCATCAAGGTGACGGCGATCCGCAATCCGGCGGAATTGCCCCATCGCGAAATGAACGTCGACATCGCGCTGGAATGCACCGGCCTGTTCACCACCAAGGACAAGGCGAAAGCGCATCTCGACGCAGGCGCCAAGCGCGTTCTGGTGTCGGCGCCCTGCGACGACGCGGACCTCACGGTCGTGTTCGGCGTCAACCATGACAAGCTGACGAAGGACCATCTCGTGGTCTCCAACGCCTCGTGCACCACCAATTGCCTGTCGCCTGTCGCCAAGGTGTTGAACGATACGATCGGCATCGCGCATGGCTTCATGACGACGATCCATTCCTATACCGGCGACCAGCCGACGCTGGACACGATGCACAAGGATCTCTATCGCGGCCGCGCGGCTGCGCTCTCGATGATCCCGACGTCCACCGGCGCCGCCAAGGCCGTGGGTCTCGTTCTGCCCGAACTCAACGGCAAGCTTGATGGCGCTGCGATCCGCGTGCCGACCCCCAACGTCTCGGTCGTGGATTTGAAGTTCACCGCCAAGCGCGCCACGAGCGCGCAGGAGATCAACGACGCGATCAAGCTCGCCGCCTCAAACGAGCTGAAGGGCGTTCTGGGTTATACGGACGTTCCCAACGTCTCGGCGGATTTCAACCACGACAGCCGTTCGTCGGTGTTCCACCTCGACCAGACGAAGGTGATCGACGGCACGTTCGTGCGCATCCTCTCCTGGTACGATAACGAATGGGGCTTCTCGAACCGCATGGCCGATACTGCGGTTGCGATGGCCAAGAAGATATAATCAATCCGGGCGCGGCAATGGCCGCGCCCTTTTTTCATTCAGCCGCACACCAGGATCATGACCAGATTTCGCTCTCTCGATTCCGTTGATTTTTCGAACAAGCGCGTTCTGCTGCGCGTCGATCTGAATGCGCCGATGGAGAACGGCAAGCTCAGCGACGGCACCCGCATCGAGCGCATTGCACCAACCATTACCGAGATTGCGGACAAGGGCGGCAAGGTGATCCTGCTGTCGCATTTTGGCCGCCCAAAGAGCGGGCGCGACGCAGAAAATTCGCTCGTCATCCTCGTCGATATCTTGAAGCAATACATCGGGCGCCCAGTCGCCTTCGCCAATGATTGCATTGGACCAGAGGCGGAAGCAGCCGTGGCCGCCATGAGGCCGGGCGATATTCTGCTGCTTGAGAACACGCGCTTTCACGCGGGCGAGGAAAAGAACGATCCTGCGTTTGCGGCAGAGCTGGCCAAACTTGGCGATCTTTACGTGAACGACGGCTTCTCCGTCGCCCATCGCGCGCACGCCTCCACGGCGGGCGTGGCGCGTCTGCTGCCAGCCTACGCCGGGCGCACCATGCAGGCGGAGCTTGAGGCGCTGGAAAAGGCGCTTGGCAATCCGGCGCGCCCGGTGGCGGCCATCGTCGGCGGCGCCAAGGTGTCCACCAAGCTCGATCTGCTCGGCAATCTGGCGAAAAAAGTTGATTTCCTGATTATCGGCGGCGGCATGGCCAACACGTTTCTGGCGGCGCTTGGCCATGATGTTGGAAAATCGCTGTGCGAGAAGGGCCTTGTCGACGTCGCCCGTACGATGATCGAGGAGGCCAAGGCCGCCAAATGCCAGATCGTGTTGCCGGTGGACGTTGTGCTGGCCAAGGAATTCAAGGCCCATGCGCCCGCGCGCGTGGCCAATATGGATGCGGTTGGCGCCGACGAGATGATCCTCGACATGGGCCCGCGCTCGGTCGTCGAGGTCGAGCGCATTCTTGGCATGTGCAGGACGCTGGTGTGGAACGGACCGTTTGGCGCCTTCGAGTTGCAGCCGTTTGACGCGGGCACCAATGCGGTCGCCAAACTGGCGGGCGCGCTGACCGATGCCGGCAAACTTGTCACGGTGGCTGGCGGCGGCGATACGGTGTCCGCGCTCAATCAGGCGGGCGTTGGCGAGCATTTCACCTATATTTCGACTGCTGGCGGCGCCTTCCTTGAATGGATGGAAGGCAAGGTTCTGCCCGGCGTCGAGGCGCTGGAATCCTGATTGAAATTCGTTAAGGCAAAAGCAAGCGGCGGCTGGCAGGCTCGCCGCTTTATTATGGAGCAAAGACCATGGCGCGCATCACCCTTCGACAGCTTCTCGACCACGCCGCCGAACAGGGCTATGGCGTGCCCGCGTTCAACATCAACAATATGGAGCAGGCGCTCGCCATCATGGCCGCCGCCGACGCAACCGACGCGCCTGTCATCATCCAGGCCTCGCGCGGCGCCCGCCAATACGCCAACGACATCATGCTGAAGCACATGATGGACGCGGTGATGGAAATCTACCCCCACATTCCCGTCTGCGTGCATCTGGATCACGGCAACGAGCCCGCCACCTGCATGACAGCGATTCAGGCCGGCTTCACCTCAGTGATGATGGACGGCTCGCTGAAGGAAGACGGAAAAACCCCCGCCGATTGGGCCTATAACGTCGCCGTGACAAAGAAGGTCGTCGAGATGTCGCATCTGGGCGGCATTTCGGTTGAGGGGGAACTCGGCGTACTCGGCTCGCTGGAGACCGGCATGGGCGAGAAGGAAGACGGCCACGGCGCCGAGGGCGTGCTCTCGCACGACCAGCTTCTCACCAATCCCGATGAGGCAGTGAAATTCGTCAACGAGACGCAGGTCGATGCGCTCGCCATCGCCATGGGCACGTCGCACGGCGCCTACAAGTTTTCGCGCAAGCCGGACGGCGCGGTGCTTGCGATGAACGTGATCGAAGAGATCCACCGCCGCATGCCCAACATGCATCTGGTGATGCACGGATCGTCGTCCGTGCCGCAGGATTTGCAGGACATCATCAACACGTATGGCGGGAAAATGCCGCAAACATGGGGCGTGCCGGTTGAGGAAATCCAGCGCGGCATCAAGAACGGCGTGCGCAAGATCAACATCGACACCGACAACCGGATGGCGATCACCGGTCAGATCCGCAAAATTCTGGCCGAGCATCCCGGCGAGTTCGACCCGCGCAAATATCTCAAGCCCGCCCTCGACGCCATGACCAAGCTCTGCAAAGAGCGGCTTGAACAGTTCAACACGGCGGGCCAGGCTGGCAAGATCAAGCCTATCCCGCTGTCGGAAATGGCCAAGCGTTACGCCAAGGGCTCTTTGGCGGTGAAGGCGAGCTGAGGGGCGCTCCAGTTTGACGCTCAATCTGGACCGCGGGCTTCCAGCCCGCATTCTTTCTGCGTAAGCCTCGTGCGCTGGCGTTCTGTTTCG
>CAMCUC010000017.1 GCA_945878875.1 Rhizobium sp. Q54
TGCACGACAATCGTCGGGCTGCCGGGAATATGTCGATCAAGATGACGGGCCAGCGTGCGCGCATATTGATCGTAGCCGCCGCCAGCAGCGAGCGCGACGACGAAGTTAAGCGTCTTGCCCTTGTAGAACGCCTCAGCCGATCCGGACGCGCCAGAGCCTTGCGCCGCAGCGCTATTTGCTGTCGTGATAGCTGCCATAACGCTCAAGCACAGCAGACGGCGCGAACGATTTCGATTCCTCATTCCAGGGCGTTCCTCAACCTTTGGACCAGCGCTCCAGTCCTCAATTGACGGTGCGCTCTCTTTAGTAGCGCTTCTCGTCAACGTCTGAAACGATGCCATAGTTCGCGCTAATTACAAGTCCCTATCTCGTGCTCGTCCTTATCGCGCTGCGCCCAATCGCCCAGGCGGCGCTTGACTTGCGAGCGTTCAAACCTACCCTCATGTGGCAAGGGGCGGTTTCTTTTTTCGGGAGGACGCCCCATGGCCCGCCGCATTGAGCGCTCGCTGCAAGAATTGTATCAGGACGATCACGAACGCGCTGACGCCGTGATTTTTGGACGGGTTCCCGATTCCAGCCGTCGCGGCTTTCTCGGCGGTACAGGTTTGGCCACGATGGGCGCCGCCATTGGCGCCGCGATCCCTTTCTCCCGCAACATGCCCGCAGGCTTTGCGCCCGCCGCGCTGGCGCAGGGCGGCGCCGCGAAAGATGCGCCCAAAGACGCAAAGCGCCAGCCGTTCAACTTTCCCGGCAAAGACCCTGGCCTGAGCATTCTGGGCGAAAAGCCGCTGGTGGCCGAAACGCCCGAGCATTTGCTCAACGACGACACAACGCCGCTGGCGAAATTCTTCATTCGCAACAACGGGCAGATTCCAGAAGCGGTCAAGGATGCCGATTCATGGAAATTCGCGATTGACGGCGAGATTAACAACAAGCTCGCGTTGACGCTGGGAGAGCTGAAGAAACGCTTCCAGCCGGTCACGTTTCGCATGGTGCTGGAATGCGGCGGCAATGGCCGCGCCTCGTTTGAACCGACCGCGCGCGGCAATCAATGGACCAATGGCGGCGTGGGCTGCGCGGAATGGACCGGCGTTCGGCTCGCCGACGTTTTGCGCGCAGCAGGCTTGAACGAGCGGGCAAAATACACGGGGCATTACGGCGCCGATCCGCATTTGTCTGGCGATGCAAGCCGCGAGGCTTTGTCGCGCGGCATGCCGGTTCAAAAAGCCATGGAAGAGCACACGATGCTGGTGTGGGCGATGAACGGCGAGCCGCTGCCAAATATCCACGGTGGGCCGTTGCGGCTGATGGTGCCGGGCTGGCCGGGATCATTGTCGCACAAATGGCTCTCGCGCATATGGATTCGTGATCGCGAGCATGATGGGCAGGGCATGACGGGCACATCCTATCGCGTCGCAATTCGCCCGATGGTTCCCGGCGGTAAGGCTGACGATTCAAACTTTCGTATTTTGGAATCCATGCCGGTGCGCGGCATCATCACCAACCCGGAAAACGGCGCGCGTCTGCCTGCTGGCTCGCGCGCGCTGGCGTTGCGCGGGGCCGCATGGGCGGGCGATTCCGGAATCTCGCGCGTCGACGTCTCCGTTGATTACGGCGCAACCTGGATTCAGGCGAGCCTTGAGCGTCCGCGCAATCTCTACGACTGGACGCGCTGGAGCGCGGCTGCGTCCTTGCCGCTCGATGGGTATTACGAAGCATGGGTGCGCGCCACTGACAACGAGGGCCGCATGCAGCCCCACGTTGCGGGCAATTGGAATCCGCAAGGCTATGGCGCCAATCCGATGCACCGCATCGCCGTTCTGGTGGGTTGACATGCGGGCGCTTGCGCTTGCTGCGCTCATATTGGTTGCGCCTCCTGCACAGGGGGCTTTTGCACAGGCGCAACCAGCTTTTGAAGCCAAGCAGGAAGACGTGGAAACCCTGCCCGACGGGCCGGGTCGCGACGAGACGTTCTACGGCTGCACCGCGTGCCACAACTTTTCGCTGGTGTCAGCCCAAGGCATGACGCGGCGCCAATGGGAGGACACGATTCACTTGATGGTCGAGCGTCACAACATGCCCGAGCTTGCGGAGGCGGAGCAAAAAGTGATGCTCGATTATCTGGAAAAGCACTATCCGCCGCGCACGGGTCGCGGCGGATGGCGTAATCCGTTTGCGCAATAGGCGCTTTATTGCGGCTCCATCTTCAGGCTGGTGATGAGCTTGCTCCACACCGCGTCTTCTTCGGCGATGAATTTTGCCAGCTCCGCCGGCGTGCCGCCCACGGGCGTCAGGCCCAGCTCGACAAAGCGCTTGTTGATTGCAGGCGAGGCGATGACGGCGGCCACGTCGGCGCTGATCTTTTGAGCAAGCTCCGCAGGCGTGCCGGGCGGCGCTGCAATGGCGAACCATGTGAGCGAGCGAAAGCCCGGAATGGTTTCCGCCATCGTCGGGACATCCGGCAATAACGGCGAGCGATTCACGTCGGTGACGGCCAGAATGCGTGAACTGCCCGATTGGGTGAGTGAAAGCGCATTGCTGACGGCGTCAAAGAACGAATCGATATGTCCCGCCGCGATGTCGTTCATCGCAAGCGCCGAGCCGCGATAGGGAACGTGGTTCATGCTGACGCCTGTCATCGATTCAAGGCGCTTGGCGATCAGAAACGGGGTGGTGCCGATTCCCTGCGAGGCGTAGCTCACCTTGCCCGCGTTGGCGCGCGCATACGCCAGAAACTCCGGTACGTTCTTGGCGGGGAAATCCTTGCGCACGATGAGCGCATTGGGCACCGTGCTCATCAACGACACCGGCATGAATTTAGAGGCGTCGTAATTGATGGATTTGTAGAGCAGGCGGTTGACTGTGTATGGCCCGGGGGGCGCTGCAAACAGCGTCGCTCCATCGGGCGCCGAGCGAGAAAACCGCTCTGCGCCGGTGTTGCCGCCGCTGCCCGCGACGTTCTCCACGATTACTTGCTTGCCCCAGCGCTGCGTCAGGCCTTCCGCGATGAAGCGCGCCTGCGTGTCGAGGACGGAACCCGCTGCAAACGGCACGATGATGCGCGTGTTGTTAGCTTGCGCATGCGCGGACAATGTTGCTCCGGCCAGAATCGCGCAGGTGAACGCGAGCGTCAGCGATGTCTTGAGCGATTTCATATTTCCTCCCCTTTCGCCGTCGGGCGCCTTGTTGGCGGCGCACTGACGGCGGCAGCTTAACGGATTTTGAGAGCGCCGCCAGAGGGCGCTCCCCATTGCCCAGCGAGCGCGTTGAACGTTACCCGGAGCTGTGCGCGAGGCCTATGGAGAGTCATATGAAATGAGCGAATCAACGCGCTCATGGCGTTTTTGATCCACCGTGAACTCGGCAGCTCATAAAGCTGCATCTCTACTATAGTTCTACATTTCTTGATCTTATCTATGTGAGACTCAATAAAATCATAAGCTGAAATAGCAAAGCTGAAGATAAAATGCTCCAGCCTGTGTGTCTTTCTGTCCACAACAGAACCCTAAATTAAGCCTGATCTGGAGTAAGGATGGCTTATGCTTGCCCTGCTTACATTTGTAATCAATAGTTATGAAATCGAGCGCAGACCAAACGGACGCTTCAGCCATCCTGCACTCCGGAGCCTTTTATGTTCGCTGTTCCAAAGCTGACCTCTCTGGTCGCCCTCGTCATGGCGGGGCTTGCCTCGTTTCTGGCGTCCGCATGGCTTGAGAGAGTGGCGCCTTCCGTCAGCGTGGTCTTGAGTATGCGTTCGCTGCCCTCTCAAACGGTTGATGTGGAGGGGGCGCAACAGCCCGGTCAATTCCGGCAAGCGAGTTTGCACCGCAGCTTTTACATCGCCACGAGAGAAGAGCAGTAAGTTTTTGCACTGATCGCATCAGATATGGCGGGGGCCTATGACATGCATAAAGCACATTTGCGAGGCGGCCTTTCCAGAAGTGAGAAGGGCGCAGCGCTGCGATGAAAACGCTCATTCTCATTCTCGTCTTTATCGCAACATTTGCGCTTGTGCATGCGCTCTACGTTTTGCTCGTATTGGTGCGCGGCGAGAAGCGCGCGGCGTCGCGCCGCAACCGACGCAGGGTTCTTTAAAATAAAACGCCCGCCGCATCGGGCTTGCCGACGGGCGGGCAGATCTTGAAAGAGCCTGCTATTCAGGCTTTTTATAAAGCTTGTCTTCCATGCGCGAGGGCACGCCCTCCTGTCGTAGCGTCTCCTCAAACTCTTTGCGGATGTATTCGTCTTCGAGCCAATAGGGCACGGCCTTGCCACCCTTGTTGACGTCGATGGCCCAGATGTCGGACATCGCCTCGCCGGGAATGCCGGGCTTCAGCGCTGAATGGTTGTTGGGGCCAAACCAGGCCGTCAGGCGCAACGGATCTTTGCTGACGCCAAAGTGCTGGTGGTACCAATCACCCGACATGGGCGCCGCCGAGACTATGCCCACGGGCTCGTAATCCTGCCGCAAAACCTTGTCGCCGATGCCGTCGCGCCAGGGCGTCATGCCCATGCCTTCTGGCCATGTGTAGGTGTAGCCCTTGCCCTTGATGCAGATGAGCACGGCGGCGCTCTCGTGCTTGTGGGCTTTTGAATAGCGACCGGTTTCATGCTGGCCGATCCAGAGATGAAAGCGCTGGCTGGCCATGTGCGGCTCAAGGCGGCGATAGCCGGGCGAGCGGCGGTTGTCGAGAGGCAGCTCGCTGTTGAAAACGTCGGCGATGAAATTCGTTGTTTTCATCGCAAGGCCGCGCACCGGGTCGGGCGCGATATCGTCTTTGGGCTGGAAGTAATCGGCCTCGCCCGAATAGCGGTCCGAGAAGTCGAACGGGCAATCGAAGACAAAGCGCGGGTTGTCGAACAGGTTCATCACGTTCGGCGCCGAGGTGCCGCACAGGATCAGCGCTGGCGAATTGGTGGCGTTGACGAAGCGATGATTGACGTTGAGCGGGATCGAGAACAGCGAACCCGCCTGCCATTCGAACGTCTGCTTTTTTGTCGGGTCGTCGCGCCAGATTTCCGTTGAGCCACGGCCCTCAACCACGATCACCTGCTTTTCATACAAGTGCTTCTCGACGTTTAGCGCGCCGCCAGCGGGGATTTCGGCGATATACATGCCCCACAGCCCTTCGGTGCCGTAGAGCTGGATGTAGCTGCCGCGCCCGCCAAGGCGCGCCCATGTCTTCATCGGCAGGTCTTGCACGCGGCGCGCGCCGATGCCGCGAAACACCGGGATGCCTTCTGCTTCCATAAAGCGGTCATAGGGCATTTTCGGGCGCGAGAAGTCCCCAAAGCCAGCGTTTTCGCCGGCTTTGGGTTCATGCCAATGGGTCATGTCGTTTGCGTCGTGGGCCATATCGTCAGCGTCTCCCTTATTTGTGAAATTTGTTATTTTTTGTCAGCTGCGAAGGCTTCCTTCAGCATTTCAACTACGCGCGGCGGCTGTTGCAGCGCGCTGGCTACGGCTTTGGCGACGTCATCGCCGTAAAGCGGCTCGATGGGCATTTCGCCCTTCTTGGCGCGGGCGCGAAGCTCTTCGTCTTCCATCGCCTTTTTGTAGGCGGCGCGCAACGCGTTTAACTGCGGCGCAGGTGTGCCGGGAGGCGCTGCGGTTAGGCGTCCGATGTCGCCCTGAACGCTGATAAGCTGCACGAGTCGCTTCGCGTCGTCTTCCTGAACCAGCGTGCTCATTTGCGGCAGGTCTTTTTCAAGCCCGCCGAACTGTGCGATGTAGCGTCCGTAGCCATTCTTTACGAACTGATCGTAGGCCGAGCGAGAGGCGATGGTGCCAATAATTTCGCCACGCCGCATGGCGAGTTGATCCTCGGTGCCGTTGTAGCCCGACAGCATTTTGATGGGCAGTTTCATAGTCGCCGTGAGTCCAAGGATCTCGACGTAATTGGCGCCGCCGGGGCCGGATGTTGCGAAGTTGAGAACATCCTTTGATTTGACGATGTCTTCAAAAGCCCTGATGGGCGATTGCGCGGCGACCACGACGACACGCGGGTCAGTGGCGGCTTTGCCGATCCATGACATGTTGTTCAAATCGAACTTGATGCCTCTGTGGCCTGCAATCTGCGTATAGATGAGGCCGGTGTTGAAGGTGCCAAGCGTCAAGCCATCGGGCTTGGAGGCGTAGAGCGCATTGGCGCCGATGAGGTGGCCGGCGCCTGGCATGTTGCGCACGATGAAGGTGGAGCCGGGCAGGTGACGCTGCATGAATTCGGCGACGAGGCGTCCGTAAGTGTCGTAATTGCCGCCGGGCGCGGTCGCCACGATATAGGTGACGGTCTTGCCGTTATAATAATCGGCGCCCTGAGCGTAAGCTGTACCAGCAGGCAGCGCGAATGCTGCTGCAACAGTAAGCGCTTTCGAGATTGTGGCCTTGGCGAACTTCATGTCTTCCTCCCTGTATCGACCCAAGCTGCCCCCTTATGGCCCCGGTTCACGGGTGGCGCTGTTGCGCCGGACACTTGATTGAGCAGATGTGACGCCGCAAGCGCGGCCTTGTCGAAGAATAGCACGCTTGCGCGTAAAGTGAAGATGTGGATTTGGTCGCCGCAATCATGCGGCGGCCATTAAACCTGCTCTATTCCATGCGCACGTTTTTGGAGAAATCGTAGGACGCGGCGACGTCGCATTCGAAGCGCCAGCTCACGAGATCGCTGTCGCCTGCGTTCACGAGGCGGCTTTCGAGAAAGCGCTGCTGGGCGGCCCATCCGGCTTCCGCCTGCGGCTTGCGATAGCGGCCCGGCATGGTGTCGTTGAGCCAGCCGTGCGGCGCGCCAGCGTAAACTGCGATGTGATAGCTTTTACGATGCTGTTCAAGCGCGTTTCGGAAGCGACGCACGTCGTCAATCGAGATGATGTGATCTTCCGCGCCAAAAGCTGCAAACACCGGGCAATCAATGCGCGCGATCAAATCGTCCAGCGGCTCGGGCTGGCGCGGGTTTGCATCCCATTCGCGCTTTGAGGCGGCGCCGTACCAGACGATGACTGCCTGAATTTTCGCCTGTGCCGCATAGACAAGCGGATGGCGCCCGGTCTGGCAATAACCTGCAATCGCCACGCGCGCCATGTCCGCGCGCGCGTCTGCGCGCGCGCTCGCCATGGCCGCATCCATCAGTTCGATGGATTCAGGATCGGTCATATCATAGCGGCCTTCGCCCTTGTTCAAGGCCACCTGATCGGGATGGCGGAAGAAGAAGTTCGGCGCGATCACGAAGAAGCCGTCGCGGGCGCAGCGCATCGCCTGATCGCGCGTGTGCTGCACAAGGCCATAGCGCTCATGCATCAAAATCACGACGGGCAGGGGACCTTTTGAATCCGGGCACGCCACAAACGCGGGCATGCCGTTGGCGCAAACGATGTCGGCGGAGGTGATGTTTGTCATAATTTCCCCCTCAAGCCGTCATCAGCGCGACGCAGGCGTCAACGCCCATCACGCGGCCCATGCGCGGGAACACGCGCTCCATGAAGAACTTGTTGTTGTCGCCGCGCGTTGAATAGCATGCGTCGCTGGCCACGACGATTCCATAGTCGAGGTCGCGCGCGCCAAACAAAGTGCTGGCGATGCCAACGTCCGTCGAGCCGCCGCAGATGATGATGGTGTCGATCCCGCGCGCGCGCAATTGCAGATCAAGATCGGTCTGGTGGAACGAGTTCCAGCGGCGCTTGGGGATCACGACGTCGCTGGCGATGGGGGCGATCTCGGGCGCGATTTCAGCGGCTTTCGAGCCCTTGGTGAAGCGTGGCTTGATCGGCTTGTCGGCGCCGCCGCCAACGCCCAGATCCATGTCGGTGTCGGTGAGTCGCAACACAGTGTCGGAGCCATCGTCAGCATGCGCGCCGCTGGGATAGAAGGTCGTCATGCCGACCTTGCGGGCGCCTTCGAGCAAGCGCTGCATGTTGGGGATGATGTTGCGCTCGGCCAGGAACGCGTCCTTCTCGGCGCTGCCGGAATGGAGATAGCCATTCAGCGCGTCAAATATAATGAGGCCGGTGCGAACGCCCGAGAGGGCAGGGTCCAAGCGTGATATGCGCGCCATAATTTTCATCTCCCGATTTTTGATTGTTCAAGCCGGTACCCATAAACAACTTGCAGAGCCTTCGCAAAGCGCCATGATGCTTGAAACAAGTTACAGGCGACCAACCAGCCTGCGCTTGCGGCAGGCAAGAATATTGGGGCAGGGAGAAATTGCGGATGAACGGGACAGGCTCTCTTGTGGGCGCAGTGGCGCTTGTCACCGGAGCGGGCGGCGAGATCGGCGGCGCCATAGCTGCGCGATTCGCACGCGAAGGGGCATGCGTTATCGTCGGCGACGTGCGGCTTGATGCCGCGAACGAGCAGGCGAAAACCATTACGGAGCAAGGCGGGCGCGCGCTGGCTGTGAAGCTCGACGTGTCTGATTCTCAATCATGCGCCATGAGCGTAGCTACCGCCTGCGAGACGTTTGGCAAGCTCACCATTCTCGTCAACGTCGCCGCAGCCGTCACGCGCGACGGCACGGTCGAGACGCTTGATCTTGAGGATTGGAACAAGGCGCTGGCCGTCAACATCACCGGGCCGTTCCTGATGGCCAAATTCGCCGTGCCTGCAATCCGCGCCGCTGGCGGCGGCTCGATCATCAATATCGCTTCGCAATTGGGGCAAATCGGCGTGCCGCGCCGCGCGCCTTATTCCACCACGAAAGCGGCGCTGATCCATTTCACCAAGTGCCTCGCTGGAGATCACGCGCGCGATGGCATCCGCGTTAATTCGCTCTCGCCCGGCGCCATCGACACTGCGCGATCGTTGCGCCGGTTCGCCTCGCGCGAGGAGGCCAACAAAGAGCGCGGGCCGTCTTATCTGCTCGGGCGTACGGGGAGCGTTGAGGAAGTGGCTGCGGGCGCGTTGTTTCTGGCCAGCGACGAATCCTCTTTTATGACTGGCGCCGATCTGCTGATCGACGGCGGCTATCTGGCTTTCAAAGGTGGGCTGAGTGCAAAATACGCGGAATAGTCCAGCTTGACGTCGCGCCCATAAGGTCGAATGCTACTGCAATTATTTTTCTGGAAGGAAACAGGCATATGCGGGCTTCATGGAGATTTCGGGCGGCGGCGTCCGTCGTGCTGGGGCTTTCAGCGCATCCAGCTCTCGCGCAGAGCGTCGAGGATTTCTATCGCGGCAAGACTGTGAGCCTCGTAGTAAGCTCCAGCACTGGCGGCGGTTACGATACGCTGGCGCGTATGATTTCGCGCTATCTGCCCAAGCATCTGCCAGCATCGCCTAACGTCGTCGTTCGCAACATGCCCGGCGCCGGCGGCATCGTGGCGACCAACCATCTTTATTCAATCGCGCCCAAGGATGGATCGACCATAGGTGCCGTACAAAACAATACGCCGTTTGAGCCGCTCTATGGAACAAAGCAGGCTAATTACGACGCCAATAAATTCAACTGGCTTGGCTCGCCCAGCGTCGAGACCAGCGTCCTCGCGATCTGGCACGCTTCGCCCGCCAACACTTGGCAGGATGCGCGCACGACTGAATTGCGCATGGGCTCTTCGGGCGCGAATTCGACGCCAAGTTTCTACTCGCGTCTTTTGAACGAAACGCTTGGCCTGAAACTGCGCCTCATCGTTGGTTATCCGGGTCAGAACGATGCTCTGCTGGCGATGGAGCGCGGCGAGATCGACGGCTACCCCAGCGCTTTCTTCAACAGCCTGATGGCGACGCGCCCGACGTGGATTGGCGACAAGAAAGTAAAGTTGCTGTTGCAATATGGTGCCGATAAGGAAAAAGCCCTGCCTGACGTGCCGTTCATCGCAGACCTGCTGACGAGGGACGAGGATCGCGCGCTCTGGAACATTGCTGTCGCGCCGCTTGGCATTGGGCGTCCCTATCTCCTGCCGCCGGATGTGCCCAAGGATCGCGTCGATGCTGTGCGCAAGGCGTTTTGGGCTACGATCAACGACCCGGAGTTTTTTGCCGAACAGGCGAAGATCAACCTTGGTGCAGACACCCCGCGCACCGGTGAGCAAATCGCCGGGTTGATCGCGCAGGCCTACAAGGCGCCGCCGGATGTGGTCGAACGCATCAAGCGTTTGCAAGGGGAGAAGTAAGTGCTCGAGACGCAAGCCAACCGTATGAGCGCGCGCGCCCAGGATTTTTGGGCGCGCGCAGACGAGCTCGCGCCTGTTTTGAATTCGCGCGCGCCGCTTGCAGAAACGTTGCGGCGCTGCCCGGATGAGACCATCGCAGACCTTGAGGCAAGCGAGCTTTTGCGCGCCTGCCAGCCGTTTGCCTATGGCGGTTATGAGATGGGCTATGACGTGTTGTGCGGCATCATCCAGCGGCTTGCACGCGGGTGCGCGTCGCAAGCCTGGGTCTATATGGTGCTGGCCGACAATCCCCTGAAGCTGGCCAACTTCTCGCAGCAGGCGCAAAACGACGTGTGGGGCGAGAACGCGCGCACGCGGCTGGGCGTCGCCGTGGCCGCAGTTGGCCACGCGGTGCGCGTTGAGGGCGGTGTGCTCTGGCATGGCGAACATGGTTTTTGCAGCGGCATCGATCACGCAGACTGGATCATGTGCGGCGGCGCCATTGAAGGCGGCGAAGGCTGCATGGTTCTGATCCCCAAGAGCGACGTGGTTCTGGCCGACGATTGGCGCACCATCGGGCTGGCTGGCACAGGCAGCCGCAGTTTTAGTGTGCAAGGCGCATTCGTGCCGGACCATCGCATCATCAGCAAGGCGGATTACGATGGGGGGACTGCGCCAGGATCGAACCTGTATCAATCGCCAATCTACAAAATGCCGCGCGGCGGCGTGTCGGCGGGCTCGTATGCCGCGGTGGCCGTTGGCGCGGCGCAGGGCATGCTTGAAAGTTTTTACCTGTTCACTGCGCCGCGTAAATCACGCGGCAAGACGGTGGCCGACAACACCGCGGCCCAGATGGTTGCAGGCCACGCCTCGGTGGAAATCGAGGCGGCAGAGCGCATTTACATGGGCTCGCTGCGTGAGACAATGGAGGTTCTGGAACGCGGAGAGCCTGTGTCGCAGGAGCTTCAGCTCGCGGGGAAACGCAATTGTTGCTATGCGGCGCAGCTGGCAATGCAGGCCGCCCATCGCATGTTCAATTGCGCAGGCGGGCGCGCGTTATTTCTCGATAATCCGATGCAGCGTCAGTTTCGTGATGTCTTTGCGGCCTCCGCACATCATTCATTGTCGTGGGACAGCGCGGCGGCGGAATACGGTCGTTATCAATACAAGATGCACGCCTGACGCGAGGCAATCGCGTGGCGTTTGATCGGGGGGCGCATGTTGCAGACGTCAGGCTTCGTTCACTTCACGATTCCTGTGAAGGATCTCGATCGTTCCGAAGCGTTTTATACGCAGGTGATGGGCTTTCGAAAGCTGCGCCGCAATGCGCATATGGTGTTCATGGAAGCGCATGATACGTGCTTTGTGCTGACGCTCTCGGAAAACGAGATTGAGCCCAACAGGGGCGACAAGCACGACATCCATACCGCCTTTCGCGTGACGGCTTCCGAGTATGATCGCGCTAAAATCTATCTGGCGGACAAGGACGTTCGTATCTTCAAGGAAGAGGATCGGCTTGGGGGTACGTTTGAGGGACGCAGCGCCTATTTTCATGATCCGGACCGCAACGTGATCGAGATCATCGATCTGGTTCGCGGCCCTGTCGCCGACGGGCAATAGATCAACGCCAGAAGCGCGGCGCGTCGCGAAACGCTTTGAACGCCTTGCGCAAGTGATCGTCCGAGGCATGGGCACCGCGTGCGCACCAGCCCTCGATGCGACCCGCCGCATAGGCCGCCGCAGGGCCAGCCTCGCGCTCGATTGCCGCTGCGACTTCGCACGCAGCGATGGAATCGTTGTAAACGCCAAGATCGTTCTGCAAGGCTGCGGCGCGTTTCAGGAACGCGTTTATGGCGCGGGCGTCGTTGAAGGCTAGGCAGAGGAAATCCGCGCCATAGCGCATGTTTTTGAGTGCGATCCGCAATTCATGACGGTCTTCTGGGTTCAGTTTACGCAGGCGCTTGCCGCGCTTTTTCACGCGCTTGTCGAGATCGTTCAGGGCTTGTGCGGCGAACGTGCGCAAGGGCTGCGAGAGCGACGCAAGATCATCGGCCGCCAGTGCGTTGCGCCAGCCGCGTTGCGCACAATAAGCCTGCAGCTCAAGCACAAATCGAGACGTCTTCGCATCGTTCACGCAGGCGCGCGCCACCTCATAGGCGTTGGAGCGCTGCGTCTGCGCGTGCGCGAGCAAGGCTTCAAAGCTTGCATCATTTTCAAATTGCGTGAGCGGTCCCGCTTGCACCAAATCGACGAACGCGTCGATCTCGCGCGCCTGTCCGAGCGCGCTTGCAATGTCGCGCGCCTGATCGCGGAATGGCGCAAGGCCAGCGCCCGGCAACGCGCGCGCAAACATCTTCAAGCCTGCGCGCAGCCGACGCAGCGCAACGCGCATCTGGTGGATGGCTTCCGGCAGGTCGCTGACGAGAAGTCCCGGCCAATTGGCCATAAAATGCGACAGGCTCGCCTCGATCATCGCCACAAGCGCGTCTTCCATCGAAGCGTCGGCGGGAAGCGAGACAGGCGCGGCGCGCATGTCCTGCGGTTTGACGCCAGCGCCCAGCAGATAACCGCGCGCAGACTTGGTCGCCGGTGCGAGGCGCAGGCCCGCGTCAATCAATTGCAGCGCCAGCGCATAGATTGGCGCCTGCGGTCCAGACTTCAGCTCAATTTCTATTTCCGATACAGGCTCGCTTGATGCGCCTGCGATCAGCTTGCCTTCGTCGAAAGCTATTTCAATAATGCTCTGTCCATCCACAATTTCCATCAGCTTGCGGCGCACGCTTGTTTTAAAAACCGGCTGCAGCCCAGCACCTTTCGTGGTGCGCCCTATGTGCGCGGCGGCTTCCGGTGCCAGCAGTGTGAGATCGGGCAGTTCGCTGGATATTGCGACCTCGCTTTCGCCGCGGGTAAAGGCGCCTTCGCCTTTGCTTGCCCATTTCACATTCATGGTGCGGCGGCGCCCGGCCTTTCGTATGCGCAACGACAGGGCGTTGCGCGCCAGATCGCCCTCCGCGGTGTCGAAATAGACAGCGCGCAAGTTGACGGCGCGCGGTTTGACGATTGCGTTCGCAAAAGCCGGGTGCGTCTTCAGATTACGCAACACATGGGCCGGGCCATTCAGCTTGATTTCGCACTCGCGGCTCGCTTGCGCGATTGCAAGGCTTTGGTCATCCGAGATTGGAGCGCTTGTCATGGATGGCTTCTGGACCCCTGGTCAGGATGATGATGATTGAACCCGCATAATTGCGCGAACGCAAGCGAGTGTCTTGAGTTTGTCGCACATATCAAAGATACTGGATATATGGAACAGACAAATGCTATTCTTGCACTTGCAGCTCTCGCTCAAGAGGCGAGGCTGGAGGTTTTTCGACTTCTGGTCTCTCGCGAGCCCGAGGGCGTGCCCGCTGGCGAGCTGGCGCGGCTGGTGAAGATTCCGCAAAACACCATGTCCGCCCACCTTGCCGTGCTGGCGCGGGCGGGGCTGGTTCGTGGCGAGCGGCACAGTCGCTCGATCATCTACTGCGCCGAGCTGGAGCGCTTGCGCGGGCTTGTTTTGTTCCTTGTGCAGGATTGCTGCGGCGGTCGCCCGGATGTGTGCGAGCCGTTGCTGGCCAATCTTCTTCCTTGCTGTCCTCCAGAGGTTTCTTCATGATCGACCGCGTCTTCAACGTACTCTTCCTGTGCACCGGCAACACGGCGCGTTCCGTGCTTGGCGAGGCGATTTTGCGCCACGAGGGGCAGGGGCGCTTCAACGCCTTCTCTGCGGGCAGTCAGCCCAAGGGAATCGTGAATCCCTACGCTTTGCGCACGCTTGAGAGTCTTGGGTATCCCGTTGACGGCTTGCGCTCGAAGACGTTGGACGAATTTGCCCAACCCGGCGCGCCGAAGATGGATTTCGTTTTCACTGTTTGCGACAGCGCCGCAGGCGAAACCTGCCCGCTCTGGCCCGGCCAGCCCGTCACCGCACATTGGGGCATCGAAGACCCGGCAGCCGTTGAGGGCTCGGACATTGAAAAGATGCGCGCGTTTGCCGACGCCTTCCGCTTCATGCGCAACCGCATCAATGCGTTTACCGCTCTGCCGCTGACGATGCTTGACGGCATGTCGCTGAAGAAGAGCCTGCAGGACATCGGCGCGCTTGAAGGCGCGGCGCAGAAGAAGAGCTGATCTCCCATGACCATTTTTGAACGCTATTTCACCCTCTGGGTGTTCGCCTGTATTGTCGTTGGCATTTCGCTCGGCCATTTCGCGCCCGGCGTTTTCCAGACGATTGGCGCGGTTGAAATCGCCAAGGTCAACCTGCCGGTCGCGGTGCTTGTGTGGTTGATGATTATCCCGATGCTGTTGAAGATCGACTTTTCCTCGATCTCGAAAGTGGGCCAGCATTGGCGCGGCATCAGCGTCACGCTGTTTATCAATTGGGCGGTGAAGCCGTTCTCGATGACGCTGCTTGGCTGGCTGTTTATCGGCTATCTTTTCCGGCCATATCTGCCTGAGGCGCAGATTGAATCCTATATCGCAGGCCTCATTCTGCTGGCTGCGGCGCCGTGCACGGCGATGGTGTTTGTGTGGAGCGAACTCACCAAAGGCGAGCCGCATTTCACGCTTTCGCAAGTGGCGCTGAACGACGTCATTATGATCTTCGCTTTCGCGCCTTTGGTTGGGCTGTTGCTGGGTCTGTCGGCGGTGATAGTGCCGTGGGATACGCTGGTTTTGTCGGTCGGGCTCTATATCGTTATCCCGGTGATCCTGTCGCAAATCGTGCGGCGCGCGATGTTGCGTGCGGGCGGTCAGAAAGCTTTGGACCGTCTGCTGCAAGCCTTGGGGCCGTTGTCTCTCACGGCTTTGCTGGCGACGCTCATTCTGCTGTTTGGTTTTCAGGGCGAGCAGATCATCGCGCAGCCTTTGGTGATCGCCATTCTGGCCGTGCCGATCCTGATACAGGTCTATTTCAATTCCGGGCTCGCCTATTGGCTGAACAGGGTTGCGGGCGAAAAGCACTGCGTCGCAGGGCCTTCCGCGCTGATTGGCGCCAGCAATTTCTTCGAGCTGGCGGTGGCCGCCGCCATCTCTCTGTTTGGCCTCAATTCCGGCGCGGCGCTGGCGACTGTGGTTGGCGTGCTGATCGAGGTTCCGGTGATGTTGTCGGTGGTTTGGATCGTTAACCGCACCCAGCCCTGGTACGAGCGGCGTGCGGGTTGAGCGCTTTACGTCCAGGGGGTAACGGGCGGAACCTCGGCGGGGGCTAGCGCCGGTATGGTGCCAAAATCTGCCGGGCCGACGATTTCGAGATATTCCATATCAGGCGAATAATCGAACAGGTAATGCACGATGCCCGGACGCTGGTGGACGCAATCTCCTGCTTTCACCAGCGTCTCCTTGTCGCCGTACATGAAGCGCGCCCAGCCTTTCGTCATGATGACAATTTGAAATTCAGCAACGTGAAAATGCCAGCCGGTGCCGTCTTTGGGCGGCAGGTTCGCCTTCACGAGGTGGGCGATGACCTTGCCGTTGGTGGCGTCGGCTATTCCCAGATCTCGATAGAGGAAGAATTCGCGCAAGCCGTCCTTGCGCCATTGCGTGTCGTTTGGGCCGATATGCGAGAATTTGGTCGACGCTTCAGCGACGGTGGAACCGTTAGGCATGATCCATCTCCTGTTCAGTCCGGCTCGTTCGCGCCCACAAAAGGTTTGGGTGCGGCGCAGCAAAACTAGAACTGAACATGACAGCCTGCAATCACGCCTTTTGCACTAGGCGTAAAGCATCGCCGGGCCCGGGTCGCGCGGTGAGCTTGCGCGCAACCCCGGCTGCGTCGCGCGCTTTGCTTGCTTGCGCAGCCTCACGGCGCCTTGATGGCGTCTCCGGCTTTGCGCACCACGTCTGGCGACATAGCGTGCAATCGCGCGATTTGTTTATCTATTTCAGCGCCCGACATCGGGTTGTTGATCTCGATCTTGATCGCAATTGCCTCGGCCTGAACCTTTGGATCTTTTACGAAATCGTCAAAAGCCTTGCGCAGCGCGGCTTTTCGGTCGGCAGGCATGCCGGGCGGGCCATAGACCGGGCGTCCCATATCCTGCTGCGCGAAGATGAGTTCGAGGATTGCGCGTTGTTCATCCGTCTTGGCCAGCTCGATGACGGTCGGCGTGTTGGGCACTTTGGGGTGCCGCTTCAGCGACAATTGCGTCAGCACGTTGATCGTCCCATCCTCCAGCCAGGTGGGGCGGGCGACGCTAATGGACGAATAGTGCCAGCTTCCCGTGCCGTGAATTTCGCCCCGCTCCATCGCCAGCACCACGTTCGCTGTGCCGCCGTAGCCGGGGATGACTTTGAACTTCGTTCCCAGCACCTGATTCATGCTGCGTGGAAAAATCACGTTGCCGTCCGTGGCGCCCGAGCCGCCGACGATAAATTCGGTGGTGTAAATGTCGGCGAGCTTTTGCACCGGCGCGGTCTTGTAGGAAACCACAAGTCCGACTTCGCTGTTGAGGCTGCCGATCCATCCCAGCTCCCGTGCATCATAGCGGGCGCCGGATGCGCCAAACAGGGCGGCGGTGGAGACCGATCCGGCCGCGGCGCCGATTACGGTTCCGTCGCGCGGTTGCGCCGCGACCAGCGTGTTGGTCATCACCACGCCGCCGGCGCCGGGCATGTTCTGCACGATCACATTGGGAGCGCCGGGCATGAAATGCGACAAATGGCGGGCGAAGAAGCGGGCGTAGGTGTCATAGCCGCCGCCGACTGGCTGGCCGATGAGCATCTTGATGTCTTTGCCCTTGTAGAATTCGGCGACAGTTTCCGCGCGGCCGGCGGCAGGCGCCGCGATTGCGGCAGCCATGCAGATCGCGAGCGCGCGGGGCGTGGTGATTGGGCTCATAGACGTTCCTCCGGTTCAGACGTGTTATCGTCAGGCGCATTCGCGCTCTGCCCGAGTGTATCTGAGCCGCAGCTGCTGGCAATTGCGGACTGACAGGAGATAGCTTGATGCTGAAGTCCAATGTGGCGGGCGTCATGTCCGGGAGCGTTTCGCAGTCTCATCCCATGCTGAACAGCGCTCTGGCGCAGCTTGACGCCGCTGCGGAGATTTACCCCGTCGCGCCGGACGTGCTCGATATGTTGCGCCAGCCGCAGGAAATGCTTCAGGCGAGGCTCACGATCCGCATGGACGATGGCGCCCGCCGCTCGTTTCCCGCCTGGCGCTGCCGCTATGACGATTCACGTGGCCCCACCAAGGGCGGCATCCGTTTTCATCCTGCCGTATGCGCGGACGAAGTGCAGACGCTGGCGTTCTGGATGACGTTCAAATGCGCGGTGCTTGATCTGCCCTATGGCGGCGGCAAGGGCGGCGTGCAGGTGGATGCGCGCAGCTTGTCCAAAAGCGAGCTGGAGCGTTTGTCGCGCGCCTATGTGCGCGCTTTCGCCCGCATTATTGGGCCTGAGCGCGACATTCCCGCCCCTGACATCGCCACAGATTCCACGATCATGGGCTGGATGGTGGATGAATATGCAACCATTGTTGGTGCGCCGTCGCCCGCTGTCATCACCGGCAAGCCGATTGCTTTGGGCGGCTCGCTTGGCCGCGAGGACGCGACGGGGCGGGGCGGTTTCTATGTGCTTACGGATTTGGCTAAGGCGCTTGAATTGCCGGCTGGCGCGCGCGTGGCCGTGCAGGGCTTTGGCAATGTCGGCCAGCACTTTGCGCAACTCATGGAGGAGGCAGGCCATAGCATCGTGGCGGTCTCGGATTCGCGCGGCGCGATTTATTGCGCCAGCGGATTGTCCGTCGAGGCGCTGATTGGCGCCAAGCGCAAGGGCTCGGTGTCGGCGCTCGCGGGGCGTGGCGGTATTGAAGTCATTGCGCCGGAAGCTTTGATAGGCGTGCCCTGCGACGTGCTGGCCCCGGCTGCGCTGGAGGGAATGGTTCACAGCGCAAACGTTGGCCAAGTGCAGGCCCGCATCGTGCTGGAGCTGGCGAATGGACCCGTCACGCCAGAGGCCGACTGGATGCTGCGCGAGCGCGGGATCGCCGTGATTCCGGACATTCTGGCCAATGCGGGCGGGGTCACGGTGTCCTATTTCGAATGGGTGCAAAACCGGCAGGGCCTGCGCTGGCCGGTAGAGGACGTGCGGGCGCGGCTGAAGCAAAAGATCACCTATGAGACGCAGGCGATTGATCGTCTCGCCACTGAGCGCCGGATCAGCTTGCGCCAGGCGGCTTACGCGCACGGGCTTTGCAGACTGGCGCTTGCGGTCGCGGCAAGAGGGGCGATTTGAGGCTCGAGACGGGTGCCCACGTACGCATTCCAGCCACGTCATGGCGGCATAGGCCGCCATCCACGGCAAGCCGCGAGCTCGCCGCCTGTCGTGGGTCCCGGCCTTCGCCGGGATGACGCGCTGCTTGCGTCCCTCATCGACCATGCTATTTGCTCTCACATCAAACAGAAAAGGGCGCGCTGATGAATGCGGAGGCAAAGGTGATTGGCGCGAGCGTGATTGATCCGCCATCAGGCGTTTTGACCAAAGACGAGATGCGCCCGGCCTATATCGTCTTGTGGACCATGTGCCTTGCGCATTTCCTCAACGACCTTTTGCAATCGTTGCTGTCGGCGATCTTCCCCATTTTGAAAGAGAGCTACCAGCTCGATTTTGCGCAAATCGGATATATTGCGCTGGCGTTTCACGTCACGGCCTCGCTGCTGCAACCGGCGGTCGGCTGGTATACGGACAAGCGGCCCAAATATTATGCGCTGGCGTTTGGCATGGGCTCGACGCTGATCGGCCTTGTGCTGCTGGCTTACGCCTCGTCCTATGCGGGCCTGCTGTTCGCTGCCGCGATGGTGGGTACGGGCTCCTCGATCTTCCATCCTGAAGGATCGCGCGTGACCCGGATGGCGGCGGGAAATCGGCTCGGCATGGCGCAATCGACGTTTCAGGTCGGCGGCAATTTTGGCCAGGCGGCGGGGCCGCTGCTGGCGGCGTTTGTGATTGTGCCTCTGGGACAACGTGGGATCGTCTGGTTCGCGGCGCTGGCGCTGCTCGCCATTCTCGTTCTGGCGGCTGTTGGCCGCTGGTATCAAACACACGCGGCGGCGGTCGGCCAGCGCCTGAAGCGCGAGGCGAAGGCGGCCGTGTCGGCGGGCTTTTCGCGCCGCAAGGTTACCGTCGTCATCACGCTGCTGCTGATCTTGCTGTTCTCCAAGAGCTTCTACAACGCGTCGCTGAACACGTTCTACTCGTTCTATCTGATGGAGAAGTTCGGCCTGTCGGTGCGCGACGCCCAGCTCTATCTCTTCCTTTATATGGGCGCGGTGGCGGCGGGCGTTTATTTTGGCGGACCGCTTGGCGACTGGATGGGGCGCAAGCATGTCATCTGGTTGTCGGTGTTTGGCGCGCTGCCGTTCACGCTGGCTTTGCCGTTCGCCGATCTTTATGGCGCGGCGGCGCTGACGGTCGTCATCGGGCTCATCATGTCGGCGTCGATGTCGCAGGTGCTGGTTTATGCGCTGGAGTTGACGCCGGGCAAGGTTGGCACGGTGTCGGGCCTGTTCTTCGGGTTCAGCTTCGGCATGGGCGGACTTGGCGCGGCGGTGCTGGGGCATGTGGCCGACGTCACGAGTCTGGATTTCGTGTTCAAGCTTTGCGCCTTCCTGCCGGTGCTTGGAGCGGTGTGCTGGTTTCTGCCGGATTTGCGCAAAAAGGCGTGAGGTCTGTCTTGAGGCTTGCCATTGGGGCGGGCGGCGACAGATAACGCTGGTATGGATCAGACAAACCCTGCCTTGCACACAAGCGCGCCGCCAGCACGCTCCTCCTTCGCCCGCTCGGTGCTGCTTGCGCTGGTGGCGATGGTTCCGGTCTTCGCCACCAGCGTTTTGGGCAGCCTCGCCACGATGCCGCAGATCACCGGCTGGTACACGACCATCGTCAAGCCGTCGTTCAATCCGCCCAACTGGGTGTTTGGCCCTGCGTGGACGATCCTCTTCATCATGATGGCCTATGCGTTCTGGCGCGTTTTGAGGCTTGATCCCAAAACGCCGGGCAGGGGGGCGGCCATTGCGATCTTCCTCGTGCAGCTCGTCTTCAACGCGAGCTGGTCGTGGGCGTTTTTTTGGGGGCAATCGCCGCTGGCCGGCCTTGTGGTGATCGCCTTCCTCTGGCTGTCGATTACGGCGACGATCGTCGCTTTCTGGCGGCTTGAGCGCACGGCCGGGCTGTTGCTGGTCCCGTATCTGGCCTGGGTGAGCTTCGCATCGGCGCTTAACGCTGCGATATTTGTTTTGAACCGCTGATTTAAGGTCAGGCCCATGCTCAGGCTGTTGTCTTGCTTCGAATCGCGTTAGTCAAAGATTCGTAGAACGACGTTCACGAATTTGGAGCAAGATATGGCTGTCCCCTGGAAGCGCGTAGTTCTCAAGCTTTCCGGGGAAGCTCTTATGGGCCGCCAGACCCACGGGTTGGACGCGGGCACGCTGGAGCGAATCGCCGCAGACGTCGCGCGCGCGTCTGCGATGGGCGTCGAGATCGCCATTGTTGTGGGCGGCGGCAATTTCTTTCGCGGCATTCAGGGCGCAGACAAGGGCATAGACCGGGCGCGCGCCGATTCTATCGGCATGCTGGCGACCGTGATGAACGGGCTTGCGCTGGAGCACGCCATTGAAAAGGCGGGACAACCGGCCCGCGCCTTGTCCGCCGTGCCGATGCCCTACGTCTGCCAGCCCTATTCGCGTCAGGCGGCGCTCAACCATCTCACCAAGGGTCGGGTCGTCGTGCTGGCGGGCGGCACCGGAAACCCGTTCTTCACGACGGATACCGGGGCGGCGCTGCGGGCGGCGGAATTGTCGGCGGATGCGGTTTTGAAAGCCACGCAGGTTGACGGCGTCTATAGCGCCGACCCCAAGAAAGACCCCAACGCCACCCGCTACGAGACCCTGACGCAGCAGGAGGCGATCGAAAAAAACCTCGGCGTGATGGATACGGCCGCTTTCGCGCTTGCCCGCGAGAACGCGATTCCGATAATCGTGTTCTCAATAGCCGAACCGGGCGCCATTTCGCAGGCGCTTGAGGGAACGGGGCGGGCGACGCTCGTCACCCCCTGAGAATAGTGCGCGTGCGCCAGATTACCGGCGCGCAAAACATGAACAGGATCGAACCATGAGTGGATCATTCGACATCGCCGACATTCAGCGGCGTATGCAGGGCGCAATTCAGGCCCTCAAGCACGAATACAGCGGCCTGCGCACAGGCCGCGCTTCGGCCGCTCTGCTGGAGCCAGTGCGCGTGGACGCTTACGGGCAGACCATGAATCTGGTGCAGGTCGCCACAGTGAGCGTGCCCGAACCGCGCATGCTGTCGGTGCAGGTGTGGGACAAGGGCATGGTCGGCGCCGTTGAGCGCGCGATCCGCGATTCCAACCTCGGCCTCAACCCCGCGACCGAAGGCCAGGTTTTGCGCATCAGGATACCTGAGCTGAACGAGCAGCGCCGCAAGGAGCTGGTGAAGGTCGCCAACAAATACGCTGAAGACGCCCGCATCGCCGTGCGTCATGTGCGCCGCGACGGCATCGACATCATCAAGAAGGCGCTGAAGGACAAGTCGATCAGCGAAGACGATGAGAAGCGTTTCGAAACCGAGGTGCAGAAGGTCACCGACAAGGCGGTCGCAGAGATCGACCAGACGCTCGGCCTCAAGGAAAAAGAAATCATGCAGGTCTAGGGCGATCTCCTTTAGTATGCCGTCTCGGACTATGTTTCCTTGATCTATGACGCGCCGACGACGGCGGAGCAGGCGATGCGCAACGAAGCCAGTGAACCCGCAACAGCTCCGGCTCGCTCTGCGCCGCCGCGTCACATCGCCATCATCATGGACGGCAATGGACGCTGGGCGGCTGCGCGCGGCTTGCTGCGACTCGAGGGCCATAGGCGCGGCGTCGAGGCTCTGCGCCGGGCTGTGCGGGCGGCTGGAGAGCTGGGCGTCAGCTACCTCACGGTCTATTCGTTTTCGTCCGAGAACTGGCGCCGACCCCCGCAGGAAATTTCCGATCTGATGGGGCTGATGAAGCTCTTCATCCGTAACGATCTTGCTGATTTGCATGCCAGCGGCGTGCGCGTGCGCATTATCGGCGCCCGCGATAATCTGGCGCCCGACATTCGCAGCCTGCTCGTTGAGGCCGAAGAGCTGACGCGCGACAATACAAAGCTCAATCTCACCGTCGCCTTCAATTATGGCTCGCGGCAGGAAATTGCCCAGGCCGCCCGCAAGCTTGCGCAGGCCGTGGCGGAGGGGAAGCTCGATCCGGCCCTGATCAACGAGAACATGATTGACGCCTGTCTCGATACGCAGGGCGTGCCCGATCCCGACCTCATCATCCGTACGTCCGGAGAGCAACGGCTGTCCAACTTCCTGCTCTGGCAAGCGGCCTATGCGGAATTTGTGTTCCTGCCCGGCCATTGGCCTGATTTTGACCGCGCCGCGCTGGAGGAGGCGATCGGCATTTATCAAAGCCGGGATCGTCGCTATGGGGCTGTGAGTCCGCAAGGCGTTGTTAAATCAAGCGAATTGGCGGGCGCATGAGCGAGGCGCCAAATTCAGACATGCCGCATCCCGATACGCAGCCGCCCTCGACGGGGCGGGGCGGACTGGCCGATCTTGGATTGCGGGCCGCTTCCGCCGTCGTAATGGTGTCTCTCGCGCTGGGGACGCTTTGGGCGGGCGGCGTATGGTTCACGATTTTCTGGACGCTGGCCGGACTCGCGATCCATTGGGAATGGCAGAAATTGGCGGGCGGTCGTCATTTGCCCGCGCGCATAATTGTTGGCGCCGTCGCGCTGGTGGGCGCCGCCTCGCTGGCCAGCGTCGATGCGGCCGATTGGGCGCTGGCGGTTCTGTTATCTGGCGCTTTGGCGGTTGCGCTTTGCGCTGCATGGGGCGGCGGCGATGAGGCTGAGTCAAAAGGCGCCCTCTTGTCAAAAGGGTCCTGGGCCGCAGTCGGCCTTCTTTATGCGGGCGCGATGGTCATCTCGGTCTGCGTTCTGCGGCACTCGCTGTTTCTGGGCGCGACTGCGATGTTGTGGCTGTTCGCGCTGGTGTGGGGCACCGACGTCATGGCCTATTTTGGCGGTCGACTGATCGGCGGCCCCAAGCTGTGTCGTCCGATTTCGCCGGGCAAAACGTGGTCCGGCTTTATCGTCGGCGTGATCTGTGGCGCGTTGGCTGGCGTCGTCGTCGTTGCATTCAGCCTCACGCCCGGCGAGGCGTCGTTATGGCCGGTGCTGCTGCTCGGCCTGCTGGCTGGCGCAATATCTCAGGGCGGCGATCTGTTTGAGTCGGCGATCAAGCGTCATTACGGCGTGAAGGATTCCGGGCATCTCATCCCCGGCCACGGCGGGGCGATGGACCGGCTGGACGGGTTCATCTTTGCCGCCGTCTTTGCAGCTATCGTCGGCGCGGCTCATAAAGGCGCAGTTGCGGCTGCGCATGGCCTGCTGGTGTGGTAGGTCTGTCACAATGACAAAAACGCTGGACCCTTCCGTTGCAACACTAACCGACCCGCGCCTGAAAGCCTTCGCTGGCTCCGCGCGCCGCTTGACTATTCTTGGCGCCACCGGATCCATCGGTCGATCGACGGCGGACGTGATCGCCGCCGCGCCGGGACGCTTTGCAGTCGAGGCCGTTGTCGGCGGACGGGATGCAGAGGCTTTGGCCCGCATGGCGATTGAGCTGGGCGCCGCCTGCGCGGTGCTGGCCGATCCGCATGGTTATCAGGCGCTCGCCACACTGCTGGCTGGAACCGGCATCGAAGTCGGCGCCGGCCCTGCCGCCGTCATCGAGGCGGCTTTGCGCCCGGCTGATATGATTGTCGCCGCCATTTCCGGCGCGGCCGGGGTCGCGCCCACCCATGCGGCGCTGGCGGCCGGACGCGCTATCGCGCTCGCTAACAAGGAATGCCTCGTGTGCGCAGGCGCCGCCTTCATGGCGACGGCCAAACGTTCGGGCGCGCAGCTTCTACCGATGGACAGCGAGCATAACGCCATCCATCAGGCGCTCGGCGGCGCCGATCCGGCGAGCATCGAGAAGATGATCCTGACCGCATCCGGCGGCCCGTTCCGCACCTGGACGCGGGAGGCGATTGACGCGGCCACCCCGGCGCAGGCGCTCGCCCATCCCAATTGGTCGATGGGCCCCAAGATCAGCGTCGATTCCGCCAGTCTCATGAACAAGGGGCTGGAGTTGATCGAGGCGCATTTCCTGTTCGGGATCGAGGCGGCGCGGCTGGACGTGCTGGTCCATCCCCAATCCATCGTCCATGGCCTCGTGACGTTTGCTGACGGCGGCGTGACGGCGGGCATGGCGCATCCGGACATGAAGGCGCCCATCGCCCATTGCCTGGCCTGGCCCGAGCGGATTTCCACCAAGGTGCGCCGGCTCGATCTGGCGGAGCTGGGCGCGCTGACGTTTGAGCGCGCCGATATGGACCGTTTCCCGGCTTTGCGCATCGCCATGGACGCCATGCGTCACGGCGCGGGCATGCCAACCGTGCTGAACGGCGCCAACGAGATCGCGGTCGAGCGCTTTCTGGCCGGCGCCATCGGCTTTCGCGACATCGCGCGCGGCGTCGAGGCGGTTTGCGAGGCGATGGATCGGGCGGGGGAGGCGGGCGAGCTACTATCGGTAGACGATGCGCTGGCCGTTGACCATATTGCGCGAGATAGAGCGCGCGCACACTTGGCCATTGGCCGTGATTCCGGCACAGTAAGGGTCTAGTAACCCTATTTAAGGTCGCCGGGGCGCGTGGAGTGCGCGCATTTGCGGCAATGTGCGTTTACAGGGTTTGTTTTCCGGCGTTGGAGGCCAAAAATGCAGTTTCTTGAGCACGCCTGGAGTTTTGTGGGCTATCTGGTCCCCTTTCTTTTCGTCATCACCATCGTGGTGTTCTTCCACGAGCTCGGCCATTTTCTGGTTGGGCGCTGGTGCGGGGTCAAGGTGGATGCCTTCTCCATCGGCTTTGGACCTGAGATAACCTCCTTCACCGACAAGAAAACCGGCACGCGCTGGCGCTTCGCCTGGCTGCCGCTTGGCGGCTACGTCAAATTCCACGGCGACGCTAATGGCGCAAGCGGCGGCCTTGCCGAGGGCGCGGACCAGATGACGGAAGCCGAGCGTAAAGTGACGTTTTTCCATCAGCCGGTCTGGAAGCGCGCCGCCATCGTGTTCGCCGGTCCTGCCGCCAGCTTCCTGCTTGGCATCTTCATTTTCGCCGGCTCGTTCTATTTTGAGGGCCGCAGCGTTCTGGCTCCGGTCGTCGAGACTGTAAGGGCGGGGGAATCGGCGGCGGCCGCTGGTCTCCAGTCGGGCGACGTCATCCTCTCCATCGACGGTCAGCCGGTCGGAAATTGGGGGCAGATGCAACGCATCGTGCAATCCTCTGCTGAAACCAAGCTGACGTTCGTCGTCCAGCGCGGCGCGCGCGACGTGACGCTCGAAGTCACCCCGCGCCGCCGCGACGTCGCTACCCCGTTTGGCAACCACCGCGTCGGGATGATCGGCATCGAGCCCTCTTCAAAGCCCGAGAATTGGATCGTCGAACGCTTCACGCTGGTCGAATCGCTGCGGAAGGGAATCGGCGAAACGTGGTTCATCGTTGAGCGGACGGTCGCCTATATCGGCGGGCTGATCGCAGGCAACGAATCAGCGGACCAGATCTCGGGGCCGTTGCGGATCGCCGAAATTTCCGGATCGGTCGCGAAGGTCAGCTATACCGGCCTGATCTATCTGGCGGGAATTATCTCGGTTTCGATTGGTTTTCTCAATCTTTTGCCGGTGCCGCTGCTCGATGGCGGGCATTTGATGTTTTATGCCGTCGAAGCTGTGAAAGGTAAGCCAATCAGCGAAAAGAATCAGGAGCTTGGATTCCGTGTAGGGATGGGATTGGTGATGGCGTTGATGCTCTTCGCAACTATCAACGACGTGCTGCATGTCGGACCTAAGCTCATGAAGCTCTTTGGTTAACCTTCTGCTTACCGTAAATCGTGGCGGCACGGTCACGGACTGCCTAAAACCTGCGCCAAAGGCTAAAATGGCGTTTGCAGGGTCGCGTAAACGGAGTAGAAGGTTTTTGAGGAGTAACGTGGCGTATCGGTAATGTGTCCGTCGCCTCTCCCCGCATTTTGAAGCGGTGAGGCGGAGCGTAAAAGTGCGCCGCCGTAATTGAACGATGAGGACCGCTCGCCTATGCAATTTTCAGGTCGTATCCGCTCCCGGCTCGTAGCCGCGTCCCTCGCAGGCGCTTTGTCCGTCGCGATGACTGGCGCCGTGGTCGCTCAAACGATTGTCGTGCAGGGCAGTCAGCGCGTCGACGCCGAAACCGTTCGCTCTTACTTTTCCGGAACGGATCAGGCCCGAATCAATGAGGGCGTTCGCGCACTCTACTCGACCGGCCTTTTCTCCGATGTGCGCGTACGTCGCGACGGGGGCCGCATTATCGTGCAGGTCGTCGAGAATGGCGTCATCAATCGCGTCGCCTTCGAGGGCAACAGCAAGGTCAAGGGCGATATTCTCGCCTCCGAGGTTCAGACCCGTTCGCGCGGTCCCTACAGCCAGGCGACGGTGCAGGCCGACATCGAGCGCATCAAGGACATTTATCGCCGCGCCGGTCGCGGCGCCGCCAATGTGACGGCGCGCACGGTCGATCTGCCGAATGGCCGCATCGACGTTGTGTTCAAGGTCTCCGAGGGCGGCAAGACAGGCGTTCGCGAAATCAATTTCGTTGGCAATCAGGCTTATTCGGCCTATCGCCTGCGCAACCTGATGCAGACGACCGAGATGAACTGGCTGTCGTTCCTCAAGAACACCGACGTTTATGATCCCGATAAAATCTCCTCCGATCTTGAGGGCGTGCGCCGATTCTACCTGAAGAACGGTTACGCTGATTTTCGTGTGGTCGGATCAGAAGCTCGTTACGATGATGCCCGTCAGGGGTATATCGTAACTTTGAGCGTCGAGGAGGGTGCCCAATACCGCATCAGTGCGGTCAACGTGGATTCACGCCTGTCGGATGTGTCGCCTGACGCTCTGCGCGGCGCGCTGAAGGTTTCCGCCGGCGATATTTACAACGGTGATCTAGTCGAGCGTTCGGTTGAATCGTTGACACGCGAAGTCTCTCGCAAGGGCTACGCCTTCTCGGCTGCGCGTCCGCGCGGTGAGCGCGATCCTGCGGCGCAGACTATTGCGCTCTCCTTTGTCGTCGAAGAGGGTCCGCGCGTTTACGTCGAGCGCATTGCCGTTCGTGGCAACACCCGCACGCGTGACTACGTGATCCGTCGTGAGTTCGATCTTGGCGAAGGCGATGCCTATAACCGCGTGTTGGTGGATCGCGCCGAGCGTCGGTTGAATAATCTTGGGTTCTTCAAGCGCGTCCGCATCACCAACGAGCCGGGCTCAGCGCCTGACCGCGTTGTCGTTGTGGTTGACGTTGAAGATCAGCCCACCGGTTCGTTCGGCATCTCGGGCGGCTATTCGACACAGGACGGCATCATCGGCGAAGTCTCGGTCACCGAGTCCAACTTCTTGGGTCGCGGCCAGTTCGTGCGCGCTGCGGCGACGCTCGGCCAGCGCACGCGCGGCGTCGACCTGTCGTTCACCGAGCCCTATTTCCTAGGCTACCGCATGTCCGGCGGCTTCGATCTCTTCCACAAGGAGATGAAGAAGTCGACGTATTCGCTGTACGACACCTACACCACCGGCGCCACGCTGCGCGCTGGCATTCCGTTGACGGAAGAAGTGTCGCTGGGCCTGCGTTACTCGCTGTACCAGACGCGCATCGAAATCCCGAACACGTCGGAGCGTCCGTATAACGATTGTACCAATGCGCTGATTGGCGTTACGCCGGGCACTGTCGGGGCATCTGCCCTGTCGGCCACGAATAACTGCATGACCAATGGCGAAGCGTCACTTGCCATCAAGGAGGCGTCTGGCACGCGCTTAACTTCGGCTGTTGGTTCGACGCTTGCCTTCAGCAATCTCGACAATGTCCGTAACCCCACCAAGGGCCTCTACGCTGAACTGCGTACGGACATCGCCGGTCTTGGCGGTGACTCGAAATGGGTGCGCGGCCAAGCGGACATGCGTTATTACTACCCTGTGTTCGATGACGTAGTTGCGGTCGCTCGCATGCAGGGCGGCCACATCGTTGGGTATGGTGGCAACGAACTGCGGATTATCGACAACTTCAATCTCGGTCCGACGCTCGTTCGCGGTTTTGCACCCGGCGGTCTTGGTCCTCGCGACACGTCGCCCGGCATCAACAACCGGACCGCTGGCCTCGGCGGCACCACTTATTTCGGCGGTTCGGCAGAAATGCAATTCCCAATCTGGGGCATGCCTCGCGAGGTTGGGTTGCGAGGAGCCGTGTTCGCTGACGCTGGTACGCTGTTCGGCTATTCGGGACGTGAAAACTTCAGCGAGTTTGTTGGGCTGCCAGCTAACGCAGCCTGTGCGCAGCGCTATGTCAACCCGGCCTACCAGCAGAATAATTGCGTAACGGTCAACGATTCCAACAAGATCCGCAGCTCTGTCGGCGCCTCGGTTCTCTGGTCTTCGCCGCTTGGTCCGATCCGCTTCGACTACGCCTTTGTTCTCTCGAAGGACAAGAGCGACGTGACGCAGGCGTTCCGCTTCTCGGGCGGCACCAGCTTCTGATCTAAAAAATGAGCAGGAGCGAGCTTTGGGTTCGCTCCCGCTTTAAGTACTTAACGCGATACATGAAGCGCGCCTTGCTCACGCCGGCGCGCTTCTTCGCGAGATGGCCCTGAAGGCCGCCGCAATGAGGCACCGCTATGAGTGAACCGGTCTTCTTTCGGCGCGATTTGACGCCGAGCCTCGGCGAGATCGCTGAATGGACCGGCGCCAAAGCCTCCGAGGGCGCGGACCTTTCCATCACAATTAGCGGACTGGCTCCCCTCGATCAGGGCGGGCCGGGCGATCTCGTGTTCCTCGATAACCCCAAATACGCCGATCAATTGGGCGCAACGCGGGCGACAGCCTGCCTGATGTCGGCCAAATACGCAGCCCGTACGCCGCCGGGGGTCGTTGCGCTCGTCACGCCCGAGCCCTATCGCGCGTTCGCTGTCGTGGCGGCCAAACTTTATCCCGCAGCGGCCCGCCCGCAATCCGTGTTCGAGGGCGGCGGCGTCTCGCCGGGTTCCTACGTCCATCCAGAAGCGCGACTTGAGGTTGGCGTTATCGTCGATCCGGGCGCGGTGATTGGCCCGCGCGCGCAGATCGGAGCGGGCACGCTCATAGGCGCCAATGCCGTCGTTGGTCCGGACGTGTGCGTGGGCCGCGATTGCACCATCGGCCCCAATTCCACCGTGCTGCACGCTTTGCTTGGCGACCGGGTGCATCTGCACCCGGGCGTGCGCATCGGGCAGGATGGTTTTGGCTTCGCTATGGGGCCGCGCGGTCATCTCAAAGTGCCGCAGCTCGGGCGCGTCATTATCCAGAACGACGTCGAGATCGGCGCCAATTCCACCATCGACCGCGGCGCCAATCGCGACACGCTGGTGGGCGAGGGGACCAAGATCGACAACCTTGTGCAGATCGGCCATAACGTGAGCGTGGGCCGTCATTGCATTGTGGTTTCGCAGGTTGGCGTGTCCGGATCGACGGAGCTTGGCGATTTTTCGGCTCTTGGCGGGCAGGCGGGCGTAGCCGGCCATCTGCGTATAGGGCCGGGCGCGCAAATAGCCGCCCAGTCTGGCGTTATGACCGACGTACCTGCTGGCCAGCGTTGGGGAGGCTCTCCGGCCAGCCCGATGCGTGACTGGTTCCGCGCCCATGCGAGCCTGATGAAGCTGGGGCGCAAAAAGGGCGACGACGCCTGAGCGATGGCGCCGGACATTGAAATGCGAGGCGGGGTAGAGCTCGCCCGGTGGGGTTTACTGCATGAACGAGATATCGAAGACAGAGACGCCCGAAACGAAGCTTGATAGCGTCGATATCCAGAAGCTGCTGGAATATCTACCGCATCGTTATCCTTTTTTGCTCGTGGACCGCATCATCAATTGCGTCGGCGACGAGAGCTGCATCGGCATCAAGAACGTCACCGCCAACGAACCGCAATTCATGGGGCATTTCCCCGGCCAGCCGATCATGCCCGGAGTGCTGTTGATCGAGGGCATGGCCCAGACAGCGGGCGCGTTAGCCGTGCATGCTTCGCGCTCGTCGCGGCCCAGCGTCGTCTATTTCATGACCATCGACAAAGTGAAGTTCCGCAAGCCGGTCATTCCGGGCGACCGCGTCGAATTTCACATGACGCGCCTCAACAAGCGGCGCAACATGTGGTGGTATCGCGGTGAAGCGAAAGTCGACGGCGTGCTTGTGTGCGAAGCCGAACTCAGCGCCATGCTGGTGGGCGAACCCGCCGCCAAATCCTGACACCCTGAAAGGTCGCCATGGACTCCGAGGCTCCCGCAGGCAAGACGTTCATCCATTCGAGCGCAATCGTTGAAGACGGCGCCAAGCTGGGCGAGGGCGTCCGCATCGGCGCATTCTGCCATGTCGGGCCCGATGTGACGCTGGGGGACGGCGTCGAGCTGGTCTCGCATTGCATCGTCCACGGTCGCACGACGATTGGCGCGCGCACGCGCATCTTCCCCTTCGCCTCGATCGGCCACCAGCCGCAGGATTTGAAATATCACGGCGAGCCCTCCACGCTCGTCATCGGCTCCGATTGCACCTTGCGCGAAGGCGTGACGATCAATCCGGGAACCGAGGGCGGCACGATGACGACGATCATCGGCGATCATTGCGCGTTTCTGGCCAATTCGCATGTGGGCCACGACAGCAAGGTCGGCAATCGCGTCATCCTCTCCAACAATGTGATGATTGCGGGCCATGTGACGCTGGGCGATTACGTCATTTGCGGCGGCGGCGCCGCCGTCATCCAGTTCGCGCGCGTTGGTTCCCACGCATTTGTCGGCGGGCTCACCGGGCTTGAGAACGATCTCATTCCCTATGGGTTGGCGATGGGCAATCGCGCCCATCTTGCCGGCCTCAATCTCATCGGCCTGCGCCGGCGCGGTTTTTCGCGTGAGGCGATCCACGACGTGCGCCGCGCCTACCGCCTGCTGTTTGCCGCTGAAGGCACGCTGAAAGAGCGCGTCGAAGACGTGGCGGGCGAGTTTGCCCAGCATCCGCAGGTGCATGAGATTCTCGACTTCATCCGCGACGGCGGCGAACGCGCGATCTGCACGCCGGTGGAAAAATCTGCGTGAGCCAATCAGGCGCGCCGCTGGATGTGTTTCTCGTCGCTGGCGAGCCCTCCGGCGACCAGCTCGGTTACAAGCTCATGCGCGCCTTGCGGCAGGCTGTGCAAGGTGACGTAAAGCTGCGTGGAATCGGCGGCGAGGCGATGAGTGGGGAAGGGCTTTCGAGCCTGTTCCCAATGTCTGACATCGCCGTAATGGGCCTGCTGCCGGTCATCAAGCGGCTGCCTTTGCTGCTGGCCCGCATCAGGCAGACGGCGGACGAGATCATCGCCGATCCGCCGGATGTGCTGGTGATTATCGACTCGCCTGATTTCACGCACCGCGTCGCGCGCCGCGTGCGGGCGGCGCTGCCGCATCTGCCGATTGTGGATTACGTGAGCCCCAGCGTCTGGGCGTGGCGCCCCGGCCGTGCGCCCGCCATGCGCGCTTATGTGGACGAAGTGCTGGCGCTGCTGCCGTTTGAGCCCGCCGCGCACGCGCGCCTTGGCGGCCCGGCCTGCACCTATGTCGGCCACCCGCTGATCGAGCGGATTGCCGAATTGCGCCCCAATGCCGATGAATTGCAAGCGCGCGACGCGAGCCCCCCGCTGCTCGTGGTGCTGCCCGGCTCGCGCCGCAGCGAGATCGAGCGGCTGATGGATATGTTCGGGCAGGCGGTGGCGCAGACTGTTGCGCACACCGGCCCGCTGGACGTGGTGCTCCCCGCCGTCTCGCATCTGGCGCCGCTGATTGCGCAGAAAGCGCGCGGCTGGACTGTGCAACCGCGCGTCGTGCTGGGCGAGGCCGAAAAGTACGCAGCCTTCCGAAGCGCCCGCGCAGCATTGGCGGCGTCGGGCACGGTGACGCTGGAACTGGCTTTGGCGCAGGTGCCCATGGTCGTCGGCTATCGCGTCTCACGCATCGAGGCGCTGGCGCGGTTTCTCGTCACGGCGTCGTCGATTGTGTTGCCGAATTTGATCCTTGGCGAGAACGCTATTCCTGAACTGGTGCAGGAAGATTGCACTGCGCTCGCATTAAGCGACGCGCTCATTCCCCTGCTGACTGGCGGCCGGCAGCGCGACGCGCAAACGCTGGCGCTGTCACGGCTCGATGATTTGATGCTGCTACCCGATGGCGACACGCCGAGTGCGCGTGCAGCGCGTGCAGTGTTGGGGCGGGCTGTGCGGTAGGCGCTGCGCTCACCCTCACCCGACCCCGCTTTGCGGGGCCACCCTCTCCCGTCGGGACGGGAGAGGGGAAGATAGCTGTAATCTTTAAGGTTTGCATCCCTCTCCGGCTTTGGCGGGAGAGACTGGCTTGCGGAGCAAGACGGGTGAGGGCGCTTGGGGCTCCAGCTCACCCCCTCCGATCAGCGCTTGCTGATCGGCGTGTAATCCCGGCGCGGCGAGCCCGTGTAGAGCTGGCGCGGGCGGCCGATTTTGTAGCTCGGGTCTTCGATCATTTCCTTCCACTGCGCGATCCAGCCGACGGTGCGGGCGACGGCGAACAGAACGGTGAACATCGAGACCGGGAAGCCCATCGCCTTCAGGGTGATGCCTGAATAGAAATCGACGTTGGGATAGAGCCTGCGCTCGATGAAATATTCGTCGCTCAGCGCAATGCGCTCCAGCTCCATCGCCACGTCGAGCAGCGGATCGTCCTTGATGCCCATTTCGGCGAGCACTTCGTGGCAGGTCTTCTGCATCAGCTTGGCGCGCGGATCGTAATTCTTGTAGACGCGGTGGCCAAAGCCCATCAGGCGGGTGTGGTCGCTCTTGTCCTTCACTTTTGCGATGAAGGCGGGGATGTTGTCGACCGTGCCGATTTCACCGAGCATGGCCAGTGCCGCCTCGTTGGCGCCGCCGTGTGCGGGGCCCCAAAGGCAGGCGATGCCGGCGGCGATGCAGGCGAACGGGTTGGCGCCCGACGAGCCGGCCAGACGCACCGTCGAGGTGGATGCGTTCTGCTCATGATCGGCGTGCAGGATGAAGATGCGGTCAAGGGCGCGCGAGATGACAGGGTTGACCTTGTAGTCTTCGCACGGCACGGCGTAGCACATGCGCAGGAAGTTCGACGTGTAGTCGAGGTCGTTCTTGGGATAAACGAAGGGCTGGCCAACGTTATACTTGTAGGTCATGGCCGCGAGCGTCGGGATCTTGGCGATCAGGCGCATCGAGGCGACCATGCGCTGATAGGGGTCCGTGATGTCGGTCGAGTCGTGATAGAATGCGGCCATGGCGCCGACGCAGCCCACCATGACGGCCATCGGGTGCGCATCGCGGCGGAAGCCCTGGAAGAAGCGGGCCATCTGCTCATGCACCATGGTGTGGCGCGTCACGCGATAGTCGAAATCAGCCTTCTGGGTGGCGGTCGGCAGTTCGCCGTGCAGCAGCAAATGGCAGGTTTCCAGAAAATCGCCCTGCTCGGCGAGCTGGTCGATGGGGTAGCCGCGATAGAGCAGCACGCCAGCGTCGCCGTCGATATAGGTGATGCCGGACTCGCAGCTCGCGGTGGACATGAAGCCGGGGTCGTAGGTGAACGCGCCGGTCTGGGAATAGAGCTTTGCGATGTCGACTACGTCGGGGCCAATCGAGCCGCTTCTGACGGGCATGTCGATCGTCTTGTCGCCGATCTGGAATGTAGCGCTTTTCGTCATGTCACATGCCTCATGCTTGGCGACGAGGGCTCCCGAAAGAGTCTGCCGCCCGACCCGCGTTCTTATTGTGCGACGCATTCGTGTGCTAACCGATCAGCGAGGGCTGTTCAAGCCTTCCGGTTTTCATCGCCTGCCAGAGCCTCGCGACCGTCTTCGTCGCCCGGACCACTAACAGGCATAATGGGCGCAAGATAAGCGCCCCTTTGGGCTGGCGCAGACGCCTCTTGCCCATTTTAGCGCCCACTCGGCGCAGAGCCCTGGCAAAGAGCGCTGTTTTCCCGGCGCCTGTCGCGTTTCAGCAATTCTGTTCAGTCTTTAGTCTGATCCCGCAGGCGCGCGAGCGATTCTTCGCGGCCCAGCGTCTCAAGCACGTCGAAAACGCCCGGAGACGTCGTGCGCCCGGTCAGCGCGGCGCGCAGAGGCTGCGCGACAGAGCCAAGCTTGGCGCCGACTTCTTCGCTATAGGCGCGTACAACCGACTCGCTGGCGGCGGCGTTCCAATCCCCGAGGGCTTCCAGACGGGGCAAAAGCGCGACGAGGTGCGCGCGTCCGCCGCCGTCGAGCAGCTCCTTTGCTTTGGGCTCCAGCGGTAGCGGGCGATCTGCATAGAGGTAGCGGGCTCCGTCGAGCAGCTCCACCAGCGTCTTGGCGCGCTCTTTCAGGCCGGGCATGGCGGCGAGCAGCTTTGCGCGCAAACCATCATCGAGCTTTGCGGCTAGCGCGGCGCCGTGTTCGAGGTGCGGCAGCGTGTCGAGGAGAGCGGCCAGCAAGTCGGCGTCAGGCATGGCGCGCATGTAGAGGCCGTTGATGTTCTCCAGCTTGGCGAAATCAAAGCGAGCAGGCGAGCGGCCAATCTGCGGCAGATCGAACGCGTCGATCATCTCCTCTGTCGTGAACGTTTCCTTGTCGCCGGCGCTCCAGCCCAGCCGCACCAGATAATTGCGCAGCGCTGCAGGCAGATAGCCAAGCGCGCGATAAGCGTCCACACCCAACGCGCCATGGCGCTTGGAGAGTTTGGCGCCGTCCGAACCATGGATCAGCGGAATGTGCGCCATCACCGGCACGCGCCAGCCCATGGCCTGATAGATGTGCGTCTGCCGGGCGGCGTTCGTCAAATGGTCGTCGCCGCGCACGATATGCGTGACGTCCATGTCATGGTCGTCAACGACGACGGCCAGCATGTAGGTGGGCGTGCCGTCCGAGCGCAGCAGCACGGTGTCGTCGAGGTCCTTATTGGGAAACACGACGCGGCCCTGCACGCGGTCCTCGACAATCGTCTCGCCATCCTGCGGCGCCTTCAGGCGGATGACGGGCTTGAGGCCAGCAGCGCGGGCGGCCTCAATGTCGGCAGCGGGCCGGTCGCGCCAGCGTCCGTCATAGCGGGGAGGGCGCTTTTCAGACCGCGCCAGCTCGCGCATGTCTGTCAGCTCTTGTGCGGTCGCAAAACACTCATAGGCCTTGCCCTCAGCCAGCATTTGGCGGGCGACTTCGGCGTGGCGGGCGGCGCGGGCGAACTGGAAAATCGGCTCGCCCTCCCAATCCAGACCCAGCCATTGCAGGCCGTCGATGATGGCGGCGATGGCGGGCTCCGTAGAGCGCTCACGATCCGTATCCTCAATCCGCAACAGCATCTTGCCGCCGAACCGGCGGGCGTAGAGCCAGTTGAACAGCGCCGTGCGGCCGCCGCCAATGTGCAGAAAGCCGGTGGGAGAGGGGGCGAAACGCGTTACGACGGGTTCAGTCATTCTGGCGGCAACTTTCGTTGGATGTCCCAAGGTGCGCAAGAGGCGCAAAAGGCGTGCTGGCGAATTGCCCGTACGCGGAAACGTGAATTGTGGACGAAGCGGCGGGCTCTTGCGGATGCCAGCTGTTTGCAACGCGAAGTTCGTGTAGCATCGCACGGGCGGCTTGGGTAGCGCGACGGCGTTTCCGGGCTACATTTTGAGCTTTGTTTTGTTCATTTATCTGTTTCAGCAAGGCATTTCAGCGCGCATGAACGCGAGCGGCGGATTTCGGGCGATCAGCGGGACGCTGGCGGGGGCGGGGAGCGGCTCTGGCCAATCCCTGACCGGCGGCTTCGCGTCGTCGCTTTGGGGCCGGATCGTGGGCCTGTTCGAGCAGGAGGCGCGCGACCGGCGGCTGTTCCTGTGGTTGCCGGTGTTCTTTGGCCTCGGAATCCTTGGCTATTTTGCAGCCGATCAGGAGCCTCCTCTGTGGCCTGCTGCAATGCTGGCGCTGCTGCTGGCAGCGGGAGGTCTGCGCGCCCATGGACTGGGGCGGGCGGGCTCGGCGCGAGCCTGCGCAGCGGGGGCTTTTCTGTTTGCGGGTTTCGCCTGCGCCGCGTTTCGCACCGCCATGGTCGAGGCGCCTGTGCTGGAGCGGCCAATGACCGCGAAAGTCACCGCGTTTGTTGAGGCTATCGACCCGCGCATTGGCGGCGCGCGCCTGTTCCTGCGTGTGGCGGCGATTGAGGGGCTGGGCGCCGCGCAAACGCCGGTGCGGATGCGGGTGACGATGCGGGGCACGCCAAATTTCTCGGCGGGCGCCAGTATCGCAGCGACTATGCGCCTGTCCCCGCCGCCGCGCGCCTCCGAGCCCTCGGGCTATGACTTTTCCCGCGACGCCTATTTCCAGCGCATGGGCGCCGTCGGCTCTGTGCTGTCACGTGTGCAACTCGCCCCAGACGTGCAGGCGCCCTTGGCGACGCAGCTCGTGGCGTGGATTGATCGCGGTCGTAACACGCTCACCTTGCGCATTGCGGGCGTGATCGGCGGCGCCAGCGGGGCGGTGGCGGCCTCGCTCGTTACCGGCAAACGCGGGCTGATTCCCGAAGAAACCAATGAAGCCCTGCGCGGCGCCGGGATTTATCACGTGGTCTCGATTTCCGGCCTGCACATGGTGCTGGCGGCAGGCCTGTTCATGTGGACCATGCGCGCCTTGCTGGCGACAATGCCGGGTATTGCGCTGCGACGGCCGATCAAGAAATGGGCGGCGGGCTTCGCGATGGCGGGCGCTGTCGGCTATTGCCTGTTTTCGGGCGCGGAAGTGGCGACCGAGCGCGCCATGGTGATGATGCTGGTGCTGCTGGGCGCGGTTCTGTTCGACCGCCCTGCGCTCTCTATGCGCAATCTTGCCATCGCCGCCCTGATCGTGCTGGCGCGCGAGCCCTCGACGCTGCTGGGGCCATCGTTCCAGATGTCGTTTGCGGCTGTGGCGGGCATGATCGCGCTGTTTGAAAAAGGCCCGCGCGACAGGGACTTTGCGCGCGAGGCGCCGCCCGGCGTGTTTGAGCGCGTGCGCAAGGCGTTGTTTGCGGTGCTGGCGACCACGCTCGTCGCCTCGCTGGCGACCGACCCTTATGCGACTTTCCATTTCCATCGCCTCTCGGCCTATGGGCTGATCGGCAATGCGCTTGCGCTGCCTGTGGTGGAATTCATCGTCATGCCTGCGGCGGCCATTGGCGTGGTCGCCAGTTTGTTTGGCCTCGATGCGCCTGTCTGGTGGATGATGGGACAGGGCGTTCACCTGATGGTGTGGGTGGCGGAATGGGTGGCGCAATTGCCCGGCGCTATCCGCATGACGCCCGCGTTCGGCGTTGGCGCCTTGCTGACGATGACCATGGCGATCATCTGGATGACGCTGTGGCGCAGCGCTTTGCTTTGGTTTGGACTGGTGTTCGCGATCGCTGGCTTTACGATGGCGTTTAACACGCCCAGGCCCGACCTGTTCATTGATGCGCGCGGATCAACTCTGGCGTGGCGCGGTGAGCAGGGCGCATTGCACGCACTCAACGAGAAGGGAAACCCGTTCGCGCTGTCGCAATGGCTGGCGGGCGACGCCGACATGCGCAATCCGCGCGCAAAAACTGCAACAGGCCTCAGCTTGCTGGGGCCGGGGCGTTGCGATGAAACCGGGTGCGTCGCGATCTTGCCGGACGGGCGCTCTCTGGCGCTGGTGCTCGATATGCGGGCGCTGGCCGAAGATTGCGCCCGCGCCGACATTGTGGTGACGAAGCTGTTCGTGCGCAATCTGTGCAAGCAGCCAGCGCTGGTCCTCGATGGCGCCCATTTTGAACGCCAGGGAGCTACGCAGGTCTACCTGACGCCCGACGGACAATTCCGATTGCACAGCGTACGCGCCGCCGGTCTTGACCGACCGTGGACGAAGGCGCCAAAACCGCCTCCGCCAGAGGAGCTTCTGGCCACGGAAGTTGCGCGCGGCGCCATCGAGCCCGAAGATTTTGAGACAGATATCGAAGCACCCGACTTGCGCCTCGACTAGCTCAATAGCGGCGCAGCAGGCTCACGAGCTTGCCCTGAATCTGCACCCGGTCCGGCCCGAAGATGCGGGTCTCGTAAGCGGGGTTGGCGGCCTCCAGCGCAATCGATGCGCCGCGACGGCGCAGGCGCTTGAGGGTCGCCTCCTCGTCGTCGATCAGCGCCACGATGATGTCGCCCGTATCGGCTGAATCCTGACGGCGGATGATCACGGTGTCATCCTCGAAAATGCCGGCCTCGATCATGGAATCGCCGCGCACTTCCAAAGCAAAATGCTCGCCCGCCGCAAGAAAGTCCGGCGGCATGGTGATGGTATGGCTGCGTGACTGGATCGCGGAAATTGGCGTGCCTGCCGCAATGCGACCCATCACGGGAATGATGACGCCGGCAGGCGCCTCGTCAGGGGCCTGCTTGCGAACGCGGCCGAGATTGCCCTCGATGACAGGGAAGCGCCCGGAGCGACCTGTGCGCGTCGACGGCGTGGAGGATTCAGGCAGGCGCAACACTTCCAGCGCGCGCGCCCGATTGGGCAGACGGCGGATGAAGCCGCGCTCCTCAAGCGCCATGATGAGGCGATGAATGCCGGACTTCGAGCGCAAATCCAGCGCATCCTTCATCTCGTCAAAGGACGGGGGAACGCCCGTCTCCTTCAACTTCTCGTTGATGAACCGCAGCAGCTCGCTCTGCTTTTTCGTGAGCATGGACGCTCGCCCTCTCGCTACGACCGCTCAGGCCGCGCCACAGACGCCGGAAGATACCGGCCCTTACGTGCGCAATCTGCATCGAATCGGCTAAACAAATCGTGAACGAACCCTATCTGTTCGTGCTGCGTTCCGCAAGGAGGGTGATTGTGTACTTTACATTTGGAGCGTCCACTGAGCGCTTGCGGGAGCGCTGAAGGAGAGAAAAGCGAGCGCCAGAGCGCGGGCAAGAGAAAGGCCTTGGGACATGAACGCCAACTTATGACGAGGCGAGCTTGCAGCGCGCACGCTGCTGAAGCGTCGTTGGAATCGCTCAATTTTCAGGCAAGAAAAACCTGACTGTCTTGTCCCGGCGGCGACGCGGCGTTACGTCAGGCGGCCAGAGACTGGTTCTCCACAGATGAGATGATGAGCTTCCGGGTGGTTCAGTGTTTAGGTCATTATATAAATTATAATTTTAATTATAAGGGTTGAGAATTAATCATTGGCGCTTCAATCATTTTGCTTGATATCGCGTAAGCTAATGCGTGCTAAAGTTGAAAAAGTCGTTGCAGAGCGCTTTTTGCGTCTGCTTCCTCCGGATTGACGATCCTGCAAAAATCTGACCGGATACGCTGTTCGTTCATCAATATTGTCCCGCTAGGGTCGCCTCGTCATCAGGAGGCGTTCATGTCTGCATATTCATTGAAAAATATTTCCCTTGCCGGCGCTTTGGCGCTCGCGATTTTTTCTCCCGGTGCGCCCGCAAGCGCCCAGACTTTGCCTGGTGCTGCGATTGCTGTTGACATCGAGACCCTCAAGGCGGCGCGCTTGAGGGTTGAGGCGTCCGTGAAAGCGGAGGATGCGGCCGCGCTGGCGGCAGATATGGCGACGCTCAAATCGGCCGCTCAGAAGCTGCGCAGCGACGTTCGGCTTGTGAAGGACGGGCTCGCTCCGCAGCGGCTTGCTGTTGAGACTGCGCGTCGCGCGTTAGGCGATGCCGAGCGGGCTTTGCGGGTGTCGCGCGCCACGCGGGATGTGGCGAAGATTACAATTGCGCTGAATAATGTGCTGGCGGCGTTCGATGTTCTTGTCGCCGCGCAGGATGCCCTCATCGCCGGAGCTGTCGCGCGGGGGCTGTCGGCGCCCACAGCCGAACAGGCAGCGGTGAAAAATGCCCGCGAGGCGCTTGTGCAGGCGAAGATCCGACTTCGGACGGCGCGCACGTCCAAAGACCCCGCCCAGATCGCAGCGGCCGGGCAGGCTTTGGCGAACGCGTCCGCTGCTTTGGCCAATGCGCAGGCGCAGCTCATCGCCAACCAGCCCGCCAGCATGTCGCAGGATCATTTAATCCAGCAGGCCGATCGTCTTTTGACGCTGGCGGGCAATCTCGCCACCAGGCTGCGGGCGAAGCGGACAGCCTAGTCCGGCGCTTGCGCAGACCAATAGAATGGCCGGGCGCCTCCCGGACACTTTGTTTGCGCCGCTTTCTGCGGTCTCCCTCTTTCTCTTGCGGGCGTCCTCGCTTAAACAGGCCGTACATTTTGATCTCTGGAGGATTCCATGACCGCCATTCTCGACATCTCGGCCCGCGAAATTCTGGATAGCCGGGGCAATCCCACGATTGAGGTTGAGGTGGTGCTTGAAGACGGCTCTTTTGGCCGCGCCGCCGTGCCTTCGGGCGCCTCCACCGGCGCGCATGAGGCGGTTGAGCTGCGCGACGGCGACAAAGCTCGCTACGGCGGCAAGGGCGTGCTGAAGGCGGTTGAGAACGTCAACACCATCATCAATGACGCGCTGGTTGGCGAAGAGGCTGAAGACCAGATCGCCATCGACGAGGCGATGATCGACCTCGACGGCACGCACAACAAGGCAAACCTTGGCGCCAACGCCATTCTCGGCGTCTCGCTGGCCATCGCCAAGGCTGCGGCGGAAGCCTCCGGCCTGCCGCTCTATCGCTATATCGGCGGCACGCAGGCGCGCGTTCTGCCGGTGCCGATGATGAACATCGTCAACGGCGGCGCCCATGCCGACAATCCCATCGACTTTCAGGAGTTTATGATCCTGCCGGTCGGAGCGCCCAATCTGAAGGAAGCCGTGCGCTGGGGCGCGGAAGTGTTTCAGGTGTTGAAGGCGGGCCTCAAGAAAGCGGGCCACAACACAAACGTCGGCGACGAGGGCGGCTTTGCGCCCAACCTGCCAAGCGCCGAAGCTGCGCTTGATTTCTGCATGGACGCGATCCGTCAGGCTGGCTTTGAGCCTGGGAAGGATATGTATCTGGGCCTTGATTGCGCGGCGACCGAGTTCTTCAAGAACGGCGCCTATCATTACGAGGGCGAGGGCAAGACGCGCACCATCGACGAGCAGGTGGCATACCTTGCCAAGCTGGTCGAGGCCTATCCCATCGCCAGCATCGAAGACGGCATGTCGGAAGACGATTGGGCCGGCTGGAAGGAACTCACCAATGCGATTGGCAATAAGTGCCAGCTTGTGGGCGACGATTTGTTCGTGACCAACGTCAAGCGCCTGTCGCAGGGCATTTCCACCGGGGTCGGTAATTCTATCCTCGTGAAAGTGAACCAGATCGGCTCACTCACCGAGACGCTGGCGGCTGTCGATATGGCCCATCGCGCGGGCTATACTGCGGTGATGTCGCATCGCTCGGGCGAGACCGAGGACGTGACCATCGCGGACCTTGCAGTGGCCACCAATTGCGGACAGATCAAGACCGGCTCGCTGGCTCGCTCCGACAGATTGGCGAAGTACAACCAGCTCATCCGCATCGAGGAAGAGCTTGGCTCGCAGGCGGTTTACGCCGGACGTGGCGCGCTCAAGGCGCTGGCGCGCGGCTAACAGCTTTCGAGCGCGCGCCTGCGGGCGCGCGTCTCTTTCCAAAGATCGGAGCCTTCCATGACCAGCATCTTCGATCCCTTGCGCGTTGGCGCGCTTGATTTGCCCAATCGCATTATCATGGCGCCGATGACGCGCTCGCGCGCCGATGCCAACGGCGTTCCTCTGGACATAGTGGCCGATTATTACGCGCAGCGCGCTGATTGCGGGCTCATACTTTCGGAAGCGATCTACGTGTCCGACATGGCCAAGGGCTATGTGCGCACGCCGGGGCTGGCGAATGCTGCGCAGGTTGCGGGCTGGAAGCGCGTGACGGATGCTGTTCACGCAAAGGGCGGGCGCATGTTTGCGCAGCTGTTCCACACCGGCCGCGTCGCAATGCCGGACTTTCTGCCCGGCGGCGCGCAGCCTGTGGCGCCAAGCGCCATCGCGATCAACGGCAAGAACTGGACGGATTCGGGTCAGAAGCCTCACGTCGTGCCGCGCGCGCTGGAGACCGACGAGATTGCAGGCATTGCGGGCGAGTTTGCCCAAGCTTCGCTACGTGCAATTGAGGCTGGCTTTGACGGCGTGGAGATTCACGCTGCGTCGGGCTATCTGATCCATCAGTTTCTCGACGCCAGCATGAATACGCGCACCGACATCTATGGCGGCTCGGTTGAAAACCGGGCGCGTTTTCTACTGCTGGTCGTCGATCGCGTGATCGAGGCGATTGGCCGCGAGCGGGTGGGCCTGAAAGTGTCGCCGCGCATAAAATTCAACGACGTGCAGGATTTGGACGCCGAGGAGATTTATCCCCATGTGGCGCGTGAATTGTCCGCGCGCGGCATTGCTTATCTGCACGGCGCCAAGCAGGGCGGTTACGAGGTGCATGCGCATTTGCGTCCGCTGTTCAAGGGCCTGTATTTCGCCGGCGCCGGTTTTGAAAGGGCGAGCGGCGACGCGCTGCTCGAGTCCGGGGGGGGCGACGCCATCGTCTATGGCAAGCCCTATATCGCCAATCCTGATCTCGTAAACCGTATGCGCTCTGGTCTGGCTCTGGCGGAACCCGACGGGTCCACTATCTATGGTGGTGGAGCCAAGGGTTACGTCGATTATCCGGCGGCTGACTGAGGCCGGGTTTTTAAGGAGATAAGGCAATGCGCACACATATGATTGCTGGCGGCGTTTTGGCAGGCCTGTTGTTTGCGGCCTCTGCGGCCCATGCACAGAACCGGCAAAACACCGTCAACATGTCCTGCGCGCAGGCGCAATCCATCGTGACGCGCTCCGGCGCAATTGTGCTCGGCACCGGCGGGCAGACCTTCGACCGTTTTGTGAGCAGCCGCGCTTATTGCACGCCCTCAGAGATCACCAAGTCCGCCTGGGTCCCCACGGCAGACGTGGCGCAATGCTTTATCGGTTTTCGTTGCGAAGAATACAGCCACGACATTATCCGCTAGCCCGGCGCACTGGCCCCGCCTTCGCCGATGGGCTAACGCTATCGCCTTGAGCGGGGGCGGGGCGTGCAATCTTTCGGGCAGATCATCGGCATATTGCTCGACGTGGTCGGGCCGGTCTTTATCATTGCGGCGGTTGGCTATGGCTGGGCGCGCTCGGGCAAGACGTTTGACTCGTCTTTTGTAGCGCTCGTTGTCAACGGAATCTCCACCCCATGCCTTGTACTCGACACGTTTACGCGGGCGGGGCTGGCGCCGGCGGCTTTGACGGAAATGGCTTTGGCGTCGGCTTTGTGTCTGTCGCTGGCGGCGGTTTCAGGCTGGGCGCTGGTGCGCGGCATGGGGTTGCCGGTGCGCACCTATTTGCCGTCGCTGATCTGGACCAATGGCGGCAATATGGGGCTGCCGCTCTGTCTGTTCGCCTTCGGCGAACGCGGGTTGGGGCTGGCGATCGCGTGCTTTGCGGTGTCCAGCGTCTCAAATTACACGTTCGGGCAAGCTCTGGCCGCTGGCGGGCTCGGCTTCCGGCAAGTGCTGAAAATGCCGATGATGTGGGCGCTGGCGCTCACCTTCGTGCTGCTGAACTGGGACATTCAATTACCGGTCTCGGTCGGGCGCGCGGTCAATTTGCTGGGCGCAATCACCGTGCCGCTGATGCTTCTGTCGCTCGGCTATGCGCTGGCTTCGCTGAACGTAGCCTCGTTCGGGCGCAATTCTTTCTTTGCCGCCGTACGCCTGCTTGGCGGCTTTGCAATCGGCTGGCTGGTGGCGTGGGGGCTGGAGCTTGAGGGCGTGGCGCGCGGCGTCCTGATTATTCAAAGCGCGATGCCCGCTGCGGTGCTGAACTATCTGTTCGCCGCCCGCTACAACAACGATCCGCAGGAAGTGGCTGGCGTGGTGGTGATTTCGACGCTGATGTCAGTCGTCGCGCTGCCGTTGTTTTTGCTGAGCGTGCTTTAAAATACAAGAAGGGCCGCGCGGATTGCTCCGGCGCGGCCCTTCCATTGTCTGTCCGCGATGTGCGGATCGGGAATTATGACGCGCCGCTCACGCGGGGCGGTTGACCTCACGAGGAGACCTGATTCCCATGACCGGCATCTGCGGCTTGTGACAATGAGACACTCGATCACCTCCTTTCAATGGTTGACGACACAATCAATGTAGGTCGAATTTCACGATTCGAAAAGAGCGATTGAGGCTGCGCCGCGCGCCATGCTGACGCGGCCTCGCGATTGCGTTAAGAGGGGCATATGACAATGGCCAGCACAGCTTCCAACAGCGCGCCCGTGGTGCGTTTCGCACCGTCCCCCACGGGGCGCATTCACATCGGCAACGCCCGCACGGCGGTGTTCAATTACCTGTTCGCCCGCAAGCGGGGCGGGCGCTTCGTGTTGCGCTTCGACGACACCGATCTGGAGCGCTCGCGCGCAGAATACGCTGACGCTATCGAGGCCGATTTGCGCTGGCTTGGCATTGAGCCCGACGTGATCGTGCGCCAGTCGGAGCGGTTTGCGCTCTATCACGCCGCCATGGCGCGCCTGCGCGAGATGGGGCGCATTTACGCGTGCTACGAGACGCAGGAAGAGCTGGACCGCAAACGCAAGCGCCTTGCCGGGCGTGGCCTGCCGCCGGTTTATGATCGCGCTGGGCTTGCGCTGGGCGAGGCTGAACGCGCCGCGCTGGAGGCGCAGGGTCGCAAGCCGCACTGGCGTTTCCGCCTCGATACGGAAGTGATCGAGTGGAATGATCTTGCGCGCGGCCCGAGCCGCATTGATTGCAGCTCGCTGTCCGATCCGGTGATGGTGCGCGAGGACGGCGCTTATCTCTACACGCTGCCCTCGGTGGTGGACGATATTGATCTTGGCGTGACGCATATCATTCGCGGCGAGGATCACGTCACCAATACGGCGGTGCAAATTCAGCTTTTCCGCGTGCTGTCGCCCAATGGCGCGGCGCCCGATTTTGCGCATCATAATTTGCTGGCGGCGGCGTCGGGAGAGGGGCTTTCCAAGCGCAGCGGCGCGCTGTCGTTGAGCAGCCTGCGCGAGGCTGGCGTCGAGCCTCTGGCGATTGCGGCGCTCGCAGTTCTCACGGGCTCGTCCGACAATGTGCAGGCGGTGGCCTCGCTGGACGAGCTGGCCGATATCGCCGACGTCTCGCACGCCTCGCATCACATGGCCAAGTTCGACGAGAGCGAGCTGGCGGCGCTGTCGGCGCGCACGCTGCACGCCTACGGGTTTGAGAAAGTGCAAGCGCGACTGCGGGATCTGGGAATTGAGGGCGAGCAGGCGGAAGCGTTCTGGCTCACGGTGCGGCCCAATCTTGAACGGCTCGGGGATGCGCCGGTCTGGTGGCCGGTTGCGTGCGGCGACATTACGCCAATTGTCGAGGACGCAGGTTTTGCGCATGCGGCGGCGGAAGTTCTCCCTCAAGAGCCCTGGGATGCTTCCACATGGAAGACATGGACGGAGGCCGTGAAGGCGCGAACGGGCGCCAAGGGCAGGGCGCTGTTCCACCCGCTGCGGCTGGCGCTGACAGGCCGCGAGAGCGGGCCGGAATTGGCGACGCTGTTGCCGTTGATAGGCCGCACGCGGGCGCTGGCGCGGCTGACGGGCGGTTAATCGCCCGGGTGCGCGATCGGCGCATTGCTGGTCGTGCGCCGGGGGGGCGGCGGCTTTTGCGTGCGCGGTTCAGCGTTTGTCGGCGCGGTGGTCGGGCGCAGATTTTTGGGCCGGGACAATTCGTCTGATCTTTGCTGCGTCACTATCACGTCGCGCCGGTCGCGAGACAACAGCTTTTCGGCGCCGGCCAAAGCTTCCGCCCATGACATATCAGGCGGGCGGCAGGTGCAGGTTTTATCAAATGTGCGACGGAAGCGCAGCGCATTGGGGTGAGACGTGTAGGGCTCGCCGTCGGCGCTGACTGCGTCCACAATGTCGCGGGCGGGCGAATAGGTGTAGACGCGGGTTTCGGCGAACGGGCATTGCGCCCGGCATAAATCCGCCAATTGGTCGGAATTGCCGCGCCCGGCCGAGTAACTGACCGGGAAAAAGCCGCCGTCGCAGGTGCGCACGCACACCGCTTTCGTGCCCCGTTGCGGGCCTTCGTCGACAGGCTCGGGGAAGATGGCCGGCGCCTCCAGCGCTTCCTGACGATAGCTCTCGCCGCCGAACAATTGCTCGAGGAAACCACGCGGGGGACGCGGCGCCGCCGCCGTCCGCCCCTGACAATACGCGTTGTATTGCGCGATCAATTGCGAGCGCCCGCCGCCTGCACGCTGGGCCGCCGCCTCCAGTTGCGGCAGGCCTGCACGCAGGGCCTCTATACGCCGGTCGATTCCCTCGCAGGCGGGCGGCGATTGATTGAAGAACAGGAATTGCTGGCGCCCGCAGCCCATCGACTGTCCCTGCGCACGCAATCTGTCGATCTCGCTCATCCGCTGGTTGATCGCGTCGCGCGCCCGGGTCTCGCTTTCGCTTTGCGGATAAACGGCTATTTGCGATTGCAGGGCGCGGCAATCAACCTGCTGGGCGTTAGCTGGCGCCAGGATCGCAAACGCGGCGCAGGTCGCCGCCAGCGCCCGTTTGGCTGCATAACCGCGGGCCCGCATCAGAAAACCGCGGCGGGGCAAATCGATTCGAGTTACGTTTTCGTCAAAATGACGCATTTGGACAGCGTCCCTGATTCCGCGGGCAGGCGCAATGGCGTGAAGACTTACGAGACTACAAAATCATGTTGTTTTTGCGTTTGAACGCAGGAAATGAAACGCGAACGAAGCGCCGGACTTAAACTGTGGCCGCGCAATCGCCATATGCTTCCCTCAAGCTGGAGACAAGCCATGAATCACGCTGAAGGACTGCCGGTGCTCAATTTTTTACGCAAACACCTGTGGGTCGCAGCTCTTGGGCTGGTTTTTATTAGCGCTGCGCTTCTGGGGCCCGGCGCCGCGATGGCGCAGGGGCCGGATTTGGTGTTTCGCAAGTCTACCGTGTTCAAGCTTCTGACGCCGAACGATAAACTCGCGGTCTATGGTATCGACGACCCCATCGTTGAGGGCGTCGCCTGTCATTACACCGTGCCGGAAAAGGGCGGCATTGCGGGTATGTTTGGCGTGGCGGAGGAGCGGGCGGAAGTCTCGCTCGCGTGCCGCCAGTTCGGGCCTATCCGCTTTACGGAAAAGTCAGACCAGGGCGACGTGGTTTTCCGCGAGCGCCGGTCGCTGATTTTCAAGCGGATGCAAATTGTGCGCGGGTGCGATCCCAAGCGCAACGTGCTGGTCTATATGGCCTATACTGACCGGCTGATTGAAGGCTCGCCGCAAAACTCGACGTCGACCGTGCCCATCATGCCGTGGGGCGGCGATCCTGCGCCCAAATGCGCCGAGTTCATCCGCGATTGAGGTTATTCCTCGCAGTCGATGATGATAGCGCCTGGCGCGACCGCCTTGACGTTTTCCGTCGAGCCGACCAGCGTCGCGAACGTGACGTCGCTGGCGGGACCAAACGCGCGCGCAGCGCCGTGGCCGTGCGCTTCGCACCATGCGGTGGCGACGACGCTGCCGCAATCAAATGATTGCGAGATGCATTCGTCGATCCCGTAGGAGCCGTCCGCCGGGATCACGTAGGTTCCGTTCTTGCCCTGCAAATTCGCAGCTTGCGCGGGCGTGCTGAATGAAAAAGCCAGCAGCGCGGCTGCTGCGGGCAGCAGAATGGGGGCAAACCATTTGTCGAGATCAAAAGATGCACGCATGAGGAAACCTCAAAAACAACTGAGACTCGACTATGGAGCTGCCGGGTAAAAATCAGCTTAACCTGCTGGATCAAAAGCGGCGGATCGGCTGCAATGCCTGCGTTTGGCTTGACGCGGCGCCTGCGCTCGCCCATCTTGAAGGCATGGCGATTTGCAAAATGATGATCTGTAAGCTGGATTGCGACTATATTCGCTGCATCTGCATTACGTGCTAGCACCAACGCTGGCGGTTCGTCCCTTTGCTTTCCCCATGTGAGAAACGATCGACGCCCCGGCCAGTAGGCTTGAGGATTGATTATGTCGACGCTGCACAATTTGCGCCTCTACAACACGCTGTCGCGCACCAAAGAAGACTTTGCGCCCATCGATCCGGGCAAGGTTCGCATGTATGTGTGCGGCCCCACGGTTTATGATTACGCGCACATCGGCAATGCTCGTCCGCTGATCGTTTTCGACGTGCTGTACCGCCTGCTGCGTCACCTGTATGGCGCCTCGCACGTCAAGTATGTTCGCAACATCACGGACGTGGACGACAAGATCAACGCCCGCGCCGCCGAGCGTGGCATCAGCATTCGCGAACTGACCGAGACGACGAACGCGATCTTTCAGGAAGACGCGTATTCTTTGGGCTGCCTCGACCCTGACGTGCAGCCGCGCGCGACCGAGCACATCGCCGAGATGATCGCGATCATTGAGAAGCTGATCGCATCCGGCCATGCCTATGCGGCGGACGGGCACGCGCTGTTTTCCGTGCCCTCGATGGCCGATTACGGCGGCCTGTCGCGCCGCCCGCTTGACGAGATGATCGCCGGCGCCCGCGTCGAGGTCGCGCCCTACAAGAAGGGCGACACCGATTTCGTGCTGTGGAAGCCCTCAAAAGACGACGAGCCCGGCTGGGATTCGCCGTGGGGCAGGGGGCGTCCCGGCTGGCATATCGAATGCTCGGCGATGAGCTGGAAACATCTGGGCGAGACGTTCGACATTCACGGCGGCGGCATCGATCTGGTGTTCCCGCACCACGAGAACGAGATCGCGCAATCACGCTGCGCCTTTGGCTCCGGCGTTATGGCGAATGTATGGATGCACAACGGATTCTTGCAGGTGGAGGGACAGAAAATGTCCAAGAGCCTTGGGAATTTCATCACCATCCGCGACGTGCTGGCCGATTGGCCGGGCGAGGTCGCGCGTTTCAACATGCTGAAAACGCATTACCGCCAGCCCATCGACTGGACGGCGGCTGCGTTGCGCGAGAGCAAGCGCGAGCTGGATCGCTGGTACCCGATCGCCAAGCAATATGCCGATTCCGAAGCCATGCTGTCGCCCGAGTTTGAGGCCGTTCTGTGCGACGATCTCAACACGCCCGAAGCGATCACGCATCTACGCCGCCTGTATTCGGAAGCGCTCGACGGCGTGGCGTTCGCGGGCGCAAGGCTGGCAGCCTGCGGGCGACTTCTGGGTCTGTTCCAGCATGATCTTGGCGCCTGGAACGGCTGGCGCCCCGCATCGGCGGGCATTGACGAGCTGGCCGTGCAGCGGCTCATCAACGCCCGTATTGAAGCGCGTAATGCTAAAAACTGGGCCGAGTCTGACCGCATCCGCGACGAATTGCTGGCGATGGGCGTACAATTGATGGATTCAAAAGACCCCACTACCGGAGAGCTTTCTACGCGCTGGGAGGTGAAGCTGTGAACGCCACACTCCCCCGTCATGGTCGCGAAGGCGGCCATCCACGACAGGTTGCGGGCTGCATTTGCAAAGGCTCGGGCGTTTGCCTGCCGTGGATGCCAGCCGTCGCTGGCATGACGGGCTTGACGACAATGGAGCGTGAATCATGAACCCGTCCATCGGCCTGCGCCCCTATCTTCCGCAGGACGCGGCTTTGCTTGTCGCCATCTTCATCGCCAGCATCGAAGAGCTGGCGGCGGACGATTACAGCGTTGACCAGATTGCTGCGTGGACTGCGCCTGCCGACGACGTTGTGCAATTTGGCGCAAGGCTCGCCGGTCAATTGTCGCTGGTGGCGAGCGTTGACGGCGAGCCTGTGGGCTTTGCCTCATGCAAGGGCGTGGACCAGATTGATATGCTCTACGTGCATCCGCTCGTTGCGCGGCAGGGGGTGGCGACGACTTTGTGCGACGCGCTGGAAAAGCTTGCGCTCGCGCGCGGCGCCAAGCACGTCAACGTTGACGCCAGCGATTGCGCGGAGCCATTCTTTCTGCAACGCGGCTATAGCGCGCAGCGGCGCAATACGATTGACCTTGAAGGCGTGTGGCTCGGCAATACAACCATGCGCAAGCCGCTCGCCGCCAACGATCCCGCGCCGCCCGCGCCATAAACGACAGGCCGAAACATGACCCGCGAACGCCTCACGATATTCGACACCACGTTGCGCGACGGCGCGCAGACCACGGGCGTTGATTTCTCGCTCGCAGACAAAGTGCGCGTGGCGCAAATGCTCGACGAATTGGGCGTTGATTATGTGGAAGGCGGCTATCCGGGCGCCAATCCGATGGACACGGAATTTTTCCGTAACAAGCCTGTCAAACATGCGCGCTTTGCTGCATTCGGCATGACCAAACGCGCCGGGCGTTCGGCCTCCAACGATCCGGGCATTGCGGCGTTAATGGAGAGTGCGGCCGATACGATCACGTTCGTGGCCAAGACATGGGATTACCATGTGCATGTAGCGCTGGGCTGCACGCTGGATGAAAACCTCGACGGCATTGCGGACTCGATCAAATATGTGCGCCAGCATGGGCGCGAGGCGATCCTGGATTGCGAGCATTTCTTCGACGGTTTCAAGGCCAATCGCGATTACGCCCTGCAATGCGCGCGCACGGCGCACGAGTCCGGCGCG
>CAMCUC010000018.1 GCA_945878875.1 Rhizobium sp. Q54
TTTGTCTCCGTCACCTACGGCGCCGGCGGCAGCACGCGCCAGCGCACGCATGCAACGCTCGCGCGCCTGATGAATGAGACCAGCCTGAAGCCCGCCGCGCACCTGACTTGCGTGGGTGCCAGCCGGGCCGAGGTCGACGAGGTCGTGACTGGCTATAAAGACATTGGCGTGCGCCATATCGTGGCTTTGCGCGGCGATCCGCCGGGCGGTATCGGCACGGCGTTCGCAGCCCATCCCGAGGGCTACGCCACTTCCACCGATCTGGTGGCGGGCGTGCGCAAGATCGGCGATTTTGAAGTCAGCGTTTCGGCCTATCCCGAAAAGCATCCCGAGAGCGCGACCTTCGACCAGGACATCGACGTTCTGAAGGCCAAGATCGACGCGGGCGCCACGCGCGCGATCACGCAATTCTTTTTCGAGAACGACATGTACCTGCGCTATCTCGACCGCGTGCGCGCCAAGGGGATCAACATCCCGATCCTGCCCGGCCTGGTGCCGGTGCAGAACTTCCGTCAGACCGCCTCGTTCGCGCAAAAGACCGGTGCCAGCGTGCCCACATGGCTGGCCTCGCGCTTTGAGGGGCTGGAGGAAGACGCCGCCACGCGCCGTCTTGTCGCCGCAGCGGTTGCCGCCGAACAGGCGCTCGATCTGATGGATCGCGGCGTGCAGGACTTTCATTTCTACACCATGAACAAGGCCGATCTCGTGTTTGCGATCTGCCACATGCTGGGCCTGCGCCCGCAGCCTGCACAGAAGGCCGCCTGACATGCAGCGCACCGCACAGGAAACCCGCGCCGCCCTTCGCGCCGCCGCCAAAGAACGCATCCTCGTTCTCGACGGCGCCATGGGCACGATGATTCAGGATTTAAAGCTCAGCGAAGCCGATTTTCGCGGAGAGATTTTCAAGGATCACGGCCACGACCAGAAGGGCAACAACGACATTCTGATCCTGTCGCAGCCCGAGGCCATTCGCGACATTCATCTGGCGTATTTTCTGGCCGGCGCCGATATTTGCGAAACCAACACGTTCTCCTCCACCTCGATTGCGCAGGCCGATTACGGCTGCGAATCTTATGTCCACGCGCTCAATCGCGACGGCGCGCGCCTTGCCCGTCAGGCCGCCGACATGGCGCAAGCTAAAGACGGCAGGCGCCGCTTTGTGGCTGGCGCGCTTGGCCCCACCAATCGCACCGCGTCCATCTCGCCCGACGTGTCCGATCCCGGCTATCGCGCGGTCACGTTCGATGAATTGCGCGAGGCCTATCGCGAGGCCGTCGTTGCGCTGATCGAGGGCGGCGCCGATCTGTTGTTGATCGAGACGATCTTCGACACGCTGAACGCGAAGGCCGCTTACGCTGGCGCGCATGATGCGTTCAACGAGGCTGGCGTCGAGCTGCCCGTCATGCTGTCGGGCACGATCACGGACCTTTCAGGCCGCACGCTGTCTGGCCAGACGCCGGAGGCGTTCTGGAATTCGCTGTCGCATATCAAGCCTGTCGCCGTTGGTTTGAATTGCGCGCTTGGCGCACGCGAAATGCGTGCGCATATCGCAGAGCTGTCGCGCATTGCCGATACGCTTGTGTGCGCCTATCCCAACGCCGGCCTGCCCAATGAATTTGGCCTCTACGACGAGAGCCCCGAATACATGGCGAGCCTGATGGGCGAGTTTGCGGACGCGGGCATCGTCAACATCATCGGCGGCTGCTGCGGCACAACGCCCGATCACATTCGCGCAATCGCCGAGCGTATAAAAGGCGCAAAGCCGCGCGTTATTCCAAAAATTGCGCCGTTGCTGCGTCTGTCCGGTCTTGAGCCGTTTACGCTCACGCCCGACATTCGTTTCGTCAATGTCGGAGAGCGCACAAACGTCACCGGCTCAGCGCGTTTTCGCAAGCTCATCAAGAACGGCGAATTCTCGGCGGCGCTGGACGTGGCGCGCGAACAGGTCATCAACGGCGCGCAGATCATCGACGTCAACATGGACGAGGGCCTGCTTGAATCAAAGCAGGCGATGGTGACGTTCCTCAACCTCATCGCCTCCGAGCCCGACATCGCGCGGGTGCCGGTGATGGTGGATTCCTCCAAGTTCGACATTATCGAGGCTGGCCTGAAGTGCATTCAGGGCAAGGCCATCGTCAATTCGATTTCGATGAAGGAAGGCGAGGACAAGTTTCTCGAACAGGCGCGCATTGTGGCCAGCTACGGCGCCGCCGTCGTCGTGATGGCGTTTGACGAAGAGGGACAGGCCGATTCGTTCGAGCGCAAGGTCGCGATCTGCGAGCGCGCCTACAGGCTGCTGGTCGATGAAATCAACTTCCCGCCGCAGGACATTATCTTTGACCCGAACGTGTTTGCGGTCGCCACCGGCATTGAAGAGCACGACGGCTACGGCGTCGCGTTCATTGACGCCACGCGTGAAATCCGCAAGCGCTGCCCGCACGCCCATATCTCTGGCGGCGTCTCGAACCTGTCGTTCTCGTTCCGCGGCAACGACCATGTGCGCGAGGCGATGCATTCGGTGTTCCTGTTCCACGCCATTAAGGCGGGCATGGACATGGGCATCGTCAATGCCGGTCAATTGCAGGTTTATGAAAACGTAGACGCAGAATTGCGCGAAGCCTGCGAGGACGTGGTGCTGAACCGGCGCAGCGATTCAACCGAACGCCTGCTGGCTCTGGCTGACCGCTTCAAGGGCGCGACGCAACAGGCCAAGGGCGCTGACCTTGCCTGGCGCGAACAGCCCATCGACAAGCGGCTTGAACATGCGCTCGTCAACGGCATCACCGACTTTGTGGAAGTCGATGTGGAAGAAGCGCGCCTTGCCGCCAGCCGACCGCTTGACGTGATCGAAGGTCCGCTGATGGCGGGCATGAACGTCGTTGGCGATCTGTTTGGCTCTGGCAAGATGTTCCTGCCGCAGGTGGTGAAATCGGCCCGCGTGATGAAGCAGGCCGTCGCCTTCCTCATGCCCTATATGGAGCAGGACGCGAGCGGCGGCGCCGCCAAGGCCGGCAAGGTTTTGATGGCGACCGTGAAGGGCGACGTGCACGACATCGGCAAGAACATCGTCGGCGTCGTGCTCCAGTGCAACAATTACGAGGTGATTGACCTTGGCGTGATGACGCCCGCCGCAAAAATTCTCGACATTGCACGCAAGGAAAACGTCGACGTGATCGGCCTGTCCGGTCTTATCACGCCCTCGCTTGACGAGATGTGCTACGTGGCGGCCGAGATGGAACGCGAGGGTTTCCACATCCCGCTGTTGATTGGCGGCGCCACCACAAGCCGCGTGCATACTGCGGTGAAGATCCACCCCAATTACCAGCGCGGACAAGCGGTCTATGTCACCGACGCCAGCCGCGCGGTGGGCGTAGTGTCCGCGCTTTTGTCGCCAGCTACGCGCGATAGTTACACAGAGACTCTGCGGGCTGAATATCGCCGCGTGGCCGACGCCCATGCGCGCTCCGAACTCGACAAGCAGCGCGTGCCGATTGAACGCGCGCGCGCCAATGCATTGAAGCTCGATTGGGATTCGTTCACGGCCACCAGGCCGACATTCACCGGCGAGCGCACGTTCGCGACCTATGACGTCGCCGAACTTGTGCCCTATATCGACTGGACGCCATTCTTCCAGACGTGGGATTTGAAGGGCCGCTATCCTGCATTGTTGCAAGACGAGCATCAGGGGCCTGTGGCGCGCCAATTGTTCGACGACGCGCAAGCCATGCTGGCGCGCGCGATCACCGAACGCTGGTTCGATCCCAAGGCCGTGATCGGCTTCTGGCCTGCGAACGCGGTTGGCGACGACATTGAGCTTTATACAGGTGAGTCTCGCAGCGAGATTCTGGCGACGCTGCACACGCTGCGCCAGCAATTGGCGCGGCGCGACGGGCGCGCACATATCGCCATGTCGGATTTCATCGCGCCCAAGGCCAGCGGCAAAGCCGATTATATCGGCGCGTTTGTTGTGACGGCGGGCGCCAATGAAGAGCGCATCGCCGATCGCTTTGCGCGCGCCAACGACGATTATTCCTCCATCATGGTCAAGGCGCTGGCCGACCGCATTGCAGAGGCGTTCGCCGAACGTATGCACATGCGCGTGCGACGCGAGTTCTGGGGCTATGCCGCAGACGAAACTTTGACCACAGAAGAAATCATCGCCGAGAAATACCGCGGCGTGCGCCCCGCCCCCGGCTATCCCGCGCAGCCCGACCATACTGAAAAGGCGACTCTCTTCGACCTCTTGAAAGCGGAACGCAGCGCCGGCGTGAAGCTGACGGAGAGCTTTGCGATGTGGCCCGGCTCGTCCGTGTCCGGCCTCTATCTGGCGCATCCCGAAGCGCATTATTTCGGCGTGGCGAAAGTTGAGCGCGATCAGGTTGAGGATTACGCGCGCCGCAAAGGCATGAGCGTTACCGAAGCAGAGCGCTGGCTCGCGCCGGTCCTGAATTACGATCCGACGTCTTATGGGAGAGAGGCGGCGGAATAGGGGTGTGGGGGTGGGGAGTAGCGTGTCAGAAGGCCCCTCGCTACTCCCCACCCCACCACCCCTAATCGCTAGACAATTGCGCGCGCCTGACTAGATTGCGGCCAACGCCAATGAAGAAAGGGAGAAACAATGAGCATCACTGTGAAGCCGCTGGACGCTGCGCTGGGCGCTGAAATCATCGGTCTTGACGTGCGTGACATTTCGCCAGCGTCGGCAACCGCCCTGCATGAGGCGTTTTTGAAGTATCACTTGCTGGTCATTCGCGACCAGCCGATCACCGACGCCGATCTTGTGCAGCTTGGGCAATGCTTTGGCGCCATCGGTAAATCGCGCATGGTCTCGCCGCTTTCGGGCCGCGACGACATTATGGTGATCTCCAACATCCGCGAAGACGGCAAGCCGGTGGGCCAATTGCCGGACGGCGAAATGGCGTTCCATATCGACCAGATCTATCGCGAAATTCCCGCCAAGGGCGCGGCGCTCCATGCGGTCGAGATTCCCGGCGCTGGCGGCGACACGATGTTCTCCAACAATGTTGCAGCGTACGAATCGCTGTCGCCGGAGTTAAAAAAGCAGCTTGAGGGCCTGCGCGCCACGCATTCGTTTCAATATGGCGAGACGCAGCGCGAAAACCGCGATCAGGCGCAGGAGCGGCCCCATTACACCCATCCGCTGGTGCGCCGCATTCCTGAAAACGACAATCGCTCGCTCGCCGTCTGCCGCCTGATGACGGACCAGATCCAGGGCCTGTCGGACGAGGACGGCCGCGCGCTGATAACGCAGCTTTGCGACGTTCTGGAAAACCCGGCCAACGTCTACAGCCACCAATGGCGCGTCGGCGATACGCTGATCTGGGACAATCGCTGCACCAGCCATGCGCGCACCGATTTCCCCAGCACGCAGCGCCGGCTGATGAAGCGCGTGACAATCAAGGACGAGATCGCGCCTTTGGGTTAAACTTCCTCCCTGACGTGACGGGAGATTTTCTTGGCGGGCAAAGAAGGGCAGGTTCCACAAGCTGAAAGGCCGCTGATGCGGCTATCCCGGCTTGTGGGGCTGATCGTCATCTATCTCGCGCTCGAATGGATCAGCGCCATTCAGGAATATCGCGGCGTTCCCGTCACCGCATGGAATCCGGGCCTTGGCGTGCTTTTCGCCGGGCTTTTGCGCGGCAGCAGGAACGCGGCTGTCGCGCTTTTCATCGGCGCGACCCTGGCCGATGTCTTGCTCGGCGCTGGCGTGCCGAACATCTCGCAGGCCTTCGTCGTAGCCGCCATCATCACGCTGGGCTATGTGGCGGTGGCCGAGTTTGCGCGCGCGCTCAATCTCGATTCAAGGCTGGAGCGGGTGCGCGACGTGGCGCTGCTGCTAAGCGCGGCGATTGGCGGCGCGCTGATCGTGGGCCTGTGCCTCATCGTATTTCTGCTCGGCGCCGGGGCGTTGGGCGTTGCGCAGGCGGCGCTGGACTGGTGGCCGATGCTGGTGGGCGATCTCATCGGCATCGCCGTCGTCACGCCGCTGGTGCTGCGCTCGTCGCGCGCGCGCGTGCGGGCGCAATTAACAGATCCCTCATTTGTCGCAGGCGTTTCAGCCGCCGCTTTGGCGGCCGCCGCCTCCGTCCTGTTCATGCTGAGCCAGGGCGAGCAGAGCGCCTATCAGGCGTTCTCGTTCCTGTTCTTGCCCATTGTATTCGCCGCCTTGCGCAACGGGCTGGACGGCGCCTGCATCGCGCTGGCGGCCACGCAATTGGCGCTGCTGGCCGGGCTCAATCTGTTTGGCTATGACGCCAGCGCCTTCACAAGCTTCCAGACTTTGATGGCCGTGCTCACGGCCGCCGGCCTGCTGGCGGGCGCGGTGTCGAGCGAGCGCGACGCCGCCAGCCGCTCCGCCCGCAACGCCCGCGCGCTGCTCAAGGAAAAAGAATCGGAAGCTGCCCGCGCCGACCGTTTCCAGCTCGTCACCGGTCTGGCCTCCGCCCTCTCGCATGAGATCAATCAGCCGATGACGGCGGCCCGCGCCTACGCCCGCACGGCGCAGAAACTGGCCGAGGCGCCGGAAGCCGACATTTCCCGCGTGCGCGATTACGTCAACCGCAGCGTTGAACAGATCGACCACGCAGCCGCGATCTTGCGCAGCACGCGCGAGTTTCTGCGTCGCGGCGATCCTGGCCGCGCCCCCACGCAGCCTGCGACCATCGTGGCCGATTCGCTGACGCTGATGCGCCCGCTGGCTGTGGAGAAGCGCGTGCGTATCGCCAGCGACGTTCAGCCGCGCCTGCCCGCCTGCTATTGCGACCGCATACAGATTCAGCAAGTGCTGATGAACCTGATGGACAATTCCATCGCCGCCCTGACCAGCGCAGAAATCGCAGACGGCGCCGTCACTGTGTCTGCGCACCTGGCGCCCAATGACTCGCAGGTTGAATTTATCGTGCGCGACAACGGACCCGGCGTCGATCCAGAATTTGCCGCCCGCATGTTCGAGGCGCTGGCGACCACAAAAAAAGACGGGCTTGGACTGGGACTGGCAATCAGCGCGGGTATAGTGGAAGCTCATCAGGGACGCATCTGGCTCGAAAGCGGAGAGCCGGGCGCGACAGAATTTCGGTTCGTCATCCCGGCGGCGCCGGGTCTGCGAGAAGGGGACGTCAGTGAGCCATCCTAAAATTGCGGTCGTGGACGATCAGGAAGCCGTGCGCTCGGCGCTGGGCGATATGCTCGGCGTCTACGGCTATCAGGTGGAATTGCATGAATCGGGCGATGCGTTTCTGGCCTCGCCCGGCGCCGCAGACGTTGGATGCGTGATCGCAGACGTGCGCATGCCTGGCATCGACGGCATAGCGCTCGTGCGCGAACTCGCCCAGCGCGGAATTGACGCGCCGGTGGTGCTGATCTCGGGACATGCCGACGTGCCAATGGCGGTCGCGGGCCTGAAGGCGGGCGCGCAAGACTTTATCGAGAAGCCGGTGGACGACGTGCGTCTGGTGGCCGCCATCAACCGCAGCCTCGCCTCGCGCTTCGAGCGGCAGGCAGGCAGGCAGGCCAACCGCGAAGCCGAGACCCGCTTTGAGCGTCTGACCCCGCGCGAGGTGGAGGTGTTCGATCTGGTGGCCGAGGGCATGACCAGCCAGTCCATCGCCACGCAACTGGGCATCAGCGCCCGCACGGTCGAGAGCTATCGCGCGCAATTGATGGAAAAACTCCAGCTCGATTCAGTGGCGTCGATCGTGCGGCTGGCCGTAAAGCTGGGGCGAGTGACAGCTTAAACTTGGGGACTGACGCAAACGCCACCTTCTCCCGCGAGGGGAGAAGGTGGCAAACGATCAGCAATTGCGCCTCTTTCTTCTACTCCCGGCTGCCCCTCTTCCTCTTCCCCTTTGGCGCGCTCAGCAAATTGGCGGTGAGCTTTTCGTAGAGCCCGAACAAATGCTCCACGCGCTCGCGGTCGTTGGCGAAGGGGGGGTGCGCGGTAGAGTTTATCGACGGCCAGATCGAGCGCGTGATGGGCTTTGCGCAAATCGGGCGGCATGGAATCAGGATCGTAGAGATCGGCCAGCGTGCAATCGGGATAAAGCGCGCGCGCATCCAGAACCGCCTGCGCCAGAGCGGACACTTTTGCGCGCGCCTTGTCGTCGGCTTGCGGCCACGGGAAGGTGTTGTAGACGATGCCTGACGAGTATTGGTAATCGCTTTTGAGCCGACCGCCGACGTGACGCATCCATGCCATATGCATGCGCGATATAAGCGCGCCTAACATGAACAAGTCTGCATTTTCGACAACGAGTATTTTGTTACTTGGTATGGTAGGAGGTGAGAGCCAACCTAAAGGCACGTAATCTCGTCGTTCGGAACTTACCTCAGGTACTGCCAAGAAGGGCCGCGTCGGAATGGTCATAACCTCAAAGCGTGCTGGGTAGTCTGCAAGCGCTTGGGTCGCTGGTTTCTTGCTGTCTTGGCGAAACTTGCGTACGCGCGCAAGGCGCTGTCGCACCTGTGGCATCCGCTTAATCTTGGAAGGATCAGCCCCATCTAGTGCAAGGATAAACCGCTTCTGTCCATTGATGTATTCTCTGGACCCTATCAGCGGCCTGAAATAGGTCTTGGCCTCTGGCTCAGTACATAGGAACTGTGCATATTCAGCCTCGTCGAAGATCAGATGCCCGCCATCGACTATTTTAGATCCCATGCGCATTGTCCGGACATCCACCAATGGATTTCGCGCCTCCGCGACTAGAAGGTAACGGCTGATCCCGCTCGCGGCGGTCAAGTATGCGGTCAGCGCTCCATGCTTGCTCTCCACCGCATCGCCTGAAATAGCGTCATAAGAAAACAGCCGCTTTTCCTTTGGCTCGTCGTCGCGCCGCGTCAGGCCGATGATGACGCAATGCACATTGGCGGCGCCCCTGGCGTCCGACAGCCATTGAAACGTGCGGTGCGCGAAGGCGATTTCGAGCTGATAGCGCTCGAACAAAAGCGGCCAGAGCTGCGCCACCTGCTCGCCCTGCGTGATCGAATTGGTCGCGACGAAACCAATGCGCGGCGGCGCGCTCGTTTCAGCAGTCTTTACATAGGCGCCCGCTTTCAAAAACCACGCACAGACATAATCAAGAGAGCCTGCGCGCTGATTGGCGGCCCCAAGCATTTTCCGCATCTGCTCGCGCTGCGCGGGCGCCTGATAGCTCTGCCCAATAAACGGCGGATTGCCCAAAATATAAGAACAGCGCACTGGCGCCAGAAGTTTCGACCAATCGGCCTCCAGCGCGTCCGCATGCAGGATGTTGGGCGAGGCTTTGAGCGGTATGCGCAAATAACTCTGGCCGAACTCGGCGGAGAGTTGCCGGTTCATAATATGGTCCATCATCCACATCGCCACTTCGGCAATGCAGGCGGGAAATTCGGCGATCTCGATGCCATAAAACTGATCGACGTTGACCTTGGCCAGCAGGCCAATGTCCGTCACCCGCTGCGCGCCGTCGTAAAGCTCCTTGAGCACGTCAATCTCAAGCAGCCGCACTTCGCGATAGGCGATCACAAGAAAATTGCCGCAGCCGCAGGCCGGATCAAAAAACGTCTTTGCCGCAAGCTTGTCATGAAAGGCGTTCAGCGCCCGCTCGCGGCCAGTATCGCGGCGGCCCTTGAGGCGGGTAAATTCCGCGCGCAAATCATCCAGAAACAACGGCTCGATAACTTTGAGAATGTTCCTCTCGGACGTGTAATGCGCGCCCTTCTTGCGCCGCTCGGCCTTGTTCAGCACCGATTGAAACAGCGAGCCGAAAATAGCCGGAGACACTTTCTCCCAATTAAACCCGCATACGTTAATCAGCTTGTCGCGCATATCCCGATCAAACGCGGGCTGCGGCAATTGGCGGGCGAACAGGTCGCCGTTCACATAGGGCAGATTGGCCAGATCAGCGTCGAGCGTGCGCTGGCGCTTGTCTTCGGGCGTGTTGAGCACCTGAAACAATTGCGACAGCAGCGCGCCAATGTCGCCGCCGTCCTCGCGCGTGCGATGCTTGACGAAATCCTCAAACGCGCCCAGCGGCTGAAAGATGCCGGTGTCGTCGGCGAACAGGCAGAACAGCAGCCGCACCAGAAATTGTTCGAGATCGTGGCCGACATAGCCCGATTCCTCAAGCGCATCATGCAGCGCGCCCATCATCTCGGAGGCGCGGACGTTGACCGGGTCCTGATCGCGAAAGACGCGTTTTTCCTGGCCGACGATGAAGCCAAAATCCTGCACCCGGCCCGGCAGCTCGGCCAGCGACAAAGTGATCGGCACGTTCGGATTGATGTCGAGATCGTAGAGTTCGAAGTTTTGGAAATCCGACAGCAGCAGATAGCGCGGAAGCTCGTCGTCCCTCAGCCCGCCGAAATAATCCAGCGCCTGCTTTTTGGCCGGCTTGAGGCTGCGCCCCAGCGTCTTTTGCTCAACAAGCAGCTTGCCCTTCCAGAACAGATCAAGATAGCCGCGCTTCTTGTCCCCAAGCTGCACGCCATGCTCAAACGAGGCCACGCGCCGACGCGGAACGCCGAACACGTTGAAGAAATCCTCGTAAAACGTCTGGGTGTCTTCCTTCTCGCGGCCCTTGCCGTCCCAATCGCGCGCAAACAAGGCCGCCCGCGCGCTGATCTCGTTCCAATCCAACCGCATAAAATGAACCGCTGATTAAAGCGGGCACTATTACGGGTTATCTTGGGCTTGGCAATGGGGTCGATACTTCCTTCTTCCCCTGCGGGAGAAGGTGCGCCTTGCGTCAGCAAGGGGCGGATGAGGGGTTTTGCACGCCCGAAAGACCCCTCATCCGTCACGCTTCGCGCGACACCTTCTCCCGCTAGGGGAGAAGGAAGGAAGAAAAGCCCTATGGCTCCATAGCCTTGCGCGCCTTCTCGACGATCTCTGGAGGCGTGGCGTAGATCGCATTCACCTTCTTTTGCAGCTCTTCTCCAGACACCGGGTCGGCGTCGACTTTCATCTTCGCGGCCTCGGCGACAAGCTCCTTGTCGGCCATCGTCTCCATGAAAGCCTTGCGCAGCGCGGCCACGCGGGCGGGCGGCGTCTCCATCGCCACCACATAGGGGCGGCTGAAGGCGGTCTGGCTGTAGACGAGATCGAGAATCTGCTTCTGCTCGTCAGTTTTGGCGAAGGCGCGCGCCAGCGGCACGCCCTTTTTGTTGAGTTCCGGATAGCCGGTCGAATCTTCCTGCACGAGCGCCTTGATGCGTCCCTCATTAAACGCGCTCTGATAGATCGCGGCCACCGAGGACCAGCTCTGGCCGCAGCCGCCCGCCACTTCGCCCTTTTCAATCGCCAGATTAATCTCGCGCGTGCCGGGATAGCCGGCGACGATTTTAAGCTTGGCGCCCAGCACGTTCTTCAACAGCAGCGCAAAGTCACGCGTTGAGGCGCCGCCTGCGCTGGCGCCCACCACCAGCTCCTTCTCGAATATGTCGGCGAACGATTTCACATCGGAATCGCCGCGCACGAGGCACACGTAATAATCAGTGTTGGCGCTGCCGATGTAATTGAATTTCGTGGGATGATGGGTCGCCCGCTTGGTGCCGCTGAAAAGCGGCTCCACGACGGCGCCCATAAAAATCGCGCCAATGGCCGTGCCGTCCTTCGCCGCCACATTGGCGATGTTTGCGGCCGCGACATTGCCGCCCGCACCGGGCATGTTCGACACGACGAACGAGGGCGCGCCGGGCAGATGCTTGCTCATATGGCGGCTGATGAGGCGGGCATAAAGATCATAGCCGCCGCCGGGCGACGAGCCGACCAGGATGGTGACGGTCTTGCCGCTGTAAAACGCGGCTATATCGTCCTGCTGAGCTTGTGCGCTGGCGCCAAAGAGGCAGCAGGCGACGGTTGTGGCGGCTATTGCGAGCGGCGTTTTCATATTTCTCTCCCGACATTATGCGAAGTTTGAACGCAGCTATCCTGAATGGGCGGGGATTGGCAAGGCGGGGGAGCGGGGAGCAGGCAATAGTCAATAGTGGGCAGGGAGCAATGGAGCGTCCCTCATCCGTCGCGCATTGCGCGCCACCTTCTCCCGTCGCGACGGGAGAAGGAAAACAGGGGGCCGCTACCTAATGCCCTAGACCGGCACGCGCACGCTTGCACGTAATCCGCCCATGGGGCTGACGTCGAGAGACACGTCGCCGCCGTGGGCGCGGGCGATGTCGCGGGCGATGGCGAGGCCCAGCCCGGTGCCGCCTTCGTCCTGATTGCGCGCTTCGTCCAGACGGTGGAACGGGCGGAACGCATCTTCGCGGTGTTCGGCGGGAATGCCGGGGCCGTCGTCGTCAACGTGGATAGTGAGGAAGCTTGCGTCGCAGATCGCCTCAATCGCGATGTCGTCGCCATAGCGTTGCGCATTCGCCACCAGATTGGTGAGGCAGCGCTTGAAAGAATCTGGCCGCACGATCGCGACCGCATGCCCTGAATGGGAGATGCGCGTGGCGTGGCCATGACGCTCGGCATCGGCTTTCAGCTCTTCGATGAAAGCCAGAATATCGGTGGAGACCGCAGGCTCGCCGCCCGCCCCGCGCGAGAAGGCGAGATACGCCTCCAGCATGCGCTGCATTTCCTCAACGTCCTTTTGCATCGCCTCGTTGTCGGAATTTTCCGGCAACATCGCCAGCGACAGGCGAAAGCGCGTGAGGATCGTGCGCAAATCATGACTGACGCCGCTGAGCATTGTCGTGCGTTGCTCAAACGCGCGCTCGATGCGCTGTTTCATCTTGACGAAGGAATAGCCTGCCTGCCGCACTTCGCGCGCGCCGTGCGGGCGGAACTCAAAATCGCGCCCCTTGCCGAAATCCTCCGCTGCGTGCGCCAGCCGCAAGATCGGCCTGATCTGGTTGCGCAAAAACGCAATCGCCACGCCCAGAAGCACCAGCGACGTGACCACCATCCAGACGAGGAAAATATGCGAATTGGAGGCATAGGCGGCGTTGCGATTGGTGAAAATGCGCAGCACTCCAGCCTCCGTTTGCACACGCACTTCCACGAGCTTCGAGCGACCGATGGTGTCAACCCAGAACGGGCGACGCAATTGGCCAGACAATTCGCGCGTCAACGCGCGGTCGAGCAATGCAAAAAACGGCTTGGGGAGAGCGGGCGGCAAAGGCTCGGGGCCCAGCAGTTTAACGCTGAAGCCCCAGCGGTTTTCTGCAATCTTCTCGACGGCAACCATCGAGGCGCCAGATTCAATAAGGTCTATCGTGGCGCCGATGTCTGACACCACGGCCGACGAAAGACGCTGCGTGACAAGCTGCCAGTGCCGCTCCATGAAAAAATACGCGATGGCAGACTGCAGCAGCACCATCGGCACAATAACGATGAGCAGCGAGCGTGCGTAAAGTCCCTTGGGCATGCGCTCGCCCAGCGCAATCATGGCGCGGCGCCAGATTGCGCGAACCTTGTCGAGCGATGGCGGGAGCCGAACCTCCTTCATCGGTCAACCACGAGGCGATAGCCGGCGCCGCGCGCGGTTTGCAGATAGCGCGGCTGCGCGGAATCGTTTTCGATCTTGCGCCGCAGCCGGTTCATCTGCACGTCGATGGTGCGCTCATTGGCGGCCAGCGCTGGGTCGGATGTTCCCGCACTCGCCAGCACCTCGCGCGAGACCGGCTCCCCCGGGGTTTTCGCCAGCAATTGCATGACCTGCCGCTCACGCTCGGACAAATGCACAGGCTCGCCGTCGCGCAATAATTCTCCGCGCTCGCAATCGAACGTGAACGGGCCAAAGCGCACGCTCTCGGGCGCAGCGGCGGGCGCAATCTTCGGCGCAGTGCGGCGCAAGATCGAAGCTATCCGCAGCGACAATTCCTTGGGCTCGAACGGCTTGGTCAGGTAATCGTCCACGCCCGCCTCAAGCCCCGACACACGGTCGGCAAGTTCGGCGCGCGCGGTCAGCATCAGGATCGGCGTCTCCGATACCGAGCGCAGCCAGCGGGCGAAATCGAGCCCGCTCTCGCCGGGCATCATCACGTCCACGACCAGCAAGTCGAAGATAAACAAGCGCAACATGGAGCGCGCCGCAAGCGCGCTGGCCGCCGTGGTGACGCGATAACCCTGCTGGGCCAGATAGCGCGACAGCAAATCGCGGATGCGGCGGTCGTCGTCCACCACCAGCACATGGGAGGCGTCGTCAGCAGGAGGGGGCAGTCGGGGCAAAGAAATCATGATGACTTAACGCTCCCCTGTGTCTTGCGCGCGCCCGTCCGGCCACACGAGCGTCTCCACCCGGGCGCGCTCCTGCGGATCTATCATGGCCAGCAGAAACCGCACGGAACCAGCGCGCGCCCCATCCGGCAATTCCTGCAACACGCGGGCGAACCGGCGCGATTGCAGCTTTGACAATTGCAGCGCAAGATCTTCACCCAAAGCCGTGAGCTTGAGTTGGCGCTGGCGTCGATCCTGCACGCCGGGATGGGCTTCCACATAGCCCTTGTCGAGCAGCTCTTTCAGCACCCGATTGAGGCTTTGTTTGGTGATGCGCAGAATTTCCAGCAATTCGGCGATGGTAAGGCCGGGATGGCGCAAGACGAAGTGAAGCACTCGATGATGCGCGCGACCAAAGCGCAGGCTCTCCAGCAGCCGGTCGGCGTCGGCCACGAAATCGCGATAGGCGAAGAAGAACAGCTCGATCAGCTCGTAAGCGGGCGGATCTAGTGCGGCAAGCTCTTGAACGGCAAGCTCGTGTTCCGGCGCCTCTTTATCGCTCTGGCGCGCCATAATCCCCCCGCGCAGCTTCTGGAAAAGCGCCGTGTCCATAATGGGCCTGCCGAAAGGCAGCGTACAATTAAGTCAGCTAGATTGACATATTTCAGGTTGGTTGTTAGTCGTCAAGGTCTCTAGCGGTGCGGAAAACCCGCCAGAAATCAGCCTTGTTGCAGCGCGCGGGCGCCCGGGTCGCCTGAAGCGTGGAGGAATACATGTCCGTTCTGCCCTTCGATCAGCGTGACGGTTTCATCTGGCTCAACGGCCAATTGCTCCCATGGGGCGACGCCAAGCTGCACGTCCTCAGCCACGGCCTGCATTACGGCTCCTGCGTCTTCGAGGGCGAGCGCGCCTATGAGGGGCGTATTTTCAAGAGCCGCGAGCACACCGAGCGCTTCAAGAATTCAGCGCAGATCCTCGATTTTGAACTCCCATATTCGGTTGACGAGCTTGAGGCCGCAAAAGCGCTCGTGCTGGAAAAGAACGGCTGGACATCGTGCTACGTGCGCCCCGTGGCGTGGCGCGGCAGCGAGATGATGGCTGTGGCTGCGCAAGATTCCACGATCAACGTCGCGATTGCGATGTGGGATTGGCCGAGCATGTTTGACGTCAACCAGAAGATGCGCGGCATCCGTCTCGACATCGCCGATTATCGTCGCCCCGATCCGCGCTGCGCGCCGGTGGCTGCAAAGGCTGCGGGCCTTTACATGATTTGCACGCTCTCCAAGCACCGCGCCGAGCGCAAAGGCTATGCGGATGCGATGATGCTGGATTGGGAAGGCCGCGTGGCCGAGTGCACCGGCGCCAACATCCTGTTCGTCAAGGACGGCGCCATCCACACCCCGCTGGCCGATTGCTTCCTCGACGGCATCACCCGCCGCACCGTCATCGCGCTGGCCAAGGCGCGCGGGATCGCCGTGCATGAGCGGCGCATCATGCCCGAAGAGCTGGCGGGCTTTGACGAATGCTTCATCTGCGGCACAGGTGCGGAAGTGACGCCGGTGTCTGAAGTCGGCCCCTACACGTTCACGCCCGGCGCGCTGTCGCAAGCGCTGATGGAAGATTATTCGGCGCTTGTTCGCAAGCCTTCCTGAACGTTGTTCGCCTGAACGTCTAACGGCGCGGCTTCATGAAAGCTGCGCCAATCCTGCGGGCCAGGCAGATCGCAGCCTGCCGCAGCGCTGCCCTCCGCCGCAACGGCCACCGCCAATATCGAGGGCGGGCCTGGCTGGCGCAGCGCCAGAGCCAACCCATAATCCAGCATGAAGCGTACGCTGGGCGGACTCTCGTAAGCCGCGCCCAGGTGCATGAAGCGCCAGTTCACGCCCGTCATGCGCTTGAACAGCCCGCCTGCGTCGCCGCCTGCGCCAATCACTGAGACGAGCAAAGCCTGCTGGCAGCTCTGACGACGAAACAATCGCGCTGCATAATCAAAATTCGCCGTGATCGCGACGCGCTCGCCAATGGTCCAGCCGCGCGCAACCATAAAGCGCTCGACCTGCGCCTCCTCGCGCTCGACCTGCACGCCGCCTTGCTGCGTGAGAGATCGCATGACGCGCGCGCCAACGCCCGCCGCCAGCAGCACGAGCAGGATTGATAAAGAGACGCGCGCCTTCATACAGATTTCTCCACCAGCTTCGGCTCCGCATTTCTGCTGCGCGAGACGAGAAAGACGAGCATCGTCTGCGCGGCGTCGTAGAGGCTGGCGCCGTGGCCGTCGTGCATGAAAGCGTAAAGCGGCGCGGACCAGCCCATCAGCACGAGACGCAACAGATTGAGCGCGGCGTAACCCGCAGCCGCCAGCGCGCCGATGACAGCCAGCTGACGCAGCGTCGCGCGCGCGCCCAGCGCCGTCACGCTGAGCGCAATCGCGGCGAGCAGCGCCAGCGGCATGCGGTGCAGGCTCGCGCACGTAATCAGCACTACGATGTTGTTGCCGCCGCTCACCTGCACCACATTGCCCATGACCTGCGTGGGAAAGCCCAGCAGCGCCAGCGTGTGCGCGGCCAGCTGCGCATCTAGCGGCAATAAATAGCCGCCGAGAATCTTGAAGCCGATGCTCATCCATATTTCGCTGAGAGCCAGCACGGAGAACAGCGCAAAGCCGATGCGCGCCTGACCCTGCGTGAACATGAAGCGCCATGACGCAAAGGCGCAGAGCGCAATCCACGCCAGCCCGCCGCTTGGCGCCAGCAATGCGAGGCCTGAAATGATATGCGGCGCGCCGACATCGCGCGGCTCGTCGCTTCGAAGGATCGCGCGCGTGGCGAAAAACATCACCAGCAATTCAAGCGGCGAAAGCCCCAGCAGCAAAGTGGGCGTTGGCGCGCGCACGTCTGCGATGATGCGCCCGAGCAAGCCGCCAAGGCATGCGGCCAGACACACAAGCACGCTGGCGCCTGGGAATGGGATCGTTCGAATTGTAGCTATTGCGACTGGCATTCGTTCATCCTGACCAGAGGTCTCTGGCTTTATGGAGCAAATGAAGGGCCAACAGGCGCCGCGTTTGCTCCACGGGTTCGCAAGGAGAATGCAATGCGCGGATTTGATCAAATGAAGCAAGAAAGCGTTAAGCCGCAGGGATTTTCGGATCCGTCTGCGGGGCGTGCGGCGCTCTTGCAGGCGCCCTGCGCGAATGCAGTGGCTCTTTGCAAAACCGCAAATCGCGAGATGCAGAGCCAAATGCAAATTGCAAAGCGTTTCGCAAATCAAAGAAAAGCAACAAAGCAAATAAACAGGAGCACTCTTATGACCGTGAGGAACAAGATCGCCGCACTCGCCTTCGTCGTATTATCAGCAACCGCCGCCAGCGGCGCGGCACAGGCGCAATTGGCTCTTCAGAATGGCGCTTTCGTTTCAACGTCCGGCAGCCAGACGACGGGCTCTGGCATCACGTCGCTCAATCTGGGCGACGCCGGCTCCTATACAAATATTACAGTAGTGAACATGATGCCGATGAGTCTGACCTACGGGTCTGTGACGACGAACATCTCGTTCACCGGACAATCAGTGCTGGTAGACGGCGGAGGTTTGGCGCCGAGCGCTAACAATTATCTTTTGGCGCAGTTGAATGGCAGCGTCACACTCGACTTCTCCCAGACGCAACGCTATTTCGCCACGCGCTGGATGACGCAAGATTCAGGAAATACGTTCAGCTTTTATAACAACAATCAACTTGTCGCATCAACCACCGGCGCCGCCGTTAAACCTATGAGCATTGCATCGACAGGAACGATCTCAAGCTTCGTAGACTTCAACTTCACCGAACTTGGTTATGATCGCGTTGTGGTGACGGGCGCAATTGCGGGCGCGGTCGAATTTGGCGAGATCACTTTCAGCGGCGACGTGCAAGCCGCCCCCATCCCGCTCAACGCCGCAAGCCTAGGCGGGCTGATGTCGTTCCTGATGATGCTCGCCATGCGCGGCAAGGGCGGAACGCAGGTCGCGATCCGCGTGGCGTTAGCTTCGATCACGCCACGTCGGCGCACGCTGGCGTAAGAGAAGAAGATCAAAATTGTTATTTATAAATTGGAGATTTCAAAATGAACCATATCAAAACGATAGCCGCCGCAGCCGTTCTGTCCGGCTTTGTCTCGTTCAGCGGCGCCGCTCAGGCGCAATCAACCTCCTGGTATGTCTCGCCCGACCAAACGCCCACCTATGAGGGGCTGACGTCGCTGAATTCGGTGATCGGTTCGGCGCCGGCATGGACCAACCTGCCGATCTCTTTCACCCTCGGGAGCACATCCGGGCAGATTTCGTTCACGGGGTCGGCGGGAACGTCGGCGAATGGCTTTATCAGAAATACAGACGGATCAAACTACGCGGGAACCTATCTTGAGGCCGCAAACGGTTCAGCCGTCATTGACTTCAACACCCAGCAGAAATTCTTCAGCATGCGTTGGGGCAGCGTCGATCCCACGAACACGCTTACGTTTTATAACGGGAACCAGCTTCTCCAGAGCATAACCGGCGCGTAGGCGATGGCTGCCCGGACTGCGTGGTCTGAGAGCGAGTCATACGACGCCGGCTTCTCCTTCGGCGAAATAGGCTTCACGCGGGTGGTAGCCTCAGCAACTGGCGCCCATGCGTTTGAATTCGTCGACATCGCCGTCAGCGACGTCGCAGCCCCCGACGTCGCCCCCATCCCGCTCAACGCGGCAAGCCTCGGCGGGTTGATGTCGTTCCTGATGATGATCTTCATGCGCAGCAAGGGCGGAATGCAGGTCATGGTGCGGATGGCGTTCGCCTCGATCATGCCAAGGCGGCGCGGGATGGCGTGAGGCTCAAGAGCCTCACGCCTTGAAGAGGGTCAGCGCCTCGTCCGACGTCAACACGTCGCCGAATTGCTGCACGAATGTCTCCAATGTTGCGCGGTGCTCTTCAAACGAGAGCGCCGCGCAGCAATCTGACAGCATGATGGTTTTGAAATCGAGCATCATCGCGTCGCGCGCGGTAGATTCGCAGCACACGTTGGTCTTCGTGCCAGCAATCAGCAGAGTGTCGATCCCCATCGAGCGCATCGCGCGCTCAAGGCCGGACGAGCCTGATATCAGTGCGCTGTAGCGGTTCTTGAAAATCGTCAGGTCGCGGGCATCCTGCTCCAGTCCTGACCAAACATTCTGGGCGCCGGGCGCAAGGCTTTCAATCGTGCGTGCGCGCACCTCGTCCGCCACCACATGATTGAAGAACAGCTCCCAATCGCTGCGAAGATTTGCGCCCTCGCCTGCATGGTCATTGGCGTGCAGCACCCAGACCACCTGCCCGCCAAGCGCGCGAAACGCACTTGCAAATGCATTGATCGGCGCAATGATCTCGCGCGAGCCGGGAACTTCCGCAGGGGAGCCGGGCGCGCAGAAAGTGTCCTGCATGTCGATGACGATCAGCGCGCTTGTCTTGGGCTTCAGCTTAGCGAACCAGTGCAGGCGCCCGCGCCGCGCCATCACGCGCTCGATGATGTGGGGGCGAAGCACGGGCTCGCTCACGCCTGTTCCCAACGCTCCGCCGCGCTGTCGTCGGCGTCTTTCGCCTCCACCCATTCGCCAACGCTACCGTCGCGGCGGTGTTCTTTCTTCCAGAACGGGGCGCGGGTTTTCAGATAATCCATGATGTATTCAGCCGCTTCAAACGCCGCGCGGCGGTGCGGCGAGGTTGCAATCACCAGCACGATGTTCTCGCCCGGCAGCACTTTGCCATAGCGGTGGATGGCGGTCGCCCCCAGCAGCGGCCAGCGCGCTGCTGCCTGCTGCGCCACGCGGAGAATCTCGTCTTCCGCCATGCCGGGATAATGTTCCAGCTCCAGCGCCTCCAGCGTTCCCGCCTCGTCGCGACACAGGCCCGTGAAGGTGACAAGCGCGCCAACGTCGCCGCGTCCCCGCGTCAGGCTTTCAATCTCGCGCGCGACGTCGAAATCCTCATTCTGGATCGCGACCTTGATTTGCGCGTCCATGTTAACCGCCAGTCATGGGCGGGAAGAAGGCGATCTCGCGCGCGCCTGCGATGGGCGCGTCGTGCTTGACGTGCTGGCGGTCGATGGCGGCGCGGATCACTTTGGCGTTCTCGAAGGCGTAGGCATATTCCTCGCCGCGCCTGCTCAGCCATTCGATCAGCTCGCCGATATTCTTCACGTCGTCCGGCGGGGTCAGCGTCTCGCCGGGGCGCCCGATGCGCTCGCGCACCCAGGCGAAATAGGACAGTTTGAGAGCGCTCATGTCGGCTCCTTCAATCTTCGTCCGTGATGTGCTTCAATCCTGCGCGCATATAATCCCATCCGCTGTAAAGCGTCAGGAGGGCAGCCGCCCAGAGCAGCGTCAGGCCGATGGTCTGCGTATAGGGCAGCACCTTTTCGCCAGCCGGGCCAGCGATGAGAAAGCCCAGCGACACCAATTGCAGCGTGGTCTTGTACTTGGCGACCTGCGTCACCGGCACCGAGACGCGCAGGACCGCCAGATATTCGCGCAGGCCCGAGACCAGAATTTCGCGCGTCAGGATAATGAACGCCGCCCACAGCGAACTGCCCGCAATCTCGCCGTCGGCCGCCAGCATCAACAGGCACACCGCCACCAGCAGCTTGTCGGCGATGGGATCGAGCATCTGGCCAAGGGAAGATTGCTGCGACCAGACGCGGGCGAGATAGCCGTCGAAGAAATCCGTAATGGCGGCAACCGAGAACACGGCCAGCGCGCTCCAGCGCGCCCAATCCTCCTCCGGCCACAGCAGCAACGCGGCCACGACGGGAACCGCCGCCACGCGACCATAGGTCAGCAGGTTGGGCAGCGAGAAATTGTGCGATTTGCGTCGTGTCGGAGCAGAGGTCATAGCCACGATGGAACAGACTGGCGCCAGCGCGTCAACCCCCTCGAAGGAGGCTGGCGCTGTCCCTTCTTGAGCTTTACGCGCAAAACGCAAATAGCGTCAGGCCGCTGGCGCGCCGGCGGCAAATGCGGAATGAGCGCACGCGAAGGCGCCCCGCATGTTCATTCTTCGCCTTTGGCTTCCGTGCGCCGCATCCACGCGACGATGAACGGCAGGCTCATGTTGATGAGGAAATAGCGGCCCAAATGGTGCGTGGCCACGAAGATCGGGTCAACGTTCAGCACCAGAGCCAGCGCCACCATGGCCTCCTGCCCGCCCGGCGCGTAGCCTATGAGCGCAGCCCCAAACGGCACGCCAAGCCATTGCGAGGCCGCCCACGCAAACGCCACCGAAACCAGAAGCGCAGCGCCGACCGCCAGCACCGTGCCGACAATTATACGAAAGAACAGGCTCCAGTTAAAATCAACAAAGCGCGAGCCGACCCATGAGCCCAGCAGAATCTGTCCGCCATTCATCAGCCAGTCTGGTGAACGCCCCGTGGCAATTTCGCCGATATGCAGGCCGGCAGAGGCCACAATGGCGCCAAGGATCATGCCGCCGGGCACGCCCAGTTTGGTGAACAGAGCGCCGACGCCAATGCCCGCAGCCATGACGGCGGCCACCATCAGCGGCGAATCAAACGCCGGCGCTGCAAGACTGGGCGCGCCCCCGCCCTGCTCCCAGACAATCACAAACGGCAGCAGCGTGACGAGGAACACCACGCGCGACATCTGCACCACGGCGACTTTGGCGGCGTCCGCGCCCATCGTCATCGACACGGAAACGATATAGCCCATGGAGCCGGGCACCGAGGCCAGCAGCGCCATTGACGGCGACCAGCCCATCAAATAGCGCCAGACGCCAGCCGAGGCGAGCGTCATCGCCACCACGCAGAGCGCCATCAGCGCCATGCTGGCGGGATAGGCCGCGACATGGTTGAGCGTATCCGGCCCCACCACCGAGCCAATGGCCACCCCGATCGAGGCCATGCCGAGCACCCGCAGCGGCCCACCGATGGGAGTCGCAAGCCCTAACGCCGACAATGTGGCGACAGCGACCACGGAGCCCGACATCGCGCCGCCGGGAATGTTGAGAAGAAGAAACAGGCCCGCGCCCGCAGCGCCAACGCCCAGGGTCAGCGCCTCGCCGATCAGATTTTTCAGGTTGAAGGTTTTGGAATCGCTGCTGGTCATGCGTTCGGCTTACGCCAATTTGGCCGCGCGTAAAATAGGGACGCTATCTGGACCCCGCGCATTCTTGGGACCGCGCGCGGCCTCGCGCGCATCCTTGGGCGCACGAAGAAGCGCGCGGTCCAGATGGCGCCTTAGGGTTTTGGCGCCATGCTGCGCGCTTTCTCCATAAAGGCGCTGGCGGCGTCCACGCAGGACTTCATGTTGTCCAGCGGATCGCAGCGCACGGCGATTGTCGCGTCGCCGCTGCGCAGGAAAAACAGCGCCCCGCGCGAGGCGACGCCGCCCCGCCCCATTCCATCGCCAAGATCGCGCAACAGATCCTCGACACCACCATCACGTCCTCCCCTGCGATCATCGGATGGCGCCTGCGCCATGACAGGGCCAGCCATTAGCATGAGACAGGCGGAAAGAAGCAGAATACGATTCATCCTCTAAACTCCATTACGAGAAAGCCCTACGGGAGAGAAGTTTCTAGTCGCGGCAGATGCGTCGGCGCACCAGCGCCGTCACGTCGCCATCCTCGGAACGCAGGATCCGCGTCATGTAAAAACAGCGACCGCCATCGTCGCCATAACGCGAGGCAAGGCGATCACGCACGCGATCGCGGATGCGTTCACGCAAGCCCTCGCCGCCCTCGCCATGTTCGCCAAAACGCTCAGCCAGCCTGTCGCGAATGCGCTCGCGCTGCTCCGGGCTGATCCGTTCCATCATGTCCTGCCGTCGCTCGCGTCGCTCTTCCATCATGTCCATCATATGCGAGCGCCGATCCTGCCGGTCGCGCATGCCCTCCATCATTGCACCGCGCATCTCGCGACGAGATTCGATCCCCTCACGCAAAAATTCACGCAGTTCTTCGCGACTCACGCCGCCGCCGTCCTCTTGCGCGGAAGCTGCTTGCGGCATGAGCGGAAGCGCCATTGCGAGCGCAAGCGCGCCCATTGGCAAAAGCGAAAGCGTTTTCATGAAAAGCTCCTTGGCTGAACCTGATCCGTGCGGCCTCAACGCATCAAAGCGCAAAGTCGCGAACTGGTTATTGATCGGGCAAGGAGCCGCTTCATCTATGCGAAAGACGTAAGGGCGACACGCTTTTGCGCGCGTTCAGCCTCTGAAATAATCGTAGACGAGCTTTGCGGTCGCAGCGTTCACGCCGGGAACTTTTTCAAGGTCGCCAAGCGCTGCGCGCGAGATCGCCTTGGCGGTTCCAAACGCCTGCAGGAGAGCGCGTTTGCGCGCAGGACCAATGCCCGCAATATCGTCGAGCGGGCTTTTGACAAAATCTTTCTTGCGCCGCGCGCGATGCGTGCCGATGGCGAAGCGATGCGCTTCGTCGCGCAGGCGCTGCACGAAGTAAAGCGCAGGATCGCGCGGCGCGAGCTTGAAGGGCGTGCGCCCCTCGATGAAAAACGTCTCGCGTCCCGCATCGCGATCAGGCCCCTTGGCGATGCCGACGATGGCGATCCCCTCGACGCCAAGCTCCGAAAGCACCTGTCGCGCAATATCAAACTGGCCCTTGCCGCCGTCGATGAGCACGAGATCGGGGCGGGAGGGAAATTCGGGCTTTGCGCTTGCAGGCGCGGCGGGATCAATCTCCGCTTCTTCTTTGGCCAGACGCGAGAAGCGGCGCGTCAGCACTTCGCGCATCATCGCGTAATCGTCGCCGGGCGTGGTTTGAGCATCCTTGATGTTGAACGTGCGGTAATGGCTTTTCATAAAACCGCCCGGCCCCGCCACCACCATGGCGCCGACCGCGTTCGTGCCCATGATGTGCGAATTATCGTAGATCTCCACGCGCTGCAGCGGCTTCTCGATACAAAACGCCTGCGCCAGCGCCACCATCAGCCGCTCTTGCGCAGACGTTTCGGCAAGCCTGCGGCCCAGAGCCTCGCGCGCGTTTTTCTGCGCATGCTCCACCAGCTCGCGACGCTCCCCGCGTTGGGGAACAGCCACCTCCACCTTACGGTCGGCGCGGATCGACAGCGCGTCCTGCAACATCGCGCGATTTTCGATCTCGTTCGACAAAAGCACGCAGCGCGGCGCCGGCTTGTCCTCATAGAATTGCGCCAGAAAAGCATCGAGCACTTCGCCCATCGTCAATGAGCGATCCGCGCGCGGAAAATAGGTACGATTGCCCCAGTTCTGATAGGTACGAAAGAAGAACACTTCGATGGCGAACTGGCCCGCGTCCTCGACGATGGCGAACACGTCCGCCTCTTCCACCGTGCGGGGGTTGATGCCCTGCGCGCCCTGAATGGCTGACAGCGCGGCGATGCGATCGCGCAGGCGTGCAGCGGTTTCAAACTCCAGCTCCTCTGCCGCCGCGTTCATCTCGCCCGCCAAAGCCTCGCGCACGGCGCGGCTCTTGCCCGACAGAAAGTCGCGCGCCTCAGTCACAAGTTCGCCGTAAGCCTCGTGCGAGATTTCTCCCGTGCAGGGGCCCGAGCATCGCTTGATCTGGTAGAGCAGGCACGGACGCGTGCGGTTCTCGTAAAACGAATCCGTGCAGGAGCGTAAAAGAAACGCGCGCTGCAAAGCGTTCAGCGTGCGGTTGACCGCCCATACGCTGGCGAAGGGGCCAAAGAAATCACCCTTGCGGTTGCGCGCGCCGCGATGCTTGGTGAGCTGCGGCGCAGCATGATCGCCGCTGAGCAAAATATAGGGAAACGATTTGTCGTCGCGCAGCAGCACGTTAAAGCGCGGCTTCATTTGCTTGATGTAATTCGCCTCAAGCAGCAGCGCCTCGGTCTCGGTGGCGGTCGACACGAACACCATCGAGCAGGTGAGCCCGATCATGCGGGCGATGCGGTTGCTGTGCCCGGCCTCGCGCGCATAGGAAGCGATGCGCTTGCGAATGCTGCGCGCCTTGCCGACGTAGAGAACCTCGCTCGCCTCGCTCAACATGCGATAGACGCCGGGGCCTTCGGGCGCATGTTTCAGATTGGCCTTGATAACCTCGACCCCGCGCGCCAGCGAGGCGGGCGCAACGTCCTCCTCCAGCTCAACGGGCGCAAGCTCCAGAGCAGGCTCGGAAGGTTCATCGTCGCTGTCGTCGAAAGCTTGCACGGTAAACGGCTCCGCAAGCTCGCTCTCTGGAGGCGAATCATGCGCAGGCGCTGCAATGCGGGGCGGACGGCTCATAGGCGCTATTTAGGGCTCCACGAAGCGCGACGAAAGCGCTTTAATGAACCGAACCGGGAAAGCGTTTTATGTTGGCGCGCTGGACCAGACGCTGCTTCCAAGTTACCTCTTTTTCCTGGGCGCGGCTATGTGGATGCCGGGAACGCGATAGCTTGAGTACGAGCACAATGGGCAGGCTTCTTCGACTGAGACGGATGGCGATGCTGGCGCTCTGCCTTGGCTTAACTGGCTGCGGCGAGGCGCTGCCGGGACTTGTGGCCAGCGCGCCCGCTTCCGGCCAGTCAGTTGAGCTGGCGCGGCCCGGCCTGACGGCGGCTCCGGGAATCAGTCCCGCAGGCGCAACGCTCGCCTTCATCAGTCTCGACGGCCCCGATCCGGCGGCGGCAGGCCGCCTCTATGGCGCGATGTCGCGCGCGCTGGCGGCACACGATGTGACGACCGCCCCGTCCGCCAGCGCGAATTATCTCGTGCAAGGCCATATGAGCGCGTGGCGCACCGACAAGGGCATTGCGATTTCATGGGTGTGGGATGTGTATAATTCCAGCCGTCGGCGCCTGCACCGTCTGGAAGATCAAGTTGAGGCCGCCGCTGCGGGGGCTGACTCATGGGCAAGCCTTGACGGTGCAGCGCTGGAGAGCGTGGCCTCGGCGACTGCGCAGGAACTTGCCGCATTCCTGAGCAATACGCCGGAAGCTGCTGCCGCCAAGGGGCCGCCATCAACCACAGCTGTGCGTTAAGCTTCTATCGCAGTTGTCGCATTACGTCAGGCTTGCTAAGGAGCGCGCAAGTAGCGCCTTCAAGCAGCGCCTTTATGGCAATAAGCGCCAAAATGTTTGGCGATACGGGGACAGGCATGGCTGGTTTCAAGATTTTGGCGGGCAATTCGAACCGCTCGCTCACCGAAGCCATCGCAGCCTATCTGGGCCAGCCGCTCACGCGCTGCCAGGTGCGCCGCTTCGCCGATATGGAAATCTTCGTCGAGATTCAGGAAAACGTGCGCGGGGCGGACGCTTTCATCATCCAGTCCACATCCTTTCCCACCAACGACCACATGATGGAGCTGCTCATCATGTGCGACGCCTTGCGCCGCGCCTCGGCCAAGCGCATCACCGCCGTCATCCCCTATTTCGGTTACGCCCGGCAGGACCGCAAGCCCGGTCCCCGCACGCCGATCTCGGCCAAGCTGGTCGCCAATCTCATCACCCGCGCTGGCGCCGACCGCGTTTTGACGGTCGATCTGCACGCCGGGCAGATTCAGGGCTTTTTCGACATTCCGGTGGACAATCTGTTCAGCGCCCCCGCCATGGTGAGCGACATCAAGGCGCATCTTGATCTGAAAAACGTGATGGTGGTCTCGCCCGACGTCGGCGGCGTGGTGCGCGCCCGTGCGCTGGCCAAGCGCATTGACGCCCCGCTGGCCATTGTCGACAAGCGCCGCGAGCGCGCCGGCGAATCCGAAGTCATGAACATCATCGGCGACGTCGAGGGCAAGAGCTGCATTCTGGTGGACGACATCGTCGATTCGGGCGGCACGCTGTGCAACGCCGCCGAAGCGCTGCTGGCCAAGGGCGCCCGCGACGTCTCTGCCTATATCACCCACGGCGTGCTGTCCGGCGGCGCCGTCGCGCGCATTTCCGCCTCCAAGCTCAAGGAGCTGGTGCTGACCGACACGATCGAGCCCACCGCCGCCGTGCGCGTGGCCAAAAACATCCGCGTGATCTCGGTCGCGCCGCTACTGGGGGAAGCGATCAGCCGCACGTTCAAGGAAGAAAGCGTTTCCAGCCTGTTTGACTGACGTCACAAAGGCGCCTCTGCACTTGAACCGCCCTTCCCGCCCGGCTATAAGCCGCACGCGCGCTGCTCCGACACCCCTGGAGGCGATGGCGCGTTTTTTAACGTAAAAGGAACATCGACATGGCAGCGAACAAACAACTCGCGGCCACGGTGCGTTCCGGGACCGGCAAGGGGGCCGCCCGCAGCATTCGCCGTGACAACCGCGTACCTGGCGTGATTTACGGAGGCGGAGAAGCCCCGCAGCCGATCAGCCTGGATTACAAGACCCTCAACACCCTGATCTACGCCGGCCACTTCCTCACCACGATCTTCGAGATCGATCTGGGCGACGGCAAGAGCGAGCGCGTGATCCCCCGCGATTACCAGCTCGACGTCGTTCGCGACACGCCGCTGCATGTCGATTTCCTGCGTCTAAGGCCTGGCTCCAGCCTGCGCGTGGATGTGCCTGTGCATCTGAAGGGCGCGGACATCGCTCCGGGCGTGAAGCTCGGCGGCTCGATCAACCTCGTCGTACAGACGATTGAAATGCGCGTGCCTGCCGACAACATCCCCGAGTCCATCGACGTGGACGTCAGCGGCATGACCATCGGCGCCTCGCTCGTCATTTCGGAAGTGAAGCTGCCGGAAGGCTGCAAGCCGATCATCGCGCGCGACTTCACGGTCGCCACGCTGGCCCCGCCCGCCAAGGTGGACGAGCCGGTCGCCGCTGCCGCCGCTCCTGCCGGCAAGGGCGCACCCGCCAAGGGCGCCAAGAAGTAACCTACAAAACGTCCTCTCCCCCGCACGCGCGGGGGAGAGTTTTTGAAGCGGGTCTCTTGTCCGCATCTCCAGAAGGCCGCTATGCCGCTCTTTGTCGGATTGGGAAACCCCGGCGCGAAATACGCGCACAACCGGCACAACATCGGCTTCATGGCGATTGACGCCATCGCGCGCGAATACAACTTCCCGCTTCTGCGCAAACGTTTTCAGGGGCTGGCGAGCGAAGGCTCCATCGGGCCTGCGCGCATTCTGCTGCTTGAACCTCAGACATACATGAACGAATCCGGCCGCGCCGTGGCCGAGGCTGCGCGGTTTCACAAGATTGACCTGGCCGACATCGTCGTCTTCCACGATGAGCTCGATCTGCCGCCCGGCAAGTTGCGCGTCAAAACTGGCGGCGGCGACGCCGGGCACAATGGCTTGCGCTCAATCACAGCCCATCTTGGCAAGGATTACCGCCGCGTGCGGCTGGGCATCGGCCATCCCGGCGACAAGAGCATGGTGCATTCCTATGTGCTGAACGATTTCGCAAGATCCGAACAGGCCTGGGTCTCCGCGCTCTGCGACGGCATCGCCCGCAATTGCGCCATGCTGACAAAGCGCGACGACGCCGGATTCCAGAACAAGCTGCATCTGTTCATGGAGGCCGCGGGCTTTGGCGACGTGAAGACAATCGGGGATGAACGGAAGGCGTGAGTCTGGCGCCTGTCTGGAGCCCACGTGCAGCCTCCACTTTCAAAACATAGCGCCGGATGGAGCTTTGCGCCGCTTGCGCGCTCGGAGGCGCGCAGTCCAGAACAGAAAAAAGGCCCCGTTTTCACGGGGCCTTTTGCGTTCGATAAAACCAGATCTAGTGGGCGTCGGCCCAGATGCGCTTCTTGGTGAAGTACAGCAGACCCACGAACACGAACAGGAAAAGCATAACGTTCAAACCGGTGCGCTTGCGCGCTTCCAGCTTGGGCTCGGCGGTCCACATCAGGAACGCAGAAACGTCGCGCGCATATTGCACCACGGTCTGCGGAGCGCCGTCGCCATATTCAACCTGACCGTCAGACAGCGGATTGGCCATCTTGATCATGTTGCCGGGGTAATAGGCGTTCCAGTTCGGATCGTCTGCCTTGGTGTAGCCGTTGAGCAGGGCTACGAGATAATCGACGCCGTGCTCCTGATAGGCGATGCCGGGGAATGCATCGAACACGAACATCGGAAACCCGCGCGAATAGGAGCGGGCCTTGGCCATTACAGACAGGTCTGGGGGCGCAGCGCCGTGGGTGGCGGCGGCGGCGTCAGCGTTGGCGAACAATTTCGGGAAGCGATCTGCAGGGCGACCATCGCGCTCGACAGGCTCTCCCTTGTCGTCGAAATCCTTGATCTTGTATTCAGCGGCCAGCGCCTTGACCTGTGCCTGCGAAAACTCCGGACCGCCGGGCTCCGCCAGATTGCGGAACGACATCAGATTGATCGAGTGGCAGGCCGCGCAAACCTCACGGTACACCTTGAACCCGCGCTGCACCTGCCCGCGATCAAACTGACCAAACGGACCGGCGAACGTCCAGCTCTGGCGCTCGGGCGAGGGTCCCGCCCCTGCAGCCAGCGCCGGGGTGATCGAAGCCCCCGCAAGAGCGAGCGCCAGACAAATCGACTTGAAGCTTTTCATGGTCATGTCCTTAAGCTCGCTCATTCCGCCGGCTGCAATTTGGCCCCGCCCTGCGGCAACACCGAATCCGCAATAGTGGCGGGCAATGGCTTCGTCGTTTCGTACAGGCCAAGCAGCGGCAAGATCACGAGGAAGAAACCGAAGTAATAGAGCGTCAGCAAGCGCGAGGCGAGCACGTAACCGCCCTCTGCCGGCATAGCGCCCAGATAGCCAAGGCCAATGCAGGTGAGCACGAACACGATGAAGAACACGCGATAAACGGGGCGATAATTGGCCGAACGTACCTTTGACGTATCAAGCCAGGGCAGGAACGCGAGGATCGCAATCGAACCGAACATCGCGATGACGCCACCGAGCTTGGAGGGGATGGCGCGCAGGATCGCGTAGAACGGCAGGAAATACCATTCCGGCACGATGTGCGCGGGCGTCACCAGCGGGTTGGCCTCAATGTAATTGTCGGCGTGGCCGAGATAGTTCGGCACATAGAAAATCCACCACGAGAAGAAGATCAGGAACATGACCAACGCGAACGAATCCTTCACCGTCGCAAACGGCGTGAAGGGAAGCGTATCGCGCTGGACGTTCTTGACCTCAACGCCGGTTGGATTGTTCTGGCCAGACACATGCAGAGCCCAGACGTGGAGAATAACCACGCCGATCAGCATGAACGGCATCAGGTAATGCAGCGCGAAAAAGCGGTTCAGCGTCGGGTTGTCAACGGAATAGCCGCCCCAGAGCCAAGTCGTGATCGCGTCGCCGACCAGCGGGATCGCCGAGAACAAATTGGTGATGACGGTAGCGCCCCAGAAGCTCATCTGGCCCCATGGCAGGACGTAGCCCATGAAGGCGGTCGCCATCATGACGAGGAAGATCACGACGCCCAAAATCCAGAGCACTTCGCGCGGCGCCTTGTAGGAGCCGTAATAGAGCCCGCGGAACATGTGGATGTAGACCGCGATGAAGAACATCGAGGCGCCGTTCGCATGCGAATAACGCATGAACCAGCCCCAGTTCACGTCGCGCATGATGTGCTCGACAGACTGGAAGGCGTGATCGACATGCGGCGTATAATGCATCGCCAGCACGATGCCGGTGATGATCTGGGCGACCAGCATGAAACTCAGGATCGCGCCGAAGGTCCAGAAATAATTCAGATTGCGCGGCGTCGGATACGCAATGAACGAGCTGTGGACGAGGCCGCCAATGGGAAGCCGGCTCTCAAACCAGCGCCCGAGGGCGCTCTGGGGAACGAAGGTCGATGGTCCGCTCATGTGACTGTCTCTTCTGGCGGCGAGTTATGGGGCGCGAATGGAATTGGCTGCAGCTTTCCGCTCAACCGATCCGCAGCTTCGTGTCCGAAAGGAAATCATAGGTTGGAACGGCGAGGTTCGTGGGGGCCGGGCCTTTGCGAATGCGTCCCGACGTATCGTAATGCGATCCGTGGCACGGGCAGAACCAGCCGTCATATTCGCCGCGGCTGCCGGGCGCGCCAAGGGGTACGCAGCCAAGATGCGTGCAGACCCCGACGACGACCAGCCATTCGGGCTTCTTGACGCGGGCGGCGTCCGTCTGCGGATCAGGAAGCTGGGCGAGCGGCGTGGCCAAAGCCTCGTCGATTTCCTTCTTCGTGCGATGGCGCACGAAAACGGGCTTGCCGCGCCATTTCACCGTCAGGCTGCCCCCCTCGGGAATGGCGCTGATGTCCACTTCCGTCGAGGCGAGCGCCAATGTGGAGGCGTCGGGATTCATTTGGCTGACCAGAGGCCATGCCACAGCGCCGGCGCCGACGGCGGCTACCGCTCCGGTAGCTATGAAAAGCATGTCCCTGCGGGTCGGTTCGACCGTAGATGGATTGGCCACGTCTATTCCCCCATCCGTTTGTCCCGCACGGTCCCGCCCGGATGCTGGACGGGAACGACGCGCATTTTACGCGCCGGACGGGCCGAGTTGTCATAATATTTTGCGTCGCCAAGGTGAATGCGACGGATCGCCACTTGTAAACGCCCGAAAAGGCTGCCGGACGGATGCCTCAACCAGCGCTCTAGAGCGCGCGGTATTTCGCACCGATCCGGACTGTTGTCCATAGCGCGGCAGGCCAATCCACCTCTTAATGACGCTGACAAGGCGCCCAAATGCGCTATGAGCAGGCAAATTCGACGATGGCGCCTGCTGTTGCATGGCCGCCGATAACTGGAGACAAACCGTGTCCGACCTGACTTTGGCGCTGTTTCAGCCCGATATTCCGCAAAACGCGGGCACAATGCTGCGCGCCTGCGCGTGTCTGGGCGTCGATGCGGCGATTATCGAGCCGGCGGGCTTTCCCGTCTCCGACCGCCATTTCCGCCGCTCGGGCATGGACTACCTCGACCAATTGAACATCGAGCGCCACGTCTCGTGGGCCGCTTTCGAGGATTGGCGGGCGTGCAAAGGCCGCCGACTGGTGCTGCTGACCACGAAAGGCGCGCAGCCCTATTCCCGATTCGTCTTTGCGCCGGGCGACGTCTTGATGGTGGGGCGCGAATCTTTGGGCGCGCCGGACGAGGTGCACGAGGCCGCCGACGCGCGGCTGCTGATTCCGCTGCGCCCGCCAGCGCGCTCACTCAACGTGGCGTTCGCCGCCGCGATGGCGATGGGCGAGGCGCTGCGGCAGATCAGACGGGAAGATTGAACGGTCGCCCCTCAGCGCTTGGCCGGGGTGGGCTTTCCCGGAGGTTGCGGCATGAGCCGGATTTCGCATTCGCCCTTCACCGGAATGCGCAGCTTCACGACGGCGCCGGGCTTGTAATAATGGCAGATGCGGTTCCAGCGATCTTTCGAAACGGTGCTCCCGACGTAAACGCCCTGTCCGGTCAGATACAATTGCAGATGGGCCGCCCCGATGAGCCAGCCTCCAATCAGCATTGCGATTCCCGACACAGAATTCATTCAGGCTCGCCGCTTCCTTCAACCAAAACTCCGGTCAGCATAAGCGCGGCTTATTTATAAAATCTGAACAGTCAGGCTAAAGACGCCGCGCAGGCTTGGCGCCGAACGTCCAGAGCTTGTGGGCGAGAAAGCTCCACACGAGCACAGCGCCGGTCGTGGCCAATTGCGCGGGGAGGTAATGCAGGCCAAGCCAGCCGTGCAGGAGCGACATCGACAGATAGGTCAGCCCGAACCCCACGCCCGCCACCAGCGCAAACCGCCACCCGGCTTCTGCGTGCGGGCGGTCGCTGACATAGGTATGGCGCCGGTTGAGCGCATAGGAGACAATCCCGCCCGCGACGTAGCCGACAAGCGTGGCGGGCTCCGGCGCCCAGCCGCCCGCCTCGACGAGCCCGATGAGCGCGCCAAAATGGGCGATGGCGGCGGCTATGCCGACGACGACGAACAGGGTGAATTGGCGGGACAGGGTCACGGCGACTTCCTAACGCGGCGGCACGAATCTGTCACGGGGCCTATAACTTGATCTTAAGCTTTATATTGCATCGTTTGGCCATGTTGCACATTCCGTCCAATTTATCGGCCGATGCAGAGCCTTGCCCGCCCCGATGGGCGCTGGTGCCTGGATTGCGATTTGGACGCAGGGGCGGTTTGAGACGCACCCGTCGCTTCATTCAGGACAAATCCGGCGCCGCCGCGCTGGAGTTTGCAATGGTGTCGCTGCCTTTTTTGGCGATGATCATCTGCATCATCGAGGTCGGCGTGGACTTCCTCTTCTTTTCGCAGATTGACTACGCCACGCACAAAGCTGCGCAAGAGATCCGCTCCGGCAGCGTGCAGATGCAAAATCTAACGGCGACGCAATTCAAAACGAACGTGATCTGCCCCAAGATCACCGGGCTGACGTGCTCTTCGCTTCAAGTCAACGTGGGGGTTGTCAGAAACACCTATGAATGGAGCGCCAATTGGACGTGGTGGCCCAACACAGTTAACCCGGCTACGGCCAAATGGTGTCCCGGAGGAGCTGCCGACACTATCCTCATACAGCTCGCCTATCCAGTGCCGCTGGCTTCGATGATCTGGGCGGGGGCCGCCAGCAATGCGAACAGAGTTCGGTATTATCTAAGCGCAGCAGCCTTCAGGAACGATCCGTTCGGGCTTCCGGCGCCTGCCACGGCGGGGTGCTAAATTATGCGCAATCCTCTGAAGCGCTTTGCACTGGCGCAGAACGGCGTCGCCGCCATCGAGTTCGCACTCTTGCTGCCGCTGCTTGCTCTGATGCTGCTTGGCAGCGTTGAATTGCAGCGTTATCTGCGCATTGAGCGACAACTATCGCTTTCGGCAAGCAATATCGCGGCAATGGTGGCGCAGCAACAGGCGACGGACGTCGAGACGTTAATTTTCGATTTCAACGCTGCGATCCATATGTTTCCAGCCAGCAGAGCCGAAGCAATATGGTTTCAGGCCCTGCTGCATCAAATTACCAATGTAGCGTTCACGCCAACGACGGCTGGCTGTACGCAAAACTGCACGTATAACGCAAACGTGGCGTGGGTTTGGCCAGAATACGACATGGGCTTCGGGTTGGGAAACATGCGCCGTCAATGTGGAACCTTAAATGGGGCTGCCGCCGGAGCGACGCCCACGGGTGCCACGATCCCTGCGTCCATGTTTGGCCCCGGTTCCATGGTGATCGTTAATCTTGGTTACAGATTCACACCATTGTTTGGATCGAATTTTGTTCCCTCAATCGACCTGTTTCGGCACGGTTATGCAAACGCCCGCTTTGCTTCATCCCATATCAAGATTACTAACGAATCTGGAGCTGGATCACCCATTCGCTGTCCCGGATATTGACCGTTAGCATTGGCTTAAAGCGATCATTAGACTTTGCCGCCTGTAACGCACGCAGCGTTAGCGCGAGGCCGCTAAACTGATTTTACCGACCTCCAAGCGAGTGCGACTCATGACAACGACCCGCCTTCAAGGATTTCTCGCCAACGTCCGTCGCATGCATACGGACGAACGCGGCAATGTCGCCATGATTATGGCGCTCCTCCTCGTTCCGCTTGTCGGCGCCGTTGGATACGGGATCGATTACACCCGCGCCGTCAGTTATAAAATGAAACTGGATTCCGCCGCCAGCGCAGCGGCGTTGGCGGGCTTGGATACAGCGCGCGCTCTGCTGCTGTCGAACCCCAACATGTCGCCCGACAGCGTCAAGGCGGCTGCGGACGCGCGCGCGCTGCAGGTCTTCACAGGACTTGCGCCGACCGAGGCGCCTTATATTTTTAAAAGCCTTGGCTTCAATCGCGTCGGAGAAACAATGAGCGGCTCCGTCAGCTATTCCGCCAGCGTGCCGACGACCTCCACAAACGTCGTCGGCTTGCAGAATATCGCAATCGACGGCGGCTCGGAAAGTCAGGGGCCGCTGGCGCAGGGGACGACAAATCCAACCAATCCTGACATATTGGTTGAAGAGAATTTTGACTCGGCGGGGAGCGCAACGCCCTATACAAACTACGTCATGACCGATGGTCGCAGTTTCGGCATGTACAGGAACTTCAATAATTGGAAGACAACTTCAAACGGAATTGAAATAGGCTCCAGCTCGCTTTATGGCGTCACGCCGCCCAATGGCGCCCCCTACGTCGGCGAGTTGGACTCTACTAGCAAAGCCTATATAGCGAAGAAAATTTATCTGCCCGTTGGTACTTACGAATTACGTTACTTTTATAGTGATCGAGTATCATATAACGTATATTCACCTACAAATATTTGCGGGTCCACTAGTACAGATGTCGAGTGGGCGACGGCAGCGGGGGGAAACTTCAATTACGATGCGCGTGGTAGAGATCTCGGGGCGCAAAGCAATAGACTGGGAGTTTATCTTGACCTTGCGTCAGGCGACGATCCGCCAGCGAAGTTCTCGGCGAATATGATCGACATCTGCGTTTTAAGTCATCGCCAATGGATCGAACGCAGCGTCAAAATATCGGTGACCGCGCCGGGCAGCTATTGGCTTGCGTTCCAGGCAGAAGGGGCGTCTGACTTGTTCGGCGCCGTCGTTAACAATATCCGCTTCTGCAAAAACACCTGTCCGGGCGAAGTTATGGCAGAGACGTTTCCATGGTCGGCGAATACGTTGCTTTTTACCGATAATTTCACTCTGCCGTCCGGCATCTGGCCGGCGGATTATTTTACCCAGCACATGCTGAATAATTCCGGAGCGGCCACGGCGGCCAGTAAATGGCAAAACGTTTCGGCGGGCTGGACGACGACTCCCGTCAACCAGGTCGAGTTCGTGAAAGTTTCGGGCTACGACTACGTCTTGCCATTGGACGCCTCCTCCTCCGGCGGCAGCTCCAATCGCTCGATCCACAGGAAGTTTCTGCTGGCTCCCGGCTATTACAAGCTTACCTATGAATATTCGCCCTTCAATGGACTGGGCACGTTTGGCACATGGTGCGGAGCGTTGACGGCTTCAGAAATAAATTTGCAGGTGTCACAGATAAACGCGGCGAAATCGGATTCCGCGAAAGCAGCGAACACAAATCAAATGAGCGTTTACGTCGATGCGGATGTCAGCTTCAGCCATCCTGAAACGACGACCACGCTCTCCAACGCGGCCGTCTGGAAAGCATGGGATGGATCAAGCCCAGCCTCGGGCGCGACTAAACTGCCGAACACGCGGATCGATTCTTGCGTCCATTCAACGGCAAAGCCAATTCGCTCCGTTTATTTCAGGATATCCAAGACCGGCTATTATTGGCTGACCTTTGCAGCCGAAGGCGCCGCAGACGGGTTTGGAGCCCGCGTCGATTCCATTGCGCTTTCCGCCGTGGGAGGGTTGTCGAGTGCGGCGCCGAGCTCATTTGTCTCCATCCCTCCGCAAGGCGTTGCGCCCGGCTCGAAGATCAAGTCGAAGCAAGGGGGTTATGAGTTCACCTCGAACTGAAATCCCTGCAGAGATTGCTTGCCGGCAGATGCATCGCCAACAGGCAAGCCATGCGGGGGTTCACATCCTCCCGCTTTTGGTCTAGACAAGCTCATCTTTTGGATCGGTTCGCCGGTCTGAACGCCCCCAGGGTCTTCGGAGGGCGCGCTCCGGCCTTTACTGGCCTCAAGCGCGGCCTCTTTTTTGTGCGCCTGCTCCCACGGGGCAATGGCGCGGATGGAAGCTCATGCCCAAACGCACAGACATCCACACCGTTTTGATTATCGGCGCCGGCCCGATCATTATCGGCCAGGCGTGCGAGTTCGATTATTCCGGGACGCAAGCCTGCAAGGCGCTGCGCGAGGAAGGCTACCGGATCGTTCTGGTGAACTCGAATCCCGCCACCATCATGACCGACCCGGACATGGCTGACCGCACTTATGTGGAGCCGATCACGCCGGAGATCGTCGCCAAGATCATCGAGAAGGAGCGCGGCGACCGCTCGAAGGGCTTTGCGCTGCTCCCCACGATGGGCGGCCAGACGGCACTCAATTGCGCGCTCTCGCTCAAGCAAATGGGCGTGCTGGAGAAGTTCGACGTCGAGATGATCGGCGCCACGGCGGAAGCCATCGACAAGGCCGAAGACCGGCACCTGTTCCGCGAGGCCATGACCAAGATCGGCCTCGACACCCCGCGCTCGCGGCTCGCCAACGCCTCGGACCTGAAGAAGGCCGACAAGGAGACGTTCCAGCGCCAAAGCGCCGAGATCGCCGCCCGTCATGCCGATCCGGCAGAGCGCCAGAAGGCGGTTGAGGCGTTTGCCCGCGACTGGGATTCAAACGAGCCCGAGCGCAAGCGCCGCTATGTCTCCAAAGGCCTGCAGGAAGCGCTAGAGGCGCTCGACGACATCGGCCTGCCTACCATCATCCGCCCATCCTTCACCATGGGCGGCACCGGCGGCGGCATCGCCTATGACAAGAACGAATATATCGAGATCATCCAGAGCGGCCTCGACGCCTCGCCAACCACGGAGGTCCTCGTTGAGGAAAGCGTGCTGGGCTGGAAGGAATACGAGATGGAGGTCGTCCGCGACAAGGCGGACAATTGCATCATCGTCTGCTCGATTGAAAACGTCGATCCGATGGGCGTGCACACCGGCGATTCGATCACGGTGGCCCCTGCCCTGACGCTGACCGACAAGGAATACCAGATCATGCGCGACGCCTCGCTGGCGGTTCTGCGCGAGATCGGCGTCGAGACCGGCGGATCAAACGTGCAATTTGCGGTCAATCCTGAAAACGGCCGCATGATCGTGATCGAGATGAACCCGCGCGTGTCGCGCTCATCTGCGCTCGCCTCCAAGGCTACCGGCTTTCCCATCGCGCGCGTGGCCGCAAAGCTCGCCATCGGCTACACGCTCGACGAGATCGCCAACGACATTACGGGCGGCGCCACGCCCGCCTCCTTCGAGCCGACGATTGATTACGTGGTGACGAAAGTGCCGCGTTTCGCGTTCGAGAAATTCCCCGGCGCCGAGCCCACACTTACAACTTCCATGAAATCGGTCGGCGAATCGATGGCCATTGGTCGCACCTTCGCCGAATCCCTGCAAAAGGCGCTGCGCTCGCTGGAGACCGGGCTTTCGGGCCTTGATCCGATCGAGATCGACGGCCTTGGACAGGGCGACGACATGAACGTTGTGCGCGCGGCCCTTGGCTCGCCCACGCCTGATCGCCTCATCGTCGTGGGTCAGGCCCTGCGCATGGGCATGCCGGTTGAGGAGATCTATCAGGCTTGCAAGATCGACCGCTGGTTCATTGAGCGGCTGGCCGAAATTGTCGCGCTGGAAGATCGCGTGAGCGCGCACGGCCTGCCGCATGATGCGGACAATTTGCGCATGCTGAAGGCCGCCGGTTTCTCAGACGTGCGCCTTGGCACGCTTTCGGGCAAGCCCGAGGCTGATGTTCGCGCCCTGCGCCATGGCCTTGGCGTTCGCCCGGTCTACAAGCGCATCGACACCTGCGCGGCGGAATTCGCCTCGCCCACCGCCTATATGTACTCAACCTACGAGACGCCGTTTGCCGGTGAATTGTCTTGCGAATCGCGCCCCACTGACCGCGAGAAGATCGTGATTCTGGGCGGCGGACCCAATCGCATCGGTCAGGGCATCGAGTTCGATTATTGCTGCGTCCACGCGTGCTTTGCTTTGAGCGAAGCCGGCTATGAGACGATCATGATCAATTGCAATCCTGAAACGGTCTCAACCGATTACGACACCTCGGACCGGCTCTATTTCGAGCCGCTGACGACCGAAGACGTGCTCGAAATCATGGACAAGGAGCGCGGCGCGGGAACGCTGAAAGGCGCCATCGTGCAGTTTGGCGGCCAGACGCCGCTAAAGCTCGCGCGCTCGCTGGAAGACGCGAATGTGCCGATTCTGGGCACGTCCGTAGACTCCATCGACCTTGCCGAGGACCGCGACCAGTTCAAGCGCCTGCTCGACAAGCTTGGTTTGAAGCAGCCCAAGAACGGCATCGCCTATTCGGTGGAGCAGGCGCGCATCGTCGCAGCTGAACTTGGCCTGCCGCTCGTCGTGCGCCCCTCCTATGTGCTGGGCGGGCGCGCTATGGCGATCATCCGCGACGAAACGGGGCTGGTCGATTACCTGCTCGACACCTTGCCGAGCCTGATCCCCTCCGACGTGAAGGCGCGCTATCCCAACGACAAGACAGGCCAGATCAACACTGTTCTGGGCAAAAACCCGCTGTTGTTCGACCGCTATCTGTCGGACGCGGTGGAAGTTGACGTCGATTGCCTGTGCGACGGGACGGACGTGTTTATCGCGGGCATCATGGAGCACATCGAGGAAGCGGGCATCCATTCAGGCGATTCGGCCTGTTCGCTCCCCCCGCGCTCGCTGTCGCCCGAAACGCTCGCCAAACTTGGCGACCAGACGCGCAAAATGGCGCTGGCGCTCAATGTCGGCGGCCTGATGAACGTGCAATATGCGCTGAAGGACGGCGACATCTACGTGCTGGAAGTGAACCCGCGCGCCTCGCGCACGGTACCCTTCGTGGCCAAGGTCATCGGCTATCCAGTCGCCAAGATCGCCTCGCGCATCATGGCGGGCGAGTCTCTGGCCTCGTTCGGGCTGGTCAACCGCGAGCTGGCGCATGTGGGCGTGAAGGAAGCCGTGTTCCCGTTCGCGCGCTTCCCCGGCGTCGATACGGTGTTGGGGCCGGAAATGCGCTCAACCGGCGAGGTCATCGGGCTTGATCGCTCGTTTGAGGCGGCTTTCGCCAAAAGCCAGCTTGGCAGCGGCACCAAGGTTCCCACCGGCGGCGCCGTATTCATGAGCGTGCGCGACGCCGACAAGCCGCGCATGCTGGAGACCGCGAAGCTCCTGAGCTCCATGGGTTTCCGCATTCAGGCGACAGGGGGCACGCAGCGCTTTCTGGAGGCCAGCGGCGTGGCCTCGCAGCGCATCAACAAAGTGTCGGAAGGGCGGCCCCATGTGGTGGACGCGATCAAGAACGGGTTGATCCAGCTTGTCTTCAACACCACGGAGGGTGCGCAGGCGCTCGCCGATTCCCGTTCATTGCGGCGCGCAGCCCTCTTGCACAAGGTGCCATATTATACGACGCTGGCCGGGGCGGTCGCTTCGGCTCAGGGCATTCGCGCCTATAAAAGCGGCGATCTGGAAGTACGGGCGTTGCAGGATTATTTCGCAGCATAAGCTTACCGGTCTGCACGGCTTCGGTCCTGCTTGACCTATCACGTTGGCGGGGCTCTCCTTTGAGACCCGCCGGCTTATTTTGATTCAATCGTCCGTATAGGGATTCAAACCGGCGGCTGCCGGCCCGGCGGGCTTTTGGCCACTTCAACCGAGGAGCCCGGCGGCTCCGTTACGGGAAGGGTACGATGGAAAAGTTTCCGATGACTGTCGCGGGCTATGCAGCCCTCGAGGAAGAGCTGAAGCACCGTCAGCAGGTTGAGCGTCCGCGCATCATTCAGGCGATCGCAGAAGCGCGCTCCCACGGCGACCTTTCCGAGAACGCGGAATATCATTCCGCAAAGGAATCGCAATCGCTGAACGAGGGCCGCGTCGCCGAGCTTGAGGACCGCATTTCGCGCGCCGAGGTGATCGACGTCTCGAAACTGGGCGGAGACACCATCAAATTCGGCGCGACCGTGACGCTGATCGACGACGACACCGAGGAAGAAAAGAAATACCAGATCGTCGGCGAGAACGAGGCGGACGTGAAGAGCGGCAAGGTGTCGATCACCTCGCCCATAGCGCGCGCGCTCATCGGCAAGCGCGTCGGCGACGCCGTTGAAGTGAACACGCCCGGCGGCGGCAAGAGCTACGAGATTCTGGGGATCGTCTACGTTTGAGCGCGGCCTCATCGGGACTTCTGCCGCCTGATACGCGCATTCTGGTGCTGAGCTGCGGCAAGGCCGGGCATGACATCAACAGCCTTGGCATCGCCGCCGCGCTTGGCGGCGACGTCTTGGTGATGCGCGTCGAGCCCCATCCGCTGTTTGCGTTTTTCGCGCCCTGGGGTCCGCCCGATCCAAGCGAGATGCTCGATTTTAACTGGCCCGATATCATCATCGCATCGGGGCGCGTCACCGCCCCTGTTTTGCGCGTGATGGGCGCAAAGTCGAAGGGCCACGCCTTCACGCTCTACCTGCAAGACCCGCGAGCCTGGCGCTCGCGCTTCGACATGATCTGGATGCCGGAGCACGATCAGGCGACAGGCCCCAACATCGTCAAGACGCTGACCTCGCCGCACGGCTTGCGTCCCAATGATCTGGCGCAGGCGCGGAGCTGTCCCGATCCGCGCATTGCAGCGCTGCAAGGCCCGCGCCTCGCCATCAGCCTTGGCGGCCCCAGCGGCGCCCATGTTTTCACGCCCGCCGATTACGAAGCCCTTGTGGCTATCGCGCGCAGCGGCGCGCAGGCTGGCTTCTGCCTGACGATAACGCCCTCGCGCCGCACCCCGCCCGAGCTGATGCAGACCTTGCGTCTGGCGCTGGCCGATCTGGCGCCCGAGCGCTGTTTCATCTGGGACAGGACGGGCGACAACCCCTATGTCGCCATGCTCGCGAACGCTGATTGCATTGTCGTGACCGCCGACAGCGTCAACATGGTTGGCGAGGCGGCGGCCACCGGCGCGCCGATCTACTTTTATGAGCCGGGCGGCGGCTCGCCCAAGATCACGCGCTTTCTCAACACCATGATCGCCAGCGGCGCCGTGCGACGTTTTGCGGGCGCGTTCGAGCGCTGGACCTACGAGCCCATCGACGCCACCCACGAGATCGCCAGTGAAGTCGCCAGGCGCTATCTCGCCCGCAAGGCGAGCCTGCCGCCAAAGACGCGGCGGGCGGAATAGGAGAGCGCCTCTTTCTTCCTTAGCCCGCAAGGGACGAAGGGTAAGCGGCGGCTCAGCGGCCTTGCAGCGCAAGCCCTGCGTCGCGTACATATCATACACAGGATTGTCACGCGGAGCGCATAGCTTCGCTGCTCCAGAAACCGCCACAGAGATTCACATGCACGCGAAAATGATCATCATCGGCTCGGGACCAGCCGGCTACACCACCGCCGTTTACGCAGCCCGCGCGATGCTGGAGCCGGTGCTGATTTCCGGCTACGAGCCCGGCGGCCAGTTGATGATCACGACAGACGTCGAAAATTATCCGGGCTTTGCCGATCCCATTCAGGGGCCGTGGCTGATGGAGCAGATGAAGGCGCAGGCCGAACACGTCGGCACGAAAATGGTCTCCGATCACGTCACCGCCGTCGATCTCTCCAGCCGCCCCTTCAAGCTGACCTGCGACAGCGGCGACAGCCACACCTGCGACACGCTGGTGATCGCGACCGGAGCCAAGGCCAAATGGCTGGGGCTGGCCACGGAAGAAAAGTTCAAGGGCTACGGCGTTTCGGCCTGCGCCACCTGCGACGGCTTTTTCTATCGCGGCAAGGAGGTCGTGGTGGTGGGCGGCGGCAATTCGGCGGTCGAAGAAGCGCTTTATCTGGCCAATCTCGCCTCCAAAGTCACCATCGTGCATCGGCGCGATTCGTTCCGGGCGGAGCGCATTCTGCAAGAGCGGCTGTTCAGGCATCCCAAGGTCGAGGTGCTCTGGAACCACGCGCTTGAGGAAGTCGTGGGCGACGAGAACCCGCTTGGCGTCACCGGCGTGACGCTGAAAAACGTCGAGACCGGCGCGCTGCGCGATCTGAAGACCGACGGCGTGTTCATCGCCATCGGCCATGCGCCCGCGTCCGAATTGTTTAAGGGCCAGGTCGAGATTCGCCCCAACGGCTACATCAAGACCGCGCCGAACTCGACTGCGACCAACGTGCCCGGCGTGTTCGCCGCCGGCGACGTGGCCGACGACGTGTTCCGGCAGGCCGTCACGGCGGCTGGCCTTGGCTGCATGGCCGCCCTTGAGGCCGAGCGCTTTCTGGCCGCCAACGAGCACGCATAAGAGCGACGACAGGAGCTGATTGTGGATTGGGACAAGCTGCGGGTTTTCCATGCCGCCGCCGAGGCCGGCTCCTTCACCCATGCGGGCGAGATTCTGGGGCTCAGTCAATCGGCGGTCAGCCGTCAGGTCAGCGGGCTTGAGCTGGATCTACAGGCGCCGCTGTTTCACCGCCACGCGCGCGGGTTGATCCTCACCGAACAGGGCGAGGTGCTCTACCGCACCGTGCGCGACATGGTGATGAAGCTCGACGCCGCCCGCACCCGATTGTCGGACACGCGCGAGCGCCCGCGCGGCGAATTGCGGGTCACGACGACGGTGGGCATCGGCACCAATTGGCTGACGCCGCGCATCGGCGAATTCATCGAGCTTTATCCGGACATCAAGCTCACGATCCTGCTGTCCGACGACGAGCTGGATTTGTCGATGCGCGAGGCGGACGTGGCCATCCGTGTGCGCGAGCCGGTGCAGCCGGACCTGATTCGTCGCCGCCTGTTCACGATGCATTTCCACGCCTACGCGTCGGCGGTTTATCTGAAGCGGTTTGGCGAGCCCAAGACGCTCGACGATCTCGATTCGCACCGCATCCTGACCTATGGCGTGTCGGCGCAAAGCTATCTGAGCGCGATCAATTCGCTTCATTTTGCCGGGCGCGATTCCAAGGAACCCCGCCCTTCGACGCTGAAGGTGAACAATATCAGCGCGTTGCGCCGCGCAGTGGAGAATGGCGTGGGCATCGCGATCCTGCCAGATTATCTGGCGTTGTCCGACACCAGCCTTGTGCGGATTTTGCCCCAGGCGGACATGCCGGAGCTTGAATGCTTTCTGGTTTACGCGGAAGAGCTGAAAAACGTCGCCCGCGTCCGGGTTTTCCGGGATTTTCTCGTCGCTAATGCGCAACGCTGGGATTACTGACGATATTATGACAACCGCATGCACCATACGCATAGCATGCATGCATAATACGCTATTGCCTTGCGCTCGGCGCGGGGCTATTGTGGCGACGGCTGGGGATTAACGCTGCACCTCCTCCCTTCCGGCGCAGTTTCGCAGGTCCCCATGCCAACCCCTCTTGAGAAGCCCGTCTTTATCGGGCTGTCGGCCGGGCAGAAATGTCCGGCCTTTTTTGTGTGCGGATCCGGCCTTATAACTAGGTTAGACGACAGAGCGTCTGTTGTCGGCTCCCCGAAAACCATGCGACGCAAGACGATCCTTGATCGCGAGGCGAAGCTTCTTCAGCCGCGCGACACGCAAGGAGTCCGGGAAGCGCTGCTTCAACTCCCGGCTGATCGCATCCTGCAGGCGGGCATGGGTGAGACTCAAACGATAGACGTAGGCGCTCATGCTCATAAACAATCTCCCTTCGACGTGAACATCGATCGGGTCGTCGTCTCGCAGAAGAATGGGGATTCATCAGCCCGTCTAAACCTGCATCGAGATGACCCGATGCGGTCCGACATGATGAGCGTCTTTCAAGACAGCTCACCAGAGGGGCCCGGTCCGCTCCACCAATATCGGGGGCGGCGAATGTTGCGTCAATTCGTGGCTTTGGGACAGTAAAACTCCCGTCAGATGAAGAGCTTCTCGCCTTCCATCCCCTTGTACATATCCGCCACGAACTCCCCGTATCCGTTCCAGATCAGGGTGGGCACGCGCCTGCCCTCCCCCAGCACTTCCTCGGTCGCCTGGCTCCAGCGCGGATGGGCGATTGCGGGATTCACATTGGCCCAGAACCCGTATTCTGATGCCTGCGCCTTCTCCCAGAAGCTCACCGGACGCTCATTCGTGAACGTAATTCGGCGGATGGATTTCACCGCCTTGAAGCCGTATTTCCACGGCATGTGAACGCGCAGCGGCGCGCCAAACTGATTGCCAAGCGGCTTGCCGTAAGCGCCCGTCACCATGAAGGCGAGATCGTTGCGCGCTTCCTCAATCGTGCAGCCGTCCACATAGGGCCACGGATACCAGACTTGCCTCTGGCCCGGCGCTATCTTGGGGTCCATGAACGTCTCGATGCGGATGAATTTGGCGCCCGATGCGGGCTTGGCCAAATCCACCAGCTGCTTCATCGCAAAGCCGCTCCACGGCACGGTCATCGACCACGCCTCAACGCAGCGCATACGGTAGAGCCGCTCCTCCAGCTGAACAACCTTCAGCAGATCGTCGATACCGATCTCGCGCTCTTTCTCGACAAGCCCGTCGATCTTGATCGTCCAGGGGCGGATTTGGAGACGCTGCGCTGCCGCTGCGATATTTTTCGTGGTCCCGAACTCGTAGAAATTATTATAGCGCGCATTCACGTCTTCGGGCGTCAGCGCACGATCAAGCTTGAAGTTCTCGTTGCGGGGCACGGGATAAAGATGCGCGGAGGGGTCAGCCTTCTGTGCAAACGCTGCGCCCGGCGCCAGCATGGCGCCTGCGCCAATCGCGCCGGCTCCGGTGAGCAGCGCACGGCGGTTGAGAAACACGCTCTCTGGCGTCGCGAGACTCTCGGGGATTTCCCAGCCTTTGCGGGCAATGACATGCATGGGTCCATCTCCTTTTGACGAGAACATCTGATGCTACGCCGCATTCCATGCGTCGTGATATAGGCTAATCTATGCTGGATGCCGGCACAGGAAAGCGGTGACTGAATCATGACCAGAGCGATAGTGGGAATCATTGGCGGTTCTGGCGTCTACGATCTGCCGGGCCTTGTGGATTTGCATGAGCGGGTCGTCGATACGCCATGGGGGCCACCCTCGGATACGCTGCGCTTTGGCCGCATCGGCGAAGTCGAGGTTGTGTTTTTGCCCCGTCACGGGCGCGGCCACCGCCTGTCGCCGTCTGGCATCAATTACCGCGCCAACATTCACGCACTCAAAAGCGTCGGCGTCACCGATCTGATTTCCGTGTCCGCATGCGGATCGTTCAAGCCCGAGCTTCACCCCGGCCTGTTCGTGCTGATCGACCAATTCGTGGATCGCACGATTGGCCGCGACAGTTCGTTCTTTGGCGACGGCTGCGTCGCCCATGTGTCGATGGCCCGTCCCGTCGCGCCGCGTTTGCAGGATCGCATCGTTGCGGCGGCGCGCGCAGAAGACATCGCGTTCTCGCGCGGGGGAACCTACGTTTGCATGGAGGGGCCGCAGTTTTCCTCCTACGCCGAATCCATGACCTACAAGGCCATGGGCTATGACGTCATCGGCATGACTGCGATGCCGGAAGCCAAACTCGCCCGCGAGGCTGAATTGTCCTACGCGATTATCGCCATGGTGACGGATTTTGATTGCTGGCACCCCGATCACGACGCCGTGGAAGTGGCCGCTATTCTGCAAGTGGTGCGCGAGAACGCAGTCAACGCTGCCCGCCTGCTCGCCCGCCTGCTGCGCGACTTCCCCGCATTGCACGAGCCCTGCCCGTTGGGTTCGGATCGCGCGCTCGATTATGCGCTGATTACGGCGCCAAACGCGCGCGATCCTGACCTGTTACGCAAGCTTGATGTCATTCTGGCGCGGGTCAATAAGGCGCAAAGCTAGAGATCGTGCATACCCCATCGGCCCCAGCCGCCCCAAAATTCCCAGCCGCCAAAGCCAAAGACGAGGCGCACAAGCATCCCGATCAGCATCAGAATCAAGCCGACGATGATGGCAGCGGGAATTGCCGCAAGGCTCGCCTTGACGAAGAACAGCACCAGCCGCCAAAAGGAAACATCGAGATCGACCAGCACCATCTGAGTTCGGACCGGGGCCGTTTGCTGCGTGCTTCTGTCACGGATTTCGGTCATGAACTTCTCCTCAGGGCTGTCTGCCTGAAACAGGCGAGGCCTGAATCCAGCGCCATTCCAATGCGAGCCGCTTTATGAACATCGACAGCGATCTGAAGAATTCCATCCGCACCATCACAGATTACCCCAAGCCCGGCATTATGTTCCGCGACATCACCACGCTATTGGGCTCGGCCCATGCGTTTCGCCGCGCAGTGGATTTGCTCGTGCAGCCGTGGGCGGGACAAAAGATCGACAAGGTGGCGGGCGTCGAGGCGCGCGGCTTCATCCTTGGCGGCGCCGTCGCACATCAATTGTCGGCAGGCTTTGTGCCGATCCGCAAGAAAGGCAAACTGCCGCACGCGAAAGTCTCCATCGCCTATTCCCTCGAATATGGCGTTGACGAAATGGAGATGCACAGCGACGCCGTGGCGCCGGGCGAACGCGTCATCCTGATCGATGATCTCATCGCCACCGGCGGCACAGCGGAGGGCGCAGTGAAAATGCTGCAATCCATGGGCGCCAATGTAGTGGCCGCATGTTTCGTGATCGACCTGCCAACGCTCGGCGGCGCGCAAAAGATCGAAGCGCTGGGCGTGCCGGTGCGCACGCTGATGTCGTTCGACGGCCATTGAGGGGAAAGCGTTAGAGGCTCCTCACCCGTACCGGCGCTGCGCCTCGACCGTCAGGCCCAGTCCGACGGAGCCGAAGGTGTCGCCCTCAACCAGTTTGGCGGCGCCCAGAGCCTTGGTCACGGCGGCTCGAACATGCGGGATTTGCGTTGTGCCGCCGGTCAGGAACAGCGCGTCGATGGCGCCCGCTTTCAGGCCCGCTTGCGCCAGGCACGAGGCGATGGCGCCCATGATGCGGGCGGTGAGTTCCTTTGAGCTGGCGATCAGCGCGTCGCGATCAGGCTGCGCGCACAAATCGGGCTCCAGCCAGTCGAGCGGGATATTCGCTTTGGCGTTGTGGGAGAGGGCGATCTTGGCGGCCTCCACGTCCATGGCGATGGTGTGGCCGCGCTGGCTGTCGATCACCTGCACCAGCCGCTCGATGAGATCGGGCCGCGCCGATTCGCGGCGCACGTCCCGCACCTCGCGCAAGGTGTGCTGGTTGTAGAGCCGGTTGATGCTCGACCAGGTGGCGAGATCGTGGAAATATCCCGATGGGGCGTCAACGCCGGCCTTCTTCATCGGGCTGCGGAAGCCCAGCAGCGGCATGGCGGTCTCAAGGCTCAGGCGCCGGTCAAAATCGACGCCGCCGACGCGCACGCCGTCGTTGGCCAAAACGTCATCGGCGCGCTCGGCTTTCGCGTGGCGCTGCGGGCTCAGGCGCACGATGGAGAAGTCCGCCGTGCCGCCGCCGATGTCCACAACAAGCGCGATCTCTTCGGACGTTACGCTGCGCTCATAATCGAGCGCGGCGGCGATGGGCTCGAACTGGAACGACACGTCCTTGAAGCCGACGCTTGCGGCGATGGCGCGCAGCGAATCCTCGGCTTTGCGGTCCCCTTCGGCATCGCCGTCGACGAAATGCACCGGGCGCCCGTGGACGACCTGCGTCAGCTCCAGCCCCGTGCGCGCCTCCGCCCGCGCTTTCACGAGCGCCAGATAGCGGCCAATGATCTGGCTGAAGCGCAGCCGCGTGCGCCCGACCTGCGTCGTCTCCTCGATCAGCGCGCTGCCGAGCGCCGATTTCAGGCTGCGCAGCAGGCGGCCCTGCGCGCCCTCCACATAGGCGTCCATGGCGGCGCGGCCGATCTGCGGATTGGCCGCCCAGTCGAAGAAGATGGCGCTGGGAATGGCGACGTGCTCGCCCTCCAGCGCAACTAGTGCGGGGCCTTTGGAAGACTGGAAACCAAGAGTCGTGTTCGACGTGCCAAAATCGAGGCCGCAGCTCGCCATTGTCTGATCCTTGGGGATTTGCCCGGAAGCGGCGCAACGGCCGCAAGCGGCGGCACGTTGGCGATTGGGGCGCAGATGTCAAATCTGCGAGGCTGCGGGCGCTGCGACAATTGACACGGGTTCGCCGCTTGGGGTCTATGCAAACCATATTCGCGGCGTGTGGCCGCCCAGAGACGAGATTGATCCCATGGGCTTCAAATGTGGCATCGTCGGCCTGCCGAACGTCGGCAAGTCGACCCTCTTCAACGCGCTCACCCAGACGGCGGCGGCGCAAGCGGCCAATTATCCGTTCTGCACGATTGAGCCCAACGTCGGCGACGTGGCGGTGCCCGATCCGCGCCTTGACGCTTTGGCCAGGATCGCCGGCTCGAAGGAAATCATCCCGACGCGCCTGACGTTTGTGGACATTGCGGGCCTCGTGCGTGGCGCCTCGAAGGGCGAGGGGCTGGGCAACCAGTTTCTGGCCAATATCCGCGAGTGCGACGCCATCGCACATGTGGTGCGCTGTTTTGAGGACGGCGACATCACCCATGTCGAGGGCAAGATTGATCCCCTGAGCGACATTGAGACGATTGAGACCGAGCTGATGCTGTCCGATCTCGACAGCCTTGAGAAGCGCATCGTGCCGCTGGAAAAGAAGGCCAAGACCGGCGACAAGGAATCCAAGGAAGCCTTCGATCTGATGAGCCGCTGCCTCGCCGTGCTGCGCGAAGGCAAGCCCGCGCGCACCGCCAAAATAGCCGACGACGAGAAGAAAGCCTTTGCAGCGCTGGGGCTTTTGTCATCCAAGCCGGTGCTCTACGTCTGTAACGTGGAGGAGGCCTGCGCCGACAAGGGCAATGCGTTCTCGGACAAGGTGATGGCGCATGCGGCGTCCGAAGGCGCGGTGGCCGTGGTCGTGTCGGCGAAGATTGAAAGCGAGATCGCGGTTCTGCCCTTTGCCGAGCAGAAGGATTATCTCGACGCCATGGGCCTTGAAGAGCCCGGCCTCAACCGCGTCATCCGCGCCGGTTACGCGCTGCTGCATCTGGTGACGTATTTCACCGTGGGACCGAAGGAGGCGCGCGCCTGGACCATTGAGCAGGGCACGCGCGCCCCGCAGGCGGCGGGCGTCATCCACACCGATTTCGAGAAGGGCTTCATCCGCTCGGAGACGGTAGCATATGCAGACTACGTCGCCTTCAACGGCGAGGCGGGCGCGCGCGAGGCGGGGAAATTCCGGCTGGAGGGCAAGGAATATGTGGTGCAGGACGGCGATTGCCTGCACTTCCGGTTCGCCAATTAAGGCGCGCAAGCCCTCTGCAAGAGGCAATGCCGTCATGGGCGGACTTATCCGGCCATGACGGATCCGGGATCGTAAAAAGCCAGGGTTTAGCGTTCTGCAATTCACGCTTGCATTTTGCGCAGCCTGAGCCGCGCAATCCCGATTTCTCAATGCATTTCAGCTCTCCAAAATGGCGCGATCATTGCATTGACCTTCGCTCTGATTTCCATACCGGAGCGCCCTGTGCCCGACGATTTGCAAGTTATCCCACGTG
>CAMCUC010000019.1 GCA_945878875.1 Rhizobium sp. Q54
CAGCCCAACTGAAGAAGCTGGAGAGATAGGCCCGTGCGCGGTTCGCTGCGAAGGGTCCGCTTTCCTCCCCAATTTCGCTCAGCCTGCTTGCAACGGTAGCCCGGATGATCTTGTGCACGCCTGTTTCGTGAAGGGGCTTCCAGTGCTTGTTCAGGCTTCGTCTCACTTCAGCCAGCGTTCTCGGGGCCAAGTTCCTTTCCGCATAGTTGGACAGGTATTTTCCAATGCAGGTCCCAAGGGTTTCATGCGCCTGCGCCCGGGCACGCTGCTTATCGACCTGCGGGTCTCCGCCGAGCTGTACCTTCGCGATTATATCCCGGGCGCGCCGTCGGGCCTCGTCGGGGTCCATGGCCTCGGCCGACCCCAAGCTGACCCTGCGCTGTTTGGCACCCACGCGGTATTGAGCGACCCACGTTCGCTTTCCACCCGCGCGAAGGCGTATCCCAAAGCCCGGCAACAGGCTATCGAAGACGATCATTTCAGACTTGCCGTCAGCCAGTTTGAGGGCGCTGACGGTGGGTTTTGTGAGTCGCATGGTTGACCTTCTGGGAAGCATATGGGAAGCAACTTCGCGACCCGATACGATCTCTTATGTTTCCATAGTCAGAAGGTCTAGGCATTTGGCCCTGATAATCAACAATAAATAATCCAAATTTTCCCCAAAGATCTCCTATGTTCTCTAGCAGCACCAGATTGTGGATCTGGGGGTCCCCCGTTCAAGCCGGGGAGGCGGTACCATAAACTTCCAAAGCATCACGCCTTTTCAGCCGCTTTCCCCGTTTCCGGCACCCGGAAGATAACCAGGAACGCGACCATCAGGCCTGCCGCCGCCGTGAACAGGAAGGCGGAGCCGTAATTCAACTGATCGACCATAATCGCGAAAATGATCGGGCTGAGGGCTGCTCCGCCCTGTCCGGTGAAGCGCCACAGGCCCAGAAAGCTGCCGCGGCTTTGCGCTGGCGCCACGTCGGCGCCGATGGTTTGCACCGATCCTCCCGTGAGCGCCTGCATCGCCACGGCGAAGAAAAAGATCGCGGCGAACATTGGATAAGGCGATTGCACGAACGCCGATCCCGCCATCAGGATCATCGACAGGCCGACGCCGCCAAAGCCGGGAATCATGGTGCGTTTGCGCCCGAAGCGGTCCATCATCCAGCCCGCCAGAAAGCCGATGGGCCAGGAGATAAATGCCGCCGCTGTCGCCAGATAGCCGATTTCCGCCGGCCCCAGATCATAGGCGAAGGCGGCGTAGAGATAGAGCAGTCCGGCGCTGATCGGACCGCGCGTCAGCCCGGCGAACATCGCGATCCCGAAGAACGCCAGCCGGGGACGGACAAGCTCTTTCAGCGTGACGAGAAGGGAAGGGTTGGGCGGCCTCAAGCCGTCTGGCTTTGCGCGCACGACCGGCACGGGTTGCGGCGCCGTATCGACAAAGATCAGGCTCGGCGCGAGCGCAAGCAGCGCAATGATCGAATAGGCCAGAAACGGCGCCGACGCCCCCCAGACGCTGGCGATCAGGCCGCCCACCAGCGGCCCGGCCAGCATGCCGGTGGTGTCCATGCCAAACATCCAGCTCACCTGCCGTCCGCGCTGGTCAGGCGAGGCGCCTTGCGAGATCGCCGCCAGCCGTCCCATCAGCCACATTTGCGAGGCAAAGCCGCCGATGAACCGGAGGATCAGCAATTCGGAGAACGAGGTGGCAAGCCACACCAGCAAAGCCGCCAGCGAGGTGAGCAGGGGGCCAGCGATCATGACAGAGCGGCGCCCAAAGCGGTCGATCAACCAGCCCGTGGGCAGGGTGCCTGCGAAATTGCCCAGTAAATGCGCGGTGACCACGCCGCTGGCCACGCCAAAACTGACGTCGAACGATTTGGCTAGCGTCGGCACCGCAGGCAGCGCGATGCCTGCGCCAAGACCCAGCACGAGCGCGGGCAGATAAATAACCAGCAACGCCTTGAACGATAATGCCTTGTTCTCGGCCTCAGGTTCGGCTTTTGGCTCGGCTTGCGGGGTGGCGGTCTCGCTCTGGCGGGAATCACTCTTCGTCATCCGGCCAGATTAAACCTTTTCTGGAGAATGCAAGCAGGCAGCGACAGCGCGCCTGAACCTTTGCTTTCACCTCGCGTTTTATCCGCGCAGGAGATGACCATGGCCAGAGAACCAGACAAGCGCGCGAACGCCGCCAAAGCCGCAGTTCGACAAGATTTGGTCCGTAAAGACACGGACATGGACAGCCCCGGGCCCTCGGATTCTAAAAAAGACGTGGTGACGGAGGGCTCGGAGGAATCCTTTCCCGCCAGCGATCCGCCCTCGTTCATGGGTGGGGGCGCCATCGCCGGGTCGCCGCCCTCTCGCTCGATGGAGACGATCCCCGCGCCCGAAAAGCCGGAGCCAGGCGACAAGGGCGACAAGAAACACGATTGATCTCGATCAGCTCTTGGCGAGTTCGATCAGCTCCTGGCCAGTTCGATCAGCTCTTGGCGAGCTTGACGAATTCACCGTGCAATCTTTCAACGTCCCCGCGCCTGCACATTTGCGTGCCTGGCGTCAGCACCGCTGCGGTTCCCGCCGCCATGCCCCATAGAAACGCCTCGCGCGAACTGGCTCCCCGCGCCAGCCACAGGCTCATGGCGGCCACAAAGCTGTCGCCGGCGCCAACGGCGCTTAAGGCTTTGACTTTGAGTGCTTGCATACGCAGGGCGCCCGCCTTGTCGATCAGCACGGCGCCGTCCTGGCCGAGCGTTACGGCGAGCACATCAACGCCGCTGCGCGAAATCAGCTCCGCGCCGGCTTCCTCCAGCGCGCCCGGTGCTTGCGTCTCTCGTCCCGTCAGCGCTTCAAACTCGTTCAGGCTTGGTTTTATCATGTGCAGGCCGCCTTCCGCGACGGCGGCCTTCAGCGCCTCGCCGGACGTGTCAAGCGTCATACGGGCGCCGCGTTTGCGGACGATGGCGCTGACGCGGGCGTAGAAATCCACCGGCGCGCCACGCGGCAGGCTGCCGCTGGCGACCAGATAATCAAAATCGGCAGACTCGACGGCGTCCAGACATGCCCGCCATTCAGGCTCGCTCACCTCCGGGCCTTCGGGCACAAAGCGATACTCAAGCCCGGTGGAGGTTTCATAAACGCTATGACTGATGCGCGTTGCGCCCTCAATGTCGATCCGGCGTGCGGGCAGTTTGTAATCGCACAGCAAAGCATCGAGAACGCCGCCTGTCGCCCCGCCCGCCAGGTAAAGCGCGAATGCGGCGCCGCCCACCTCCGTGACGACGCGCGCCACATTTATTCCGCCGCCGCCCGGATCAAAGCGTTCGTTGCGCGTACGCACTTTGTGGATCGGGCGCACGACATCGGCCTCGCTGGCGCCGTCGATGGTGGGATTGAGCGTCAATGTGAGGATTGGCTTCATGGCGGCTCCTGTAACAGGCAGCAGGCTCTAGGCTTTAGGCTTTAGGGAAATGGGAGCGTGCGATCTTGCTCTAAAAGACGTGGCGTTCAGGTTACAATTTCAAACTGTTTCAGCAAGCGGACCTGCAAATCGCAAAAAGCGCTATCGCCGTGCTTTGCGTTTCACTAGTGAGGCTGTGCCCGGCTCAACCACCGTCCTTGAGGTTTTCGCCAAAATGATAACGCCTGATCCACGCCCTTTGCGCCCTCTGCCCTTCATTATCTTCGGTTCGCGCTGGCTTCAGCTGCCGCTTTACATCGGGCTGATTGCGGCCCAGGCGGTTTACGTGATCCTCTTTCTCAAGGAATTGTGGCACCTCGTCACCCACGCGATCAGCTTCACCGAACAGCAGATCATGCTGATGGTGCTGGGCCTGATCGACGTCGTGATGATCTCGAACCTGCTCGTCATGGTGATCGTCGGCGGTTATGAGACCTTCGTCTCGCGTCTCGGGCTCAAGGGCCATCCAGATGAGCCCGAATGGCTGAGCCACGTCAACGCAGGCGTGCTGAAAGTAAAGCTGGCGATGGCGATCATCGGGATTTCGTCGATCCATCTCCTGCGCACGTTTATTGAGGCGAGCAATCTGGGAACGCCGCGCGCCACATCCACGGAGACGGCGATCATGTGGCAGACGATCATCCACACGATCTTTATTTTTTCTGCCATAGGCATCGCCTATGTGGATCGCCTGCTTCAGCCGCCCGGAGGCAAAACTGGCGGCCATTGAAGCATCATCAGATAGAGCGTAAACGCCGGGTACAAAGATCCAGGTTCATCGCCGCACGCGATGAACCTGGATCTTCTTCCTGCGATTTTGCTTTTTATGATTTTACGATGAGCGCCCCGCTGCGGCGCGAGGCGACAAGCTCGTAAACCTTTGGGGCCAGAATGGCGAAAGCCGCTATCGCCAGAATGCTGGCCGACAGGGGCCGTGTGAAGAACACGGTCCAGTCGCCCGCCGAGATCGTCATCGCCTGCCGGAAGTTCTGCTCCGCCAGAGGTCCCAGAATCACGCCAATGATGACGGGCGCGGTGGGGAAATCATAACGGCGCATCAGGAAGCCAATCGTGCCGATAACGTAGAGCAGGACAAGATCGAACGGCGATTGCGAAATGCCATAGGTACCAATCGTCGCGAACACCAGAATACCTGCGTAGAGAAGGGGCGCAGGAATGTGCAGCATCTTCACCCAGACGGCGATCATCGGCAGATTCAACGCCAGCAGCATGACATTGCCGATCAGGAGCGAGGCGATCAGCCCCCAGACGAGTTGCGGCTGGGTCGTCAGCAGCATCGGGCCAGGATTGATGCCATAGCTCTGGAATGCTGAAAGCATAATGGCGGCGGTGGCGGACGTGGGCAGGCCGAGCGTCAACATGGGTACGAGAACGCCCGCTGCGGACGCGTTGTTGGCGGCTTCCGGCCCCGCTACGCCCTCAATGGCGCCATGGCCGAATTCTTCAGGCTTTTTCGAGAATTTCTTCTCCATGAAATAGCTGAGGAAAGTTGGAATTTCAGCGCCGCCTGCAGGCATGGCGCCGATGGGAAAGCCAATCGCAGTGCCGCGCAACCAGGGCTTCCACGAGCGGCTCCATTCTTCCTTCGTCATCCAGAGCGATCCGCGCAGGGGAATGATTTCATCGCCGCCGGAAAGTCGTCTGGAGGCCATGTAGAGCGTCTCTCCGACGGCAAACAGGCCCACTGCGACGATGATGACGTTCACGCCGTCGAGCAATTCCTGCACGCCGAAAGTGAAGCGCGCCTGCCCGGTTTGCAGATCGATCCCGATCAGGCCAAGCCAGATGCCAAGAAACAGCGCCGACAGACCGCGAATTGCAGAAGAGCCCAGCACCGCCGACACTGTGACGAAGGCCAGAACCATCAGCGAAAAATAATCCGCCGGGCCAAATTTCAGTGCTATGTCGACCACGACTGGCGCCAGAAAGGCGATGCCCAGCGTGCCAATCGTACCCGCCACGAACGAGCCTATGGCGGAGGTCGCCAAAGCCGCCCCGGCGCGTCCGCCGCGCGCCATTTTGTTGCCCTCAAGGGCCGTGACGATGGTCGCGCTTTCTCCCGGCGTGTTCAGCAGGATCGAGGTCGTCGAGCCGCCATACATGGCGCCGTAATAAATGCCGGCGAACAGAATGAAAGCGGCAGTTGGTTCAACCTTGAACGTGATCGGCAGCAACAGCGCAATGGTGAGCGCAGGGCCAAGCCCCGGGAGCACGCCAATGGCGGTTCCCAGCGTGCAGCCGATAAGGCACCACATCAGATTAATTGGCGTCAGCGCGACCGCAAAGCCGCTCGCCAGATGCTGGAGGGATTCCATCGCAGCCTGCCTGTCATATCAATTTGAAGAGAGAGTCGATCAAGCGCTCAAGCGGACCGGCGCCGATTTTGATGCCAAGCGCCCGTGCAAAGCCGATATAGGCGACCAGCGAAAACGCCAAGCCGTAGGATGCATCCCGCAAGATTTGCGTCGATCCGAACCCACGCGCCACCAGCGTAAACATCACCACAGACGCCACCGTGAACCCGGCGGGTCCGATCAGCACGATATTGGCGAGCATGCCTGCGCCAAGCCATCCCAACGCCAGTTTATCCGGCGTGTATTCTTTTTCCTCGTCCGTTTGCCAGCCGCCGCGCAAAGCAGAAACCAGCAGGGCAAGCGACAAGCACCCAAGGCCGACGCCCGTCATCATCGGGATGATGGTTGGACCAACGCGCGCATATATAGGCGATACAGGGATTTCGAGAGTCTGCCAGAGCACGATTCCCGAGATGCAGAGCAAGCCGAGCGCCAACGCAATTTCGCCGCGCGCAGCCCCGCCCATCCGTGAAGGATGGGCGGGTGAAGCGTTAACCTCAGGCAAGACCGAGGTCTTTCAGGATATCGCGGATGCGGGTCGTTTCAGCTTCGAGGAACTTGGCGTAATCGTCGCCAACCATTGTGATCGGGGTCCAGTCCTGCTTTTTGCAGATTTCCAGCCATTCCGGCGAAGCGGCCATTTTCGAGACCAGATCGACCATTTCCTTGCGCTGCGCTGGGGTGACGCCGGGAGGGGCGAAGACGCCGCGCCAGTTGAACAATTCAACGTCCACGCCAGCTTCCTTCAGTGTCGGGGCGTCGATGCCAAGCTGGCGCTTGTCGGCGGAGATCGCGAGCACGCGGAGCTTGCCGGCCTTCACCTGTTCGCCAAACTCGCCGTAGCCGGAAATGCCGGCTGCGACTTGCGAGCCGAGCAGCGCCGCAATGGCGGGGCCGCCACCCGAGAACGCAACGTAGCTGACCTTGGGGGCGGGGACGCCAACGGCCTTGGCGATCATGCCGAGCAGAATGTGGTCTGATCCGCCAGCCGAGCCGCCAGCGACGGGAACCTTGGTGGGATCAGCCTTCAGCGCGTCGGTGAAATCCTTAACAGTCTTGAAGGGCGATCCGGCTGGCACGACGAGCGCCTGGAATTCGCCGGTCAGGCGGGCGATAGGCGTTACCTGCGACAGGCTGAGGGGGCTCTTATTGGCGATCAGCGAGCCGACCATCACCATGCCGGCCATCATGAGCGAATTGCCCTGACCCTTCCACTGGTTGATGAATTGCGGCAGGCCAACGGCGCCGCCGGCGCCCGGTACGTTGGTGATCTGGGCGCCGCCGATCAGCTTGGCGCCGCGCATGGCGACTTCCATCGAACGGGCGGTCTGGTCCCAGCCGCCGCCGGGGGCTGCGGGAACGAAAATCTTCAAAACATCGACAGTCTGCGCATTGGCGCCCTGGAAACCAAAAGCCGACAATGCGCCGACCGTGGCCGCGCCCGCCAATAATGTGCGTTTCGTGATCATAAAGAAATCTCCTCCCACCACCCTCCGTGGCAGCCAACATTTCTAGCCCCGGTGAAGCCCAAGTGCAAGACCCTGCGGCAAGAAGCTGTGAATTCAGCACCGCATTGACCGCAATGGGCGCGGCGCTATGCTCGGCTTGCTCAACAAAGGGGCGGAATCGCGGGGACAGATGAAACTGACTGGATTTTTCAGAAGCGGCGCCTCGTATCGCGTGCGCATAGGCCTCAACCTCAAGGGCCTCAGCGTAGAGCACGCCTCCAGACATCTGCGCAAGGGCGAGCACAAGGCGCCCGAATATCTGGCGATAAATCCGCAGGGCCTTGTGCCAAGTTTTGAGACCGATGCCGGTGACGTGCTGACGCAATCTCTGGCGATTTTATACTGGCTTGACGAGACTTATCCCGAGCCCGCGTTCATGCCCAAAGACCCCATCAAGCGCGCCCGCGTGCGCGCCTTTGCGCTTGCCGTCGCGTGCGACGTGCATCCGCTGCAAAACCTTGGCGTGTTGAACAAGCTCAAGGCCTATGGGTTGGATGAATCCAAGGTCAATCAATGGGCCAAAGAGATTAATTATGACGGGCTTGCCGCCTGCGAGAAGCTGATCGCCAACGAGCCCGGCCCGTTCTGCTTTGGCGCAACGCCCACGCTGGCCGATATCTGCCTGATCCCGCAGCTGGCCAACGCGCACCGCTTTGGCGCTGATCTGTCAGGCTTCAAACGCATTCTGGAAGTTGAGGCCGCCTGCAAGGCGCATCCAGCCTTTGCCGCAGCCGCGCCGGAATTGCAGCCGGACGCGGAATAGGGGCGATCTGGACCGCGCCCGTCCCCGGGCGCTCTTGGCGTCACCAGGCGACGCGTTCGCCCTTGTGATCGAAGAAGCCGCCAGTGTGTTCAGGCGTCAGCCCCTCTATCACTCGCAGAACGTCTGCTGCCGCGACATCGGGCTCACGCACGTCGAGCCCGTTTTTCACGAACGGCGATGAGAGCTTCGTGTTCACCGTGCCCGGATGCAGCGCGGCCACAATAGCTTCCTTGCGGGTGCGGCCAATTTCAATAGCCGCCGTGCGCAGATATTGGTTGAGCGCGGATTTGGCCGCTCGATAGCTGTGCCAGCCGCCCAGATGATTGTCGCCGATGGAGCCCACGCGCGCCGACAAAGCGGCGAACACGAAGCGCCCCTCGCGCGGACACAAGGGCAAAAAGTGCTTGAGCGCCAGCGCGGGGCCGATGGCGTTCAGCGCAAACGACAGCGTCATATGGGCCGGATCAAGCTGCTTCAGGCTTTTCTCGGGCGAAAATTGCGCATTGTGGAGAAAGCCTGTGGCCACGATCACGAGCCGCACGTCGCCAAGGCTGGCTGCATAAGCTGCTGCGGCGGCGATGCTCGCCTCGTCCGTCAGGTCGAGGGCTGGCGAACTGGTGCGGCTCAGACCCAGCACGCGGGAATAACCAGAGCCCTCCAGCGCTGCGACAAGCTGGCCGCCCACGTCTCCATTGGCGCCGATGACGACGGCGATGCCCTTGTCCATGTAAAGCTCCTGTTTTGTCCGGTTTACGCAAGCGCGGGCGCATCGGATCGCGGGCGCCTTTTCGCCCCGCCCGCATTTATGCTATGCGCGCATATCGATTTGTCGGCGCCGCAAGCGCTGGCCTGAAACAAGACAGAGAGGAACACCCCATGAAATTCTGCATCAGCGGCAATGGCGCCATGGCCAACGCCCACGCAAAGGCGCTCAAGGCCATTCCGGGCGCACAAATCACCGTCGTCCAGACGCGCACGCCTGAGGGCGCGCAGAAGTTTGCGGGCGAATACAACATCCCCAACGCGATCACGGATTTCACCGCCGCCGTCAGCCGTCCGGACGTGGACGCCGTCATCATCACCGGCCCGACGCAGATCCACGCCGATCAGGCCGAAATCGCGATGCGCGCAGGCAAGCACGTGCTGATCGAAATCCCGATGTGCGACAGCGTGGCGGATGCACAGCGCATCGTCGCCGTGCAGAAGGAGACCGGCGTCACCGCAATGGCCGGCCACGTGCGCCGCTTCAACCCCAGCCATCAATATCTGACGAAGAAATTCCGCGCCGGCGAAATCAAACTGCAGCAGATGCAGGCGCACACGCACTTCTTCCGCCGCACCAACATGAACGCTTTGGGCCAGGCGCGCTCGTGGGTCGATCACCTGCTCTGGCACCACGCCTGCCACACGGTGGACCTGTTCTCCTACCAGACTGGCGAGCAGATTTCTGAAGCCTACGCCGTGCAGGGCCCCTACGATCCCAATTTGAAGATCGCGATGGACATGGGCATCGTGATGAAGACCCCGTCGGGCGCAGTCTGCGTGTTGTCGCTGTCCTTCAACGACAACGGCCCCATCGGCTCGCCCTATCGCTACATGTGCGACAACGGCACATGGGTCTCGTTCTACGACGACCTGACCGACGGCTTTGGCGCCAAGATCGACCTTGCGGGCATCGCGCCCTCCATGAACGGTTTTGAAAATCAGGACCGGGAGTTCATCGCAGCTATTGAGGGCAAACGCGCCCCTAATTGCTCGGTGGCTGACGCGCTGGCGACGATGCAAGTGCTCGGCAGGTTGGAAGACATGCTGATCGCGTCAAGCGGCCTGCCGAAGTAGGGGCACGTATTTAACAGAGTGAGGCGCGTCATCCCGGGATTGCCGGGACCCACGGCAGGCAACGAGCGTGTGGCCTGCCGTGGATGGCGGCCTTCGTCGCCAGGACGCGTTTGGGGCTTGCGAAAGCGAGCCTGCAAACGATGCCGCTGCAAGACTCAATGTTGCAAGTTAAATCCGCATCTTTCCGCCGCCATGGACGGGCTTGACCCGCCGATACTCGCAGACGACGCAAGCCGTGGCTTTAGAATGCGAACATGTCGCCAAAGCGGCTGGATCGTGCGCGCCCGGCGACGACCCAGCCGCAAAAACAGAAGATTTATTGCTGTCCTTGCAATTGTGCGCTTGCGGCGTGTTGAAAGCCGGACTGGCGCACAATGACAGCCATCGTTTGCGCAATTGCGCCGAGGCTGGCCGCACGCACCGGGCCTGCGTCTAGCCAGTCCAGCCCGCAGGCGATGCGCACATGGCTTTCATGCGGGCAAATGCAATGGACCGGATCAAAGCCGATCCAGCCGACCTTCTCCACATAGGCTTCCGCCCAGGAATGACATTGTGCGCCGGCTTTCCCGTCGTCAAAATAATGGCCGCTGACAAAACGTGCGGGCGCGCCCATTGCGCGGGCGCTTGCCACAAACACATGCGCCAGATCGCGCGTCCCGCCTTTGCCTGCCGCCAGAGCCTGCGCCGCCGTGAGCCCGCTGGCGGCGCTCTCGCCATCTTCGTTGTCCTGCATGGCCTCGCGCACAACCAGCAGCAGGCCATGCAGGCGCTCGATTTTATCGTCGCTTTTTATTGTGGCGCCAAGCGCGCGCAGCGCAGCATCGGGCGCCGTCAGATCCGTGTCGCGCAGAAACAATTCCGGCGGAAAACGCTCAATCGAATTGCGCACCACGCCCGCGCAATCAAACGTCTCGATGACGCCCTCGGCGACGATGCGCAAAGTCTCGATCGGCCCTTGCAGGCTGAACATATCGGTAAAATTTCCGAACGCGTCCTCGGTGCGGCGCAGGCGGCAATTGGCCTCCACGTCGATGCGCCAGTCGATGACGTGCTGGCCCTCATGGCTGCGCGGAGCCAGCCGAAGCGATTCAATGAGCCCCTTGGCTGCCGGGTCGAAGGTCTGCACGATTTCGTGATGAATCTGGATGCGCATGAGCGGCCCGCGTAATCAACTAATTGACAAGATATTGTTCGGCCACGATGGCGCCAAGGCGCGTGTTGTCGGCGATGAACTCGGTCAGAAACTCGTGCAGGCCGCGTTCAAACACCGCTTCCACATTGCCGCTCTCCAGCCGTAACAACATCGCGCGCGCATGGCGTTGCGAGGGCCCCTGCACGCCGTATGCGTTGCCGATGGCGTCAAGATTGCGCGCAAGGTTATCGTAACAGGACACCAGCGAGCGTGGCATTTCCTTCTTCAGGATCAAAAGATCGGCGATCAGCCACGGCTTTACGCTTTGCCGGTAAACCCAGTGATAGGCGGTGAAGGCCGACACCGCGCGCAGGATCGACGTCCATTGAAAATAATCCAGCGAGCCGCCGACGGCTTCCGTCTCGGGCAAGAGCACGTGGTATTTCACGTCCAGAATGCGCGCGGTATTGTCGGCGCGCTCCATGTAGAGCCCGAGCCGACTGAACCAATAGGCGTCGTTGCGTAGCATGTTGCGATAGGCGGCGCCGTCGAAATCGCGCGACATGGCTTTCACCACGTCGAGGAACGGATCGGTGCGCTCGCGGCTCATGCGTTCAAACGGGGCGCGCATTTGCTCCAGCGCGCGCAATTCAAGCCACGCGCTGTTGATCGACTGCCACATGTCGGCGGTCAGCGCCGTGCGCACCGCCCGCGCATTTGTGCGCGCGCTCTCGATGCACGAGCGGATGGAGGACGGATTGGCGGGATCGAAGATCAGAAACTCAATGACGCTGGGCTCGTCTGCCTTTTCGTAGGTTTCCCTGAAGCGCTCCAGCGAGCCCACGGCGGACAGCGCGCTCTCCCATTCCGCGCCGCCGCCATAAGCTTTGGGCAGCGCGGCGAGGCGCGCGGTAATGTCGATGATGCGGGCGGTGAATTCAGCGCGCTCCACATAGCGGGCGAGCCAGAAAAGATTGTCTGCCGTTCGCGCAAGCATCAGAGAGCCTCGATATTTGTTTTTGATGAATGCGAAACCATGCGCGCTCGCTTCTGTGAAATTCAGGCGTCTTCGATAACCCACGTATCCTTGGTGCCGCCGCCCTGACTGGAATTAACGACGAGCGATCCCGCGCGCATCGCAACCCGCGTCAACCCGCCGGGGACGACGCGCGAGCCCTCCGCCCCTGTCAGCACGAACGGCCGCAAATCGACATGGCGCGGCGCCACGCCGTTCTCGACGAAAGCGGGACAGGTGGAGAGCGAGAGAGTGGGCTGGGCGATGTAATTATCGGGCTGGGCGACAAGCTTCTTTTCAAACTCGGCGATCTCGGCTTTGCTGGCGTGCGGACCAACCAGCATGCCATAGCCGCCCGAGCCGTTCACTTCCTTCACGACCAGCTCGCCAATATGCTCGCGCACATATTTCAGCGCATCGGCCTCGCGGCAGCGCCAGGTGGGCACGTTTTTCAGGATTGCTTCTTCGCCCAGATAAAATTTCACGATCTCGGGCATGTAGGTGTAGAGCGCCTTGTCGTCGGCGACCCCTGTGCCAATGGCGTTGGCCAGCGTGATATTGCCGGCCGCATAAGCATCCAGCAGGCCCGGCACGCCCAGCACTGAGTCGGGACGGAAGGCCAGCGGATCAATGAAATCGTCGTCGATGCGACGATACAAAACATCCACCCGGCGAGGCCCCTGCGTCGTTCGCATATAAACCACGCCGTCGCGCACCGAGAGATCGTGGCCCTCCACCAGCTCTACGCCAAGCCGATCAGCCAGGAACGAATGTTCATAATAGGCAGAATTATACGGCCCCGGCGTCAGCAGCGCGACGACAGGCTCGCCCGCCGAGCGCGGCGGCGCCACCGAGCGCAGGCAATTGAGCAAAAGGTCCGTGTAATTTTCCACCGGCGCGATGCGATGGTTTGAAAACAGATCCGGCAACAGCCGCATCATCACTTCGCGGTTCTCCAGCATGTAGGAGACGCCCGACGGCGTGCGGGCGTTGTCCTCCAGCACGTAGAATTCATCCTCGCCCGTGCGCACCATGTCTATGCCCGCGATATGAACCCACACGTCGTGGGGCGCGCGCTTGCCCGCCATCTCCGGGCGGAAATGCGGATTGCCGAACACCAGATCAGGCGGGATCAGCCCGGCGCGCAGAATTTCGCGGGTGCCGTAAATATCGCACAGAAAAGCGTTGATCGCTTTCACGCGCTGGATGAGGCCCTTCTCCATCAGGCTCCATTCGCTTTGCCCGATCACGCGGGGGATAATGTCGAAGGGGATCAGCCGCTCGGCCGCGTCCTTCTCGCCATACACGGCAAACGTGATGCCTATGCGCCGGAACAGCAATTCGGCCTGGGTGCGGCGCGCCGCGAGCACGTCGGGCGGCGTGCTCTTCAGCCATTCGTTGACGCGCCCATAGACGGTGCGCACGTCCGCTCCGCCGCCGGTCATTTCATCCCAGAACGTCTGTTCAACCATTGCGCCACCCCGGGCCTGGAAGCCCCTGCGTCAGGTAAGCAAGGCTTGTACCATGCCTTGGCGAATATTTCTGCGGCGCCGTTAGCGCAGCTTATGCGACCTTCGCCCTATATTACGACTGATTGCGCGTTTAATGGGCGCCTGCCTGCGTCTCAGCGTTTTGCCGCAAAAAACGCGCGCAGCATGTCGCCGGCCTCGCTTTCGCGCAGGCCGCCGTAGACGTCCGGCGCGTGGTGGCAGGTGGGTTGCGCGAAAAAGCGCGGGCCATGGTCGACAGCCCCGCCTTTGGGATCGGGCGCTGCGTAATAGACCCGGCGCAGGCGGGCGAACGAGATCGCGCCCGCGCACATGGCGCAGGGCTCCAGCGTCACATAAAGATCGCAGCCGATCAGCCGCTCGGAGCCCAAAGCCTTTGCTGCGGCGCGAATGGCCAGCATTTCGGCATGGGCGGTGGGGTCGCGATCCTCCAGCGTGCGGTTTCCAGCGGCGGCGATAATCGCGCCCTCGCGAACGATGACCGCCCCGACAGGCACTTCCCCGCGAGCGCCCGCCATCCGGGCTTGCGCGAACGCGACCTCCAGCGGATCGAAAGCATTATTTGTTTGCGCCATATGATCCCGCTTCATCGACCTTGCCTGCGCACTCTGCTATGGGAGCGCCATGACCGACAAGAGAGATACCCAAAACCGGGCGGAAACGCCTGAAGAAAACGCAGCCAATGGCGAGCGCATCGCCAAAGTGATGGCCCGCGTTGGCCTGTGCTCACGCCGCGACGCCGAACGCTGGATTGCCGACGGACGCGTCGCCGTCAACGGTACGGTGCTCGACAGCCCGGCCTTCAACGTGACGGAGTCCGACCGCGTGAGCGTGGACGGACGCCCCATCGGCCCGCGCGAGCGCACGCGCCTGTTCATGTTCCACAAACTGCGTGGCACCGTGACCACGGACCACGATCCCGAAGGCCGCCCGACGATTTTTGAGGATCTGCCGCGCGATCTGCCGCGCGTCATCACCATCGGGCGCCTCGACATCAACACCGAAGGCCTGCTGCTGCTCACCAACGACGGCGGCCTCGCCCGCATGCTTGAGCTGCCCGCCACCGGCTGGCTGCGCCGCTACCGCGTGCGCGCCCATGGCGACGTGACCCAGCCGCAACTTGATGCGCTTGCAGAAGGGGTCACGATTGAGGGCGTCGAATATCGCGGCATCGAGGCCACGCTCGACCGCGTTCAGGGCGCCAACGTCTGGCTCACCATGGGCCTGCGCGAAGGCAAGAACCGCGAAATCAAGCGCGTTCTTGAACATCTGGGCCTGTCCGTGAACCGGCTGATCCGCCTGTCCTTCGGCCCGTTCCAATTGGGCGATCTGCCCGAGGGTTCGGTTGAGGACGTGAAGACGCGCGTGCTGATGGACCAGCTTGGCGAAAAGCTGGCGGAAGAAGCGGGCGCTGATTTTGACGCGCCGATCTTCGCTGATGAGCGCGGCCCCCGCCGTCAGGAAGGGCGTCGTCAGGAGACGCGGGAAGAGGCGCCGCGTGGGCGTCCCGCCAGCAACGAGATCGGCGCGCCGCAAACGCCCGACCGCAATTATCGCGACGTAGCGGTCGCCAAGCGCAAGCACGTTTCCGTTTTGCGCTCCGAGCGCGACGGCAGCGCCGACGAGCCGCGCAAAGTCGAGCGCAGCAAGACGCAAGACCGTCGCGGCCGTACCGTGGCCGTGGAGCGCGTCGCCCCGCGCGAGGCTGAGGCGCCCGTTGAGAGCCGCAATGCGCGCCGGTTTGCGCAAGAGCGAAGCGGTGAGTTTGCGCAAGAGCGAAGCGGTGAAGAGCCGAGACGCGAGCGCAGCGAATCGCGCGGCGAGCGTCCCCGCAACGAGCGCGGTCGCAGCGACCGGGCGCGTGCCGATACGGACGGCAAGAGGGCTGGCGAAAGATCTGGCGGCGAACGCCCGCCCATGCGTCGCCGAGGCGGCGAGGGAGGGTCCGGGTTCCAGCGTCCCGAGTTCCAGCGCGCCGAGGGCGGTTTCAAGACCGAAGGCCTTTCGGAAAAGCGCTCCTACGGCGACAGGCCGCAGCGTTCTGAAGGTCGCAGCGAGCGCCCCTATGGAGACCGGCCTTCGCGTCCCCCGTTCAAGCGGGCGGAAGGCGGCGGAGATCGTCCGCCCCGTTCTGAAGGTCGCAGCGAGCGCCCCTACGGCGACAGGCCCTCGCGTCCCCCGTTCAAGCGCCCCGAGGGCGGTGGTGACAGGCCGCCGCGTTCTGAAGGTCGTAGCGAGCGTCCCTACGGCGACAGGCCTTCGCGTCCCCCGTTCAAGCGCCCCGAGGGCGGTGGTGACAGGCCGCCGCGTTCTGAAGGTCGCAGCGAGCGTCCATACGGCGACCGGCCCTCACGGCCCCCGTTCAAGCGTCCCGAGGGCGGTGCAGATCGCCCGCCCCGTTCTGAAGGTCGCAGCGAGGGGCGCAGTGAAGCTCGCCCCCCGCGTGAATCGCGTCGCGGCGAAGCTCGTCCCACCGGCGGCAAACCTTTCCGCGATAGTCCCGGCGGCGGCCGCTCGTTTGGCGAAAAGCCTGCGGGCAAATCGTTTGGCGGCGGCGGCGGATTTGGGACCGGCGGCAAACCCGGCGGACGCAAGGGCGGACGCCCCGCTGGCGGCAAGCCGGGCGGCGGAAGCAGATCGTTTGGCGGCGGCGGCAAACCCAATGCGGGCCGCTCCGGCCCCGGCGGGCGCCCGGCCGGTTCGCGCTCAGGCGGCAAGCCCGGCGGAAGAACTGGCGGTAAGCCCGGCGGCGGTCGCCGCGGCGATTCCTGATCGTCGCCATGCGGATCGTCGGCGGAGAGTTTCGCGGACGGCCTCTCAAGGGGCCGTCCACTCAGGCGGTTCGGCCAACATCCGACCGCTTGCGAGAAAGCCTGTTCAACATACTGGCCCATAATTACCCGGGCGCCCTTGAGGGCGTGCGGGTGATCGACCTGTTTGCGGGCACCGGCGCGCTGGGGCTGGAGGCGATTTCGCGCGGCGCCCGCTTTGCCCTGTTCGTGGACGACAGCACGGAAGGCCGGGCGCTAACGCGCGAAAACGTCGAGACCCTCAGCCTTGGCGGGCGCACCAGAATTTTCCGCCGCGACGCCACCAAACTGGGCGCGGCCAACGCTGGCGACGTATTCGACCTCGCCTTCCTCGATCCGCCCTACGGCAAGGGCCTCGCCCCGCTGGCTTTGGCCTCGCTGCGCGACGGCGGCTGGCTAAACCCCGGCGCGCTCGTGCTGGTGGAGGAGGAAGCGGGCGCCGATATCGGTACGCCGGAAGGCTACCAATTGCTGGAAAAACGCACCTACGGCGACACCAAGGTGGTTTTTCTGCGTCGCGCCCCCTTGTAACCGCGCGGGCGCTTACCATTTCAAGTGCAGTGATCGCGGACGATACGGGCCACGGTCATCGCGCTTCACGCGCTTGTCGACCACGGATGTACTGGCGGTTGAGCAGTGGAGCATTGGGGAGCCTCAGGTTTAGCCTGGGGCTTTTTCCGTTTTGGGGGCGCGTGGACCGCAGGCTTCCAGCCCGCAGGGGCACCAGCAGGTAGAGCGCACTCAGCGAATGCAAAAGATGCGGGCGGGGACGCCCGCCTCATCCCGGGATGCCGCGACCCACGGCAGGATACACGCTCGAGGCCTGCCGCGGATGGCGGCCTTCGCCGCCATAACGCGTTTGAGCCATGATGCCGCGCGCTCTGCGCAAAACAAAACACGCATCCAAATGCCGTCATGGACGGGCTTGACCCGTCCATCCACGCATACGGCGCAAGCCGTGGCTTTGGGTGGGCGAGCAACCCTGCCCCAAAGAATGCGGGCTGGAAGCCCGCGGTCCACAGACCCAGACCTCACCCCAAATGATGCGCCAGCAGCTTCAGGCACATGCGCTCGAACGCTTCGCGCTCCTGCGGGTCCAGCGGCTCCAGCAATTTGTCCTGTACCGCCAGCACGGCCGGAGCGGCGCGGGCAAGGGCTGCCTGCCCATCCGGCGTGATCGACAACAGATTCAGCCGGCGGTCTTCGGGCGAGCCGCTGCGCGCGACCCAGCCTTTTTGCTCCAGCCGGTCGATCACGCCCCCGATTGTGGCGCGGTCATAGCCGATCAGCGCGGCCAGCGCCGCTTGTCCGGCGCCGGGGGTTTGGGCGATGGCGCACAGCGCTGCGTATTGCACCGGCGTCAGCTCCGGCCCCACGCAATCGCCAAACAGTCGCACCGCCACCTGTTGCAGGCGGCGGATGAAATGTCCGGGCATGCGATGCACGGACAAATCGCCTGGGCCGCTGCTTGTATAATCAGGCGTGCGATGAGCCGCTTTGTGCGCCCGCTCGTTCACGCCAGACATTTGTCTTCGGTCCAGCCGTAGAGCCATTCGAGCGAATCGTAAAAGCGCTCTGGCGTGCGGTCTTTCCACATTGCGTTGCGCACCACGCGCTCGGCGCCGTCGGCGTGGAAGATGCGGCCCATTTCGCGCGCCGAGAACACCACGCGCGCGGTGCGCGGAATGCGCTTTTCCTCATACAGCCGGAAGGCTTTCTCGATGTCGCGGTCGCACGCTTTGAGCGCCTCGCGCAGCGTGACCGCGTCCTCCATCGCCATGCAGGCGCCCTGCGCCATATATTGCAGCATCGGATGGGCGGCGTCGCCCATCAGCGTGTAGCGGCCCTCGCCCCATTTGAGCACCGGATCGCGATCTGCGATCGCCCAGCGCCGCCACGAGGTGGGCTTTTCGATCAATTGGCGCGGCTTGTCGGCCACGCGCGTAAAGTAAGATAAAACTTCCTCGCGTGAGCCCTCGCGCACGCCCCATTCTTCCTGCTCGCGCGAATGGAAGGTCACGACGATGTTGTATTGCTCGCCGCCGCGCAGCGGATAATGCACGATATGGCACTTGGGACCGACCCAGATGGCGGCGGCGTTCCAGCGCAGCTCTTCGGGAAAATCCTCGCGCGGGCAAACGGCGCGATAGACGACATGGCCGGGCACATGGGCGCCGCCATCGCCCAGCAATTGCTTGCGCACCACGGATTTTACGCCGTCGCAGCCGATCAGCGCCGCGCCTTCAAATACGTTGCCGTTGGTGTCTGTCACGCGCACGCTCTTGTCGCCGATGTCGACATGGTCGATCTTGGTTGAAGTATGCAGCCGCACGTTGGGCTTGGTCTGCACTTCCTCATAGATCGACAGATGAATGTCGGCGCGATGAATGACGGCGTAGGGATTGCCAAAGCGCTTGCGAAATTCTTCGCGCACGGGGATGAGGCCGACCACGCTTTCGTCCACCGCGTCCATCATGATGAGATCGTCGGTGTAGACGGCGCGGGCGCGGGCGCGCGGGCCGCAACCCAGAGCGTCCATCGCATTGAAGGCGTTGGGGCCAAGCTGGATGCCGGCGCCGATTTCGCCGATCTGCGCCGCCTGCTCCAAAACCTCGACGTCAAAGCCGGCCTGCGTCAGCGCCAATGCGCACGCCATGCCGCCGATGCCGCCGCCCGCCACCAGAATGGTGTTGTCGCGATTGCCGTTCATGTACGCCTCTCCCCGAAACATCTATCACATTGTAAGCATACGATCTGTATGCATGCTGTCAATATTGCTGTCGCTGGTTTGGTTTTGCTTTTCGCGCGCCTTTCGTGTAACCACCCGCATCATGGAAACCATTCTTATCGTCATCCACCTCATGGTCGTTCTCGCGCTTGTCGCGGTCGTGCTGTTGCAGCGTTCCGAAGGGGGCGCGCTTGGCATTGGCGGCGGCGGAGGCGGCGGGTTCATGAGCGGACGTGGTCAGGCCAACGCCCTGACCCGCGCCACCACTATTTTGGGCACTCTGTTTTTCATCATCAGCATGAGCCTGACGATTCTGGCCAACGTGAACCGCGCCCCGACGTCGGTGCTTGACACCGTCAGCCCGCAGGCGCCCATCGGTTCGGGCCAGGTTCCCGCTTCTGGCGGACAAGCCCCTGCTGGCGGCAGCCTGTTCGACCAGCTGCAGCGTCAAGAGCAGCAGGCGCCGCAGCCGCCCCGGCCTTAAGGCAAATGTCTTCTTCATCGGGGGGTCGGTTCGCCGGCCCCTTTTTCGTATCGGCGCGGTGCGCCTGTGCATAGCTTGATCGCGTGTCATTTTTTGTTCGCGAATCGGCGCGTAAAGGAATAGGTCTCAAACCCCATGGCGCGGTATGTATTCATCACCGGTGGCGTGGTGTCTTCGCTCGGGAAAGGGCTTGCGTCTGCGGCCCTTGGAGCGCTCTTGCAGGCTCGTGGTTACACGGTTCGCCTGCGTAAACTCGACCCCTATCTGAATGTCGATCCGGGCACGATGAGCCCCTATCAGCATGGCGAAGTGTTTGTCACCGACGACGGGGCGGAAACCGATCTTGATCTTGGACATTACGAGCGCTTCACGGGCATGCCCGCGCGCAAGTCCGACAACATCACCACGGGCCGCATCTATCAGGAGATCATCACCAAGGAGCGCCGCGGCGATTACCTTGGCGGCACTGTGCAGGTGATCCCGCACGTCACCAACCACATCAAGGAATTCGTGCTCTCGCAGAGCGACGACGTCGATTTCGTGCTGGTCGAGATCGGCGGCACTGTCGGCGACATTGAGGGCCTGCCGTTCTTCGAGGCGATCCGCCAGATTGGCAATGATCTGCCGCGCGGACGTTGCATCTATGTGCACCTGACGCTGCTGCCCTATATTCCGTCCGCCGGCGAATTGAAGACCAAGCCGACGCAGCATTCGGTGAAAGAGCTGCGCTCCATCGGCATCCAGCCCGATATTCTGCTGTGCCGCACCGATCGACCGGTGCCGCGCGACGAGCGCCGCAAGCTCGGCCTGTTCTGCAACGTGCGCGAGAGCGCCGTGATCGAGGCCCGCGACGTCGGCTCGATTTACGATGTGCCGCAGGCCTATCACGAGGCCGGGCTTGACCGCGAAGTGCTCTCGGCCTTCGGCATCGAGCCCGCGCCCAAGCCCGATATGGCGCGCTGGAACGCCGTCTCCGAGCGCATCCACAATCCCGAAGGCGAAGTCACCATTGCGGTGGTGGGCAAGTACACCGGCCTCAAGGACGCCTACAAATCCCTGATCGAGGCGCTGGCCCATGGCGGCATCGCCAACAGGGTGAAGGTCAATCTCGAATGGATTGAATCGGAAGTCTTCGAGGCGGAAGACCCTGCGCCCTATCTCGAAAACGTCCACGGCATCATGGTGCCCGGCGGCTTTGGCGAACGCGGCGCCGAGGGCAAAATTCTCGCCGCCCGTTTTGCGCGCGAACGCAAGGTGCCGTATTTTGGCATTTGCTTTGGCATGCAAATGGCGGTGATCGAAGCCGCCCGTTCGCTGGCGGGCATCGAGGGCGCCGGCTCCACCGAGTTTGGCCCCTGCAAGGAGCCGCTGGTCGGCCTGATGACCGAATGGATGCGCGGCAACGAGCTGGAAACCCGCCGCGCGGGCGGCGATCTCGGCGGCACCATGCGCCTTGGCGCCTTCAAGGCAGCGCTAAAGCCCGGCTCGCGCATTGCGCAGATTTATGGCGCCGAGCAGATCGAGGAGCGCCACCGCCATCGCTACGAAGTGAACGCCCGCTACAAGGACGCGCTGGAAGCCAAAGGCCTGCTGTTTGCCGGCATGTCGCCCGACGGCCTGCTGCCCGAAACCGTGGAGATCGTCGATCACCCCTGGTTCATCGGCGTGCAATACCACCCCGAACTGAAATCCCGCCCCTTTGAACCGCACCCGCTGTTCGCCAGCTTTATCGCGGCGGCGAAAGAGCAGAGCCGGTTAGTGTAACGGGGCAACGCCAGCGATTTTATCCGAGCGCGTAGCCTGCCGTGGATCCCGGTCGTCACCGGGGACGGTGCGGCGGTATGGGTGATCAGCGCTGTTGCTATCGCGCATTGCATCAGCACCGGAAGCTTTATCCGCAACGCCCCAAACGCGTCATGGTCGCGAAGGCGGCCATCTGCGGCGGGCCGCACGCTCATTGCCTGCGCCTTGCCACTGACGGCTGAGTTCAATTGTTCAGCTCTTCATATAAATCGCGCCATTCGGGATTCATCTGGAGGATCAACTTCATCTTCCACGCACGGAGCCAGTTCTTCATCCGCTTTTCTTGTGCGATGGCCTCGGCGATGTCGTCAAAGCGCTGGCTCCAGACCAGCAGCTTCAGTCCGTACTTTTTTGAGAACCCCGGATACAGCCCCTCGCGATGCTCCCATATTCTGCGCGCGAGATCGCTCGTGACGCCGATGTAGAGCGTACCGTTTGGCCGATTTGTGATGATGTAAACCCAGCCGCCTCGCATATTCCAATTATGCTTAAGTCAAAGCGATATGCAATGAGTGCCGCAGCCTGCCGTGGATCCCGGCCTTCGCCGGGATGACGCGCGGATAGATCGGCATTCAGCGCTCTCGCTATCGCGCCTTGCATCAGCAACGCCAGCAGCTTAATCCGCAACGCTCCAAACACGTCATGGCGGCGAAGGCCGCCATCCACGACAGGCAACGAGCGCGCGGCCTGTCGTGGGTCCCGGCAATCCCGGGATGACGACGCGGCGGGGTTGACGCTCAGCGCTCTTGCAATCCCGCATTGCATCAGCATTGCCAGCAGCTTTACTCTCAACGCTCCAACCACGTCATGGCGGCGAAGGCCGCCATCCATGACAGGCAACGAGCGCGCGGCCTGTCGTGGATCCCGGCCTTCGCCGGGATGACGATGCGGCGGGATGGGCGTTCTGCGCCAGCAGCTTTATCCGCAACGACCCAACCACGTCGTGGCGGCGAAGGCGCCTGCTTCACCAGCGGCGTTCCGCCTTCATGCGCTTCCTGACGCGGCGTTCGCTGGCGCGCTCGATCTCGGCGTCGAGGGTCTTCTGCACCCGCTCCAACGAAAGGCTGAGCGAGGCGAGCAGGCGCGCCACCCGCTCGCGCTCGGCGAACGTGCGCGGCTGCGCCTCCGCGACCGCGTTCAACTCCCGCCGCGCGAGGTGCGAGACGCGCTTCAGCGTGCCCTGCATATTGGGAGAACCGGGCGCGGGCGCAATCCTGTCGAGCCGCGACCGCTCGGCCCCCTTGGCGGGCGCCCGCGCGCCCGTACAGCCCGCAGGCGCATCCGCCCGCACGATTCCCACGGAAGACGTCCCCAGCGAAGACCTGCGCGGCCAGTCCATCTCGGCGATCCAGCGCAGGAAGGTGGACACCGGCACGCCAAAGGCCGCCGCTACCTGCGTCAAAGGCACGGACGGATCATGATAAAGCGCCGCCATGCGGGCCATGTCGTCTGGCGAGAAGACCCGGCGTGTGCGGGGACGTCGGGTGAGATCTGGAGCTTGAGCTTGGGTCATGGGGAGGGATGTAGGAATTTATTCATCTGAGTGCAAGGGTGCTAGTCGAATTATGGGGAAAACACCGAGCGAAGTGGTGCGTCACTGTCGGCGCTTCAATCACTGATGCTAGTCTTGCTCAGCTTAAGCTGACTACCTGATTCGAGGAGCTACCTTTGCCCCGTCGCAAGTGCTTCATCTCGTACCATCATGCAGACGACGCCTACGTGCGTGCGTTTGTTAATACATTTGATCATTCGCATGATGTTTTCATTGTGCGACGGCTGGGAGAAATGCCGGACGATATCATAAATAGCAAAAGTACAGATTACGTTATGTCCAGAATTAAATCAGACTACATAGCTGACTCCACAGTAACCATCGTTCTAATGGGCGCATGTACATGGGCGCGAAAATACGTGGATTGGGAAATACAGTCATCCTTCCGGACCGGTGAAACAATAATTCCGAATTGACTATTGGGAATTAAGCTCCCAAATTTTCGTGACTTCCCACCGCGGTTTGCTTTAAATCTCCTACAACCTGGTGTCGTCGATTGTTATGCGAGATGGATCGATTATCCTACAAGCACCAGTCAGTTAGACGGAGCTATCGAAGCTGCGTATGAACGTAGGTTTACTCATAGTAAGTACATAAGAAACCCGCGAGATAGACACGAATACAATCGAGCGTGTCCATGAATCCGGTGGCCACGACGTCGCCACCACTGCCTAATAGCCCACTGTTGACCATAATGTGGGATCAAACAGCTTGGGCGCTTTCAGTAAGTATTAGCTACTGGCTATTTATTGCAGCTCTGCTCATCACCACACTAATCCTCGCTTGGCGCTGGTATCATGGTTCATTTGCGTTTTCTACGTTTGAAATCGATCAGGCGGAAGTGGGTATAGGAAACGGCAAAATTCGCTTCAAACCCAACCAAGCTGATAAGCAAATTGCTTATGCTATATGGGTGGAATTGAGCACCCGCAAAATTGGACTGCCTATTGATCTAGAACACGATGTGATCGCGGACATCTATGATTCTTGGTACAGTTTCTTCTCAGTGACGCGCGAGCTTATCAAGACAGTGCCAGTCGCGAAGGTTCGTCGAGATAGTACACAAAAGGTGATCCGCCTCTCAATCTCTATCCTTAATGAGGGACTGAGGCCCCATCTCACAATTTGGCAAGCTCGTTTCAGAATTTGGTACGAGCGTGAATTGAAGAGAAGCGAAACGGATTCACATGAAACCGCAATTGACCTTCAGGAGCTTCAGAAAATGTTTCCGAAGTATGGCGAGCTAACGAGCGACTTGCAGCTAGTGAACCAAAGATTGATACACTATCGTGGCAAAATGCGCGAGATAGTGATGAAGGATTAGACGATGGCTTTTTATACCGCAGCTCAGCTTCGCAAGATCGCTCAAGATTGTGTCCAGCCCTTAAGAAAGAGCACGAGCGGTTATATTAAAGAAAGCAAATTAGCTGCAAGCGCTCGCCAATCTTTTGATGTTTTTCTCTCGCACTCGATCCTCGATGAGGAAATCATATTAGGTGTAAAAACCGTCATAGAAAAACTCGGTTTTTCTGTTTACGTCGACTGGATCGAAGATCCAGAATTGGACCGAAAAAAGTTAATGCTGAGACCGCTGACCGTTTACAAACCAGAATGAAGCAATGCAAGTGTTTGATTTACGCACACTCTATAAACTCACCTGACTCGAAATGGATGCCGTGGGAACTTGGGTTTTTTGACGGATACAAAGGTCACATTGCTGTGTTACCTGTCGCTGAAACCGTCACTGATGTCTTTTCTGGACAAGAATATCTTGGGCTTTATCCTTATGTGGACCATTTGATATCTGATCTGTGGGTAAACAAGGGAAACTCATTGACCAAGAGACTTAGGAGGCCCGATGAGCAGTACAGCTTTCTACGTTTAACGGAGTGGATAAGGGCGTAAAAAGCTTCACTCTCGGTCCCTCATTATTCGACTGTAGAGCCCTGATTGCGCCATCCTATTTTCAACCGACTTTGCGCGGCACTTCACCCGTTGCGGCAGACGGTCGACGCAAGTGACGATGGTGGAGCGGGGTCACTCCCTTATCCGACCCTCGCTGACGCAAGGGCAACCTTCCGCCGCAAGGCGAGAAGAGCGTCAGCGGTCAGCACCTACTGCCCACTCCCCCGCCTCCTGCCCCCTCACCCCCGCCTCTTCCCCCTCGGCCTCCCCGTCTTCTCCCCCGCCCCCTTCGGCCTTGCTTCCCCGCCGCCGAAATTATGCGGCCCCATGTCGTCGTCCGTCGGCTTGTGCACGCGCGCTGACGGCGCTGGCATATTCGCGGCGCGGCCGTATTTCTTTTCGCCGCGATAGGCGCCGGCGCGGTCTTCGATTTCGGTTTGGCGGGCCATGGGGTCGTCGGCGAGCAGCAGCTCGGTGGCTTGCAGGCGTTTGATTTCGTCGCGCAGGCGTGCGGCTTCTTCGAATTGCAGATTAACGGCGGCCTCGCGCATGCGCTTTTCGAAATCGGCGAGCGTCGCCTTGAAATTGTGGCCTGTGGTCGGCGCGACCGCCATGCCGGTGTCGACGGTGACGTGATCCTGCTCGTACACCGAGCCAAGAATATCCTGAATGCCGCGCCGGATGGTGGCGGGCGTGATGCCGTGTTCCTTATTATAAGCTTCCTGCTTTACGCGGCGGCGCGTGGTTTCCTCCATCGCGCGCTCCATCGAGCCGGTGATTTTATCGGCGTATAAAACGACGCGGCCATCGACGTTGCGCGCGGCGCGGCCGATGGTTTGGATGAGCGAGGTTTCCGAGCGCAAAAAGCCTTCCTTGTCGGCGTCGAGAATGCCCACGAACGCGCATTCGGGAATGTCGAGGCCCTCGCGCAAAAGGTTGATGCCGATGAGCACGTCGAACGCGCCGAGGCGCAAATCGCGCAGGATTTCGATGCGCTCTATGGTGTCAATGTCCGAATGCATATAGCGCACGCGCACGCCGTTTTCATGCAGATATTCGGTGAGGTCTTCGGCCATGCGCTTGGTCAAAACGGTGACGAGCGAGCGGAAACCCTTCAGCGCCACGGCGCGCACTTCGCCAAGCAGATCGTCCACTTGCGCGCGCGCTGGCCGCACTTCGACGGGCGGGTCGATGAGGCCGGTGGGGCGGATGATTTGTTCAACGAATACGCCGCCCGTCTGCTCCATTTCCCACGTGCCGGGCGTGGCCGAAACATGCACCGTTTGCGGGCGCATCGCCTCCCATTCCTCAAACCGCAGCGGGCGATTGTCGAGGCACGACGGCAGGCGGAATCCATATTCGGCCAGGGTGGCCTTGCGGCGAAAGTCGCCTTTATACATGGCGCCGATTTGCGGCACGGTGACGTGGCTCTCGTCGATGAAAACAAGCGCGTCGTCTGGCAGATATTCAAACAGGGTCGGCGGCGGCTCGCCGGGTTTGCGGCCAGTCAAATAGCGCGAATAATTTTCAATGCCCGCGCAAGAGCCGGTGGCCTCCAGCATTTCAATATCGAACATGCAGCGCTGTTCCAGACGCTGCGCCTCCAGCAGGCGGCCCTGCGCGTAAAGCTCTTCGAGCCGCTGTTTCAGCTCGCGCTTGATCGCCTGCACCGATTGAATGAGCGTCGGGCGCGGCGTCACATAATGCGAATTGGCGTAGACTTTGACGAATTCCAGATCTTGCGATTTTTTGCCCGTGAGCGGATCGAACTCGGCTATGCTTTCGATCTCGTCGCCAAAGAAGCCGATGCGCCAGGCGCGATCTTCATAATGGGCCGGAAATAATTCAATCGTGTCGCCGCGCACGCGAAACACGCCGCGCGAGAAATCGCCCAATGAGCGCTTGTATTGCAGCGCCACCAGATCGCCGATCAATTGACGCTGGTCGATGCGCTCGCCAAGTTTGAGCGAGAACGTCATCGCCGTATAGGTTTCCACCGAGCCGATGCCGTAAATGCACGAGACGGAGGCGACTATTATAACGTCGTCGCGCTCCAGCAGCGAGCGCGTGGCCGAATGGCGCATGCGGTCAATCTGCTCGTTGATCGAGGATTCTTTTTCGATAAAAGTATCGGTGCGCGGAACGTAGGCTTCCGGCTGGTAGTAGTCATAATATGAAACAAAATATTCAACTGCGTTATTAGGAAAGAAACTTTTGAATTCACCATAGAGCTGCGCCGCAAGGGTTTTGTTGGGCGCCAGAACAAGCGCAGGCCGATTGGTGCGCGCAATGACCTGCGCGGCGGTGAAGGTTTTTCCCGAACCGGTGACGCCCAGCAAAACCTGATCGCGCTCATGCGCGTTGACGCCTGCCACAAGCGCTTCAATCGCCGCAGGCTGATCGCCCTTGGGCTCGAATTCGGAGACGAGATCGAAATGAATCCCGCCTTCCGATTTGTCCGGACGCGGCGGGCGATGCGGCGTCCACGGGCGAGATTCGCGCAGGTTCGGATCGCCCATTTCCAGCAGCGCCTTCAGGCTGTCGGAGGTGGCTTCGGCACCCGAAAAATCCGGCCCCGGCCTGCGCGGCGCAGGCCGGGGCGAGGGCTGGAAGCCGAGCTTGCCCGCCAACGCTGGATCGACCTCCGTCATTGCGCCCGAATCAAAACCCGCCTGCGGCGCTTCGCCGAAACCCGCCTGGTCCGGAGGATTGTAGCCGCCGCCAGCCTCGCGCATGCGTTGATGGCGGGTGAGGCGCGGGTTGAGCAGCTCCGCCAAATGGTCGTCGAGCGGATGCACTTCGGGCCGCGAGGCTTTCGAGGCGGGTTCGCGCGACCAGGACTTTGGTTTTTTGCCGGGGGATTTAGCGGGAGGTCTAACCATGGTCGCAATATGGGGCGTGTTGGCGCCGGAAGGAAGACGCGACAGTAAGGAGTTTGCCCGCCGCCCTATCTCAAGCAAGCTGTGGGGAATCGCCAGCGGCGCTTGCGAACAGTCGCGTTTCAGGCGACGCTACGAAAATTTTGATCGTCATTCGTATAAGGAGAATCGTTGCATGTCGCCTGAAGCTCTGATTCAGTCTGCCCCTTGCACCCGCCGCGCCGCGCTGCTTGGCGTGGGCGCAGCTTTGCTGGCCGCGAGTTCTACTCTGGCTACGCCCGCGTTCGCCGAGCCAGCGCCCAGCCTCGATGTGCCTTACGTGCCGACGCCGCAGGAAGTGGTGAACCGGATGCTTGAGATCGCGAAAGTAACGGGCAAGGATTTCGTGATGGACCTTGGCTGCGGCGACGGGCGCATGCTGGTGACGGCGGCCTCCAAATACGGATCGCGCGGCTTTGGCGTCGATCTTAACCCCGTGCGCATCAAGGAAGCGACCGACAACGCAGCCCGCGCCAAGGTTGGCGACAAGGTGCAATTTGAAGTGCGCAACCTGTTCGACACGCCGATCAAGGACGCTGACGTTCTCACGATGTACTTGTTGCCCAGCGTCAATCTGCAATTGCGTCCGCGCATCCTCGAAGAGATGAAGCCCGGCTCGCGCATTGTATCGCATGCGTTCAATATGGGCGATTGGGACCCCGATCTGCGCGAGAACGTCGATGGCCGTGATGTCTATTTCTGGATCGTGCCCGCCAAAGTTGAAGGCAAATGGACGATCACGGACGGCGGCGCGAAGATAGCGCTTGATCTGAAGCAGAGCTTCCAGATGCTTGAGGGAAGCGCAGATTCTGGCGCTTCCAAAGGCAAGGCGCAGGGACGCATCGCCGGGCAGGAAGTGCGCATCAGCGTCAACCTCAATGGCCAGGCCAAGATTTACGCCGGGCGCCTGAGCGGCGGGAAACTGACGCCGATCAGCGGCGGCGGCTGGTCGGGGAGCAGGGGGTAGTGTGGATAGGGATAAGCACGGATTTTAGCTGCTCGCTCCTCGCTACTGCCCCACATCCATCACACCCGGACCCCGCCAATGACTTCTGCGCCGCGTAAAACAATCTCCGTGCTGGACGGAATAGCCTTCGTGATCGGCATCGTCATTGGCGTCGGCATTTTCCGCATGCCGCCTTTGGTGGCGATGAATACGCCAAGCGAGGCGATGTTCCTGCTGGCGTGGCTTGCGGGCGGGTTGGCGATGCTGATCGGCACGTTGTGTTACGCGGAGCTTGCGGCGGCGCATCCCGATGCTGGCGGCGAGTATCAGTTTCTGCGGCTGGCTTACGGGCGCCGGCTTGCGGTGTTGTTCGCTTGGGCGCGCGGCACGGTGATCCAGACTGGCGCCATCGCCTATGTCGCGTTCGTATTTGGCGATTATGCGGCGCAAATTCTTCCGCTGGGCGCAAACGGCGGGTCGATCTGGGCGGCTGTTTCAGTGATTGTTTTCACCGGCGTGAACGTGCTGGGCACGCAGCCGGGCAAGCGCACGCAGCTGTTTTTTGCGGTTGCGACTTTGATTGCGGTTTGCGCAGTCATCGCTGCTGGTTTGTTGACGCCGGCGCCGGCGGCCAAAGCGGCGAGCGCAGCGTCGGGCGGCGGCGGCGCGTTAGGATTGGCGATGGTATTCGTTTTGCTCACCTATGGCGGGTGGAACGAAGTCGCTTATTTGTCTGGCGAAATGAAAGATCCACGCCGCGACATGGTGCGCATTGCGCTTGCTGGCACGGCGGTCGTCACCGCAATCTATGTTGCAATCAATTTTGCTTACCTCAATGCGTTTGGGTTCGAGGGCCTGCGCGCGAGCAAAGCGGTTGGCGCCGATCTTATGCGCGTGGTGGTTGGCGATTATGGCGCCTTGCTGCTGGCGATCGTCATCTGCTGCGCGGCTCTGAGCACGCTTAATGCGACCATCTTCACGGGCGCGCGCGCCTATTACGCATTGGGCCGCGATCTGCCGATCATTCGTCGGCTTGGGGTTTGGGACGAGCGCGGCGACAATCCGGCCAATGCGTTCTTGCTGCAAGGCGCGATCGCGCTGGCTTTGGTGTTCTTTGGCGCCCTGACGCGCGACGGCTTCAGCGCCATGGTTGATTACACCGCGCCGGTGTTCTGGTTCTTCCTGCTGCTGACGGCGATTTCGCTGTTCGTGTTCCGTTGGCGCGAGCCAGCCTCAAGCCGTCCGTTTTCGACGCCGCTTTACCCGCTGACGCCAGCGATCTTCGTGTTGATCTGCGGCTATCTGCTCTATTCCAGCCTCGCCTATACCGGCATGGGCGCCCTGTTTGGCATTGGCGTTGTGGCGCTGGGGATTCCGCTCGCGCTCTGGGGCTCGGGCGAGGAGAAAGATTCGGCCTAGTCTGAATCCTTCATCTGCGCGCGCATGATCGTGCGCAGATCGTCGATGCAGACGAGTTTGCCGCCGCGCTCGAAATGCCAGAACGTCCAACCGTTGCAGGCGGGAAGTCCCTGCGCCAGAGCGCCCATTTTGTGAATGGAGCCGACGATGGCGCCCAGCGAGATCGAGCCGTCGACGCGCACGGTCGCGCGGTAACGGCGCTTCTCGTCAACGAGTTCGGCGCCAGCGTTGAGCAGGCCAGCCTCGATAACGCTGGAGAACGCCACGCGTGGCTCCGAGCGTTTGGTAAGCGGTGCGGAGATGGCGTCCGCCGGCAAAGGCTCGACGGCTTTGATGCGCGCAAGGGCAGCTTTCGCATAGGTCTTGTCGCGCTCGATGCCGATGAAATCGCGGCTTAATTTCTTGGCGACGGCGCCGGTGGTGCCCGAGCCGAAGAAGGGATCGAGGACCAGATCGCCCGGCTTGCTCGCTGACATGATGATCTTCGAGAGCAGCGCTTCGGGCTTCTGGGTCGGGTGCGTCTTGCGACCCTGATCGTCCTTCAGCCGTTCGCCGCCGGTGCAGATCGGCATGTACCAATCCGAGCGCACCTGACAATCTTCATTGCCCGCTTTCAGCGCGTCGTAATTGAACGTGTACGCCTTGCCCTGCGCGCTGCGCGAGGCCCAGATCATCGTCTCGTGGGCGTTGGTGAAGCGGCGACCGCGAAAGTTCGGCATCGGGTTGGCCTTGCGCCAGACGATGTCGTTGAGAATCCAGAAGCCCAGATCCTGCATGATGGCGCCGACGCGGAAAATGTTGTGGTAGGAGCCGATCACGAAGATTGTCGCGTCCGGCTTCATGAGGCGGCGCGCTTCGGTCAGCCATTCGCGGGTGAAGCGATCATATTCGGCGAAGCTGGCGAATTTGTCCCAATCGTCGTCGACGGCGTCAACGACGCTCTGGTCCGGGCGCGAGAGGGCGCCTTCCAACTGGAGATTGTAGGGTGGGTCGGCAAAAACCAGATCCGCTGATCCAGCGGGAAGCTGGCGCAGCTCGGAGATGCAATCTCCGATCAGGATCTGGTTTTTGGGCAAAGACCTTGCCTCAGCTGAAATAGGCGACGCCAATCCCCCGGTACGCGAGACCTGAATCCGGGTTTTTTGAACAGCCATTCCGGCTCGTGCGATACTCATGTGAACACTTACCGGTTACGCAACTGACCATTCGAATATGCGCGGTCAGGGTAAAAGGCGCGTTAGGGCGCCTCGTTTCCCGGTGTGTCTTTTCTGCACGCCTTCGTTAACGAAAACGGCGAAACTGTTGCAGTGGAGCTTTGATTCACTTGTGAAGTCCTAGATTTCAAAGTGAAGCTAGAGCGCGGATTGGCGAAAAACTTCTGCGGTGTAGGACGCAGGCACCGTGGATCCGCAGGGCCTCGAGATGGGCCGGCACGCCATAGCCCATGTGGCGGGCGAAGCCGTAATGGGGGTAAATTTTGTCGAGCCGGGTCATCATTCTGTCGCGGGTGACTTTGGCGATGATCGAGGCTGCGGCTATGGAGAGGCTGGATGAATCTCCGCGCACAATCGTTTCGCCCGGGCAATGCAGGCCGGGCGGCGCGTCCGATCCGTCCACCAGCACATAGGCGGCGCGAAGCGAAAGGCCGTGCAAAGCCCGCCGCATCGCTGCGAATGTGGCCTGACGTATGTTGACGCGGTCGATCTCGTCAGCCGGCGCAAAGCCGATGGCCACCGCCAGCGCGCGCGACATGATCGCCTCGTAAGCGATTTCGCGGGCGCTGGCGGTCATGGCTTTCGAATCGCCCAATCCTCGCGGAAGCCGATCAGGGTCGAGGATCACGGCGGCGGCGGTCACGGGGCCGGCCAGCGGTCCGCGCCCAACTTCGTCCACACCCGCCACCGGCCAGCAATTGGCGCGCAGCAATGCGCGTTCGCGGCGAAAATGGGGGGAGGGGGGCTTTACGGGCGGCACGGGAGCGTCCTGCAGCGGGGCTTCATCAAAACAGCTTCTCAATGAGGTGTTTGTGGATGTTCATAGCCGCAATGGCGGTCGACATAAACGCAATTCAGGACGCGATTTGGCGAGCCATTCTCAATGCTGTTTACGCAATGACCAAAACCTATTTGTAACTAATACTTAACGAATATATAGATAGTGAGCGTATTTGTAATGGAGTTGATTGTTATGGTCGGGCCTGAAGATTCTGAATCGAGCGGCGAGAAGCCGTTGGTGAAAAGCGTCAATTCTCCGGCGTTTGCGCCCTTGTCGAATGAAGCCATCGAAGACGAGCGGCAGTCGGTGTTCACGAGCCTTGTGGGCGATGATTCTGATGTGGTCGGCCTCGTCGCCTATTCTATCTACAAGCAGAACAAGCATGATTTTCTTGTCGCTTTTAATCGCCAGCTCGCTCGCGAACCTAACGAAGCCGAACTTTCCGCCTACATTATGGGCGAGGCGACCCCGCGCCGACTAGCGATCTATCGCCACCTTGCGCAATCCACGCTGGCTGGCAAAAGCCCCGATGTGCAAACCGCGCCGGGCCTGCGCGCCTCCGCCAATAGCGGTCTTTCAGCCGTCCTTAAATCTCCGGGCGGGCTGCTATTGCTCGCCAATCTGGGGCTGGTGTCAGTCTTGTTCGTGTGGCTTCTGGTGCGCTTTGGCCTGACGGGCTGAACGCATCACGTCGGCAAGTCTGTCGTTGTTTCGGCAAGTCTGTCGTTACGTCGGCAAGTCTATCGTGCCGTCAGGCGCGAGTGGGAAATGGGGGTTCCACGCCATTTCCCACACATGCCCGTCGGGATCGGCGATTATGCCGTGATAGCCGCCCCAGGACGTAGCTTGTCCTGTTTTCAAGAGCGCCCCGCCAGCGGCCAGTGCCTCGGCAAGGGCGCGATCAACCGCGCCTGTTCCGCCATGGTTTTGCGACAGGCTGAAAACCGGCGCCGCAGCCGAGGCGTCCGGTTGCGGCTCAAGTCCGGCGTCAATGAGAAGGGCTCGCCGTCCAAACAAAGCCAACGCGATATTGTTGAGTTGGAAGAACGCGACTTCAGGCGTGCTGGCCGACGAGCAGCGCCAGCCAAGGCGTTCATAAAAACTGCGCGCCCGCGCAACGTCCGCTACGCCAAGAGTAATGAGCGATAGTCCCGGATAAAACGACATCGGACACTCCATTCACGCATAAAATTTCAAAACAGGCATAATTGCTGCGCCCCGCGTCGGGGGCTGACAAAAAGATCGGTGCGTAATCTGGTTAGCTGAAGATTGAGGCCAGCTTTTGCGGCTGCAATTTCAAAGCGTCGCCCGGTTACCCATGCATAGGGGCCCGTTCCGGTCATGCGTTTGCCCCAGCTTGAATCATAGGCCTTGCCGTCGCGCACGCCGCGCACCAGCGACATCACGTGTCGATAGCGATCCGGGAAATGGGTGAGCAGCCATTCGCTGAAAATGCCCTCCACTTCCAGCGGCAGGCGCAGCATCACGTAGCCCGCCTCGCGAGCGCCCGCCGCATGGGCGCGCGCCAGAATGGCCTCGATCTCGTGATCGTTGATGGAGGGGATGATCGGCGCCACCATCACGCTGGTGGGAATGCCTGCCTCCGAGAGTACGCGGATCGTCTCCAGCCGTCTCTCGGGCTGGGCGGCGCGCGGCTCCATCAGGCGCGAGAGCTTGCCGTCAAGCGAGGTGACGGAGAGTGCGACTTTCGCCAGCCCTTTGGCGGCCATTGGCGCCAGAATGTCGATGTCGCGCAACACGAGCGCAGATTTGGTGACGATGCCGACGGGATGATTGGCGCGCGCCAGAACTTCCAGCACTTGCCGCATCACGCGATGCTCTTTCTCGATCGGCTGATAGGGATCGGTGTTTGTGCCAATAGCGATGGTGCGCGGCTGATAACGCGGCGAGGATAATTCGCGCTCCAGCAGCGCGGCAGCGCCGTCCTTCACAAACAGCCGCGTTTCAAAATCGAGCCCGGGCGACAGGCCCATAAAGGCGTGGCTGGGCCGCGCGAAACAATAGACGCAGCCATGCTCGCAGCCGCGATAGGGGTTTATCGAGCGATCAAAAGAAATATCGGGTGATTCATTGCGCGTGATGATGACCCGCGCCTTCTCATGTGTGACGTGCGTTTTCAGCGCCGGTAAATCGGCGAGGCTGTCCCAGCCGTCATCCACGACTTCGCGCAGGATTGGCTCAAAACGCCCGCTCGCGTTTGAGAGTGCGCCGCGACCGTGTGCGGAATCGACCAGAGTTTGCGCCGCCGGTTTGGGGCGCTCGACGGCTGCCCCGGACTTCAGTTTGGGAGCCTTCAGTGATTTAGGCTTCAGGGCTCGAAGCGTTGGAGCGGGCGCTGTTCTGGCCGCCGCTATGCCTGCACGCGCAGCTTTCGCCAGGCGAGGGCTGATGGTTGTATTGCGCGCCGGGCTTGGCATGGGCGTTGATCTCCGCAGCGGAGGAAAATCTATTAGGTACGAAACAAGAACAAAGAACAGATACGGAACATTAAGAAAGACGTCAAGGCGTCTCGAGCTGTGCAGCAGGGCATCTATCAAGGGCTGTGGAAAACCCCTCGATGGCCACGCTCGTTCATCGCGTGCGCCGTGCTAAGAAAGCGGCATGCTTTCCGCTCTGGTTTTAATCTCTTCCAATCCTTCGCCGACGCCTGAAGCGGTCGTGCGCACGCTCGCTGCTCTCGTGCCTGCCGCAATCGAGGGGGTCGTGCGCGACGTCATGATGTGCGCGCCCGCAAGCACGCCCGATCTTGCGCGAATCTGCGACCATGCAGGCTGCGACCTCTTCATGGCCGAGCTCGGCGATCCCCTGCGCGATGTGCTGGTGCGGCTGAAGGAGCAGCGCGTGTTCGTGTTGCGCGCAGGCCGCGTGCCCGAGCATGGCTATTTGGGAGAGATTGCGGATTTTGTCGCTCACGGCGGCAAGGGTGCGGCGCTTATGCGAGATGCGCCGCATAATCTTGTGACGCGCGTTTTGCCTGCGCTGTCGCCGGTTTCTGCCTTTATAGCGCCGCGCGAGAGCCTGAGCCAGGCGCGGGTCGCGGACGTGAACATCTTGGCGCGCAGCCTCAAGTCGCCGCAGACGCTAAAGACGCGGATGATGCGCGGCTAGTTTTATGATCCCGCGCCGCGCCTCAAATGCTCGTCAAGACGCGGCATGATCTCGACGAAATTGCATGGCCGGTAACGATAATCGAGCTGCTGGGACAGAATACCGTCCCATGCGTCTTTGCAGGCGCCGGGCGAGCCGGGCAGCACAAAAATATAGGTGGCGCCAGCGACGCCTGCGGTTGCACGCGATTGAATCGTCGAGGTGCCGATCTTTGGGAATGAGAGCGCGTGAAACACGCTGGAGAAGCCTTCCATGCGCTTTTCAAAGAGCGGCTCAAGAGCTTCGGGCGTCACGTCGCGCCCGGTGAAGCCGGTGCCTCCCGTGGTGATAATCACGTCCACGCCTTTGCTCGAAATCCATTCGCGCACCTTGCCCGCGATGACCTCCACGTCGTCGGTGACGATGGCGCGATCAGCCAGCATATGTCCCGCCTTCGTCAGGCGATCCACCAGTGTATCGCCTGAGCGGTCTTCGACAAGCTTGCGCGTGTCGGACACCGTCAGCACGGCGATGTTGAGAGGGATGAAGCTTCTGCTCTCGTCAATTCCAGGCATGACTTAAACCCTATTTTGCAAATGTATTGCAGACATCGACGCGACCGCCCTCAAGCCCGCGCTTCAGCCATTGCGTGCGCTGCGCCGCCGAGCCGTGGGTGAAACTGTCGGGCACGATTCTGCCGCTGCCGCCAGCCTGTTGCAAGCGGTCGTCGCCAATGGCCTGCGCGGTGCGAATGGCTTTCTCGACGTCGCCAACCTCCAGCACGTTCCAGCGTTTGTTGGCGTGAAACGCCCATACGCCTGCGAGACAATCGGCCATCAATTCCACACGCACAGAGAGGCGGTTAGCTTCCGCCTTGCTGCCTGCGCGCTGTTGCGCCTGTTGTACGCGCGGCAGAATGCCCATCAGGTTTTCGATGTGGTGGCCAACTTCATGCGCGATCACGTAGGCGTAGGCGAAATCGCCACCGCCGCCGAATTTGCGCTGCATGTCACGAAAGAACGACGTGTCGAGATAAACCTTCTGGTCGGCGGGGCAATAAAACGGCCCCATTGCCGATTGCGCTGTGCCGCAGGCTGAACGCGTCACGCCGTCAAACATCACCAGAACCGGCGGCTTCCAGCGCACGCCCGCCTGTTGCGGCAGCACGTCTTTCCATACGTCCTCGTTCATCGCCACCACGGCTGAAACGAAGCGGCCCGTGTTGTCGGCGGGCGGTGCGGCGTTGCGCGAGCGCGGCTGCTCTACATATTGCTGCGTTTGGGGCGCGCGGCCTCCGCTCACCATTTCAGCGCCGGTGATCAGAATGCGCGGATCAACGCCCACCACCCAGCTAATGAGGCCCAGAATGATGATCGTGCCTATGCCGAGCCCGCCGCCGCCGAAATTCAGGCCGCCACCGCCGCCGCCAAAACCGCCGCCGTCATCGCCGCGACGGTCGTCAATGTTGTCGGACTGGCGGAAATCTTCCCATTTCATCTGAAGCGCTCCGGGTGCAGCTTTCTATGTAGCAAGAGCGCCGCCGCATTTACAGGCGCCAGCGCGAATGGATGATGGCTTCAGCCAAGCAGACGCTTGCGATTGCCCTTGCCCTTGGTCTGGCCCGTCACGCGCTGCTTGCGGAAGGTTGCGACCATTTCAACATGGGCCGAATGGCGGAATTGATCGACGGGCGTCACCTCATCAAGGCTATAGCCGCCGTCGATCAGAATGCGGGCGTCGCGCGCAAACGTCTGCACGTTGCAGGATACGGCGATAACCACAGGGACTTTAGACAATGCGATCTCGCGCGCCTGCGCTTCGGCGCCAGCGCGCGGCGGATCAAACAGCACGACATCGAAAGCTTCAAGATCAAGCACTGGCAATGGCCGCTTGAACAAATCGCGCACGTCGGTCGTGATTGGCTTGAGCGCCGGGCCAGCATCCCCGGAGGCGCGGATCAACGAGGCCAATGCGGCCCTGTCGTTTTCCACCGCATGAACAGTCGCCTTCTCCGCCAGCCGCAGCGCGAACGTGCCGACGCCAGAAAACAAATCGAGCACCCGGCGCGCCTTGCCTGCGCGCTCGCACGCCAATTGCGCGAGAAGCTCTTCGCCCGCTTGAGTTGCTTGCAGAAAGGCTCCCGGCGGCGGCTGCAAAACGGCGCGCCCCATCGGCAACACGGGAGGGCGGCGCTCGATGACGACCTGGCCGTGATTGGACACACGCGCCAGATCAAGCCGCGCGGCTTCCGCGATCAGCGCGCGGCGCGGGCCTTCCTCAAGCTCGCCGCAACCGCGCACGTCAACGTCAAGGCCCGTCTGCGTGGCGGTGATGAGAATATCGAGCGGCTTGCCAAGCGACGACAGAGCGCGGGCCAAAGCGTGGGCCGCACGCGCCGCGCCGCCCATCTCGGGCGCCAGCACCGGGCAGGCTTCAATGTTGACGATGTCGTGGGCGCGCGCCTTCATGAAGCCGACGTCCACGCGCACGCGGCCCAAAGCATCGCGCAAGATGCGGGCATGGAAGGTCGCGCGGCAACGGCCCTGCCCATGTCCGTCAAGCATCGGCGAAACGTTGGTCTCGATTTTGGAATGGCGCAAAGCCTGCACCACAAGATCGCGCTTCCACTCTGCATAAGGTTGCGGAGAAAGGGCTTGCACGGCGCAGCCGCCGCAGGTTCCGTAATGGGGGCAGAAGGCGGGCAGGCGATCTTTTGAGGGCTCAAGCACCTCCAGCAAAATTCCGCGTTCGCCCTCGACCTCAGCCAGAACAACGTCGCCGGGCAGGGCGTAGGGCGTGAACACAAGACCGTCCGGCCCCTGCGCAATACCTTCGCCGCGTTGGCCCAGACGGTCGATAACGAGCTTCTGCCCGCGTATTTGAGACGTGTTCACTAAACTTGCCTTTCGACCGGCGCTGCGTTTATCGCGCCGGAGATATGTGGAGCGCCCATTCGTTGAGCGCCGAGCAGAAATTCCTTGTTGCCGTCGCCGCCCTCAATGGGGGAGGGGATGATGCCCTGCACGCGCCAGCCAAGACTCTCAACAAGAGCCTGCGTCTCAGCACAAACCCGCGCATGTGTTTCAGGGTCGCGCACGAGGCCCTTTTGCACGAAATCGCGACCGGCCTCGAATTGCGGCTTCACAAGCGCCACAAGCTGCGCGTCGTCAGTGCAAAATTGCAAAGCGTGCGGCAGTACCAGCCGCAGCGATATAAAACTCACGTCGCTGACGACGATGGAGGGGCGCGCCTCGAAATGCTCATCGGTGAGATCGCGCGCGTCCGTGCCCTCCATTGAGCGCACGCGTTGCGAGCCCTTCAGGCTGGCGTGCAATTGGCCGTGGCCCACGTCCACCGCATAGATCAGCGCGGCGCCGCGTGACATCAGCACCTGCGTGAAGCCGCCCGTCGAGGCGCCAAGGTCCAGACACGTCGCGCCTTTGGGGTCAACGCCGAACGCATCCAGCCCGCCCACCAGCTTCAGCCCGGCGCGTGACACCCAGGGGTGCGGCGCTTCGGCCTCGATCCTGGCGGAGCGGGGGACCGTATCGGCGGGCTTGCGCACCACTTTGCCGTCCACGCGCACGAGGCCAGCCGCGATGGCTTCACGGGCGCGTGCGCGGCTGTCGAAATAGCCTCGCGCCACGAGGGCAAGGTCGATACGCTGGGAATTGGGAGATTGGCCGGACATGATGGAGCAGGCGTGCCCGCTCCCATGCCGCGTGTAAAGCGGAATTTGCCTTCCGGCCTCCCATGGGGCAAACCCCGGCCAGACATCCGAGGTTATTATGCTCGCTCCAGATCCCGTCAGCCGACGCCGCACGTTCGCCATCATCTCCCATCCGGACGCCGGCAAGACCACGCTCACCGAAAAGCTGCTGCTGTTTGGCGGCGCCATTCAGCTGGCCGGCGAGGTGCGCGCCAAGGCCAACCGTCGCCAGACCCGCTCCGACTGGATGGGCATCGAGCGCGAGCGCGGCATTTCCGTCGTCACCTCGGTGATGACGTTCGAATATGGCGGGAATGTCTTCAATCTGCTCGACACGCCGGGCCATGAGGACTTTTCCGAAGACACCTATCGCACGCTGACCGCCGTCGACTCGGCGGTGATGGTGATCGACGCGGCCAAGGGTATCGAGGCGCGCACGCGCAAGCTGTTCGAAGTGTGCCGTCTGCGCGACATTCCCATCGTCACCTTCGTCAACAAGATGGACCGCGAAACGCGCGATCCCTTCGAGCTGATCGACGAGATTGAAAACATCCTCGCGCTCGACGTTGCGCCGATGACCTGGCCCATCGGGCGCGGGCGCACGTTCAGGGGCACCTACGACATTCTCAACAGCACCGTGCGGCTGATTGATCGCGACGAAGAGCCCTTCAAGGTCAACGGCCCGAGCGATCCCGTGATTGCGGATCTGCTGCCCGAACATGAGCGCGCGGCGTTTGTGGAAGAAATAGGCCTGGCCGTGGATGCGCTGAAGCCGTTCGACAAGAGCGCGTTTCTGGAAGGCCATCTGACGCCGCTCTATTGGGGCTCGGCGTTGCGCACATTCGGCGTGCAGGATTTGATTGATGCGCTGGGCGCTTTTGCGCCGCCGCCCCGGGCGCAAGAATCTGCGCAGCGCACGGTCGACGCGCGCGAGCCCAAGATGACCGGCTTCGTGTTCAAGATACAAGCGAACATGGACCCTAATCATCGCGACCGCATCGCCTTCATGCGCGTGTGCTCGGGCAAGCTTTCACGCGGCATGAAGGCCAAACTCGTGCGCACCGGCAAGAGCATGGCGATCACTGCGCCACAGTTCTTTTTTGCCCAGGAGCGCGCCATCGCCGACGAGGCTTATGCGGGCGACGTGGTGGGCATTCCCAACCACGGCACGCTGCGCATTGGCGACACGTTGACGGAAGGCGAGCAGATCGTGTTTCGCGGCGTGCCGAGCTTTGCGCCGGAAATCCTGCGCCGCGTGAAACTCAACGACGCGATGAAAGCCAAGAAGCTGCGCGAGGCTCTGCAGCAAATGGCCGAAGAGGGCGTGGTGCAAACCTTCATCCCCAACGACGGGTCTGGCGCCATCGTGGGCGTCGTCGGCGCGTTGCAGCTCGATGTTTTGAAGGAGCGTTTGCAGGCTGAATACGGACTTCCCGTGGCCTTCGAGCAAAGCCGCTTTGAACTGGCGCGCTGGATTGAAAGCGACGACAAGGTTGAACTGGAGAAGTTCGAGCGCGCCTATCCCTCCTCCATCGCCATCGACCTTGACGGCGCGTCTGTGTTTCTTGCGCAATCCGCGTGGGCGCTGAAATACGAGCAGGACAAATGGCCGAAGATCACGTTTACCGACGTGAAGGATTATCAGAAGAAGGCTGAATAGGAGCTGAATCTGGACCGCGCGCGGCCTCGCGCGCATCTTTAAGCGCAGCAAGAGTGCGTGCGGTCCAGATTGCGTCCCACCAGCTTCCATCTTCCCGCCTTTCGGCTAGAATGCGGCAAAACAAACTTGGAGGCGACATGGCCCAGACTTCTGTTCACACGTCCGATTTCATCTGGCCGCATACGGATTCTTCGCGCGCGCCGTTTCAGGTTTACACGGACCCGCAGCTTTACGCGCTTGAGCAGGAGCGCATTTTTCGCGGCCCGGTGTGGAATTTTCTGGGGCTGACCTGCGAAATTCCAAACCCCGGCGATTACAAAACGACGTTCGTGGGCGATGCTCCGATCATCCTGTCGCGGGCCGCCGACGGCGCCATTCATGCGCTGGTGAACCGTTGCGCCCACAAGGGCGCACTCGTTTGCTACAAGCCGCGCGGCAACGTGTCTGAATTCACCTGCGTCTATCACAACTGGACCTATAGCCTTGCGGGCGATCTCACGGGCATCGCGTTCAAGAAAGGCGTCGGCGGCAAGGGCGGGCTCGATGCCGATTTTGACCAGAGCGCACACGGGCTCGAACGGCTGCGCGTCGAAATTTACGGCCAGCTTGTGTTTGGCACGTTCAGCGATGAGACGCCGCCGTTCGCGCAATTCATCGGCGACGAGCTTTGCGCCAATATCGACCGCGTGTTTTCAAAACCGCTCAAAGTGCTGGGCTATCATTCGCAAATGCTGCCCAACAACTGGAAGCTCTATGCGGAGAACAACAAGGATTCCTATCACGCGAGCCTGCTGCACGTGTTCCACAACACCTTTGGCGTTGTGCGCCCGAACATGGGCGGCGGCGTGAAAATCTCGCCCAACGGCTGGCATCATCTCAGCTATACCGTGCGCAACGCCGATTCCAATGACGCGACCGGCGCCGAGAAAGTGCGCTCGCTCAAGGATTCCTACAAGCTCAACGACGTGCGCATGATGGAGCACAAACTGGAGTTGGGCGACCGCACCACCAACGCCATCCAGACGGTGTTTCCAACGCTTGTCGTGCAGCAAATTCTCAACGCGCTCGCCGTGCGCCAGATCTTGCCCAAAGGGCCCGAGAGCACCGAGCTGATCTGGACCATTCTGGGCTTTGAGGACGACGATGCGCAGATGCAGGAATTGCGCATGCAGGTGAACAATCTCGTTGGTCCCGCAGGCCTGATTTCGATGGAGGACGGCTGCGTCGGCGGCTGGGTGCAGCGCGCGGCCAAAGCCGATCCGCACGCCAGGACGATTATGCCGATGGGCGGCGCAGGGATTGAGGCGAGCGAGGGTTCACGCGTGACCGAGGCCGCCGTGCGCGGCTTCTGGACCGGCTGGCGCAGCCTGATGGGGGTTTGACGTGAGTGACATGACGATGGACCAGAGCTTGAACGAACACCTCACGCTGCGCCTGCGCGTGGACGATTTCTACGCCGATTACGCGCATGTTTTGGACGACGACCGGCTGGAGGAATGGCCGGATTTTTTCACGCAGGACGGCGCCTATCGCATCGTCACCCGCGAGAACCGCGAACTGGGCCTGCCGCTGCATCTGATCTATTGCGACGGGCAAGGCATGATGATCGACCGCATCACCGCAATGCGCACCGCCAACATTTATGAGCCGCACGTCTATTGCCATTCGATCAGCGCCGTGCGCGTCATTGGCGTCGAGGGGCGGGAAATCCGCGCGCGCAGCAATTTTACCGTGTTGCGCACCATGACTGATGGGCAAACATTGATTTTCGCCTGCGGGCGGACGTTCGACACTTTGCTCGACGTTGATGGTGAACTGCGGTTGCGCGAGCGGCTTGTGGTGCTGGATTCAAAGCGCATCGACACGCTGCTGGTGATCCCGCTCTAGCCGTTCTTAAACTCTAACTTGTCTTAACCCCGACTCGCAATGCATCGTCACGCGCGCTACAATAACTCTCCTGATCGGGAGTTGCGTATGGATGCCGCCGGCAAGAAACCTCGCGAGATCATGTTACGCATGGCGGCGCGCGGACGGCGCGTGCGCGCGGGCGAAAGCGGCATGTGCGAGGGTGGGACCTGGCGACGCGAAAGCTTCCGCTTGCCACGTGTGGACGCGCGCGAGAAAGCGCGCGAATGGTTCGACCGCTTTCCAAAAGCCGCCTACATGACTGAAATCGAATTCTGGCGCGAACTCGATAACGACATGATCGAGTTCACCATTCGCCGTCTGCCAAGCGCTGATTAGCCGCCGCTTTTTCGCGCGGCAATCTCGATGACCTGCCCGGTGACGGCACCAGCGTTCGCCAGATAGGCGGCGGCGATTCCGGCTTGCTCCACATCCATCATCTCGCCTGGATGAAGCGGCGCCAGTGCGTTCACACGCAAACCTGGCGCCAGCGAGCGGGCGAGCGCGCGCACGCCGCCGTTCAGCGCCTCGCGGGCGGGGCCAGCTTTGCCCGCTACCAGAATGATCGAGCGTTGCGTTTGCGAGGCCTGCGCCGCAAACCCGGCGATAGAGTTTAGAGCGTGCGGCGCGATCGCAGCGTGGGCCATTGCGCTCTCTTCAACCGCGCCAGCGTCCAGCGCCAGCACATCGGCGCCAGACTCGCTGATATCGGCGCCAGACTCGCAAACGGTGAAACCTGCGTCCCCGAGCGCACGCATCAGCGCATCGCGCAAAGCTGCATCGCGCAGGACAAGGCGCGCGCCTCTGGATTGCGTCTTCATGTGGGACATTACGGCGCTCGCAAGTTTAAACACAAAGGTTGAAGCATAAAGGCTCAAGCAACAGGAAAGCAAACGGGGCAGATCAATAATTTATAAACCACGCTAATTTGAATTTTTTTGAATTTATAGTGGGTCGCGCACAAAGCGTTAAGTACGAAAAACTGCTGGAGGCTAAATTGTAAATAACAAGAAACCAAAGAAACTTCTCTTCTATTGTGATGCACAAACTCTTGTCGTTTTTGCCTAAGCAGACCTTACCGCAATGCAATCAATTTAGTTACTATTGGCGGCTAAACCGGACTTATGGGCGGCGATGAGTAGCGACGCCCCGTTTGGAGTTTTGAGTCATGCGTAAACTTATTTTGACTGGCCTTGCCGCGCCGGCCCTCTTCGTTTCTTCCGCCATCGCCGCCGATCTACCGCGCCGCACCTATGCGCCCGCGCCCCAGCCCAGCTATTCTGCCCCCGTGCATTCGGCCTATAACTGGACCGGCTTTTACGCTGGCGTGAACGCTGGTTATGCGTGGGGATCGTTCGGGGATGTGGGCAACGTCAGCTTCGGCAAGCCCAGCGGCTTTACCCTCGGCGGCACGCTTGGCTACAACCACCAGTTCAACAACGGCTTCCTGCTGGGCGCGGAAGGCGACGTGAACTGGCTTAACGCCAAATCGTCCAGCTCGGTGGGCATCGTAGCCGCTGGCGGACCCGTGGGCGCTGTGCCCGCCTATTACACCGGCGAGATGAGCTGGATGTGGACCGCGCGCGCCCGCGCCGGCTTCGCCATTGAGCGCGCGCTCATTTACGGAACAGCAGGCTACGCGGGCGCTAACCTTGAAGAGCGCTTCTCGCAGCCGGGCGCAACAATTCCGCAGAGAGCCTCCACCAGCGGCGCCCACCACGGCTGGGCCGCAGGTTTTGGCCTTGAATACGCGTTCACCAACACGCTTTCGATGAAGGCCGAATATCTCTACGCCTCGCTGGGCAAGAAAACTGTCTTCGCAGCTCCCTACACCACAAAGGTCGATCCCAGCCTGTCGATCGTGCGCATGGGCGTGAACTACCACTTCTAGCGCCTGCTTTCTCAAACGCGACAAGGCCCGGGGTGCGAGCTCCGGGCTTTTTTGCGCCGGGCGCAGACTTCCCCTTAGGTTAATGATACGTTAACGTATGTAACCGCGTCCGTGTGCGCGTGTTGAGCATCCGTATTGAAGGGAAAAATCATGGGCCTTTGGAATTTTGCAAAGTCAGTCGGCGCCTCTCTGTTTGGCGCCAGCGAAGCGCAAGCCGCCTCCGCCGACGATTTGAAGAAAGAAGCCGCAAAGCACGGCCTCGATCTGTCGGGCGTCGAAGTGGCGGTTGAAGGCGATAAGGTCGTACTCAGCGGACGCGCCTTGTCCACTGAAGAGGCTGAGAAAATTGTGCTCGCCATGGGCAACACCACGGGCGTCGCCTCGGTCGAAAACAACCTCGCTGTCGATAAAGCCGGCGCCGAATCAAAGACCTATGAAGTCAAAAAAGGCGACACGCTCTGGAAGATTTCAGAAGAGGTCTACGGCAAGGGCAAGGGCGGCGAATACGAGGGCATTTTCGAAGCCAACAAGCCGATGCTGTCGCACCCCGATAAAATCTACCCCGGTCAGGTGCTGCGCATCCCGCCGCTTGAGGATTGATTTAAGGAGAGGCTGGGGCGCAAAGCCCTAGCCTTTCACCATGAAGCGCGCGTCTTTTCCCTCCGCCTCCAGCGCCATGCGATTGGCGAGCCACGGCAGCAGAATGCGCGCTTCTTCCGCCAGAACGTGCGGCGGGTTGACGATGCAAAGACCCGTGCCCACAAGACGCCCGTCCGGGGTAGGCGCAGCTATGGTCAGCTCCAGACGCAGCAGGCGCTCAACGCCCGCCTTGCGAAGATCGAAATAGAAATTGTCGATCAGCCGCGAATCTTTCACCGGGTGCCAGAGCGCGTAAACGCCGGTAGGCCATTTGCGCCACGCTTCCAGAAAGTTCTGCGCCAGAACGTCAAACTCGTCCACGTTCTCAAACGGCGGGTCAACCATGACGAGCCCGCGCCGCTCCACGGGAGGCACATAGGCGCGCAACGCCATATAGCCGTCCAGCTCCAAAATCTTCATGCGCCGGTCGCGGCCCATATTGGCGCCAAGCGTCGCCACATCCTTGGGATGCAATTCGCAGAATGTCATTTTATCCTGCGAGCGCAGCATGTATTGCGCCAGCGCGGGCGATCCGGGATAGGAAAGCGGCATGCCCTCTTCATCACGCTCCCCGACAGCCATCAGCCAGGGCGTCAGCAATTCACGGATGTGCGGCGGCATGTCGGCGCTGAGCACGCGCCCCACTCCGCCGCGCCATTCCTGCGTGCGCTGGGCCTCCTCGCCGGACAGATCGTAGCGCCCGACGCCCGCATGGGTGTCTATATAGCGAAACGGCGTCTCCTTGCGGGACAGATAGGCAAGAATGCGCGAGAGCAGCACGTGCTTGAAGACGTCTGCGAAATTGCCGGCGTGGAAAGCGTGGCGATAATTCATGAAACACTCACAGCGCGGGAGGCGCCGAAATCTCGCGCGCCCGACAGGCCTGACGCGCCACCTCTGGGCAAGCCTGAAATTCGCGCAAGTCTTTGCTGAGACAGACGCGGACCTCCTGCAAAAGCCCCCGCTGACATGTGACCGCCATCATGCCCGGACGCAAGCCGCGATTTGCAGCTAAAAACGCGCGCTGCACATCCATAGGCGCAAAAGATTGCGCCTTGCCGGGAGCTTTGAACTCTTCGGGAATCACTATCTTGTCGCGCGCCCGGCCCGTTTCAGCAAAATATTCCGACGGCGAGCGCCCCGAACACGTGCCGTGCTTACGCCATTGGTGCCGCGCCAGCCCCTCTTCCGGAAAGATAGCGCGGGCAATATCCATAGCGGCGCGCGGCGGATTGCGGGCGCCCGCCTCGCAATTGCTGGGAAAGCCGCGCTCGTTTTGCGGCCACAGGCCGTGCACGACAAAGCCGTTGGCGGCCCCCGGCGCGCATTGCTCGCGGCCCTTCTGGGTGCCTTCCAGCGCGCAAAAGCTCGCCGACCATGACAGCGCCAGCACATAAAAATCGAAATTGCCGGGGGCCACGCTTGAGGGCGCGCGGTATTGCGGAGAATCGCGTTCAGCGGGTGCTGTGCGGGCGACGCCGGGCGGCTCCCGGTCGCCGCAGCGATCCAGCAGGCAGGGCTCGTTTGGGCGCGTTTGCGCGAAGGTCGTGGAATTGGCGCCGACAAGGAAAAATGCGGCGAGCGCGACGAGCGAGATGGTTTTCATTCGCCCATTATGCTCAAGGCCCCGCCGTGCTGCAACTGCCGCCGAATGCAAGATTGCGATCAAGTCCGACGATGCACCATTCAACGCCCCAGCCCCAGCCGATGATGCCGAGATTTTCGCCGACCCAATACTTGAGATGCCGCGTGCGACCGTCGCTCATGTGTAAACCTGCATCGCAATAGCGACGCGGAATATAATCAAGCCCGGTGCTGCGAAAGCCGGTCTCGCGAACGCCCTCATAGGCGATGATCCGCAAGCCGGAGCTCCAGTATTTATGATCGCTATTTTGAAAGCGCGTGAAGATGCGTTGCAGTACCGCAGGATCCTCGCATACCGGCAGCAAGCCGTCGTAGGGATGCACGTAACGCTTTTCGGCAGGCGTAAGCGGTCGCGCGCTCAATGTTGAAACGCCAAGGTTGGCAAGCATTCCTGCGCCGAGAACCAAAGTCATCAACGTGGAAATCCGCATCATCAGCCGCTCCTGTCGAGAGAGACTGACGATGCGTTGACGTTGCAATCCCGTCAAGAGATCTAATGCTTGCGCTTGGCGATTTATAATATGCACAAGCTGTTATAATACGCCGACCCGCTCGGCCTTCCAGGTTTCGCCCTGCGCCAGCAGCGCATCGAAATAATCAATTGTTTCTCCAATGCCCTCGCGCAATTGCACCCTTGGCTCCCAGCTCAAAATATCGCGCGCCTGCGTGATGTCTGGCTTGCGCTGACGCGGATCGTCGGAGGGCAGCTTCTCATGAACGATCTTTGATTTTGATCCGGTGAGTTCGATAACAAGCGTCGCCAGCTGCGCTATTGTAAACTCGTTGGGATTGCCCAGATTGATCGGCCCCGTGACCTCGCTCCAGGTTTCCATCAAGCTCTGGAAGCCGTCGATCAAATCATCGACATAGCAAAAAGACCTTGTCTGCGAGCCGTCGCCATAAAGCGTGATGTCCTGGCTTTTCAGCGCCTGCACGATGAAATTGGAGACCACGCGTCCGTCATGGGGGTGCATGCGCGGGCCATAGGTATTGAAAATACGCGCGACTTTTATTTGTAAATGATGCTGGCGGCGATAATCGAAAAACAGTGTTTCAGCGCAGCGCTTTCCTTCATCATAGCACGAGCGATAACCGATGGGATTGACGTTGCCCCAATAGGCTTCCGGCTGGGGATGAACGGAGGGATCGCCGTAGACTTCGGACGTGGACGCCTGAAAAATTTTCGCCTTCACGCGCTTGGCCAAGCCCAGCAAATTGATCGCGCCGATCACGCTGGTCTTGGTCGTCTGCACCGGATCAAACTGATAATGCACAGGCGAGGCGGGACAGGCGAGGTTGTAGATTTCATCCACCTCGACATAGAGCGGAAACGTTACGTCGTGGCGCATCAGCTCGAAGCGAGGGTTATCCATCAAATGTTCGACGTTGCGCCGTGTGCTGGAGAAGAAATTATCGACGCATAAAACGTCATACCCGCGCCCCAGCAATCTTTCGCACAGGTGTGACCCGAGAAAGCCTGCGCCGCCAGCTACAAGTGCGCGTTTTCCAGAACTCATAATAATCTCCTGAAATTTGGTTTAAATTTAATTCGGCAATCGCGACATAATCTGGTTCAAATAATAGTCGGCCAGCGCGGCGCGCGTCAGATGACGATCAAAATAGGCGCGTGAATTTGTGGTCAGCTCTTATGCTTTTTCAGGATTCGCCAGCAATTTAACGCAAGTCTTGGTCGCCTGACGCGCGTCGTCGACGAACATGATCTCGCGCCCGTCCACCAGATCGACCGGCAAAAGATTGCCGTGGCGAGCAGCCACAATGCAGCTGCCAATCGCCATGTAATCGATGAGTCGAAAGCAGAAATTGCCCTGTCCGGGAAGGTCGATCAACACCCGAGAGCGCGCGACTTCCGTCAAAAAAGCGCTGGGGCGCAGCATTGCAAAGCCACCCGTGAACTTGAAGCGCGGATCGTTTGAGAGCGCTTCGAGATAGGGTTTGCGACGATCAAACCCAAACGCTGCGCCAAAGCGTCCATGCACCTCGTGGTCAAATTTGCGCGCGTCGCGTATGCGCCGCAGAGCGGGCAGGATTTTGAACAGACCATTGCTCCCCGCTGGCGTATAGCCCCCCGGAAGCACATTGCCCCAAGGATAGCCGTCGCGGCTGTATTGCATCTTGAAATAGAGAAAAGCCTTGCCCGGCAATGAGGGATCAATCGTCGACGTGTCGCCGCAATCAATGATGACGGGGTATATCTTGCCCTCGTGCGTGATCTCGATGATCTCGCAATCGCGGATCGGCGCTTGCAATTGTTCCTGAGGCGCCATGGCGACGCGATCCGAAAGGCCAGTGCGCAGATAATCGAGCCAGATCGCGAACGGGGCCCAGCTATAGGCGCGCGGCCATGCGATTGAGAGGTCGGGGCCCGGCGCCCGCGCGGGCTGATCGCCCATGCCATAGAACGCGCTTGCGCCGCGCAGGCCAATTTCAAACAGCCTGTCGCGCCAATGGCGTGCGGAGGCTTTATGGCCACGTGGGATAACTTGCAAATCGTCGGGCACAGGGCGCTCCGGTATGGAAATCAGAGCGTAGGCCAACGCAATGATCGCGCCATTTTGGAGAGCTGAAATGCATTGAATAATCGGGGTTGCGCGGCTCAGGCTGCGCAAAATGCGAGCGTGAATTGCAGAACGCTAAACCCTGGCTTTTTATGATCCCGGGTTCGTCATGGACGGATCACGTCCGCCCATGACGGCATTGCCTCTGGCAGCGGGCTTGCGCGCCTTAATTAGCGAACCGGAAATGCAGGCAATCACCGTCCTGCACCACATATTCCTTGCCCTCCAGCCGGAACTTGCCAGCCTCGCGCGCGCCCGCCTC
>CAMCUC010000020.1 GCA_945878875.1 Rhizobium sp. Q54
GCCTTCTGCAAGCCGCTGGCTGTAGACCTTGCCGATGCCGGTGCCGCCGCCGGTCACGATGACGACCTTGCCCTTCACGCTATAGGCCGTGTTGACGTCGAATGCCGCCATAATTCCTCCCCGTCCGGGCTTTGCCGGATCATTGTTCGAACTTGATCTGATGATGTCCGATTGCGTTGGGCGAGACAAGGCCGCCGTGTAAACAGGCTGATTATTTGTAGACGTCCGTAACGGCGATCGGTGCGCGCCCCGCGCCCGTTACGATGATCCGTGCGATGAGCAGAACGCAAACAGGACATCTGCATCCTGACTGCAAATGTCCTGTTTTCCAGAATTGCAACGCCGATCACCAGATTAAGATTAAACCCTGCCGCCCAGAAGCTTCTTTACATTGCCGGTGAGAATTTTCTCGCCGTCCGAACCAAGAGCGCGGATTTCCTCGACGAAGTTTTTAGTCACGTCAATGGTACGGATTTCCTGCGGATAATCTGTACCGAATACGATCCGGTCAGCTGGTATTTCCACCAAAGCCGTCTTTACTGAGCCGATGACGCCGCAGAACCCGCCTGAGTCAAACATCAGATTATTGGCGATATAATAATCGAACTCCTTCTCCGGCCCGATTCCATGGCGCGGATTGCCGAGCGTGCCCCAGAAAACTTTGTCCTGATACGAGCGGATGCGGCCGAGCATCGAAGAAATGCCGCCGCCCAGATGCGACATGTGGACGATCAATTTTGGATGGCGGTCGAACACGCCTGAATTGATGAGACGGATGATCACCATGATGAGCGAGAATTCACGGCCCACCGAGCGCGCAAGATCGTAGGCGTCGAACTGGCGCGATTCATTGAGCTTCAACGCCGGATGCACGAACACGAACAGCCCGCGCTTTTCGCACTCGCTCCAGAATGGCTCATATTCGGGCGCGTCGATGTAATGCCCGTCCTGTTCGGACGTGATGGTGACGCCCGGAAATCCATATTCGTCGGCGCAGCGGGCCAATTCGCGCAACGCTTCAGCACCGCCCAGCGGATTGGCGTGTGCAAAGCCCAGAAAGCGGCCCGGGTAATCCTTCTCCGCCTGCTTCGCCTTCTCGTTCACAAGCTTCGATAATTCAATGCTGGACGACATGCCCGCTGCGCTTGAAAGCACGGCAAGGTCGATGCCGCAGGCGTCCATCATCGCAATGTGCGTATCCAGCTCATAGAGCATGCGATGCACCGTATAGCTGGGCGCGCCGTTCTCGTCATAGTTCAGGATCAGCTTGTCGCCGGGGTCCTGTTTGATCAGTTCGCGCGGCGTGAAGTGATGATGGAAATCGACAAGCATGTTTCGCCCCTGTTTTTTGATTGATTATGTATGCGTACTTGCAACCATCTTGTCCGCAACCATCTTGTCCGCAACCATCCTGCCGGCCACCATCCTGATCGCGCGCAACGCGGCTTCCGGATCGGCGATGCCCTGGCCTGCAATATCGAACGCACTGCCGTGTCCGGTTGACGAGAAGATCACGCCGCCGCCAATCGACAAAGCGCAGGCGTTGCGGCCCGCCAGCAGTTTGATGGGGATGTGGCCCTGGTCGTGATACATGGCGACGAAGGCGTCGATGTCCTTGCGGCTGATGATGAGGTCAGCGCCGACAGGTCCCTCAGCATCGATTCCCCGCTCGCGCAGCATGGCGACGGCGGGCGTGGTGACATGATCGTCGTCGTCGCCAAACAAGCCGTTCTCGCCGGCGTGCGGATTGATTCCAAAGACGCCGATGCGCGGGTTGGCGATGCCGATGTCCTGCAAGGCGCGATGGGCGGCTTGGGCCGCAGCCACAACCAGCTCCGGCGACAAGCGCCCCAGAGCAGTGGCGAGGCGCTCATGCAACGTGGCGTGCACAATGCGCAGGCCCCCGCCCACAAACATCATGAATACGCTGTCTTCCGGCACGTTCGACAGGCGCGCGATGAGGCCTGGATAGCCTGAGAACGGAATGCCCGCCGCATGGACCGCGGTCTCATTGTGTGGACAACCGACGATGGCTTTCGCATGTCCCTCGCGCACGAGCTGCATGGCGCCGTCCAAATAATCCGTCATCGCCTTGCCCGCGTGGCCATTGACGTTGCCGGGTATGAACGAGGCCTGCGGCAGAGAGGCGATTGCTACATATGACAGCTTGTCCGGTCCAGCCTCATTGGAGCCGACCAGCGGCAGATCGGGCGCTACCATCTGCGCATAATGGCGGATCACGAAGGCATCCCCAACCAGCAGCGCGTAGGGCCCGTCTCCGCGCGCAAGCTCTGCGGCAGCCTTTAGCGCGATTTCAGGCCCGATGCCGTTGGGGTCGCCGATAGCGACTGCGACGGTGTTTTGCGCGCGGCTCATAAGGGGATCGCCAGCAGCGTGTCGATGCGCGAAGAATCGCACACGACGATGCGTTCCTTCAGCAGCGCAGTCTCGTTCTGGATTTCGTAATGATCGAGATAGCGACCGGTGGCGAACAGATCGCTCGTGCCGTCGCGCATGATGCGTACGACGAAGAATGCTGTTTCGCTGCGCACGCCGCCCGCATTTTCGTCAAGCACGCATGGCATGCCCAGCACATGACGATAGGCCTGCTTCTCGTAGATGTTGGCTTCCCGCAGCGCTGAAATGCGGTCACGCAGCATGGCGCGGGTGTTGGCGAACACGATGCCCGCCTCCAGTCCGTCGCGCTGGCTGTCGGCGGTGGTGATTTTGTAGAGGCAATCCTCGACGAAGAAATCAGGCCATTGCTCAAGCCTGTCATCGTCGATGCAGCGCGCGTAATCGGCCTGCGCACGGGCGATTATGAAGGTGAGGTTTTGAAGGTTTGTCATTTTAGCTTCAATACCCCATCAGGCCGCGCCACGCTTTCCAGAAGCCGCGAATCGAGGCCTCCGTCACGCGGCTCTCGCTGCTTTGCGCATTATCGCCGCCCATTTGCACCACGGATTGTTCATCAGGCGCACCAGCGATTCCCCGTTGCACAAAGCCACCGACGCAGCCGTCCTCCATCGAGATGAAACCGGCGGGGCCGACGAGGTTGGCTTGCTTCAGGCGCACCAGCCGCTGATCGGGCGTATCGTCCTCATAGCCTAATATGATCCAGTTCAAATCCGTTTGCGTGGGCGAGCGCGGAATGACCTGACGGATGGCGATGGCGTTTTGAATTTGTTGCAGCACGAAGGTTGGAAAAACCGTTAGAATTTGCAGCGTCACGTCATCGCCAAATTCATCAAAGCCTTGCAGCATGGTAGGATCAGCCAGTTTATACTGGCTGTCGGAGCGAATTTTCTGCTGCGCGTAATCGGCATTGCTGGTTTGCGCCTTGCGGTCGATGGCCGAATAGCTGACGTGGTGCCCGCCGCTTTCATCAACGATGATCGCGCCCTTCTGCGACAGGCGGTTGAGTTCAAACGTCGTGAAGAACAGATGCAGGATGCTGGCGTGATAGGAATCCTTCACATTCTCCACATAGAGCTTCCAATTGTTGGGAAGTCCCTGCGTATAGCGGCCAATCACAACCGGCTTGCGATCCTTCAGCACGCGCGCGATGCGGCTGGTGATCTCCTCGCCCAGATAGGTCTCAAGCTCCGGCGTCTCGTCGCTGAACGTGCCGAAGACGAGCCCGTGCAGGCGGCCTACGCGCAGCTTGCGCGGTCCATGGTCCGACAGCTTGAAATCGGGCGCCATGCCGCCCTTGCCCTTCACGCCTTTTTGAAATGCGACGCCGGTGAGGTCGCCTTTTAAATTATAAGTCCATGCGTGATAGACGCAGGCAAAGTCCTTCTTGCCCTTGCCTTTGTCGTCGAGGCAGATGAGTGCTCCGCGATGGGCGCAGCGGTTCTCAAACGCGTTGACCGAACCATCAGAATCGCGCGCAACGATGACGGGCGCATCGCCCACAAACGTCGTGCGGTAATCGCCCGGCTCTGGAATGTCGCCCTCAAGACAAAGGTAGTGCCATGCGGCCCCGCGAAAGACGCAGCTTTGCTCGGCGGCGTAAACGTCGTCGCGCTGAAAAGCCCAGAAGGGAACGCGGGTCAGCGTGTCCGGCCACGGACCGGGAGTGCTGGTGGCCGCAGAACGATTAGCGACGTCAGTCATGGCTTTCCATCATGGCGGTTCATCCCTTGTGTCGAATTGTGCGTATCTAAACTGCCCGGCGGGGGCCGAGTCAATCTTGGGGCCTGCAGGGCGTTTGCTTGACAAGGGCGTCGCCACGTCCTGTAACTATAAGCCAAAGGCGCGCAACAATAGCGCCCGGGAGGGAATTGCCGCATGAAATTGGCGAGTTATTTTCATGATGGACGTGAAAGCTTTGGGATAGTGCTGTCTGACGGTCTTTTTGATCTTGGCGGCAGGCTCGCCGGAAGGGCCGCGAACCTCGCCGAGCTTCTGTGTGGCCCCGCAATGGAAGACGCCCGCCTCCTCAGCGCAGGCGCGACAGCAGAGATCGAATTCTCGCATGTGCGCTTTTTGCAGCCGATTACAAAGCCCGGTCGTATCGTATGCGTCGGCATCAATTATGCGTCGCGTCCCGGCGAACACCAGACGGACAGGCCCAAGTATCCGAGCCTGTTTTATCGCACGCCGCTGGCGCAGGTCGGCCATGGCGAGAAGCTGATGCGCCCGCCCGAATCCGTGCAATTTGATTATGAGGGGGAGATCGCCATCGTCATCGGCAAGCGCGGGCGACGCATACCCGCAGCAAGCGCGCGCGATTATATCGCCGGTTATTCCTGCTTCAACGAGGGCTCCGTGCGCGATTGGATGAAGCACGGCGTCTATAACGTGACTGCAGGCAAGAACTTTGAAGCCTCCGGTGCCTTTGGCCCATGGATAGCAACGCCCGACGAAATTCGCGATCCTCACGATATGGCCATCAGGACGCGTATCAACGGCGAGCTGCGCCAGAACGACACGACCGCCAACATGATCTTCAAGTTTGAAGAGCTGATCGCCTACATCTCAACCTATACCACGTTGGAACCCGGCGACATTATCGTGACCGGAACGCCTGTGGGCGCCGGCGTGCGCTTTGATCCGCCGATCTGGCTGAAGGCTGGCGACGTGGTTGAGATCGAGGTGGAGGGCGTCGGCGTTCTGCGCAACGAAGTCGCCGACGAACAGGTGGCGCCATGAACAGCGCAATCAACAAGGAACAGAATCCGCGCGCTCCCCTAGCCTCAGCGGCGCGCGAGGCGATGGAGGCGCTCAACGTCGAGGCGTCGCATCTTCACATCTGGCTGCGCACGCAAGCCAATGCGCCTGCGCAGCGTCCGTGGTTCAGGGAAACGGAATTGGCGGCCAGCGGCGCGCTTGCGCAGGGCCGGGTGGCCGCTGCGCAATTGAAGGCCAGGCCCCATCATTGGAAATGGGCCGAGATTTCGCCCTATCTGGAAAAGATAGCGGGCATAGCATCCAGCGCCGACGTGCCGCCGATTGAGTTTGCCGATCGCCAGCAATTCCTGCTCACCAATCCCGGCCTTGGCGGACGCCTGCAGGCGTCGGCGGCGCTGCGTTGCGCGGTGTCGATCTACAATCCCGGCGATGTGGCGCCGGCCCATCTGCACAGCCCCAACGCCAGCCGCACGATTTTGTCGCAGCAGGGTGGCTATACCAATGTGGAGGGCGAGCGCTGCCGCGCCGCGCGCGGCGACGTCATCCTTACGCCAAACGGTACATGGCATGACCACGGCAACGACGGCGATGCGCCGGTAACGTGGATTGACACCCTTGACTGGCCGGTGCTGGAATTTCTCGATCTGATCTGGCTCGACGAAGACATGCCCGGCGCCACGGGTAATGTTCGGATGCAGAAAACGACTGCGCCGGAGGGCTATTCGCAGGCGCTCTACGGGCGCGGCGGCATTGTGCCAACCTTTGTGCGCCATGTGCGCGGCGCCAGTCGCGACACGTCGCCCTATGTGCATTTTCGCGGCGACGACATTCGCGCAAGCCTGCAAGGTCTGCGTAGCGAGGCGGGCGATCCCTATGAGGGCGTGCCGCTGTCGCTGGTCAACCCGGCCAACGGCGCGCCGCTGTTTCCAACCATCGGCTATGGCGCGCAGCTGATCCGCGCCGGCGAAGAGACGCTGCACAAGCGCGAAACCGCCAGCACCGTCTACGTCTGCATGGAGGGCAGGGGCCGCACGGAGCTTGCGGGCGCGACGTTTGAATGGGAGGAGAACGACATCTTCGTCGTGCCCAATTTCCTGTGGCGCCGCCATGTGGCGGAGGGGGCCAAAGACGCCGTGCTTTACACCATGAGCGATGCGCCTCTGGTGGACAAAATAGGCCAGTATCGTGCGCAGGGCCGAACAAAATCAGGGGCTCTCACAGAGCTCGCGTGATCACAAGAAAAGACTTCAAGGGAGGGACTTATGGTTGAATTTATGAAGAGACGCACATTCACCTTCGGGCTTGCGGCCGCTGCGAGCGCGCCGCTGCTGCCGAGCCTTGCAAGCGCTCAGGAGGTCTGGCCGATTCAGGCTGTTAAAATTATAGTTCCGTTCCCCGCAGGCGGTTCGGCGGACGTGCTGCCGCGCATTGTCGCTGAAGCGCTTGGGCCGATCTGGAAGCAGCCGATTGTGATTGAGAACAAGCCCGGCGCGGGAGGCAACATCGGCGCTGAAACGGTGGCTGTCGCCAAGCCCGATGGTTATACGCTGATGGCCGCGCCGCCGCCGCCGATTGCGATCAATCATAACTTGTATCCAAAGATGAATTACGATCCCACGAAGTTCAAGCCTGTCAGCATTTTGGGATCGGCGCCCAACGTGATTGCTGTGAGCAACAAGTCCGGCGTCAAGAACGTGCAGGAATTAATTGCAAAGGCCAAGGCTGATCCGGGCAAGATCAACGTCGCCAATCAGGGCAACGGATCAACGTCTCATCTCACGGCATCAATGTTTGAAGTGATGGCCGGGGTGAAATTCAACCATGTGCCCTATCGCGGCACGGCACCGGCGCTGAACGATTTGCTGGCTGGCCATGTCGATCTGTTCTTTGACAACATCGCCTCGTCGCTGGCGCAACATCAATCCGGCACGATCCGCATTCTGGCTGTTTGTTCGACCGAGCGTGTGGAGCAATTGCCAGACGTGCCGACGGTTTCCGAGGCTGGCATCAAGGGGTTTTCGGCCATTGCGTGGTTTGCAATCATGGCGCCGGAGGGTACGCCCGACGCCGTCATCGCGAAAATCAACAAGGACGTGGTAGCGGTTATGAAGACGCCTGAAGTACGGAAGAAGTTTCTCGATCAAGCCGCGACGCCAATTGCAAACTCTCCGCAGGAAGCTGCCAGATTTATCGCGTCCGAGACCAAACTCTGGGGCGACGTCATCAAAAGCGCGAATGTTAAGATCGCAAACTAGGACGCCATGAAGAACGACGACGCGATCGTCAAATGAAATCCTGCTGGAACGGGTTGCAAAGGCCAAATCTTAGTCAAAGGCCCATCACAATCCCAACAGCGCCGGGCAGCTGGCGGTCATGGTTGCTGCGTTTCGTGAAACGCGACACTATAATTATAATCAAATCAGGGAGGGTATGATGACCAAGGCTTCACATTCATATTTGCGGTCGCTCGCGCTGCGCATCTTTTCGGCATGCAGCTTCGCGGCCGCGGCCACCGTGGGCGCGAGCGCTCAGGGTGAGAATTTTCCAGCCAAACCGATCACGATGATCGTTCCATTTACCGCTGGCGGCGCCGGCGATATTCTCGCGCGCATGCTCAGCCAGAAGCTTGAGCAAACGTGGGGCAGCGGCTTTGTGGTCGAGAACCGGGTGGGCGCAGGCGGCGTGGTAGGTGCTGCCGCCATGCAAAAAGCGCCATCTAACGGCTACACGCTCATGATCGCGCCGAGTGCGACGATGGCCGTCAACGTGACGCTGTTCAAGAGCCTCCCCTACGACCCTGCAAAGGATTTCATTCCGGTCGCTCTTGTCGCACGCACGCCTTTCGTGCTCGTGGCGCATCCCTCGCTACCTGTGGCGAGCGTGGCCGACTTTGTGAAATATGCGAAGGCGCCGCCAAAGCCGCTGTTCTACGCCACTGCGGGCCCTGGCGTGCCGCACCATCTCTTTGCAGAATTGCTGAAGAGTCTTGCGGGCATCAACATGGAGCCCGTAGCATATAAAGGCAGCCTGCCTGCGCTCAACGACGTTGTCGCCGGACACGTGCCTGCGATGTTCGTCGATCTTGGTCCCGCCATCTCCCAGGTGCAGGCGAACAACGTGCGCGCGCTCGGCGTGTCTACAGCCACGCGCCTTGCGTCGTTGCCGGATGTGCCGCCCGTGAACGATACGGTTCCAGGCTTCGATGTCGCCTCCTGGCAGATGATCGTCGCGCGCGCCGGCACGCCGCAGCATATTGTTGAAAAACTGCATCGCGATATTGGGCAGGCAATGGAGGACCCGGGCTTGCGGGCGCAGATCGAGAAGGCAGGCATGCTTCCTGTCCGCTCCTCGTCGCTCGCCGATTTGCAAGCTTACCTGAGCACCGAGATTGCCCAATGGGGCGACGTCGTGCGCAAGGCTGGCATCGCTGGCTCTCAGTAACTTCTCCTTTTCTGGAGACCTCGGGCTTGCGCAGGATAATGCTGCGCAGCCCGATCCGATGCGCGCGGGCAAAGCTCCGGCTTCCGCGCGCATCGATCTCGCATTCAGGCAATCCCCAGACACTCGACGTCCGCGCCGGGCGCAAAACATTCCGGATGAATTTGATGGAATTCTCAACAATGGTTCTCACGATGTACGTCCCCGTCGATGATGAACCGGCATCGGACGAACGCATCCTTGGGATCGCCATCGAGCAAGCTCTGACGGCAGCCGAGCTGGGATTTAATCCATGGTTCACCGAGCATCACTTTCGTGGACCCTGGCATTCCAACCCGATGCAGTTTGCTGCCTACATCGCCCCGCAAATATCTCCTGACCGCTATCTTGGATTTGGCGTCCTTTCGGTGCCCTTCTATAATCCGGTTCGACTGGTTGAGAGCATGAACCTTCTCGACCAATTGACGAAGGGGCGCACGCTCTATGGGCTTGGTAGCGGATGGGCTGGCGCAGAGCCCGATGCGATGGGCATTGAAGCCAGTTACCATGCAAATAGTCAGGCTGCGGAAGAGACGCTGCAGATCGTCGAGAAGCTGTGGGACTTCAAGACTGGAGATCCTGCGCTCGTTTATGAAACCCCTTTGCATCGCGGCGTCATCAAACGACGCGTGACCCCATCGCCCTATCGCGGGCGTCATCCAACAGTCATTCGAACGGCCGGGCGGGACGCCTCGGTGATCAAGTCCGCCCAGAAAGGATGGCCCGCCTTTCTTGGCGCATTTAGCGCAGAATCCTCTCTGGAGGACCAAATTCGCCTTTATCGCAGTACGCTTGCCGCCTCAAACCATTCTCAGGACGTCGTTGAAGAATGCCTTCGCTGGTGCACATGCGACTGGCTGGCTGTGGTCGTAGCGAACACGGATGAAGAAGCAAAAGCGCTCGCAGCAGAAGCGCGCGCTGAGCACCTTGCGATGCGGGACAATTACATCGCTCAAAATGGACCGATGCACGGACCCGTTGCAAAGCCAAAGAAAGATCAATCAAGCCAGACGTCTTATGCAGCTGGCGGAGATATGATCGGAGTCATTGCAGGCACGCCTGAGACCGTTGCGGCGCGCGTTCAGGAACTCGCGAATTTTGGCGTCAATCACTTGCTGGTTCGCTTTCTCGGGGAATGGGCCGGCAAGACGCGACATGTCTCCGAACAGTCCATGCGGCTTTTCTCGCAATACGTTGCGCCACGATTCCGCGACATCCCCCCGCTAAGGGATCTCTCGTCCCTGTAAGGCGGGAACGGTGGATGTGTGGGAAGGATACTCCCGGTGTCAGGCCGCGCGCGGCCTGAACTTTGGAATCGTGGCTTCGCCGACATCCTCGAACACCACTTCGACCGGCATTTCGCACCGTACGTCTTCGGGTGCGACGCCGATGACGTTGGAAAGAAGCCGCGGGCCTTCCTCCAGCTCGATCAGGGCCACGACATAGGGGACATCGCCTTCGAAGCCCGGATGGTAGACCCGGTGGAAGGTGACGAAGCTGTAGACCTTTCCCCGGCCCGATACGTCGGCGAACGTCACCCGCGCCGACAGGCAATGGGGGCAGGTGCGCGACGGGGGAAACCAGTTCCCCTCGCAATCCTCACATTTGGGCAGGGAGAGCCGCCGCTCGCGGGCGGCCGCCCAATAGGGCGCGGATTCCGGGGCAGGCCGCGGAACGGGCTTCTGTTTGACCTCGGACATCAGGCTTTCCCCAGAATGAGCGTTGAATGGCAGACCTGATTCCCGCCGTGGCCGGATATGAGAGCGATTTCAGCGTTCTTGACCTGACGCTCGGCCGGGTAGAGGTGGCGCATCTGCCGCACGCCCTCGACGATCTGCAGCATGCCTTCGGCGTGCGCTTCGGAAAGCTGGCCGCCGGAAGTGTTGCAAGGCAGGGCACCGCCAAGGCGCAGCGCGCCGGAGGAGACAAAGGCGCCGCCTTCACCCTTCTTGCAGAAGCCGTAATCCTCAAGCTGCGTGAGCACCATGTAGGTAAAGCAGTCGTAGATCTGGGCGGTGTCTACATCGGAGGGTCCAAGGCCCGCCATGCGATAGGCGGCCTCGCCGCTCTGCCTGGCGGCGGTGACGACCATGTTGTCGTCGTTGAACCAGCCGCGCGTGTTGTTGTGCGTGCCGAAACCCTTGATCAGCACCGGCGGGCGGCGCATGTCGCGTGCGCGGTCGGATCGCGTGACAATTACTGCGCCGGCGGCGTCGGATCGCAAGCTGCAATCGAACATGCCGAAGGGCGCGACGATCATGCGGCCTGCGTAATAATCCTCCATCGACAGCGGCTTTTTGATCTGCGCGTCGGGATTGCGCAGAGCGTGTTCGCGGAAAGATGTCGCGATGGCGCCGAAATCATTGCGTGTCGTACCATAGAGATGCATGTGGCGCGTGGCGCCTAATGCGTGCGCCGCAGTCGCGCCGAAATATCCGTATTCCGGGCCGAACTCGCGCGGTCGCTGGCTGGCCGGGCGCGTCTCATTGCGCACGCGCGCTTCCTCGGTGGCGTGTGTACGGGACCATGTGTCTCGACCGAAACCGCAGACAATCGTCTTTGCCAAACCAAAGCGGATCGCCATCGTTGCGATTGCGATCGCCAGAATCTGGCTTGCGCCGCCATTGGTCAGCGTGGTCGAGAAGCTCGCATTGATGCCGAGGCGCTCCGCGACCATCTGGTGATGCGAATACGATTCGTCCGGACCGCGGCAGATGACGCCGTCGATGTCGGAGGCTTTCAGGCCCGCGTCATCGACCGCGTTGCGGATCGCTTCGACAAGGAGATCGAGACTGGAGACGCCCGGAACTCTCCCGAGGCGGCTCGTGGCCGTTCCCGCGATAGAGCAATAGTCGCGTAATTCGCGTGCGGATTCGACGCTGGCGGACAGATCGGCAATGTTCATCTGCGGCTCACTTCACGATCTGGCGGATACGCTCTGCGAGCGCAGGCGGCGTGCTGTAGACCACGTCGAGCAGCTCGGCGATGCGGGCTCCGCTGACGGGCTCCAGCTCCATGCCGCGCTTGTCAGCTTCGGCGATGAGATCCTTGTCCTTGAGCGCGGCGTCAAAGGCTTTGCGCAGAGCGTCGGACCTGTCCTTGGGCACATCCGGCGGCAGCATGAAGGGACGCCCCATCACCTGCTCCACGAAAGCGATCTCGAAAATCCGCTTCGCATCGGGATTGTCGACCACCTCAAGCGCTGTCGGAATGTTGGGGTACTCGCGGTCCCGCTCCATGCCCAATTGCAGGATCACGTTCACCGTACCCGCTTTCTCCCAAGGCCGGTATCGCGCGCGGAATGCCGCCGACGTGCCGCCCGAAACGTGTGAATCGGCTTCGCCACGCTCCAGAGCGAGAAGCGATTCCTGCGATCCGCCATAGCCTTCGATGACGCGGATTTTCGCTCCGTACAGAGCGTTCAGCATGCGCGGATAGATCGATGAGGGCGAATTGCGCGACGTGGAGCTTGCGGTGATTTCCTTTGTTTTCAGGGCCGCGACGTCCGAGACCCCGGACGCCGGTCGCACGAGCAGAAATCCGACCTCCTGCTGCATGGACCCGAGCCAGATGAACTTCTGCACGTCGAACTGAATGCTTGCGCCTTGCGGCTGGTAAAAGCGTGCGAGGCCCGTGTTGCGCTGCAGGCCGCCCAGCGTCGTTCCGTCGCGCGGGGCGATCGCCCAAAGGTAATTCGCCGCCTTGATGCCCTCTGCGCCCGGCATGTTCTGGACGACGATATTCGGGCTTCCGGGAATGTATTTCGGCATGTGCTGCGCGAGCAGTCGGGCATACTGGTCGTAGCCGCCGCCGGTTGAGGCCGACGTGATCAGCGTCAGGCGCTTGCCGGTGTAAAAGTCCTTCGCCGCGTCGGCGCGCGCCGGTTGCGCAGCCAGCAACCCCAAGCCCAGCGTTGTCAAGCCCAGCGTTGCGAGCAGAGGCGTGGAATTCCAGCGTCGCGTCATTGTCGTTCTCCCTTATGTAATCTTTCTTGACGGCAGAATTTCTTCGTTATGCTCGCCCAGTTCCGGCGGTCCGCGATGGGTGAGCACCGGCGTGTCGGACATGCGCAAACCGTTGCGGACGAGTTCAATCTTGCCAAGCGTCGGGTGCGGCGCCTCGACCTTCATGCCCAGATGCTTGACCTGCGGGTCGTCGAACACGTCGTCGAACGTGTTAAGCGGTGAGCAGGGCACGTCCGCTGCCTCCAGCTTTTCCAGCCAGTGGGCGCGTGGCTTTGTGGCCAGAACCTGCGACAATCCTTCATGCAGGACGTCGTAATTCTTGCCGCGGGATTCCTTGCTCTCAAAGCGGGGGTCTTCGAGCCATTCGGTCCTGCCGACAACCTCACAGAGAGCCCGCCAGAACTTCGTGGGCGAGGAGAGATGGACGACGAGAGCCTTTCCGTCGCCAGCGGCGAAGGCGTAAACCTGCGCCTGCCGCGTGCGGGTGGCGCGGAACGGCACTTTACCGTTGTCAAAGTAGCGCGCCATGTTCTCGCCGCAGAACGAGATTGAGGATTCGAGCAGCGACGTGTCTACCCGCTGGCCGCGTCCGGTGCGTCCCCGCGCTATGATGGCCGCGAGAATGCCGTTGCAGGCCGTGATCCCGGCCAGATGGTCCGAAAGCGAAATGCCCATCGGCTGCGGATTGGCCGGATCGGTGAGCAGGCTCAACAGGCCGCTCATGGCGACGCCCACTGTGTCGTACCCGGGCCGGTGCGCGTAAGGGCCGTCTGAGCCGAAGCCCGTAATCGAGCACCACACGAGACGGGGATGGGTCGCCGCGAACGTATCATAGCCAAGGCCAAGTCGCTCGATCGTCCCGGGACGGAAGTTTTCTATGACGACGTCCGCGCCGTTGACGAGCGCGCGAGCGTCAGCCTTTCCAGCCTCGCTCTTGAGGTCGATGGTGACGCTCTTCTTGTTGCGATTCACCGAGGCGAAGGTCGGCGAGTAATCGACGCGGCCCCAGCCGCGGAACGGGTCGCCACGCGTTGGCTCCTCGATCTTGATTACGTCGGCTCCGAGATCGCCAAGAAGCATGCCCGCATAGGGGCCAGAGACGTAATTGGCGAACTCAATCACCCGAACGCCAGCAAGTGCGCCTTCCATGTATCCTCCCTATTATTTGAGCCGGAGCTTATCGATGCGTGGAATCGGTTGCAAGCGCCGTTCCGGGTCCATGTGGCTGGCGCGGCAGAGGCCCTCCTTTTTCTGTGAGCTCAGATCAAAATTGCGCGGTTGCTTTCTGCCAGCGTTTTTCATCGGCGCAAGTCTTCGTCTATAGGTACCGCATGGGCCGCATGGCCCCCGGGAATGAGTATCAAGGGAGTGAAAAGCATGACGACTTTGGGTTTTATCGGCACTGGCGGCATGGGTGTCGGCATGGCGGCCAACCTGATCAAGGCGGGCTTCAAGCTTGTCGTGAATGATCTCAATCCCGCGCTGACCAAGCCGCTTGAGGCGCAGGGCGCCGTGTTCAAGGACACGCCCAGGGCTGTGGCTGAATCCTGCGACATCGTACTCTCCATGCTCCCGCATAACGATGCGGTGCGCATGGTCGGCCTCGGCAAGGGCGGTCTTTGCGAAGCGACCAGCGGATCAAAGCTCTGGATCGACTTCAGCAGCATCGACAAGGAGACCATCGTCAGCGTGGGCGGCGAACTCACGCAAAAGGGCTGGACGATTGTCGACGCCTCGGCTGGCGGCGTCGAGGAAGTCGCGGCGGCGGGACAGCTTGCGCTCTGGCTCTCTGGCTCGAAAGAGGTGTTTGACGCGCATCAGCCAATCTTCAAGGCGATGGGCAAGTCGGTCCTGCATGTCGGCGAGCTGGGCAATGCCAAGCTCGTGAAGAATGCGATGGCGATGCTTTCCGCCGTGCAGCACATGAGCGTTGTTGAAGTGTGCTGGCTTTTGAAGAAGGGCGGTCTGGAGGAATCGACATTCCAGTCGATTCTCGCAAACTCGCAGCAGGATTCGGTCGCCACGCGCCGCATCATGGAAGTCGTCGTCAGCCGCAAGTTCAAGCCGCGCAAGTCCTGGATGCCGAAGGATGTCGGCTTTGGTCTCGACATGGCGCGGCAAATGGAAGTGCCAATGCCCTTCGTCGGCCTCGCCCAGCAGATGTTTGGCATAGCGCAGGCGACCGGCCAGGACGGTTATGAAGCCACCGGCATCTCCTGCAACGTTTATGACACGATTAATGGCGTGAAGCGCTAATCAAAGCCCCGCCGGACATGCAAAGGGCGGCTTCCAAGGCCGCCCTTTTTCATGAGGATTGCGCGCGGAGGAGCCGATCCGCTACCCTGGCGCCTGAAGCTCTTCAATTTGCGTCCAGATACTAGCGCGGCTAGATTAGTCCCATAAATAAAAAAGGGGAGGACTCTATGCTTGTTAAATCAGGTCTCTGGAATCGCATTGCAGTTTCTGCTTTCGCTTTGCTTGGAGCGTCGATTGCAATATCAGACGCAGCGCAAGCTCAAAGCGCCAGTCTTGAAGATGTTTACAAAGGCAAAATAGTTACTTTTCTGGTGGGATCGGGAGAGGGGGGGTCGTTTGGCATTTACGGGCAGGTGCTGGCGCAGCACATGTCACGACACATACCCGGCCAGCCAAGAATTATCGTGCGCTACTTTGGCGGCCAGTCCGGCGGCCTGACGCTCGCAAACCAGATGCAAAGCAACGTTACGCCCGATGGCCTGACCTTCGCTATGACTCAGCAAACTATTGTGCCTGCCCAGCTGATCAATCCGCAATTTGCGCAATATGACGCACGCACATGGATATGGATCGGCAATATGGCTCCAATTCGTAATATGCTTGCGATTTATCATACTGCTAAGGCGCAGAGCGTAGAGGAGGCCAAGGTGCACGAAGTGATCGTTGGCGCCACCGGGCCAAGTTCTCCGACCTATATTTTGCCAAATTTGTTGAACAAGTTTGCCGGCGCAAAGTTCAAGATCGTCACCGGATATAAAGGCACCGCCGATCTTAATCTGGCGATGGCGCGCGGCGAAATTGAAGGCCGCGGCGGCTCGTGGCTCAGCGTTGTGCAGGCGGCGCCCGACATGATCCGCAACAAGCATATCAAGCCGGTCGCATTCGCCTCGATGACGCGTGACCCGGCAAGCCCTGACACGCCGACTTTGCCCGAACTGGTCAGCGACCCTTTACACAAACAGGTAGCAGAATTCGTATCGTCGGAATCCGAGTTTGGCCGCTCGCTGTTCCTGCCTCCCAACGTGCCATCGGACCGCGTCGAGGCTTTACGCAAAGCTTTCACAATGACCATGCAGGATGAAGCTTTTCTGGCCGACGCCAAGCGCGCGCAGATGCCGATTGAGCCGATGTCCCATGAGGCGATGGCGGAACTCACACGGCGAGTCTTGTCTACGCCAGCCCATATCGTAGAACTGGCGAAATAATTTGGCGAAAGCCTCAATCTGCAATCGTAACATAGCGCGTGACGCTGGAGTGTTTTTTGATGGAACAGAACGTGACTTTCATGTCGGACGGCTTAAAGCTGTCCGGCGTTCTTTGCTTGCCTGACGATGTGAAGCCCGGCGAAAAATTGCCGGCGGTCATTTGCCTGCATGGCTTTGGCAGCAACAAGCAGGCCGCAAATGTGCAAATACCCTGCAAGATGTTTAATCAATGGGGCTATGCTGCGCTGCGGTTTGACATGCGTTCCTGCGGCGACAGCGAGGGTGAATTTGGGCATATCCTTTGCCTCGATCAGGTGTCGGATACGCGCAATGCGCTCACGTTTTTAACGAGCCATCCTAATATAGATTCCGCGCGCATTGGCGTTCTGGGGAGCAGTTTCGGCGCCGCTGTCGCGCTGTATGCGGGCAGCATCGACGAGCGCTTTGGCTGCGTGATTTCTTCGGGCGGCTGGGGCAATGGCGAGCGGAAGTTTCGTGGTCAGCATCCGACGCCGGAAATGTGGACGAAGTTTACGCAAATGCTTGAAGAAGGCGCGCGATACAAGAAGATCCACGGCAAGTCGATGATGGTGGACCGCTATGACATCGTGCCTGTTCCTGACCGGATGCGCCATCATATCCTTGAAAAATCGGTGGACATGTTCCCCGTCGATACCGCCAGAAGCATGTTTGACTTTAAGGCGGAAGACCTGATCCACAAGCTGGCCCCGCGTCCCCTGCTGCTGCTGCATTCATCGGTCGATTCCGTCACGCCAACCGAACAATCGATTGCGTTGTTCGAGCGTGCTGGCAAGCCTAAGGATTTGCATCTGTTCAACGAGACCGATCACTTTATGTTTGCTGAATCCATGCCGCGCGTGCGCGCCGTGGTGAAGGATTGGTTGAACGTTTATTTCCCGCTCAAGCCTTGAAAGCATTGGCTTGCAGGCGAGCGCGGCGCTGCCGACAGACATTGCGTTGACGCTGGTTCCGCCGCGCCTCGTTGGTCAAAAGAACCCACGAGGCGCGGCGCATCTTCAGGGTCTTGCCGCCTGTATCCTCAGTCGTCGCTCTTTTGCAAGTGGTAGATCCGTTCGTCGATCTTCAATACGCCGTCGGCCAGGCGCAGCTCCAGTCGGATCGAGCCCTCGGTTCGCTGCCATGGAATAATGTCCATCACCCGCAACCCCGCCTGCGTGTAGGGCTCCTGTCCGCCAATGCGTGCAGCTTCTTCCCTGTTTTTAGCACGAACGATAATCATCCCTGATCCGGAGGGCTTTTCACCGATGTCTGCAAACGGTCCGGCTCCGAAGATGATCCCGCGTTGCTCCAGATCGACCAGATATTCATGATGACGAATTCTGAGCTGCTCCCGGGAAACCCCTGGCGGCAGATCGAGCGGCGCATCAGGATTTGGCTTCATCATGAGCAGATAACACTGCTCGCGGGACAGCTTGGTTGAAAGCGCTGCAACTTGTTGCGCAAGATCTTCTGACATGTTTCCTCCGAACCCTGTTTTTATTTAAGAATAGTTTACAAAGCAGGGTGCGTAAAGCAGTCAACGGGCGGCCACCGAAAACTGTCTCCCGGTGACGAGAGACTTTGGCTGCCGGCTTTTTAGGATGGAAAAAACTCCGCAAGCAGATATGCTTGGTCAACAAAAGTGCGGGCATCACGCAATGGCCCCTGCCAGGAGGATGAAGATGAGCGAACCTAAAGTGAACGGACTGCGCGGCGCGGAGCTCGCTGTCTATGACCTGAACGCCAGCGTCGACTTCTACCTGAAGAACTGGGGCCTGAGCGAAGTAGGCCGCAGCGCTGACCGCGTTTATCTGCGCGCGACCGGCGACGAGCACCACGTCATCACGCTGCACGAACGGCCGAAGGCTGGTCTTCTTGCCGTCAACATGGCGGCGCAAGATTCCGCTACGGTTGATGGCCTGCACGCGAAAACAAAAGCCATGGGCGTCGAAATCGTAAGTGCGCCGGCTGCGCTCGCCGCTGAAGCAGGAGGTGGATACGGGTTCGAATTGCGCACGCCGGAGGGGCATCTGATCCGTATTTCCAGCGACGTCGCACGCCACCGTGACGTGATCGCTGATCCTACCCGTCCCATCAAGGCCAACCATATCGTTTTCAATTCGCCCGACATCGACAACCAGATGCAGTTCTTCCTCGACATGCTGGGGTTCAAGTTTTCTGACTTCAGCGGGCACATGCACTTCATCCGCTGCTCTCGCAATCACCATGCGGTAGCGATCGCCAAAGCCAATGGCGCGGGGCTCAATCATATTGCTTTCGAGATGAAGGATTTTGACAGTTTGATGCGCGGCGTCGGTCGCATGCGCGTCGCTGAAGAGGAAATAGGCTGGGGCGTCGGTCGTCATGCGGGGCCGGGTCGCAACATCTTTTCGTACTTCGTCGATCCCAACGGCTTTGCGATTGAGTACACGGCGGAAGTCGATCAGGCTGGCGATGATTACGTTTCGCGCCGCGAGGATTATTGGCAGAGCGTGCCGATTCGCCCCTGCGCGTGGGCTGGCGCGAAAATGCTCCCCACCCCCCGCATGCGCGACGCTATGTCCGGCAAGCTGATCAACGAGCGCAACATCAATTGCGACGACGCCATTTCAGAAAAAATGGCGGGCTAGCGAACGCAGCCAGTTGCATAGCCGCGCTCGCCTGACTTGCTCAGCAGTCCAGGCGGCGCGCCGTGTCGTTGAGGGAACAGGTCTCATGATGGAACAGGCAAGTTCCGGCTTTGCCGCAATAGATGCGGCGGAGCTGGCGGCGTTCGCCGCGAGGCTTTTCATGGCGCGCGGCATGAAGTCGGAGCACGCCTCGCAGGTGGCCGACGTGCTCGTGTGGGCCGATTTGCGCGGCGTCGATTCGCACGGCGTTGAACGCCTGCCGTCCTATCTGTCGCTCATCGAACGCGGGCAAATGAACCCGCACGGCGAGCCCCGCCTCGACGACGTGGCGCCCGCGCTTTTCCGCATCGACGCGGATCGTGCAGCCGGGCCTGTCCCGATGATCATGGCGACCGACGAAGCCGTTCGGCGTGCGCGCACGTTCGGCGTCGCGACCGGCGTCGTCTGCCGCTCTGCCCATACGGGCGCCGTTGGTTATTACGTGCAAAGAGCAGCGCGGCAGGGCTTCATCGCAATTGTAATGGGTTCAGGGCCGCCGCTGATGGCCTATCACGGCGCGCGGACGGCAAGTTTGTCGACGAGCCCGTTCGCAATCGGCGTTCCCGGCGGGCCGGACGGCACCATCGTGCTCGATATGGCCACCTCAGTGGCCTCCAACGGCAAGCTGAAACAGGCGCGGCGCGACAAGACGCCGATACCGCTCGGCTGGGCGCTCGATGCGAACGGCGCGCCAACGACTGATCCGGCGAATGCCGCCATTTCACTTCCCATAGGCGGCCCGAAAGGTGCGGGCCTTGGCCTCATGTTCGAATGCGTGACGAGCGTGCTTGCCGGTGCGCCGCTGCTCGCCAACATGCTGGGGCCGGGCAAGACGTCGTTCCACATGCAGAGCGAGACGTTCATCGCGATTGACGCAACGAAGCTTCGCGCGCGCAACGATTACGAACAGGACATCGCTGCACTGGCGAGCGTCCTGAAGGGATTGCCGCGCGCGGAGGAAGGCCAGCCTATCCGTCTGCCGGGCGAGCGGTCCGAAGACGAGGTGCGGCGTCGCTCCCGCGATGGAGTTCCCGTTTCGAAGCGACTTGGCGAGCAATTGATAGAGCTTGCGCAAACGTGCGGCGTTCAGCCGCCGATATTCAAAAACTGGCAAGGAGCGAAAACATGCTGATGCTTTCACGAATTGGCCTCGCGGCCATAGCGTTGCTGCCCGTTGTCGCGCAGGCGCAGGATCTTGCGTCTGTGTACAAGGACAAGGAGATCACGTTCATCGTCGGCTCGGATCCAGGCGGCAGTTTTGATCCTTATGCGCGCGCGCTCGCTTCACACATGCCCAAGCATATTCCCGGCAAGCCGTACATCGTGGTGAAGTTCGGCGGCGGACAGGGCGGCGGCATCCAGTCTGCGATTCAATTGCACAACACGGCGAACCGCGACGGGTTGACGATGGGCATGCTGCAGCAGACCATAGTGCTCAACCAGGTTTTGCAGCCGCAATTTGCCAAGTATGATGCGCGCGAATGGTATTGGCTCGGCAATATGTCCGCCGTCCGCAACATGCTGGCGCTCTGGCACACCGCGCCTGCGACGACGATCGAGGGCGCAAAGAACGTCGAGGTGATCATCGGTGCGACCGGCAAGGCCTCGCCCACCTTCATCGTGCCCGATACGATGAACAAGTTCCTCGGCACCAAGTTCAAGATGGTGATGGGATACAAGGGCGCCGCTGATCTCAATCTCGCTATGATGCGTGGCGAAATTCAGGGCCGTGGCGCATCGTGGCTATCGGTGCAACTTGCGTTGCCGCAGGAGATAAAGGACGGCAGGATCAAGCCCATCGTGTTCGCCTCAATCACGCGCGATCCATCTGCGCCTGATGTGCCGACGCTCGCGGAGCTCATGACCGATCCGTTACACAAGCGTGCGGCTGAATTCCTGTCTGCAGAATCTGACTACGGGCGCAGCGTGCTTTTGCCGCCGGGCGTGCCCGCTGACCGCGCGAAGATGATGCGCGCAGCCTTTGAATCGACGATGAAGGATCAGGACTTTCTTGCAGAGGCAAACAAGCTGCGTATAGGCATCGATCCAATCAGCGGCGATGTGCTCGCAAGGATTACCAAACAGATCGTCGAGACCCCCGCAGAAGTTCTCGATCTCGTTAAATAGGGGATGGTGCGAAAGGCCGCATTGTTGATTTTATAATCAACAAGCATTCCTCTTTAGCAATTGATACGCCGCAAAGCCGATGGCTCTGCGGCGTATCTTGTTGGGGCCGGAAGCCGAGCGGTGCTGAATTTTTCGGGCTTTCGCACTACGCTTGCGATCCGCACATCTATGCAATGGTTTTTCGAATTGAATCAGCCGATCCGGTTTATCTGAAAAAACAATACGGATCGGGAAGCGCGCATGGCAATTCATTGGCCCTCTGATCGCGGTTATTTTAGCGACCACTTAATCTGAAATTCCACCTCTTCCTCGTCCTCTCCTCTTTCATGCTCGATCGAGAAAGCAGCGCCCACCGGCACAGATATACGCTCACCGGCGATCTTGATCTCGAAGCGGGTCCCGCTTTCCAGTGCATCGGCAAGGCGGCGTAACTTGTCGATGAAGTCGGGAAGCGGATAATTCTTTTCGATGTCTCGTTCCGGCTTCTGGGTCATGTCTTCGTCTCCTTTGTCGGGACAGTGTAATCACACGCCGAGGTTTTGCTTCACCTGCGCGTCGAGATGGCTGACGAGATCGCCGGGCAAGTTCAACGAACGCGACAGGTTCTCCAGGAAAGCCTTTTCGTCGGGATGGTCGGGATCGATCGCGATGCGCGCGGCAAGATAGAGTTCGGCCGATTGCTCTTGATTACCGCTGAGAGCGGCAATCTGCAAGGGCGAGAGCGGGTTGTGCAACGCGTCGAAAATGAAAGCCTTGTCCTCAGCGTCCAGACCGCCGCGATTGGCGGCCTCGAAGATCTGCTTCTGCTCTTCGGCCCCGATGTGGCCGTCCGCGTTTGCGGCTGCGATCATCGAACGGATGAGCGCGAGGGCGAAGGGCTTGCCGTCAGCGCCGGCTACCGGCGCAAAACGCGATCCTTCCTGTGGCGCGTCTGCAGCTGTGGCCAACGGACCCTGACCGGCCTTCTGGCCATCCTGCCAGTTCTGATAGGCCCGGAAGGCGAGAGCTCCAAGCGCTGCGGCGCCGCCATAACCGATGGCCCCGCCCGCCATTTTGCGGAACTTCTTCTGGCCGAGCAGCACGCCGAGCAGACCGCCCGCCGCAAGTCCGCCCAGTGCGCCACCGGGGACGCCGAAGCCGCCGCCTGCGGGCGAGTTTCCCGATCCAAGGCTTCCCATGGCGCGGCCAATCAAGTCGCCGATGCTGTTGCCTGCCGTGCTCTGGGGCGCTCCCTGCGCGTCAGGCGTCCGTTGACCGCCGAGGCTTGAGAGGGCGTTGGGTCCGAGAAACTGCTCCAGTAGTTTTTGCGTGTTCATAGCAATCCCCATGCTTGTCGTCATCGATATGGTGGCGACCGCACCAGAGGACAAGATGGTGAATATGCGGGTTCATGCGCCCTTTTCGGTTGCTATGGGTTGTCCGCATTCCGTCGATTGCATGGAAACTCGCTTCATTAAAAAATATACTTTAATAGCAGCAGCAGCCCATCATCCGTTTCCTGCCGACCGTGTAAGTTCAACAAAGTGTGGAGTTTATTAAATGCCGATCTCCCGGGCCAATGGCGTTGATATTTATTATGAGCGCGCGGGATCAGGTCCGCCGATGTTGTTTTTGCATGCTATGCCTTTTGACCATAGTCTCTGGATGTATCAGGTCGCCCGCTACAGTGCGCGCTATACGACGATCGCGCTGGATCTGCGCGGCTGGGGCCGCTCCGCAAAGCCTCATGAGGCTTTCTCCCTGCAGGACATGGCTCAGGATGCGCTTGGGGTTTTGTCGGACGAGGGGATTCTGGAGGCGCCAATCCTGATAGGCTGCAGCATCGGCTCGAAAATCGCGCTGACTTTGGCATGCGAGGCGCCTGACAAGTTTCCCGCGCTTGTCGTCATTGGCGGAAACAGCGGTGCACAAGATTTCACTAAACGCATAGCAGATTATGAAACGGCGGCTCATAACAGTGAAATGCCCGCATTTCATTTGAGCCATTTGCGTCATGGCGTTGCTAAAAGCTGGGCTGACAGCTCCATCGGCGCATACCTTTTGAAAGGCTTTGTGGAACGCGGCGCCGATCTTGACTCGCGCAGCATAGGCAGGGTGTTCGAGGCTATGCAGGCTTCAAATCTGCTCGACGCCTTGCAGGCCTGCCACACGCCGACGCTGGTGGTGAATGGCGAGTTTGACAGCGCCCGTGCAGCCGGAGAACGCACTGCATCGCTGATGCCAAATGCGGCCCATCACCTGATGGCGGGCGCAGGCCATTGTTGCTTCATGGAAGACCCGGACGGGTTTGATCTTGTCGTCCTGGATTTTCTGCGCCGCAATGGCCTGTGACGTATTTTTTCCGTCGCGTCAGAAAGCGCCGCCAACCAATGTGCGGAAGTCGCCGATAACTTTATCCGGCGTTTGTTTGGCCTCGCGCAGCAGTTTGTCGATAACCACATGATCGATGGGGCTGATGTCGAGCGACAGTTTGGCCGCTTCCTCCAAGAGAGCCTTGTCTTTGGCGACGTCAAGAAAAGCCTTGCGCAGGAGCGCCGTGCGTCCGGCATCCATATTCGGCGGGCCAACGAAGGGAAGAGCCATGAAGAATGGCAGCTCGGCAAATTCGAGCAGCTTGCGCCCTTCTTCGTTCAGAGCCAGCTCCCGTCCAGTCGGAACATCGGGCATTGCGGGATGACGGGTCGTGCGGCCAAAGACGACGAGGGGGCGTACGAGTTTTTCGTCCCACATGTTTTTCTGGCCGGCCTGAAATGCTGACAGGCCAATCACCTGGCCGTCCACCTCGCCCGATTGCATGGCCAGCGCGATTTTAGCGGCGCCGCCGTAGCCCGTGATGACATCGACGTTCATTCCCAGCGCCTGTTTGGCCAGAAGCGCAAAGATCACATTGGTTGAGCCTGCGCGGTTGGAGCCCATGACGACCTTCATGCCGGGTTTACGCAGATCGTCTGCGCTCCGGGCGGGGTGTTTGGCCATTACCAGCATCATGTATGCATCGTCGTCATAGGACGATAACGAGCCCAGCCATGTCAGCGTGAGTGGATCGAACTTTGCGTTCTTGTCGCCAGCGATTGCGAATTGGGCGACTGCGCGTTCAATAATCGCGAGCTCGGTTCCGTCCTTTTCGACGCTGTTTGCGAGGCGGTTGGCGCCGACGATTCCACCTGCGCCGGGCATGTTCTGTACGTTGAAAGATGGTGCTCCGGGAATGTGTCTCCCCATGTGGCGCGCCACCAGGCGCGCCGATATATCGTTGATGCCGCCAGGAGATGTGCCAACCGATAGGCGGATTGTTTTTCCCTTGTAAAAATCTCCGCTGGTTTGGGCATGAAGGGCAGTCGGCCCGCATAGCGCGCCAAAAATGCAAAGCATGATAGCCGACTGAAGAGTCTTCATGTTATCCTCCCGATATGTTTGTTTAAGCCCCGGTGTTCCGGGTGCTTCAGCTTTACAGATTCAGCGCGGGCATCGTCTCGACGAGATGTCCGTAGCCGGGAATGCTTTCGTTGATATGCAGGCGCTTCTGGAATTCCCACACGCGCGCAGGCACAGGATGAATGACCGGCACGCCGAGATCCTGCTCCAGCATTTCAATGATGTGCAGCGTGCGCCAGCCGGAGCCCAGCATATAGATGGCGTCTGCGCCCCCGGCTTTCAGGAACGCCTTCTTGATGTGGGCGTAAACGGTTTCGCCGGAAAGCTCCTGCACCTTGTTGAAGGCAACGTCGACGCCAGCCATCGCCTTGACGTTGAAGCCGGCATCCTTGAAGTACGTCGAAAATACCTCGTTGGTCTTCTCAGGAAAATAGGTTGCGCCAACAATAGATTTGGCGCCAAGCGCCTTCAGCGCGTTCACGTGGTTTTGCCCCGAAGTGAACATAGGGACGCCGTAACGCTTTTCCCATTCGTCGATGATGCGGGCCTCGCCGTCGCGGCCATGCACCATAAAGGGCGGCGCGCCGGAGGGATGGATCACGTCGCAGCCGGCCTCCTTCAGCAGGTCCAGCTCCTTTTCGTAAGCAGCCTTCATCTGCAAGAACTCATCAGGCGTACCGCGTGTGATATTCACATGAAGCGAGAGAACGCCGATGCCGTCAGGCAGCATCCGGATCAATTCCTCGTTGGAGCCCGGACGAAGGGTAGGGTGCACAATCCCTATAATGCCACGCCAGCTTGAAAACATGTTTGCCTCCCGTATGTTGTTTTTTTACATTGTAGATCGGGATTAGCGACTTGCACAAGGGCGAGGGCCGATCCGCCATGGCCTGGCTCGAGTAGCGCAAACTGCGTCCCATCAATCTCTGTGTTCCCGCTCGGTATTCCCGATCACAGGCCGTCGTTGCGACGTGTGATTGCTGGCGCGTCACGTATGCTTGCCTTGGGATTTGTAACGTATAGCGGCGAATTTCTTTTGGTCGGGTTATAGGTTTCCCCAATGCGTGCGATAGAGACAATCGACTGGCACTATTGCTTCTCTCTTGCTAAAACCCAAAGCAGCGCGAGTCATAAGGCGCGGTTTTTTATATCAGGAGACGACATCAATGAGCGCATCGTCAGGTGGGGGCGCCGGCAAGTGCCCGGTCATGCACGGCGGAGGAGCTCCGGTCGCGACATTCGCTGGCCGGTCGAACAAGGATTGGTGGCCCAATCAGCTCAACCTCAGCATTCTTCATCAGCACGGCCCGCAGACAAGCCCGCTGGGCGACGCGTTCAATTACGCTGAAGAGTTCAAGAAGCTCGATCTGGCGGCCGTGAAGAAAGACCTTTACGCGCTGATGACGGATTCGCAGGATTGGTGGCCCGCAGACTGGGGTCATTACGGCGGGTTCTTCATCCGCATGACGTGGCATGCTGCGGGCACCTATCGCACCGGCGACGGTCGCGGCGGCGCAGGCGCCGGCACCCAGCGTTTCGCCCCGCTCAACAGCTGGCCGGACAACGGCAATCTCGACAAGGCCCGTCGCCTTTTGTGGCCGATCAAGAAGAAGTACGGCAACAGACTTTCATGGGCCGACCTTCTTGTGCTGGCCGGAAATTGCGCGCTTGAATCGATGGGCTTCAAGACGTTTGGCTTTGGCGGTGGTCGCGCCGACGTCTGGGCGCCCGAGGAAGACATCTATTGGGGCAATGAAGACACTTGGCTCGGCGACAACCGCTATTCCGGCGATCGCGAGCTGGCCAACCCGCTCGCCGCCGTGCAGATGGGCCTGATCTACGTCAACCCGCAGGGCCCCAACGGCAACCCTGATCCGGTGGCTTCTGGCCGCGACGTGCGCGAGACCTTCGCCCGCATGGCGATGAACGACGAAGAGACCGTGGCGCTGGTCGCTGGCGGCCATACCTTCGGCAAGGCCCACGGCGCTGGCGATGCAGCCCATGTCGGACCGGAGCCCGAAGGCGCGCCGATCGAGGCGATGGGCCTTGGTTGGCTCAGCACGCACGGCAGCGGCAAGGGCGTCGATACCATTACCAGCGGCATCGAAGGCGCGTGGAAGCCCAACCCCACCAAGTGGGACATGGGCTATTTCGACATGCTGTTCGGCTACGAGTGGGAGCTTGTGAAGAGCCCCGCCGGCGCTCATCAGTGGCGCGCGAAGGACGTTCGTCCCGAGCACATGATCCCCGATGCGCATGACCCCTCGAAGTCCTACGCCCCGATGATGACGACGGCGGATCTGTCGCTGCGTTTCGATCCGCTCTATGAGCCGATTTCGCGCCGCTTCCATCAGAACCCGGAGCTGTTCGCGGACGCCTTCGCTCGCGCATGGTTCAAGCTGACCCATCGCGACATGGGCCCGCGCGCTTGCTATCTCGGCTCTGAAGTTCCCGCTGAAAACCTGATCTGGCAGGATCCGGTTCCCGCCGTCGATCACGCTTTGATCGACGCGCGCGACGCAGCCGATCTCAAGGCCCGCATTCTGGCCACCGGCCTGTCGGTGTCTGAACTTGTGTCGGTCGCCTGGGCTTCGGCCTCCACCTTCCGCAATTCGGACAAGCGCGGTGGAGCCAATGGCGCCCGCATTCGCCTTGCTCCGCAGAAGGATTGGGAAGTCAACAACCCGGCTCAGGTCGCCAAGGTGATTGCGGCTCTTGAGGGCGTGCAGAAGGCCTTCAATTCCGGTACGAAGAAGGTCTCGCTGGCCGATCTGATCGTGCTCGGCGGCGCCGCCGCTATCGAGAAGGCGGCCAAGGCTGGCGGACGCGACGTGCAGGTTCCCTTCACGCCGGGCCGCACGGACGCCACGCAGGCGCAGACCGACGTTGAATCCTTCTCGGTGATGGAGCCGCTTGTCGACGGCTTCCGCAATTACCAGAAGAAGGCCTTCACCGTTTCGGCTGAAGAAATGCTGGTGGATCGCGCTCAACTCCTGACGCTGACGGCGCCGGAGATGACCGTGCTCGTCGGCGGACTGCGCGTTCTGGGCGCAAATGCTGCGGGCTCGCCGCATGGCGTGTTCACCAAGCGCGCCGGAACGCTCACCAACGATTTCTTCCTGAACATCGTTGACATCGACACGTCCTGGAAGCCGGTTTCGGAAGCCAACGACGCGTTCGAGGGTCGTGACCGCTCTACCGGCGAAGTGAAGTGGACGGCGACCCGCGCGGACCTCGTCTTCGGCTCGAACTCGCAATTGCGGGCTCTGGCGGAAGTGTATGCGCAGGACGACATGCAGGACCGTTTCGTGAGCGATTTCGTCGCCGCATGGAACAAGGTCATGAACGCAGATCGTTTCGAACTCGCCTGATCTGCGGCAAACATCCAGATGCGGCTGAATCCCAGCCGCATCTGCAAAGGCTGAAACGCCGGCGCTTTCCAAGGCGCCGGCGTTGCTATAGGTAGAATCTCAAAATTTGCAGCGTCGGCTGCCTTCAACAGGGAATGGTTCGCCGCATGCGCATCGTCATGGCCGCCGCGTTTTCGCTGCTCTCTATTTTGTCCGTGGCCTTGCCAGCGGCCGCGCAAGATAAAATGAGCGTCATACTGGATTGGTTCGTCAATCCCGACCATGGCCCGATCATCGTCGCCCGCGAGCTTGGTCTCTTCAAAGACCAGAACCTGACCATAGATGTGATCGCGCCCGCCAACCCGACCGATCCGCCGCGCCTTGTGGCGGCCGGGCGCGCCGATTTGGCTATTTCCTATCAGCCGCAATTGCATCTCAACCGCCATGTCGGCATGGACCTTGTGCGCGTGGGCACGCTGGTTTCGACGCCGCTCGCCTGCCTTGTGGTGCTGGCCGACGGGCCGATCAAATCCATCGCCGATCTGTCGGGACGCAAGGTCGGCTTTGCGGTGGCGGGCGTTCAGGAGGTGCTGCTTGAGGCGATGCTGCGCAAGCACAAGCTCACCAGCGCTTCGGTGCAGAAGATCAATGTCGGCTTTTCGATTTCGCCCGCGCTGATGAGCCGTCAGGTGGACGCGGTGATCGGCGCCTTTCGTAATTTCGAGCTGAACCAGCTCGACATCGAGGGCGTGAAGGGGCGCTGCTTCTATCCAGAAAGCGAAGGCGTGCCGCCCTACGACGAGCTGATCTACGTCGCCAACCCAAAGACCATGAACCGCGACCGCGTGCGTCGCTTCCTTGCGGCTACGGAGCTGGCGACGCAATACATTCTCAACCAGCCCAAAGAGAGCTGGGAGATATTCGCCAAAACCTCGCCTGAATTGCGCAACGAGCTGAACCGCCGCGCATGGCTTGACACCTATCCGCGCTTTGCCAAGCGCCCGGCTGCGGTTGATCAGGGCCGCTATGCGAACTTCGAGAATTTCCTGTTCAAGATGGACGCGGTGAAAAGCCGTACGCCGGTTGAGCAGTTGATCGTCGACGTGACGGCGCGTTGAGCGTAGCGCCCGGACTGACCATTGAGGGCAGCGCGCGCTTTGGCGCGGTCCCGCTGTTCCCAAGTTTGCGGTTTGAGGCGGCGCCCGGTCTCTGGACCAGCCTGCTGGGACCGTCCGGGGTGGGCAAGACGACGCTGCTGCGGCTTATTGCGGGGCTCGATACGGGCGCCATTTTCGACGGGCAGGTTTACGCCAGCGACGGCGCGCCGCTGGCCGGGCGGATCGCCTATATGGGGCAGGGTGATTTGCTCGCGCCCTGGCTCGACGTGCTGGGCAATGTGGTGCTTGGCGCGCGGCTGCGGGGCGAGGCTCCTGATTTTGCAAAAGCCCGCGAGATCATCGCCCGCGTTGGCCTTGCCCGGCACGAGCGCGAGCGCCCTTTCGCTTTGTCCGGCGGGCAACGCCAACGCGCCGCGCTGGCGCGCACGCTGATGGAGGATCGCCCGGTCGTGTTGCTGGACGAGCCGTTCTCTTCGCTTGACGCGAGAACCCGCACGGAAATGCAGGAGCTTGCGGGCGAGCTGCTGGCGGGCAAAACCGTCGCGCTGATTACCCACGATCCGGGCGACGCCGCGCGCTTGAGCCATCGCGCTTTTCTGATGAATGAGCGCGGCTTGAGCGAACTCGCCTTGCCGCAATCGGCGCCGGTGCGCTCTTACGATGACAAGGAAGTGATTGCGGCGCAGGCGCAAATGTTGCGGCTTTTGCGGAGCGGCTCATGAACGCGCTGATGATTCTGGGGCGTGGCGTGCTGATCGCCGCCATCGGATTGCTGGCGTGGCAAGCGCTGGTCTGGCTGACCGGCGTTCCGGCCTTCATCCTGCCGGGGCCGGTGCGTGTCGGCGAGCGGCTGTGGGACACGCGCAGCCTCATTGCCGAACATGCGTGGGTGACTTACGCGCAGATCGTTATAGGCCTCGCGCTGGGCGTGCTGTTGGGAATTGGCACGGCGTTGCAGATGATCCTGTCACCGGTCTATCGCAGCGTGATGCGGCCGCTGGTTGTGTTCTCGCAGGCGATACCGATCTTTGCGCTGGCGCCTGTCGTGACCCTTTGGCTGGGCTATGGCATGGCGTCCAAAGTCCTGTTCATTGTGCTGATTATCTATTTCCCCATCGCCTCGGCCTGTTACGATGGGCTCTCCCGGACGCCGCAGGGCGCGCTCGATCTGGCGCGCGTGATGGGCGCAAGCCCCCTGCGGACGACGCTGCGCGTGCGGGCGCCCTATGCAATTCCCTCGCTGGCGTCGGGCCTTCGTCTGGCGGTTGCGGCGGCGCCCTTTGCGGCGGTGATCGGCGAATGGGTGGGCGCCTCGCGCGGGCTCGGGCACATGATGCTGCTGGCCAATGGCCGCGGCCAGACCGATCTGATGTTCGCCTGCCTCATCGCGCTGGCTGCGTTCACGGTCGTTCTGTATTTCGCCATCGACGCTCTTGGCGACGCTCTGGTGGCGCGCTTTTCGGAGCCGCTGGGCTAGGCTTTACGCTTACAATGGAACGAACAGCTTCGCCTTATTGTTGTTCAGAGGAATGCGCCCGTTCGGCGTCATGAGAGCTGGAGATTCTGATGCGAAATCTTGTTCTGACTTCGGCCCTGCTCACCGGCGTCGCCTTTATCCTCCCGGCGCCGGCTGCGGCCCAAATGCGGATGGACCCCACGCTTGCGGCAGGCGCGGGATTGGCGGCCAGTGAAGTTCAATACCGCCGCTATGGCGGAAACCGTCGCTATTATTACGGTGATCGCAGGCGCTACAATGGCGGCGCGGCTGCTGCTGGAATCATCGGCGGACTGGCGGCTGGTGCGATCATCGGCGGTGCCCTGTCAAACCAGTATGGCTACGGCCAGCCGCAAACGATCTATGGCGTGCAGGACCCGACGGCGGTGGAATATTGCATCCAGAGGTTCCGCTCCTACGATGTGCGCAGCGGCACTTATCTTGGTTACGACGGCTTTCGGCATGCCTGCCCTTAAATTGTTGCATGCGCAGGGTTGAGCCTCCGGCTCAGCCCTGAATCGCATCAATAATGCGGGGGCTTTTGATCCTGCGCCTGCGCGCCGATGTTTTGAAACTGCTCCCGCAAATGCGCCGCCAGCCGCTCCAGCGCATCGATCTTGCGCCATTGTGCCGTGATGACCTCGTTCAGCTCGGCGATCATCTGGTCCTGATGGGCGATGCGCATTTCCAGCGCGTCGAATCTGTCCGCGTCGGTCATTGGGGAGATCCTTATGGTTGTGCAGTTCTTCCCTTCTCCCGCAGGCGGGAGAAGGTGCGCCTTGCATCAGCAAGGAGCGGGTGAGGTAGCTTGCATTTGCACAGATAGCATTGCCAGCTGCAACTGAGCGGAACCAAAACGCTAACAGCCGCGTTGTTGCTGCAGGCCAAAGTTTTTGGTCTTTGGGGCATCTCAAATGAAAACGCTGTTCATCATTCCGCTGATCGCCTTGTCGCTCGGCGCCTGCGCGACGAACCGGCAGACCACGGGGGCCGCCGCTGGCGTCGTTACTGGCGCTGTGATCGCTGGCCCTGTGGGGGCGGTCGTGGGCGGCGTTGCGGGCGCAGCCGTCACCGCGCCGGGGGTCAATCTGGGTTCAGGCGTTTGCTACGTGCGGGATCGTCGCGGCAACGTGCTTGTTAATCGCTATGGCGTTGCGCGCACGCGCCGTTGCTGATCAGGACTCGAATCAAAGAGATCGCACATGAATCGCAACATCCTCATTCTGGCCATCTGCGCGCTTGCTATCCTTGGCGCAGTCCTCGGCTATCAACTATATGAGGAGCGACGCCAGCCCGACGGCGTCCAGATCATCGTTGGACCGGGTGGGCTCTCCATCGAAAAGAAATAGCGGCCAGCATGCAGACCCGGCGGGAAAATGGTAGCGTGAGCCAGAAACCCCGGAGACGAACATGACCACGGCAGGGCTTGCCGACGTTCTCACTATCCTGATCGCCGCGATTCTGTCGTTCACGCTGGTGGATCTCATCAAGCGGAGGCGGAACGCGCGCATCTATCTGTTCGTCACCGGCCTATGGTCGCTGGCGCGGCTGTCGCTGGGCTTTGGGCCTGCGCGAGCGCGCAAAACAGACTCGAGCGCCGCTGCACCCGAGGCGGGCAAGCGCTCGCGCCAGGTTGAGCGACAGGCGCGGCGCGCCCGTCGCTAAGGGTTTCAGGCTGCGGCCTGGCCCAGCCTAAAGGGGATCTGCGTTGGGCCTGAACGACGCACGACCTCTTTCGTCTCCAGATTATAGCCCTGCTGAAGAATGCGTCCCACCAGCACTTCGCTGCGGAAGATCAACGCAACCGAGCGCGCGTCCCCGCCCTGTTCGGCATGGATGGCATAGGGGGGCACGAGATCAACGTTGCCGGGGCCGCCGTTGGTGACATAGGCAAGCTTCACCTCAGCCTTTGTCGGGTCGGACGCATCGTCCACGCGGTCGTAACGCTCCAGCGATTCATGACCCTCCAGCAGGCCGTAAAGCACCCACGCCTGCGAATGATCGTGCACGCTGCCCTTGCGATGGGGCGTGCGCACTACGGCATTGATGACGAAGCCATAGGTGTCATCTGTGTGCAGCAGCAGGTTCTTGTGGCCCTCGGTCGATGGCCAGCCTTGCGATTCCGCCTGCATGACGGGCTGCGCCACAAGCGCTTCAAACAGCGGCTTGGTGCGCTCCATCCGGCGGCCCATATCTGACTCTGCGGCCCAGACTGCGTGAACGTCCTTGATGAATTGCGAAAACAGCGCCTGCGAATCTGACATGTTTCTCTCCCTGATCGTATTGTTTTAACGTGACGCCATGCTATGCGCGGGAGCGTCAGAATTCAAGCATTTGCAAAACTGGCGCAGCCATGATGAGTTTTGCGCATGTCAACAAGGGGAAGCCGCATTGGGCGCCAATCGCCTGCTGGAAATGGACGCCTTCGTGCGCGTGGCGCGCAAGCAGAGCTTCACCGCCGCCGCAAGCGAGCTGGGCGTCTCGACAGGTCTCGTCACCCGCCGCGTGCAGCAGCTTGAGGCTGATCTGGGCGTGCGCATCGTCAACCGCACCACGCGGCAAGTCGGGCTGACGGACATCGGCAAACGCTATTTCGAATTCTGCCTGCGTATTCTGGACGAGGTGCGCGAGGAAGAGCGCGCGCTGAAGCTGCTGCATGATTCCCCTTCCGGGCGCCTCAGCGTGATGGCGCCGATGTCGTTTGGCATCATGGAGATGGGCAAGGCCGTCACCAGCTTCATGATCGAGCATCCACAAATACAGGTGACGCTGATCGTCGGCGATAATTGGCAGGACAGTTTCGACCCGCGCAAATATGGCGCCGACGTGCTCATTCGCTTTACGCGCCCAAAGGATTCCAGCCTGCTCGTGCGCAAGCTCGGCAAGATGAGCTGGGTTGTTTGCGCCGCGCCCGCCTATCTTGAGAAGGCCGGAACGCCAACCGCGCCGGGCCAATTGGCGGACCATTCGTGCCTTGTCACCTCGCGACCGTTTGGGCGTGGTGCGTGGCGCTTCTCGGGGCCGGGTGGTTCGGAAACTGTGAAGGTGTCAGGCGTTGTGTCCCCAAGTAACGCGATTACGATGCGTTACATGGTGCTTGACGGGGCGGGCATCGCGCTCTTGCCCACGTTCTGCGTCGCCGAAGACATTCGCATGGGCAGACTTGAGCCTCTGCTGCAGGATTATTGCGTGCAGGAACAGTCGATCTGCGCGTTCTATCCGCCTGCGCGCAAACAGCCGCAGATTTTGCAGATGTTCCTGAAATATCTGGAGGCGCGCTTCAAGACCGCCGAATGGGGGATCGCATAAACGCGCGCGGTGAAATCAGAATTGATTAATCTGCAACAATAACGGATTGCGAAACCAGCGCCGCGCCGCAATAGTCGCCTCAAACGCCGACGCAAGTTCGGTTGGTTCATTCTGAGGAAACAATATGCAATTTGGTCTCTACGCACCCATCCCCATGGCTACCGTCGGATCGCCCGAGATCGCGCTTTCGCATGCGCAGGCGCTGAAGCCGCTTGAGCCCAAGCAGCGGGACGGACAATTGGAGCACGGCGCAAACTTGCTGATGGCGGCGGACGCGAACGGTTTTGATCTCTGCCTGTTCGCCGAGCGCCACCTTGGCAGCGATCTTTCCGGCTGGCTGATGGCGGGCGCCCTGGCGTCGCGCTTTGAAAACATCCGCGCGCTGGTCGCCATTCATCCCGGCCTGCTTGATCCCGTGCTCACTGCAAAGATGTCGGTGTCGCTGGACCGCATGTGCAAGGGCCGCATGGCGCTCAACGTCGTCAACGGCTGGTTCGACGAAGAGTTTATGATGTTCGGCGGCACGGTGCTTGGCGGCGAAGAGCGTTACAAGCGCTCCAGCGAGTTCATCGCGGTCTTGCGCGGCCTGTGGGAGAACGACAAATTCTCCATCGATGGCGATTACTACAAGCTGAAAGATGCGCATCTTTTGTTGAAGCCAGCTGGGCCTTCGCCGGAAATCTACTCCGTCAGCTCCGGCGACGAGGGGCGTGAGTTCGTGGCTGAAACTTGCGATTGGTGGTTTGTGAACTACCCCAAGGACGCCGAGACAACCGACGACGTGTTGCGCGGTTTCGAGAGCGCTATGGACGACATGCGTAAGCGCACAAAAGCGCTTGGCCGCAGCATGAAGTTTGCGATGAACCCGTTCGTCGCGCTCGGGCCGGACGCAGAATCCGCTTTTGACGCCACCGTCAACCGCGTGCTGGAATTTGATCCCGAAACCGACGCACGCAAGATGAAGCGGCGCATGTTGCCCGCCATGAAAGCCGGCTGCGTTGGCACGCCCGCGCAGGTGCGCGCGCAATTGGCCCGCTATCGCGACATGGGCATGGAGCTGATCCTCTGCAAAATGATCCCGACCGTTGAGAACGTCGAGGCGATTGGCCGCGAAGTCGTGACGCCTATGAAGGCTGCATAAAGGCTGCGTAAATCTAACGCCGTGTAGCGGAACAACAGGGGCGTGCGGGCTTGGTCTGCGCGCCCTTTTTCTGTTGGTGGGAGCGCTTGCTCTGCAGGCGCGAATGCGGGACATTGGGCCACAATATGAATCGCGCCCCTTGAGGAGCGCGGCCACAAAAGGGCGGAAGCGATGCTTCGAAGCGAAGAGAACGAAAAACTCACGCGCGTTGGCCCCGGCACTCCGGGCGGTGATTTTATGCGGCGCTATTGGCAGCCGATCCTGCTCGCCAGCGAACTTCCCGAGCCTGATTGCGCGCCTGTGCGCGTGCGGCTTCTGGGCGAAGACCTGATTGCTTATCGCGACAGCGAAGGCATGATCGGCATGGTGGACGCCTATTGTCCGCATCGCCGCGCGCCGATGTTTTTTGGCCGCAACGAGGAGTGCGGATTGCGCTGCGTCTACCACGGCTGGAAGTTTGACCGGAACGGCGATTGCGTGGATATGCCCTCGGAGCCAGCAGGCACGCCGCTGCAGGCGCGCGTCAAGATCAAGGCCTACCCCGCAATAGAAAAAGGCGGCGTTATCTGGACCTATATGGGACCACGCGAGACCATGCCGCCGGCGCCCGATTATGAGTGGATGCGCGCGCCGGCCTCGCATCGCTTCGTCTCAAAAACGTTTGAGCATTGCAATTATCTGCAAGCGCTGGAGGGGGGGCTTGATACGGCGCATTCATCCTATGCGCACAATAACGATATTAAAAATCGCAATATGCCGCGCAATCGTGACAAGGCGCCGCGTCTTGACGTTGAGTTGACCGATTACGGCTATCGTTACATCTCGCAGCGCCGCGTTGAGGATGATTTGAATTACGTGCGCATCTATCAATACATTATGCCTGCACAACAAATGCGCGGCAGCATCGTCAAGATCGAAGGCGGCATGGCCGATTACCCCCGTTTTGACGGCCACATCTGGACGCCAATCGACGACGAGAGCTGTTTTGTTTTTAATATGATGTATAGCTATGATCAAAATACGCCTCTGCCGATGGACCTTGTTCTGGGCTGGGAGGCGCGGGCAGGGCGTGGGCCGCAACATCATGTGCCTGGATCGTTCAAGCTGATCGCGGACATGAGCAATGATTATTTCATTGATCGCGATATGCAGAGAAATAAAACTTTCACCGGCATAGCAGGCGTCAATACGCAGGATTACGCCTTGCAGGAAGGCATGGGGACGATCTCGGATCGCAGCCTTGAAAATCTTGGCTCATCCGACAAAGCCATCGTCGCGATGCGGCGCCTGATGTCGCGCTCGATTGACGCGGTGGCCAATGGAGAAAGCCCGCCGGGTGTCGATCCGGCCAGCCATGGCCATGTGCGCGCCCACGATAATTATCTGCCAAATAACAAGACATGGCAGGATGCTCTGGCCGATGAGCTTGTCGCCAAATGGTAGCCGCTGCGATTGTTAGCCTTTATGGAGCGCGTCATGAGCAATAAACCTATGGGCCGTTTTGTCGCTGTCGCGGGCGCACTTTTAGCCAGCGTTTGTGTGCAGACCTTGAGCGCACAGCCTTTAAGCGCACAGGAGTTCTACAAGGGCAAAACCGTTGTTATGATTATCCCGTCGTCGGCCGCTGGCGGCTATGATACCTATGCGCGATTGCTTGCGCGGCACATGGGACAATATCTGCCGGGCAGGGCAGACATGGTGCCTCAGAATATGCCGGGCGCCGGCGGCAAGGTCGCTGTATCGTATCTTGCGAATGCTGCGCCAAAAGATGGCACCGTGATCGCAGGCGCCTATCCGCAGACGCTGACGGAGGCTGCATTGGGCCGCGCAGATCTTGTTAAATACGACACGAAAGCGCTCACCTATATAGGCAGCATGAACGGTGAGCCTTATTATTGTTTTGTACGCAACGACGTAAAAATTAAAAGCCTGAAGGATTTGCAAACCCACGAGCTGATTGTGGGAGCAACCGGGCAGGGCTCGTCCTCGTCGATTTCGCCAGCTCTGTTGAATAATCTTATTGGTACAAAATTTCGTATTATCTCCGGCTATCAGGGCTCCAACCAGATCATTCTGGCGACGCTGCGCAACGAGGTTCAGGGCTGGTGCGGCATGGGCTGGAGTTCGCTGAACGGGGTCGCCGACGAGGAATTGCGCAAGGGCAACGTGCGCGTTTTGTTTCAGGAGAATGGCGATCCAAACGAGCGCGTTAACATTATGAAACTTGAGCGCGCAACTGATGTGGCAAAAACCGCTGAAGATCGCAAGATCATGGATATCATATACTCGCAGCAGATTTACGGCCGCCCGTTCCTTGCGCCTTCCGGCCTTGCGCAAGCGCGCGTTGACGAATTGCGTGCTGCGTTTGACGCGGCGCTTAAAGACCCGAAACTACAATCTGACGCCGCCCGCATGGGCATGGAATTACGCTCGATGACGGGCGCCCAATTGCAGGCGGTGATTGAAGATTTATATGCGACGCCGCCCGCTTTGCTCGCGCGCGCCCGCAGCGCTCTCGATCCTGGCGCCGCTATGCAAAATTTGCCAGGTTCCAAATAATAACAGGAGTAAATAATGTCGCAGGCTCAAGAACAGGCGCAGGATGAAGCGCCGAAGTATTTCTTAAATCCCTACATGGATTGGGCGGAAGCTGAAGGCGTTCCGGTTCATTTGAATTTCGGGCACGATTTGTTGTCGCTTGAAACGGCTGTATGGGATCGTTTTGATGCGCGCGGATGTTTCGCCCACACGCACGGTCGCGGCGACTTCTGCGCTAATTACGTTCTTGAGATTGAGGCCGGCAAGAAGACCGCGCCGATCAAGCATTTGTATGAGGCGTTCTTCTATGTGCTGTCGGGCTTTGGTTCGACGGTGGTGTGGTTGCCAACCGGCGAGAAGCAGACGTTTGAATGGGGACCGAAGGCTCTGTTCTCGATTCCGCTGAATTGCCAATATCAAATCTTCAATACTTCGGGCCGCGAAAATGCGCGTCTGTCGTGCACAAACGATGCGCCGATGGCGATCAATCATTATCACAGCCTCGATTTTATTTTTAACAATCCGTGCGTTTTTCCCGAGCGCATCGGCAAGCCCAACAGCTTTCAGGGCGAGGGGGAACTGGGCCAATATGTGCGCAAGGGCGCGGCGGCCACGATCAACATCTGGGAGACGAATTTTGTCAGCGATCTGACGAGCTTCAAGCTCTATGATCTGGCTGCGCGCGGCAAGGGCTCGCGCAACGTGTTCTTCCAGCTTACCGACGGGACGATGCACGCGCACACGTCCGAGATTCCGGTGGGCCGCTACAAGAAAGCTCACCGCCATGCTGCTGGAACGCATGTGCATGCGGTGAGCGGCGAGGGCTATTCACTGCTTTGGTACGATGGCGATTCAGAGTTTGTAGAGATCCCGTGGCGCCACGGCTTCATGTATACGCCGCCGTTCTGGATGTTCCACCAGCACTTCAACACTTGCCCGACGCCCGCGCGCTATCTGGCGTGCAGCTTTGGCAGCGCGCGCTATCCCACTATCTCGCTGCGCCGCGTCAGCAACGAGGGCGGTGGGTCCACGTCGGTGAAACAGGGCGGACGGCAGATTGAATATGAGGATCAGGATCCGCGCATCCACCGCAAGTTTCTTGAGGAAACGGCGAAGTTCGGTGTCACGTCTGAAATGAGCGACGTCTTCGACGAGGCTGCAATTATGGCGATCCCGAAGGAGCAACTCACAGGGGTTATCAGCACGCCGGAGCTGAAGGGGCCTGCGGTTTGATAGCAGCGGCAGAAGGAAGGTTCTGCGCTCTTCCTTCTCCCGCAAGGGGAGAAGGAAGAAGCGCCCTACCTGTTCGCGGTCACGCTCAGATCGACACGTCCCAGGAACGCTGATGGATCGGCCAGCGCTGGCGCGTCGGAAAAGCGCACCGGGGCGCCTTTGGCTTTTAGCGCTACGTTGAGGCTCTTGGGCTCGCGCACGAAAGCGCCAAGACTCTCGGCTATTTTCAGACTGGCGGGGTCGCCGCCCATCAGCATCGGCAGCAGGCCGGTGACGAGCATGGCCCATTCGCTGCGTACGGCTTCCGTATTCTTTCCGACGGTGGATGCGTAATAACTCAGCGCTTTGCCGAACAGGCCGCTATCGACGTACTGTAACGTCAGTGCGCTCATGCTCCCGCGCGACAAGGCGTCGAGGCGCTCGTTGCCTTCGCCGACGAAGGCTTTGGGCTCCAGCCCGCCAAACGCTCCGGAAAATTTCAACGCGCCAACGCCGATTCCGCTGATCGTATAATCGTTGAGCGCATAGGTCATCTTCGCGGGGTCGTAAAGTCCGTCAAAGGTTAATCCGACGTCGAGCTTGTCATAGCCAAAGCTCGCGAGCATGCGCCCGGCTTCAGAGGCTTGGGGCGCGGCGAACGTGAGGCTTTCGAGCGTGCCGATCGTCTTTAGTGGAATCTCTCCCGCATAGGTGGTGGACCCCTTCAGCGCGCCGAGGCTGATCTTGTAATGATTGCCGCCGACTGCGGTGCGCGGAACGTCCTTGTCGGGCACAAGCATTTGAAAACCTGTCCACGAAACGGCGCCCAGTTTCGCCACGCCGTCCAGCACGTCGCCCTTGAGCGCGGCCTGCAACAGGCTTGAGAAATCGCCATTTTCCAGCACGATGGGGCCGGACGCCAACGCGCCGTCTCCAGCGCCGGGAATCGTGAACTTGCCCTCAACGCCGTTGATGGAGATACGCTCAAATCGGCCCTTGTCGATATTCACCACGAGTTTGTCGCGAATGAGGATCGAGCCTTTCTCGTCACCTCCGGCAATGAACGTCATGTTCGGAATGCTGATGCGCTTTGCTCGCAGCTTCGCCACCAGCGCGTTCGTCTCGGCTGATAGCGCGTCGCCCGAGAGGAGCCTGTCGATTTCCGGGCGGGTGAGGTTGGTGTCGGCGATCTCCATGCGCGGTATGGACGCAAGCGCTCCGTCCGGACCTTTGATCGTCACGTTCTCCAGCACATGATCGAGCGCCAGTGCGGGAGAAAGCGCCCCGTAAAGTGCGAGGCTGTAAAGAACCGGTCGAACAAAGGCGCGGCGCATAGGTTTCTCCAATAGGGAGCTAAAACGAAGACTAAACACTACCAGCGGTGGCGGCCATAAAGGCCCTGATAGGGGCGGCCATAGCCGAAGGGGCGCTGATAGACATAAACCGGCGGTGCGCGCTCATAAACCACGACGGGCGGCGGCGGCGGGGCTGTGGCCAGCACGTCATGGCCACGTGCGCGCATGCATTGCGCATAGGCCAGATCGAAGCGTCCCTGCACGGAGCCGCCGGTGCGCTCCGCGTTGCTGGCGCCGATCATCGTGCCCGCGACAAGGCCTGTGCCCGCGCCGATGGCGGCGCCGCGTCCCGCATTGGCCGAAGTTGAACCAATCGCCGCGCCTGCAAGCGCGCCAAGCGCCGTGCCGACGGCTGCCCCGGTTATGGTTGAATTATTGCCGACTTCGCCGGGCGATTGATAATTGATCACCCGCTGGGCGCTAGCCTGACAGTTTACGTCATCGCGCTGGAAGGCCTCGTAAGACTTTGACTGCCCGGGCATAACCGCGACATTAGGTTGCGCCGGTCCGGTGGTGGCGCAGGCGCCTAGCGACATGCTGAGCGCAACGACGGAGACGCCCGCAATTTTTCTGTTCATGGCCCAACCTCAAGTGATTCTCTGATTTGTTTATACGAGACGAAGAGCCAGTTGAAAAACGGCGAAGTTAAGGGCGGCTTCGACAACCGATCAATTTTTGCGGCGCCGTGTTTTTAAGCCCGTTCCTGCGGTAAAAGTGTATTCTGTGCGGATGGATCAGCCTTTCAGCAACGAGCCCAAAGCAGACGGGCAATTCAGCAAGCGCGTCGCCTCTCGCCAGTCGCGGCTCGACGATTACCCCGGCGAGGGCGAGCCGCCGGAGGGATTGCCGTGCGATCTGCTGTGCGAGGATCACGTCGGCACCTATCGCATGCCTTACCCCTGCTTGTGGGTAGACGGGGGATGGCGCAACCACAATACAGGCGAGCCCGTGATGGCGGGCGTCGCCGGCTGGCGGGTGCGCAAGGCCTGAACGCCGCTGTTGCGCAGCCCTAATCCTCGCCGCTGCGCGCAACCTGCGGATGACGCCAGAGATATATCGCAATCACCGTCATCGCCGCGCTGACGATGGCGCCGACCACGTAGAACGAGTTCTCAAGTCCAACCACTTCGGCGATTCCGCCCATGGCCAGCGGCGCGATGATGGACGCCATGCGGTTGGCGGTGCCGCGCAGGCCAATCGCCTTGCCCTGATTGCTGCGTCCCGCGCCGCGCAGCACCAGCGTAATCACCAGCGGCTGCGCCAGCCCGTTCATGCCCGAACGCATGAACATCGCGATCTGCAACGCCAGATAAGTGCCCAGCAGCGGCGTGATGCAAACTAGCAATATGCCCGCCCACAGGGCCAGAAGCGTGATCCAGAACCCGCTGACATAGCGCGTCAACGGGGCGGTCATCAGCGAGAACACCGCTGCGCCGATGGCGCCCGCAGGGCTCAACAGGCCAATCGCCGTGCCCGCAATGCCCATGTCCTTGAGCCAGGCTACGTAGAACGAGCCTTGCACCGCATTGCCCAGATGCATCATCGAGCCAAGAATCACGATCAGCGCGACGGAGGGCGTGGCCAGCAGACCGAAGGCGGTGAGATAATCGCTCCATTTTGGCATCAGCGCGCGAAATTTTGCGCCGCGCAAATGCGCGTTACTGGCGCCGGGCGTGCGGGAATCAGCGGCCAGCGGCGGCAATATCAGCGCGCAGAAAAAACCGCCGGCAGCCCAGGCGCCCATCAGCGTGAAAGCGCCCCAGGGTCCGAATAAATCCCACGTGAGGCCCGCAAGTGGCGGCCCCACCAATTGCCCGATGCGAATGACAAAGCTCAGGCGCCCGGCGTAAAGCGTCTTGCCGTGCAAATATTGGCCGATCATCGTCTGCGCGCCGATCCAGCCCATGGATTCCACGAGGCCGAGGAACATCTGCAAGACAATCAGCGACCATATCCACGTCGCCATGGGATAGAGCAGCGGCAGAATGGCGGAGATAATTGTGCAAACAAACATCACCCGGCGCGCGCCGAGCCTGTCCATCAGCGCCCCGGCGTGGATTGAGAACAGGAGCGGCAAGATATGGGCGGCGCTGAACACGAGGCCAAACAGCAATGGCGACGGGTTCATCGTGTAGACGTAAAGCGGAATGATGATCGAGCCGATGTGGAAGATCGAGGTCGTGAACAGGCCGATCCCGTAGACGGCGCCCTGCACCCGGAGCGAGACGGGCTCCGTGGCGCCGGGGCTCGACGAATTGCTGGCGGCCCCGCTCAAAACGAATGGCCGGGACGGGCGCGCGACAAACTGGGCCTCAAAAGCAACTTCACCTTGGCGCCCCTCCGGGAATCCACGAATTTTCATGGATAAACTTATAGTTTAGGCTAAACGCCGCTCCGGCGCATTGCAATGGCGTACGCCTTGGAATCCCCATGGCACGCAGGCGCGTGAGCCTGTAAAAGGGCGCCAGAGAGCCAGCTTAAGGAAACTTGAACATGCCCGTCTATCGTTCACGAACCACGACCCACGGACGCAATATGGCAGGCGCGCGCGGCCTGTGGCGCGCGACTGGCATGAAGGACGGCGATTTCGGCAAGCCTATTATCGCGGTGGTGAACTCGTTCACGCAATTCGTGCCCGGCCACGTCCATCTGAAGGATCTGGGCCAGATGGTGGCGCGCGAGATCGAAAAGGCGGGCGGCGTCGCCAAGGAGTTCAACACCATCGCGGTCGACGACGGCATCGCCATGGGCCACGACGGGATGCTCTACAGCCTGCCCTCGCGCGAGCTGATCGCCGAAAGCGTGGAATACATGGTCAACGCTCATTGCGCCGACGGCATGGTGTGCATTTCCAATTGCGACAAGATCACGCCCGGCATGTTGATGGCCGCTTTGCGCGTCAACATCCCCACCGTGTTCGTCTCCGGCGGGCCGATGGAGGCGGGCAAAGTCCTCATCAACGGCAAGGAGCATGCGCTTGATCTGGTGGACGCGATGGTGGCCGCCGCCGACGACAAGATGACCGACGAGGAAGTCGAGAACATCGAGCGTTCCGCCTGTCCCACATGCGGTTCCTGCTCGGGCATGTTCACTGCAAATTCCATGAATTGCCTCACCGAGGCCATGGGCCTGTCGCTGCCCGGCAACGGATCGGTGCTGGCCACGCACGCGGATCGTCGCGAGCTGTTTCTGGAGGCCGGGCGCCGGATCGTCGATCTCTGCCGCCGCTATTACGAGAAGGACGATGTGACCGCGACCCCGCGCGGCATCGCCTCGTTCAAGGCGTTTGAAAACGCGATGACGGTGGACATCGCCATGGGCGGCTCCACCAACACCGTGCTGCATCTGCTGGCCGCCGCGCATGAAGCGGCCGTCGATTTCACCATGACCGACATTGACCGCCTGTCGCGCAAGGCGCCTGTGCTCTGCAAGGTCGCGCCGTCTACGCCCGACGTGCACATGGAAGACGTGCATCGCGCAGGCGGCATCATGGCCATTGTCGGCCAACTGGATCGCGCCGGGCTGATCCACGCCGACATCCCGACGGTGCATGCGCCCACCCTTGGCGAGGCGCTGGACAAGTGGGACATTTCGCGCACGAGCGACGAGTCTGTGGCCACCTTCTATCGCGCCGCTCCCGGCGGCGTACCCACGCAAACCGCCTTCAGCCAGGAGCGCCGCTACAAGACGCTGGATTCTGACCGCGAAGCCGGCGTCATCCGCGACATGGAGCATGCGTTCTCCAAAGACGGCGGTCTGGCGGTGCTGTCGGGCAATCTTGCGCTCGACGGCTGCATCGTGAAAACGGCGGGCGTGGATGAGAGCATCCTGAAATTCTCCGGCCCCGCAAAAGTGTTCGAGTGTCAGGATTCAGC
>CAMCUC010000021.1 GCA_945878875.1 Rhizobium sp. Q54
AATTGCCAGCGCTGCCACGGATAAAAGAAATTGCGATAGCTCGCGCGCGAATGATCGTTCGCCGTGACGCAGGAGGCGCCGCGCAGCACCATCTGGTTGACCATGAACTTGCCATTGTATTCGCCAATCGCCCCGGCGGGCGCGCGGTAACGCGGATATGGCGCATAGGGGCTTTGCGTCCATTGCCAGACGTCGCCATATATTTGCTTCAAGCCCTCCCCCGGCCCGGCTGGCATGGGACGCAACGCGGCTGAGTCCAGCATATTGCCCTCAACTGGAAACGTCTGCGCCGCAAGCTCCCATTCAAACTCACTCGGCAGGCGCTTCCCCGCCCAGCGCGCAAAAGCATCGGCCTCGTAATAGCTGACATGGCAAACGGGCGCTGCGGGATCGAGCGCGCTCAGGCCGTCGAGCGTCATCTGCATCCACGCGCCGTCGCGCTGTTCAAAGTAAAGCGGCGCCTCCCAGCCCTCGCGCTTTGCGTGCGCCCAACCGTCCGACAGCCACAACGCAGGGTTGTCATAGCCGCCGTCAGCCATGAATTCGAGCCATTCGGAATTGGCGACCAGACGATCAGCCAGCGCAAACGGATGCACAAGCGCTTCATGGCGCGGGCCTTCGTTGTCGAAGTGAAAGCCCTCTCCTGCATAACCAATCTCGCGCACGCCGCCTGCGAACTTCACCCATTCAAGGCGCGAGGGCTTGCCATGCGGGCCATGGTCGCGCCCTGCTCGATAGCGCGGACGCAAGGGGCTTGCGGAAAACAACGCCAGCACGTCGGTGAGCATCAATTCCTGATGCTGCTGTTCGTGCGCGCGGCCCAACTCCAGCATGGCCGCAATCTCCAGGCGCGCGGCATCTCCGCTGGCGAACAATTCGCGCAAAGCCTCATCAACATAAGTGCGATAGGCGAAGATTTCTTCAGCCGTCGGGCGCGTCAGCAAGCCCCGTTCAGGCCGCGCATGACGAGGGCCAATCGCCTCGTAGTATGAATTGTAACAAAAGGCGAAAGTATCGTCGAAGCCGCGATAGCCGTTGACGTGCGGCGCCAGAACGAACGTCTCGAAGAACCATGTGGTATGCGCGAGATGCCATTTCGTCGGGCTGGCGTCCACCATCGCCTGAACCTGCATGTCTTCAGGCGTCAGGGGGTCGACGATGTCTCGCGAGCGTTTGCGCATCGCAAAAAAGCGCTCTTCGGCATGGCTTTCGGCGCTGTCGTGGTTATCAGCGTTGTCGTGAAACGCGCTCTGTCTCTTGTTCGCCGGGTTCATGTGTTTTCCTTGCAGGCGAACGGCCCGGATTCAAATTGCGAGACTGGCAACGCAGGCGCAGGCTGCGGGTTCCCAAAACTGCCGCTCAAGAACGCGGCGTCCGGGTCAGCAATGCGGCTGCGGCGCGTCCACTCACCAAGCCGCCGCCCAGCGCCAGCAGCGCCATGAACGAGAGAAGCGTAAGCTTGAAGGCGGATTCACCACGTAACCATTGCGCAAGCACGAGCATCACCAGCAGAACGGCCACAAGCCAGAGCAGATATTTCATGCCCTGCAGGCATCCGACAAGAATAGCCGTCGCAAATGGTCCCATCACAACGACCGGCTCCCAGTTTCGGGCCGCTCAGCTCCACCAGGGCTTGGGAAGATCAATGCGGCCAGCGGCATCTTCCACCACTTGCGCGACAGAGAAAAGCGTCTCCTCGTCGAACGGGCGTCCGATCAATTGCAAGCCCAGCGGCAGGCCGTCTTTCGACAATCCCGCAGGCACGGCAAGACCCGGCAGACCGGCCATGTTCACCGTCACCGTGAACACGTCGTTGAGATACATCTCCACGGGATCGGCGTTCGTCTTCTCGCCAATGCCAAACGCGGCGGACGGCGTGGCGGGCGTGAGGATTGCATCCACGCCAGCGGCGAACGCCGTTTCAAAATCGCGACGGATGAGCGTGCGGATCTTTTGCGCGCGTACGTAATATGCATCGTAATAGCCAGCCGACAGCACATAGGCGCCGATCATAATGCGGCGACGTACTTCCGGCCCGAAGCCTTCCGCGCGGGTGTTCTCATACATTTCCTGAATGTCGCGGCCCGGAACCCGCAGGCCGTAGCGCACGCCGTCATAACGGGCGAGATTCGACGAGGCTTCCGCCGGCGCCACGATATAATAAGCCGGCAGCGCATATTTGGTGTGCGGCAGCGAGATCTCGACGATCTCTGCTCCCGCTGCGCGCAGCCATTCAACGCCCCGGCTCCAGAGCGCGTCGATCTCCTCGGGCATGCCGTCGACCCGATATTCTTTGGGAATGCCGATCTTCCGGCCCTTGATCGAGGCACCGATCGCCTTCTCGTAATCGGGCACCGGCGCATCGACGCTCGTCGTGTCCTTGGGATCATAGCCCGCCATGGAGCGCAGCATGATCGCGCAATCACGCACATTGCGCGCGATCGGCCCCGCCTGATCGAGCGAGGACGCGAACGCCACCATGCCCCAGCGCGAGCAGCGGCCATAGGTCGGCTTGATGCCAACCGTACCGGTGAACGCCGCAGGCTGGCGGATTGAACCGCCCGTATCGGACGCGGTGGCGCCAAGGCACAGGCGCGCGGCCACGGCAGAGGCCGAGCCGCCCGACGAGCCGCCGGGAACCAGCAGGCCCTTCTTGTCTTTGGTTGCGGCGGCGGCGCGCGCCTTGTCTTCGCTCCAGCCCGCAGGAAGCCACGGCGAAGCAACGGGACCATAGAACGAGGTCTCGTTCGACGAGCCCATGGCGAATTCGTCCATGTTCAACTTGCCCAGCATCACAGCACCGTCGCGCCACAGATTGGCGGTGACGGAGGATTCATAAGCGGGCTTGAAGCCGTCGAGAATGTGGCTGCACGCCTGTGTATGCACGCCTTTGGTGGCGTACAAATCCTTCACGCCGATGGGCAGCCCCTCAAGCGGACCCGCCTCGCCTTTTGCAATGCGCGCATCGGCGGCGGCCGCCATGGCCAACGCCTGATCCGGCGTCTCGACGACGAAAGCGCCCAAAGCGCGGGCGCCCTCTATCGCCGCAATATGCGCCTGCGTCAGCTCCACGGCGGAGACCTGCTTTGAGGCGATGGCGTCACGCGCCTGCGCAAGAGTGAATTCGTTCAATTGAGTCATGATGGCGTTCTCGAAGATGAAACGGGCCGGAACGATGCGCGACTTAAATGCTGCGCCTCACTCGACGACCTTGGGCACCGTGAAAAAATTATCCTCGCGCGCAGGCGCATTCGCGACGATGACATCGGCGCCCGCGTGATCTGTCACGGCGTCGGGACGCAGCTTCATCTTCATGGGAATGACAGACGTCATCGGCTCCACGCCGTCAACATCGACGGCGCCCAATTCCTCGACGAAGGCGAGAATGGCGTTCAGCTCCTGCTGGAGGTGCGGCACGTCTTCGTCCTTCACGGCGATGCGCGCCAGATGCGCTATGCGCCGGACGGTCGCTTGATCGACGGACATCTCAACTCCGATGGTTCGTTAAATGCGCGCTGGCTATAGCATTGCCAACTGGAGGCGTGCAAATGCGCTGCGCAGGCAGAGCGTGACAGCTTTGTCCGGCCCATGTTAATCAGGTCCATGAGCAATCTCGAAAACGTCTCCACGCTTGAACAGATCAGCCCGTCGTTAGGGCGTTTCTCGCGCCTTATGGGGCTTGATCTGGGCACAAAGACCATCGGCCTTGGCCTGTCCGACGTGGAGCGCACGCTGGCCTCGCCGCTGGAGACGATCCAGCGCACCAAGTTCGGCGCCGACGCAAAAAAGCTGATCGAACTGGCGAACAAGCACGAGGTCGCCGCCTTCGTAATCGGCCTGCCGCTCAATATGGATTCAAGCGAAGGCCCCCGCGCGCAAGGCACCCGAGCCTTCGTGCGCTCGATGGCGCCGCTGGACAAACGCCCGTTTATCTTCTGGGACGAACGCCTCTCCACAGCCGCCGTCACCCGCGCCCTGATCGACCAGGACGCCTCGCGCGCCAAACGCGCACAAGTTGTGGACCGCATGGCAGCAGCCTACATTTTACAGGGCGCGCTGGATCGTTTGCAGGCGATTATGCGGGCGGCGCAAAGCTGAAATTTGCTGCTAGGGAAAAGCGCCCGGATCAAAAACGCTCGTAAACGCTATTGGTCCGCGCCTTCAAAATCTCGCGATAGCCGGATTGCGCCAACGCACTCACAAGGCTTTCGCTCCAGCGGCCGTGCGTGTGGCCAATCACCACGAGCTTTGGCCACAGGCTTTCGGGCGCATCGCGCAGAAAGGGCTCCAGAACAAGGTCTTCTGCGCCCTCAACGTCGATCTTCACTGCATCCAGCCGCTCGAAGCCTTCGCTCTCGACCACATTCAACAAGGTGCGGGCGGGCACGCGCAGACGGGCGCCGACGGATTCAAGATGCACGAGGCGCATGGACGTTTCGCCGCGATTGTGGGCGGGCAGAAACAGCGTGATCTCGCCATCCTCGTCCGCTATCGCGCAATCGATCGCCTTCACGGTCGCGAACGGATTTTGCCGGATGTTGTAAATCAGGCGTTCATAAATATCCGGCTGCGGCTCCACCGCAAGCACACGGGCGCGCGGCCCGGCGTTGGCCGCCACAAAAAGCGCATAGCCGCCGACATTTGCGCCGATGTCGATAAAGGTGAAGTCGGGGGTGAGCCGCGAGACGATAAGCTCGCGCTCATCCTCGTCGAAATATTGCGGCGTGAACAGAATGCGCTTTTCACAAATATTATTGTGGGGATAAAGCCGCATGTTGACGCCCATCGCCTCCACGTCGACCGGCGCGCCACGCAAAGCCCGCACCGCCAGCCCGCGCAAAACGTAAGCTTTGCGGCGTGCGAGCCAGTTGTGCCCCGCCGCACGCGTCCACGAAAGAACGCTTTTAAGCGTTGCACCGGGAGCATGGCGACCAAAGGCGCTGGAATCGTTCACTTGAGAACGCGGCATGGATAAGCGGACTTCTGATAAATCATGAATGGACCAGCTCATAACACGGCCCACACGGCGGCGACAGGGCTTTGCGGCAAGACACTAGGCAGCAAGACACTAGGCAGCAAGACACTAGGCAGCAAGACATCAAGCAACAACACCGGACTTGCGTCCCGCCGCGTTTCGCCTAGATTCCCCACAATCAGTCAGACTGGAATCCCGATGACCTTCGTAGAGGCGGACTTGGCGCCCGGCCGCAAGACGGGCCATATCAAACTGCACGGCCCCGAGGCCTTCGTCGCCATGCGCAAGGCGGGACGGTTGGCGGCCGAAGCGCTCGACATGCTCACCTCTCATGTGGCACCCGGGGTCAGTACCGACAAGCTCGACCGGCTGGCGTTCGATTTCGCCATGGACCACAAGGCTTACCCAGCGCCACTTAGCTATCGCGGCTATCCAAAATCCATCTGCACTTCGATCAACCATGTCGTATGCCACGGCATCCCCGACGCCAAGCCGCTGCGCGAGGGCGACATCGTCAACATCGACGTGACGCTGCTCGTGGACGGCTGGCACGGCGATTCAAGCCGCATGTATTGCGTCGGGCAGGCCAACCGGCGCGCCGAACGGCTGATCGAAGTCACGTACGAATCGCTGATGCGCGGCATCGACGCCGTGCGCCCCGGCGCCACCACAGGCGACATCGGCTACGCGATTCAGGAATACGCGGAAGGTGAGCGCTGCTCCGTGGTACGCGATTTCTGCGGCCATGGCCTCGGGCAATTGTTCCACGATGAGCCCAACATTCTGCATTATGGCCGCAAGGGCGAGGGCGTGAAGCTGCGCGCAGGTATGTTTTTCACCATCGAGCCGATGATCAATCTGGGCCGCCCGCAGGTGAAAATACTGCCCGACGGCTGGACCGCTGTAACACGCGACCGATCGCTCTCGGCCCAGTTTGAGCACACGATCGGCGTCACCAATGAGGGCTGCGAAATCTTCACGCTCTCGCCCGCCGGTCTCCACCGTCCGCCCTATGGACCGGGCCAGTCCGTGCGATGAAGGCCGACGAAGAGCCCCATTATCGCGGCCATCGCACGCGGCTGCGCGAACGCTTTGCTGAAGTCGGCGAGCAGGCCATGCCCGATTATGAATTGCTGGAGCTGGTGCTGTTCCGCTCGATCCCACAGCGAGACGTGAAGCCGCTAGCCAAGGCGATGATCGCGCGCTTTGGCTCGTTCGCTGAAGTGATTGGCGCACCGCGCGAGCGGCTGATCGAGATCGACGGCGTTGGCGAGGCCACGGCGCTTGACCTGAAACTCATCGAGGGCGCAGCGCGCCGCCTTGCCCGCGGCGCCATCGGCCAGCGCGCGGTGCTGGCGTCATGGAAAGACGTAATCGAGTATTGCCGCACGGCTATGGCGTTTTCCGAGCGCGAGCAATTTCGAATCCTCTTTCTCGACAAACGCAATTTCCTAATCGCCGACGAAGTGCAAAGCAATGGCACGGTCGATCATACGCCCGTCTACCCGCGCGAAGTGGTCAAGCGCGCGCTGGAGCTTTCAGCTTCGGCTTTGATCCTCGTGCACAATCACCCCTCGGGCGATCCCACGCCGTCGAGCGCCGACATTCGCATGACCAACGATCTGCAAAACATCGCCAAGCCATTGGGGATTGCTCTGCACGATCATATTATTGTAGGGCGCAACGGACATGCGAGCTTTCGCGGGTTGAAGCTGATTAATTAGGGTTTGTGCGACGGGACACCCCTCATCCGTCATGCTTCGTACGCCACCTTCTCCCGCAAGGGGAGAAGGAAGAAAAACGCGCTCTTCCTTCTCCCCTTGCGGGAGAAGGTGGCGTTTGCGTCAGCAAACGACGGATGAGGGGTTCACTCCGACAGACGCCCCAGCTTCAACAAATCATCCCGCGTATCAACATCGATGCCAACAGCCTCATCCCCGCATTCCATCAACGCCACGTCCGCGCGGTTCGCCAAGAGTTTCCGCGCGCCGGAATCTCCCTGCAGCAGAGCCACATCGGCAAACAGCGTGGCGCCAAGCAAAATCGGGTTGCCCCATTGTCCGGCATGAACAGGCGCGACAGCGGCGGCGCCGGGGTTTGCGAGAAAAGTTTCCACAAGGCGCCTGATCGTCTGCGCCCGAACGCGCGGCATGTCGGCCAGCAGGACGATGGCGCCAGCGGCGCTCGCGGGCAAAGCGGCTATGCCTGCGCGCAGCGAAGACGCGAGGCCGGTCTCGAAATCGGGATTATGCACGAGCCGCAAGTCAGGAAGCACCTGCGCCGCAGCGCTGACTTCATCCGCGTTAAACCCTGTCACCAGAACGAGCGGCTTGAGGCCTGCATCAAACGCGGCCTGCGCCACATGCCGTACCATGGGCGCGCCGTCGAGCAGCGCGACGGCCTTCGTCTTGGCGTTCGGATCGTCGCCGCGAAAGCGGCTTGATTTGCCCGCGGCCAATATGATCGCGGCGATCTCAGCCATGATCGGCGTCGGGCGCGCGCAATTGGCCGCGATCCACGATCTCCATCAGCAATCCGCCCGCGCCCATGCGCTTGATGTCGGATGCGCTCACGTCGAGCCCCGCGCACAGGCGTTGCAGCACCCAGTCGAAGCCGTTTTCCTTTGGCGAGCGCGCACAACCGGGCGCGCCCAGCAGCGGCTTGCCGTCGATCTTGCCAACCAGCAAAAGATTGCCCGGATCGACCGGCATGCCCAGATGCACGATCTGCCCGCCAGCCTCAATCAGCGCTGCGGGGATAACGTCGCGGCGGTCCGTGATCGCGGAGGCGCCGAAGACGACGATGAGATCGCACTGGGAGCCAAGGGTTTTGATCGCTTGCGCCAACGCTGGCGCCTCATGCGGCGTGCGCGCCTCAACGACGATGGAGCCGCCCATCGGCGCCAGTCGCTCGCCCATCACGCGCAGCGTCTTGGCGATCACGCTATCCTTCAGCCCCGGCAGCAGCGTTGAAAGAACGCCCACGCGCAGAGGCTTGAACGCCGCCACGCGCACGGGCGGAGTTTGCGCGGCGCGCACGGCTGCATCGAGCGTTTCGCGCGGCACGGCGAAGGGGATCACCTTTACCGTGCCTACCATTTCGCCTGCAACCACCATGCGCCATGGCGGCAGGGTCGCTATCGTCAACGTCTCGTCGAGATCATTGACGCGATCCAGCGCGGCCACGTCCACCACCAGCACGCCAGCCTCTTGCGCAAACAGATTGGCGCGCCCAGTGAACGCACGGTCGACGCGAACGCCCTCTCCCGCAGCAGCTTTTGCAAGCAGCGCGGCGGCTTCGTCTTCGCTGACGTCGCCATCTTCCAATTGAGCCACGACGATTTCGCGAACGCCTGCAGCTTCCAAAGCGTGCAAATGCGCGGCCTCGACGATCTCGCCTTTCTTCAAAACAAGACCGTCGATGCGCACAGCATGGGCGACGATGGCGCCAACGCTCTCGTTCAAAGGCGCAGGGCCAAACTTCACGCGGCGCCTCCATAATCACGTAAAGGCTTCTTGCGCAGCGCCAGAATGATTTCTCCCAGCACCGACACCGCAATCTCCTGCGGGCTCACCGCGCCTATATCAAGGCCAATCGGGGCGCGAATGCGCGCGATCTGCGAATCCAAGAAACCCTTCTCCTTCAGCCGCTCCACGCGCTTGCCATGGGTTTTGCGCGAGCCCAAAGCGCCGACATAAAAGCATTCAGCCCAAAGCCCCGCCTCAAGCGCGGGATCATCGATCTTGGGATCATGCGTAAAGCAGGCGATGGCGGTGTAGCGATCAGGCGCAAAGTCGGGCAGCACGTTTTGCGGCCAATCGGCGATCAGCGAACCATGCGGAAACCGCTCGGGCGTGGCGAACGCCGTGCGCGGATCAATGATCGTGAGATCAAACCCCGCCAGCCGCGCCATCGGCGCCAGAGCCTGCGTGATATGCACCGCGCCGATGGCGACAATGCGCACGGGCGGAACCTGCACGGTAAGAAACACCTGCCGCCCAGCTACTTCTATCGTTGCGCTCTTACCCGCGCGCAAAGCTGAATCGAGCTGTTCGGCCAGCGGATCGGCGGCGATCTCGGCGCCCTTCACCAGTCGCTGTTCGCCATTCTCAGTGTCGGTCACGAGCACGCAGGCGCGGCGCGCGGCGCGTTCCGCGTTGAGGATGGAGAGAAGTTCGAGGCGCATCAGACCACCTTCTCAACATAGACGCGAATGCGGCCGCCGCAAGAAAGCCCTGCGCGCCATGCGGTTTCGTCCTGCACGCCAAATTCGAACGTGCGTGCTTTGCCGTCCGCAATCACGTCCATGGCTTCCGTCACCACTTCGCCTTCAACGCAGCCGCCCGAGACCGAGCCCAGAAAATGGCCCTCGTCGTCGATGACGAGGTGCGAGCCTACAGGCCGCGGTGCCGAGCCCCATGTCTCGGTCACGGTGGCGATGGCCACGCCCTTGCCCGCTTTGCGCCAGTCTTCGGCGCGCGCCAGAATGTCGTCGTCAGCCGCAAGCATGGCGATCTCCGTTTTAGCAAAATGTATGGCGGAATATAGCGCTTGGCACCGGTTAAACCAAGCCTCAGCCCGCGCGCTTGAGCCAGACGCGAGGATCGACGCCTGCGCCCGCGCGCTCTTCATGCGACAAAGCCTGCACGAGCGCAGCGACGCTGGCGAGGTTATGCACGGGGCGGAACTCGTCAACGTGCGGCAACATCGCGCGCACGCCCTGCTGGCGAGGCTCGAAGCGATCAAACCGCAGCAGCGGATTGAGCCAGATCAGGCGCCGGCAGGATTTGTGCAGTCGCTGCGTCTCGCGCCCAAGCTCCACAACGCCCTCGCGCTCAAGCCCGTCCGTAAACAACAGCACGATGGCGTCTTGCCCTAGAACTCGGCGCGACCAGTCGCGATTGAAGCGATGCAGGCAGGCGCCGATGCGCGTGCCGCCCGACCAGTCCTGCGCCTCCTGCGCGCACAAAGCCAAGGCCTCGTCGGGGTCTTTATGACGCAAGGCGCGGGTGACGTTGGTGAGCCGCGTGCCAAACAGAAACGCATGCACCCGGCCACGTTTGGCGCTGAGCGCGTGGAGGAAATGCAAAAAAACCCGCGTATAATCGCTCATCGAACCCGAGATGTCGCAGATCGCAACGATGGGGGTTTTACGCTTTTGCTGCGAGCGGCGCGCCAGCTCCATTAAGCCGCCGGGGCGCAAGGCGTTGCGAAACATGCGGCGCGGATCAATGCGGGTGCCGCGCGCATCGGGCGCAAGGCGGCGCGTGGGGCGGGCGTCGTCGCGCAAGTTCAGCATTGCGATGGCGCGTTGAGCTGCGATAATTTCTTCTGCGCTCATTTGCGTAAAGTCTTTGGCGCGCAGGGCTTCCACGTCCGACATTGTGAGGCGCTGATCCTGCTCTATGATGCGCTCAATCTCCTCATGGGGACGCTTTGCGCTCAGGGCCTGCGCGGCGCGGGCTGCTGCGGGCGCAGGTTTTTCATGCGCTTGCGGGACTGCGCCTTCAGCTGGCGAGAGACTGGCGATCACTTGCTCGTAATAGCCGCGTCTACGCCAAAACATGTTGAACGCCTGTTCAAAAACCGCTGCGTCCTCGCGCTTTTTGACGAACACGGCTTCAAGCGTCGCGCGAAAATCCTCGCGATTGCGCAGGCCTGCAATCTCGACCGCTGAAAGCGCATCAAGGATCGCGCCCGAGCCCAGCGGCAGGCCGGCGGCACGCAAAGCGCGGGCAAAATGGAGGACGTTCGAAGCCAGCGCGCCAGGCTTTTGGCTCACGCAGCGGCTGCCTTGATAACCTGCGCATGAAAGCGCGCGCCGTCATGAATTAACTGGATGCTGTCGCCAGCCTCAAGCACGCCTACTTCGATTTCAGAATTGGGCAAAATCACGCTGACCTTGCGCCCGGTCATCAAAAGCACCTGTCCCCCAGCGCTGATTGCAGCGCCAGCCCATTGGCGGATTTGCGCTTCATATGGCGCGCGGCGCCACGCTGTCGCCTGCGCGGGATCGACCACGACCGACATCGCGCCGCTGACCTGATCGCGCGAGAGCACAAAGCGCGCGCGCTCGGGCTTCCATTCATCGCCCAGATTTGGCGCCATCATCCACATGCAGGCGTAGGTCGCGCATTCGCCCGGGCGCGTTGCGTGGATGCCGCAACCCACGCCCGGCTTGGCGTGCTGGCACCAGCGGCCCGCGGGCTTTTGTAAATGCGGCAGCTCAAACAATTTGCAGCACAGCGTGCAGGTTCTGCAGGTGCGCCCGCCAATTCCAAGGGCCATCTCGTCGCTCATGATCGCAACTTCTCCTGTGGCGGGCGCGCCAATCAAACTTTTGCGGCGGCCCGCATATCGGCCAGCATTTGCCCGACCCTTACGCCGCCGACGGTTTCAATATCGTCCTGGTACTTCAACAGCACGCCCAGCGTATCGTTGACAAGAGCCGGATCGAGCGCCACTGCGTCAAGCTCATGCAAAGCGCTCGCCCAATCGAGCGTCTCGGCCACGCCCGGCTTTTTGAACAGGTCTTGCGCGCGCAAGGCCTGCACGAAGGCGATGATCTCGTGACTGAGCTTGGCGGGCGTATGCGGCGCCTTCGCGCGCAGGATCTGCGTCTCGCGGGCGGCATCAGGATAGCCGACCCAATGATAGAGGCAGCGGCGCTTCAGCGCGTCGTGAATCTCGCGCGTGCGGTTGGAGGTGATGATGACGATGGGCGGGCTTTGCGCCTTCATCACGCCAAGTTCTGGAATGGTGATCTGGAAGTCGGACAAGGCTTCGAGCAGGAAGGCCTCAAACGCCTCGTCGGTGCGATCAAGCTCGTCGATCAGCAGCACGGGCGGGCCTTCAACATGGGGCTCCAGCGCCTGCAGCAGAGGGCGCTTCACGAGGTAGCGCTCAGAGAATACGTCATGCTCCAGACGCTCGCGGTCCGTCTCGCCAGAAACTTCCGCCAGCCGGATCGCCATCATCTGCGCGGCGTAATTCCACTCATAGACGGCGGAGGAAACGTCGAGCCCCTCATAGCATTGCAGGCGGATCAAGCGGCACCCGAGCGTGTGCGCGAGCACTTTGGCGATTTCGGTTTTGCCGACGCCCGCCTCGCCTTCAAGGAACAGCGGGCGGCCCATCTTCAGCGCCAGAAACAAAACCGTCGCCAGCGAGCGCTCGGCGACATAGCCCGCGCCTGTTAACAACGCGAGCGTGTCGTCGATGGAGGCGGGAAGGCCTTGCGAGGTTTGAATCGCGGCTGGCGATTTGCTTGGCGGCACGGGGCGCCTCTCTGGCGAATTTGATGGCCGGGACGCGCCCGGCCATCGCGGTACCTATTTCGCCAACGCCTTGGCCACCGCCCGGCGCGTCATCACCATGATGAGGTGCGCGCGATATTCGGCGTCGGCATGGATGTCGGTGTTCAGGCCTTCAGCGGGGAAGCTCAAGCCGTCGAGGCCCTTGGGGTGGAATTTCGCAGTCAACGCAGCTTCCAGACGATTGGGGCGAAACACGCCGCCAGACCCTGCGCCGGTGACGGCCACTCGCGCTTCCGAGCCCTTCTTGGCCACGAACACGCCAACGATGGCATAACGCGAGGCCGGGTTGCGGAACTTCTCGTAAGCGGCTTTTGACGGGATCGGGAACGAGATCTTGACGATCAGCTCGCCCTCTTCCAGTGCGGTCTCGAACAGGCCGACGAAAAATTCGTCAGCAGGGATCTTGCGCTTGTTGGTGATGATGGTCGCGTTAAGCGCGAGGCACGCGGACGGATAATCGGCGGCGGGATCGTTGTTGGCGACCGAGCCGCCAATCGTGCCGCGATGGCGCACAGCCGGATCGCCGATCATGCTGGCGAGGTCTGCAAGCGCAGGGATCTTCTCTTTCACCAGCGCGGAATTGGCGACGTCGAAATGGCGCGTCATGGCGCCGATCACGACGTTGCGGCCCTTCAGCTCGATGCCGCGCATATCCTCGGCCGTGGAAAGATCAATCAAAGCGGTCGGCGCGGCCAGACGCTGCTTCATGGTGGGAAGCAGCGTCATGCCGCCAGCCAAAAACTTCGCGTCCTCAACCTTGGCGACGAGGTTGGTGGCTTTGCGCGCCGTCTCGGGGCGGTGATAGGTGAATGCGTACATGGATCTCTCCCGAATCTCGTTGCGCGCGAGGCTTATTCAGCGGCGGCGGCTTGCGGGGCGACGCCCATCTTCTGGGCGCCGTCGGCGATGGCCTTCACGATATTGTGGTACCCGGTGCAGCGGCAGATGTTACCTTCCAGCTCGTGGCGAATGGTCGCCTCGTCCATGTCCGGACCCTTGCGGTTCACCATATCCACAGCCGCCATAATCATGCCCGGCGTACAGAAGCCGCATTGCAGGCCGTGGTTTTCGCGGAAGGCTTCCTGCATCGGATGCAGCTTGCCATCCTGCGCCAGCCCTTCGATTGTGACGACGTTTGCTCCCTCAAGCGACAGCGCCAGCACGGTGCAGGACTTCAGCGACGAGCCGTTGACGTGCACGACGCAGCAGCCGCACTGGCTGGTGTCGCAGCCCACATGCGTGCCGGTGAGACGCAGTTCTTCGCGCAGGAATTGAACGAGCAGCGTGCGGGAATCGATATCGCCCGACACCTTCTTGCCGTTCACAACCATGGAAACCTTCGGCATCACTTCCTCCTGAACCATGGGCGGCGCGAGGCGCCTGCCCGTTCAATGTTTCTCAAATCTCATCGCGCAATGTGCGACCGGCGCAAACGCCGGTCAAGCAGAGACCTTCTCAGGCGGAAGCTGCTGGCGTCTCACCATTGGTGACGATCTCAACGAACTTGGCGAAGAAAGCGTCCGCGTTCTTCTTGGCTACGCCGTCGATGAGGCGCCCGCCGAGCTGGGCGATCTTGCCGCCGACATTGGCTTCCACGTCATAGGACAAAATCGTGCCGCCCTCGGGACCATCCGTCAAAGCTACGCGAGCGCCGCCCTTTGCGAAACCGGCTACGCCGCCCTCTCCCTGGCCGCTGATGCGATAGCCGTTCGGCGGGTCGATCTCGGACAATTCCACGTTGCCCTTGAACGTGGCGCCGACGGGGCCAACCTTGATCTTTGCAATGGCGCGGAACGAATTGTCGGAGGTCTTTTCAAGCTCCTGACAGCCGGGGATGCATTGCTTGAGCACTTCCGGGTCGTTGAGCTTGTCCCAAACCGTCTGGCGGTCGGCGGGGAGGGCGACCTCCCCCTTCATCGTCATGGCCATTGTTCGCTCCTCACCTGATCTGTTGCAGCCCTTATCCCTTGGAGCGGCGGGGGAAGTCCAGAGGGGATATCGCCGCAGCGGCTTTCTGCACCGTCCAGGCTGCAAAAAAGCGGGCGCACGAACGGGGAGCAGCCAATCACAACGCCATGGAAAGCGAATCACGCGTCTCTCGCGATGAGAGATTGCGGCGCGCGGGCGCGCTTGTTAGCCTGAGTTCAAGTTGCGAGGAGCCCTGCGCATGCGATTCTTCTTGCGGAATTTCTCGCAAATCTTCCCCGCGCTCGCGCTGGCCGCAAGCCTCGCGCCTGCCGCCCCGGCCTATGCGCAGCTGAAAATTGCCGTGGCCGGGCCGATGAGTGGGCCCAGCGCGGCGTTTGGGGCGCAATTGAAGGCTGGCGCCGAACAGGCGGTTGAGGACATCAACGCCAGCGGCGGGATTCTCGGCCAGAAGATCGCGCTTGTAATGGGTGACGACGGCTCGCGGCCTGAACAGGGCGTTCTGAACGCCAGGAGATTTGCGTCCGAGGGCGTGAGATTCGTCATCGGCCATTTCAATTCCAGCGTCTCGCTTGCCGCTTCAAGCGTCTATCTTGAGAATGACGTGCTTCAGATCAGCCCGACCTCAATGAATCCGGCGCTGACGGAACGCAAGATGTGGAACGTGTTTCGCACCAGCGGCCGCGACGATCAGCCCGGCGTCTTCATAGCGCGCCATATTGCCGACAAGCTCCCGAGTAAAAGGATCGCGCTTGTTCACGACAAAACCGCCTATGGGCAGGGGCTGGCCGATGAGGCGCGCAAAGCCCTTGCAGCGCGCGGCTTAACGGACGCGCTCTATGAGGGCGTGAGCGGGGGCGCGAAGGATTTTACCGCGCTCATCGCAAAGCTGCGCCAGCTCCAGATTGATGCCGTGGTCTGGGGCGGCCAGCCTGCTGAAGCCGCCATTCTCATACGTCAGATGCGCGAACAGGGCGTGCAGGCGCTGATGATCGGCGGCGACACATTGGCCGCGCCCGAGTTTGCAAACGCAGCAGGCCCTGCGGCAGAGGGGGTTTTGATGGTCAATGGCCCGGACCCGTCGCGGCGCCCGGCGGCTGGCGCCGTGGTGAAAAAGTTCACGGATCGCAAAATCAATCCCGATTCTTATACGCTTTACAGCTACGCGGCGGTCGAGATTTTGAAACAGGCGGCTGAGGCTGCAAAAACGCTGGACGCGAAGAAGATCGCCGGTGTGATGCACTCGGGCCGAACGTTCCAGACTGCGCTTGGCCCCATCGCGTTCGACGGCAAGGGCGACCGGCAAGATCTCGATTTCGTGATGTATGAATGGCGCAAAGCCGCCGACGGCAGAATGATTTTCGAGCCGATGTAATCTGGTTCAATTCAGTCGATTTAATCCCTCTCTCCGTGAGGCTTGAACGCTATTCCGCGCACCACGGCGCCGGCGCCGAACTTGGCGCGCAGGATATCGACCGCGCTCTCGGTCGCTTTTTCCTTCGCTACTTTGGTGTCGGCCAAATCGCCCTGATCGCAGTTTTCAATTGGGTGAAAGCCCGACATGCCCACGCCAATCAACCGGAAGCGCGCGCCGTCCGTCTCTTTAAGCAACAAGGTGCGGGCGGCTTCAAAAATGCGTCCCGACAGGCGCGTGGGCTCATGCAGCGTTTGCGAGCGCGTGCGCATACGAAAATCGGATGTTTTGAGTTTCAGCGTAAGGGTGGCGGCGCCGATCTCCTGCGCCTTTAATCGCGCAGAAACCTTGTCGCACAGGGCAAACAGCACGCTCGACAAAACGTCAGGATCGGCAATATCGGCGTCAAACGTCGTCTCGGCCGATACGCTTTTGGACTCGCGCTCAGGGCTCACTTTGCGCTGATCTATCCCCCGCGCCAGCCGCCACAGCCGCTGCGCTTCCGAGGAGCCAAGCGCGCGCATGAAGGCGATTTCGTCCATCGCCTGAATGTCGCCCAGCGTCGCAAAACCCTCCGCCGCAAGCCGCTTCTCGGCAGCCGCCCCCACGCCCCATAAATGGCCGACGGGTCGGGGCGCCAGAAACGCCTGCGCCTCAGCGGCTCCGATGATTGCAAAGCCGCGCGGCTTATCAAGATCGGAGGCCATTTTCGCCAGAAATTTGCAATAGGACAGCCCGACCGAAACGCTGATGCCGACCTCGCGCTCAACCCTGTTGGCAAACCGCGCCAGCGTGATCGCCGGGGATGCGTGATGCAAAAGCTCGGTGCCCGACAGATCGAGAAACGCCTCGTCGATGGAGATCGGCTCGACCAGCGGCGTCAGATCCAGCATCATCGCGCGAACCTGCTGTCCCACAGCCACATAATGGGCCATGCGCGGATAAACCACCGTCGCATGCGGGCATAATTCCAGCGCCTTGAACATCGGCATCGCCGAGCGCACGCCATAGGTGCGCGCGATATAGCAACATGTGGACACAACCCCGCGCCGCCCGCCGCCGATAATCACCGGTTTGTCGGCCAGCGATGGATCGTCGCGTTTTTCGACCGCCGCATAAAACGCATCGCAATCAATATGCGCAATAGCGAGCCCGTCACGCTCGGCGTGAACCAGCAGGCGCGGCGACCCGCAAGCCGGACAGCGATTGACCACGCGTGCCCCCGCCTGCCCGTCAAAGAGACAATCGCGACAAAACAGCGGGGCGGCGCGCAGGGGAATCATGGGAGATATCATAAGCGCTTTTCGCGCGGCTGTGGGGCGACGCTAGTTTGGCCCACTGGCCTCCAGCCCCACGCTTTTGGACGGCGGGCTTCCAGCCCGCATCTTGGCAATCTTCGAAAGCCGCTAATCATCGCCCATCAGGCGTCCTGTACTGCGGGCGCACATGCGGGCTGGAAGCCCGCGGTCCAAAGCCTCAATCCTCCACCGGCGGTCCCGACAGCAGCATTTGCGCCGCCGCAATTTGCTCGGGCGGGAGTTTGGCGTGTTCGACCAGCGCCAGCAGCGTCGGCTCGTCCGAGCAAATGTAATCCAGCACCCCGGCGGCAAAACCCGGCTCAGTGGCCGCGCGGCGCAAATCGCCAAGGTCGAGGCCACTAACGGCGACAAAACGCTCCAGACGCTCAGGATCGGCGGCAATCCAGCCAAGAGCTGAAATGGCAAGAATTTCAGCCTGTTCTGTGCGGTATTCAAGATGGGCTGCGGATTTAACTGCGCCTCGTGGGGGATCGATTCTCATTTCATAAATGTTCATCGGCTAGAAGGTTGGAGGAGTTTTACTATTTACGGCGCACCCAGCCCTGCTCCGCCGCACGTCAGGATCGCGATGACCAAAACAATTCTCATCGTAGAAGACAATGAGCTCAATATGAAGCTCTTCAACGACCTTCTGGAAGCCCACGGCTACGGCGTCATTCAGACCCGCAGCGGCGTGGAGGCGGTGGAGCTTGCCCGCAAGCATCGCCCCGATCTGATCCTGATGGACATCCAATTGCCGGAAGTCTCAGGCCTTCAGGTCACGCAATGGATCAAGGCCGACGAGGAATTGCGCGCTATTCCCGTGGTCGCCGTCACCGCGTTTGCGATGAAGGGCGACGAGGAGAAAATCCGCCAAGGGGGCTGCGAGGCCTATTTGTCAAAGCCGATCTCGGTCGCCAAATTTCTGGAGACCGTGCGCAATTACGCAGGGCCGGCTTGAACTTTATTCTTTCTTGTTTTTGCGAAGGCCATTTTCATGACCGCCCGCGTTCTTGTCGTTGACGACCTGCTCCCCAACATCAAACTTCTCGAAGCCCGCCTCGGCGCCGAATACTTCGAGGTGCAAAGCGCGATGAGCGGCCCGCAGGCTTTGGCCATTTGCGCGCAGGGCCAGATCGACATCGTGCTGCTCGACGTGATGATGCCGGGCATGGACGGTTTTGAGGTGTGCCGCCGCATCAAGGCCGATCCGGCGACCGCCCATTTGCCCGTCGTGATGATTACCTCGCTCGACCAGCATGCCGACCGATTGCGCGGACTGGAGGCTGGAGCGGATGATTTTCTGGGCAAGCCTATCGACGAGATCGCCGTCATCGCCCGCGTGAAATCGCTCTCGCGCATGAAAGTGGCGCTCGACGAGCTGCGCAACCGGCGCTCGATTGCGGCTCAAATGGGCGCCTCGGCCAGTCTGGCCGCCGCCATCGCCGATAGCGGCGAACAGGGCCGCATTCTGCTGGTGGACGATCGCGACAGCTCGATTGACCGCGTAACGTCGGCGCTGCGCGGGCGCCATACCCTCGATGTTGAGCGCATTCCCGCACAGGCTATGTTTCGCGTCGCGGAGCACGATTACGATCTCATCGCCGTCAGCCTGAACCTTCAGGGGTTTGACGGCCTGCGCGTGTGCAGCCAATTGCGTTCGCTGGAACGTACGCGCCATACGCCGATTCTGATGCTGGCAGAAACCGACGACCGCCGCAAAGTGCTGCATGGACTGGAACTGGGCGCCAGTGATTACATCTCGCGCCCGATTGACCGCAACGAGCTGATTGCGCGCGTGCGCACGCAGGTGCGCCGGCGCCGTTATTCCGAAGCGCTGCGCAACGACGTGCAGGCCTCAATCGAGATGGCCCTCGTCGATCCGCTCACCGGCCTCAACAATCGCCGCTATCTCGAAATGCGTCTGCCAACCCTGCTTGAAGAAGCCGCCCGGCGCGGGCGTCCGCTTGCACTGATGGCGCTCGACATCGACCGCTTCAAGTCCGTCAACGACGGCTACGGCCATGATTCTGGCGACGAGGTGCTGCGCACATTTGCGCAACGGGTGAAAAACGCCGTGCGCGAGGGCGATTTGCTGTGCCGACTGGGCGGCGAGGAATTCGTGGTGCTGATGCCCGAAACCGACATCGACGTCGCCGCCCGAATCGCCGAGCGCGTGCGCGGCGCCATTGAGGCGGAGCTGTTTGCAATCGAGAAGGGTGCGCGGAGCATCCCTGTCACCGTCTCGATAGGCTTGGCGCAGGCGCAGGGCGAAACGGAGCCCGAAGGCCTGTTCCGCCGGGCGGATCGAGCGCTCTACCGCTCGAAAAATGACGGGCGCAACAGGGTTACGCTGGACGCTGCGTGAGGCTTGCCGGAAGGCTTGCGGAAAAACTTGCCGCAATTTTGACGGTTTCGCTTGCGAAATCAGGGTGTCGCTGTTCATAGCGATTCGCCCTGCGGGTCGCTGTGTCTGCGTGAGCTGAACCTTTAAGGCAAACTGTTGTGGTTAAAGTCTTGTTTAGTCCCAGTTGAGGGTTCGCAGCGATTGCCCGCCTCGCGTTGGCGGAGTAAAGTACTTTCATCGGCAGACGATGTTTTGTCGCCGTAAAGTCTCCCTACGGAGTGCTCAGGTCCGCCGCATCTCCTGGGTCCGTGGGGCAGGCCGGCCGGCGTTGGTTCAGGAGTGGCCTCCTCAGAGCCAGCGTCGGCCGGCCGTCTTGCCTGCCTGAGGGCGTGCGGCTGGCAATGCCTCCGCAAGACGCAATCTCCAGACTTACCCCGAGTATTTAAGCTGTCATGGACGGGCTTGTCCCGTCCATCCACGAGACGGCGCACGAGACGGCGCAAGCCGTTGCTTTTAGCCGCGAGGCTCCTGACGACGTGGATGGCCGGGACAAGCCCGGCCATGACGTTACAGAGATTCGCGCTTCAGTCCGACCTACCCCTTCAACGGCACTTTCGGCACGATCCCGCCGCGCGGGTCTTCGTCTTTTGGGCTGTCGCCAGATTTGCCATCCTTGCGGGCGCGGGCGCGGCGCACTTCCGGCTCTTCTTTTGGCTTGCGCTTCTTGCGGGCCTCGACGACTTCCTTGTCGGGCTTGGGCAGGGCGGGGCCTTCCGGGAACATGAAGGTGAGCTTGCGCTTGCCCTCCACTTCACCGACCACCACGCGCACCGTGCCGCCGCCTTTAAGGCGACCAAACAGCACTTCGTCGGCCAGCGGCGTTTTGATGTGCTGCTGGATCACGCGGGCCATCGGGCGAGCGCCCATCATTTCGTCGTAGCCGTTCTCGACCAGCCACGAGCGCGCCTCGTCTGTGAGTTCAATCGTCACGTTGCGGTCGCCCAGCTGCATTTCAAGCTGCGCGATGAACTTGTCGACGACTTGACGAATAACCTCCTGAGGCAGGTGGCCGAACGGTACAATCGCATCGAGGCGGTTGCGGAATTCGGGCGAGAACATCCGGTTGATCGCTTCCAGATCCTCGCCCTCGCGCTTGGTCTTGCCAAAGCCGAAGGCGGGCTTTGCCATGTCGGCGGCGCCCGCGTTCGTCGTCATGATGAGGATGACGTTGCGGAAATCGACCTGCTTGCCGTGATGATCGGTCAGCTTGCCGTGATCCATGATCTGCAACAGGATGTTGTAGAGATCGGGATGCGCCTTCTCGATTTCATCAAGCAGCAACACGCTATGGGGATGCTGGTCGACGGCGTCCGTCAACAGGCCGCCCTGATCGAAGCCGACATAGCCCGGAGGCGCGCCGATGAGGCGCGAAACCGTGTGCCGCTCCATATATTCCGACATATCGAAGCGCACGAGTTCGACGCCAAGCGATTTGGCGAGCTGGCGCGCGACCTCCGTCTTGCCGACGCCGGTGGGGCCGGAGAACAGATAGCTGCCGATGGGCTTTTCGCCGTCGCGCAGGCCCGCGCGCGCCAGCTTGATGGCTGACGAAAGCGCGCCGATAGCGGCGTCCTGGCCATAGACCACGCGGCGCAGCGTGGTGTCGAGATGCTGCAACACTTCGGCGTCGTCTTTGGAGACGGTCTTGGGAGGAATGCGCGCCATCGTTGCAATGGTCGCCTCAATCTCCTTGATCCCGATGGTCTTCTTGCGCTTGGCCTCGGGCAGCAACATCTGGCTGGCGCCCGTCTCGTCGATCACGTCAATCGCCTTATCGGGCAATTTGCGATCGTGGATGTAGCGCGCCGACAATTCCACCGCCGCCTTCACCGCATCGTTGGTGTAGCGGATTTTGTGGAATTCCTCGAAATAGGGTTTCAGCCCCTTAACGATTTCAATCGCGTCCGGGATAGACGGCTCATTAACGTCGATTTTCTGGAAGCGGCGCACAAGCGCGCGATCCTTCTCGAAATACTGGCGGTATTCCTTGTAGGTGGTCGAGCCGATGCAGCGTAGCGTGCCTTGCGCCAGAGCGGGCTTGAGCAAATTCGACGCATCCATCGCGCCGCCCGAGGTGGCGCCGGCGCCGATAACGGTGTGGATTTCGTCGATGAACAGCACGGCGTTCTTGTGCTGCTCGATCTCCTTCATCACTTGCTTCAGGCGCTCTTCGAAATCGCCGCGATAGCGAGTGCCCGCCAGCAGCGAGCCCATGTCGAGCGAAAACACCGTGGCCTCCGCCAAAACTTCCGGCACTTCGCCCTGCACGATCTTGCGCGCGAGGCCTTCTGCGATAGCGGTCTTGCCGACGCCGGGATCGCCGACCAGCAGCGGATTGTTCTTCTGCCTGCGGCAGAGCACCTGAATCGTGCGTTGCACTTCGGACTCGCGGCCGATCAGCGGATCAATGCGACCGTCGCGCGCTTTCTTGTTGAGGTTGACGCAATAGGCGTCGAGGGCGCCCTCTTTCTTTTTGCTGTCCGGCGCCTCGGGGCGTTCGCGAGCGGATTCGGGACGATCCTGATCTTCCTCGGCGCCGCGCGGGCTGCGGGTCGAATCGCTGGCGCCGGGGCGCTTGGCGATGCCGTGGCTGATGTAATTGACCGCATCATAGCGGGTCATGTCCTGCTCTTGCAGGAAATAGGCGGCGTGGCTCTCGCGCTCGGCGAAGATGGCGACAAGCACGTTGGCGCCGGTCACCTCCTCGCGGCCAGAGGATTGCACGTGGATGACTGCGCGTTGAATCACGCGCTGGAAGCCTGCGGTTGGCTTGGCTTCGTCATGCCGACCGTTGGTGGCCAGGTTCGCGAGTTCGTTGTCGATATAGTCGACGAGGCTTTTCTTCAGCGCATCGAGATCGACCGAGCACGCCCGCATAAGTGCGGCGGCGTCGCCGTCGTCGAGCAGGCTGAAGAGAAGATGCTCCAGCGTGGCGTATTCGTGCCGACGCTCGTTGGCGACAGCGAGCGCCCGATGCAGTGACTGTTCCAGATTGCGCGAAAAGGTCGGCATGGGAGCTCCTGTCACTTCTTTTCCATGATGCACTGCAGCGGATGCTGGTGCTTGCGGGCGAAGTCCATCACTTGCGTCACTTTGGTCTCGGCGACCTCGTAGGTGAAAACGCCGCATTCCCCAACGCCATTGTTGTGAACGTGCAGCATGATCTGCGTCGCTTCATCGGCAGTCTTGTTAAAATAGCGCCGCACCACCGAAATAACGAACTCCATCGGCGTATAATCGTCGTTCAAAAGCAACACACGATACATGCTGGGCTTTTTAGTCTGCGTTCGCGTGCGGGTAATAACGGCGGCGCCTGTGCCGCGATCTCCGCCACGGTCTCCATTATCGCGAAACGGCTCGCGCGCCGCCTGGACGAGATTGCTCACGACAAGATCTCGCCCTGACGGATGGGCGCCGCCGGAGGCGCCGACAGGAAGGGTGGACGATGCCAAGTTCACCAGAAAAACTCCGAATGTATCGCGATCACGCAAGTCTAACCTTTTTACGCGCCGCGACAATCATCCGATCATAGAGATCGGGCCGCGTGAGGCCGAACGCCGCATTCCTCCTTTATAATTTAGGGAGGATGTAGCCACCACGCCAGACGGCCAGCGCACAAGCGCCGTTATTTTCGCCGTCGTCGTTTTATCGCCCCGCAATACGGCGAAATCGGCGCAAAGCCCCGGCAAACAAAAAAGGCCCGGCTCTCGCCGGACCTTCATGAATGCTGAAAAGCGAAAATGGAGCGCAATCAGCGCGCAGCGGTCGCCTTGGCTACGGCGGCTTCCACCGGCTTGAACATTTCCTTGGCCAGACCCGTGTAGAGCTCGCCGAGCTTGGTGGACTGAGCCACGAAGGATTCGTAGGCGTTCTTGGCGAATTCGCCCTGAACCTGCATGGCGGTGTCGATGGACTTGGCGCCGACCAGCTTCTCAAAGGTCGATGAAGCGGTTTCAACCGACTTCTTGGAATAATCTGTCACTTCCGAAGCAATTTCCTGCACGCTTTTGGTGAGGGTTGCGCTTACGGCGGTGGCGGCGTCGAGCTGTTCCTTGCTGAATTTCTGCATGTCTTCAAAATTCTTAAACATGTCTAACCTCTTTTGGCTGGTCCGCGCCTCGGAATGAGCACGCCGCCTGCTGATCACAAAATTGTTTTAGGTGCGCTGCACAATAATGTCAAATCGTTTTTTGCATCGCAGCATTTTCCCCGCTGCGGGCGTTTTTACGCGTTGCGGCAAGCCTGTGTTAACCGCTGCGTAACCCCGGTCGCCTAACGTTCTTTCTTGTGGTGTTCCGGCAACAGGATTGGTTTTGGCCATGTTTCGGCCAGTCCCTGGAGCCGGTGGAGACGTGTGTAATGGCGTTTTGCGTTGGCGTTGAACGATTGGGCCGGGGTCCGCTGAAAATTGCAGCCGGTCTTGGCGCATTCATGGTCATGTACGCAGCCATCACGCCGGCTGAGGCGAACAGCAAGCGCAAGAAGGCGCCCTCCTATTCGCCCCCCTATGCGTCCATCGTCGTCGACGCCAACACCGGCAAGGTGCTGTTTGGCGAGAACGAAAACGCCCTGCGCCACCCCGCCTCGATCACCAAGGTCATGACGCTCTACATGCTGTTTGAGCAGATGGAGCGCGGCAAAATCCGGCCCGACAGCCTGATCCGCGTGTCGGCCAACGCCGCCCGCCAGCCGCCCACTAAAATCGGCCTTCGGGCGGGCTCGACCATCAGCGTGGACAACGCCATCAAGTCGCTCGTCACCAAATCCGCCAACGACATAGCTGTGGCCATCGCCGAGCATTTGGGCGGCAGCGAGGAAGAATTTGCCCGGCAGATGACCGCAAAGGCGCGTGCGCTTGGCATGTCGCGCACCACTTTCGCCAATGCGTCCGGCCTGCCCAACCCCCGGCAGGTGACGACGGCGCGCGACCTGACGATCCTTGGTCGCTCCGTTCAGGAGCGCTTTCCCAAGCAATACGCCTATTTCGCTTTGCCCGGCTTCCAGTTTTCCGGCTCAACCATTCGCAACCACAACAAGCTGCTGGGCCGCATCGAAGGCGTGGACGGCATCAAGACCGGCTATACCCGCGCCTCAGGCTTCAATCTGCTGACGTCCGCCAAGCGCGACAACCGGCGGATCGTCGCCGTGGTGCTGGGCGGGCGCTCGGGCGGCCATCGCGACAACATCATGGCGGGCCTCGTCGAGGATCACATTGATCGCGGCGCCCGTGGCCGTTCGGCCCCGATGATCGCCGAGAACAATGCGCCCAGCAGTGCTTCGCTTGAGCGCGCCATCGAGACGGCGGAAGCTCGCGCGCCGGTTGCGGCTCCAGCGCCAGTGCCTGCGCCTGTCGCCCGCGCGCCGGAAGCTGCCCCGGCGCGTGCGGTCGAGCAGGCGCCAAGAGAAAACATGCTCCCGTCAATGCAGCTTGCGGCTTATGCGCCTGACGAGCGCGCCCGCCCCGCCGTGATTTCAGGCTCCGCCCGCGACGACGGTTCGACCACCGCCTCGATCCGCTCCTCAACGCCGTCAAGCTCGAATGGCGCCACGCCGACCATGCGCTGGGTCTCGGGTCCGCGCGGCATCGTGTCCGGCCAGCCAGCCAGCCTGCCCCAGGCTTCGGGCGGCGGATTGTTCCCGCCAGCGCCAATTCCGGCAGCTGAGCCAACCCGAATTGCATCCAGCGCGCCCAATACGCTTTCCCTGCCGACCCAGCAGAGCGTTCAGTCGCGTGAGCCCGACAACAGCGCCCAACGTCCGGCCTTCGCCAAAACCGGCGTGATGATTCAGGTCGGCGCCACCGACGACCTCGAAAAGGCCAACGCTTTGCTGGCCCGCGCCCGCGTGCAGGGCAAGGGAGCGCTGGCGAGCGCGCGCCCGTTTACTGAGAAAGTGTCGAAGGGCAGCGAAACCATGTGGCGGGCGCGCTTTGCCGGCCTCGACGAGGCGCGGGCGGAAGCTGCGTGCAAGACTTTGAAACGTTCCGGGATCGCCTGCTTCACGACCCGAAACTAAAGATCTGCGGGCGGTTCGGAACCACCCGGATAGTGAGTTGTTGCGTATGAGTTCCAGTTTTGTCGTCGCGTACGGGAGTTATCCATGACGACGCATGAGTATGTCCTTGGCCTCGTTGACCCGGGCCGCGAGGCTCGTCGTCCCCCCGTGATCGGGATGAATTTTCTTCATCAGCGCGCGATGCGCCCGCGTGATTTCATCCCCCGTCGCGTTCTTTTGAAGTCCCAGGACTTCATAAGCTTCATCCTCGGACATCGCGCCGATCCGCCCGCCATTGGCGCGCCAGGCGTCTCGATCACCCTCGTCTGTCGCACGCCAGTCGGGAAACCGGCGATCCATATAAGCTTCCAATAAGCGCACGCCCTCAAAATCGTCGCGCCTGCAATCGCGCAGCAGCTGGCGCAATTCCGCATCGCCCAGTTCTGCGAGCCGGCGGCCCTCAAAAGCGCCGGCCAGTATAGATCCGTCCACAGTGCCTGAATCGTGATCGAGCTCCATTTCCAGCATCGCCGAGCGCACGCGCGAGACCGCTGGCGCCGATCCCTGCCGGACGTTGCGGAACCCTTTGGCCCAGCCCGGAGGCGCCCCGAGGCCCAGCAACCAGAGGCCGATGCCGCCCACGCCCATCGCAAAATCCCAGCGCCCGCGCAAAAACAGCAGCCCCGCCAGCCCAAGCACGAAAAGCCCGCCGATTGTTTTGATCGCACGCGCAACGCTGGCTGGCGGCGTGCGCGCAAACCAGCGAATGCCCCACCACGCCAAAAACAAAATACCGGCCGCCAGAATAAAATTCGCCAAAACAGCCTCCGCTAGCGCATCTGGCCAAGGAGCAGACACGCCGCCGCCCCGCCCTCGCGCGCCTGTTTCTCCAGCGCCGAGCGCCCGCCAGCAGCATACGCAGCAGCCGCCCCCAGAAGATCGGCCAGACGCTGGGGCGCGTTTGCGTCAAACGTCGCGAAGGCGCCGCCGGTGATCCGCGCGATCTCGCCAAACGCCTGCCGCGCAACAGGTTCTGCCCCTTCCTGAAACATGAAGGCCTTGACGCCAAGCAGCGCGACCTGCCCCGCCAGCGCGCAAAGCTCGTCCACATGTTCTTCCATCGCGTCGCCGACGTAAATCAGCGCGCCGACAGGCTTGACGCCCGCCTCCGTGCGCACATGTTCGAGCACGCGGGCGATTTGCGTGTGGCCGCCCTGGCAGGAAATCTTCCCCATCAACGCGCCAAGCCCGGCGCCGTCGGCCACAAAGCGCGAGGCGCGGCATTCGTTCAGCCCGCGAAAATACACCAATTGCGCATCCAGCCCGCCGAGCTTGCCCGCGACCTCGAACATGCGGGTTTGCAGGCGCTGCGCCATGTCCCACGTCGGCTGGCGGCTCATGGTGGCGTCGAGCGCAAAAATCATCCGCCCGCGGCTGGCGGACGCCGCCACGACGGATTTGCCTTTCAGCGCGTCCAAAAACGTATCGACCGCTACAGATGAGGCCCGCGAGAGCGATTTGTCGTGAGGCTGCGCCATGATCGTCCTCAAACCGCCGGAATGGGCCAGCACGATAGATCGGGTTTCGCGCCCAAAACGCAAGATGGTTATAACAGACCCAGCTCGCGCAATTCCTTGCGCAGCTCGTCGGGCATGTCCGCCATTTCGCTCAACCCCCCGGTCATGTCGGCGGGCTTTTCATGATCGGCCAGATAGCGCCAGCCCTGAAACGGCCTCTGCCGACGCGGCACGACGGGCACAACCTTGGGCGCGAGCACCAATTGGCAACGGTTGATCCCGCTCGCGTCGGTATAGGGTCGCAGCTCCGTCAACTCCTGCCGGGCCGCGATCTGGCCCTTGATGACCCAATAGAGCGAGCCGCCGTCAAGCAGCTCGGCCGACCGCTTGGGGATCATCCGCGTGGTATGAAACTGCTCGGCCTTTTCGCCGCGCGAATTGCGCGACTTCAGGACCAGTTTGACCCAGTCCTCAAGCTCGCGAACAGATTCGGTACCCACGCTCAATTTAAGAAGATGCAACGCCATTATGGACTTGTGGCCGAGCGGGGCCGGAAGGGCAAGGGGGCTTTGGCGGCTTACATCGCGTCGTATTTCTCAACCCGCCACTTCTCCTTCGCCGCATCCTTGTGCCAGGCCGCCCAGGCGGGCAGCGCCATGATCGCGTCCATATAGGCGCGCGTGGTCGCAGAGACCGGGATTTCATAGATATGCAGGCGGTTGACGACGGGCGCGAACATGGCGTCCACCGCGCCGAACTTGCCAAACAGGAACGGCCCGCCGCGCCCGTATTTGGCGCGCGCAGCCGCCCATGCGGCTTCAAGCCGCGCCACATTGGCTAGCGTCTCCGGCGTCAGCTCAATCGCTTTTGGCTCGCGACGGAAATTCGTCGGGCAATTCTGGCGCAGCGCCATAAAGCCCGCGTGCATTTCATTGGCGAGCGAGCGCGCATAAGCCCGCGCGGCTTTCGTTTTGGGCCAGATGTTTTTAGCGGGATATTTTTCCGCCAGATATTCCATGATCGCCAAAGATTCCCACACCTGCACGTCGCCATCGACCAGCACGGGAACCTTGCCGGTGGGTGAGAGCTTCTCCAGCTTCTTCTTGCCCGCCTCGTCGTAGATGTTGACGACCGTCTCCTCGAACGGAATGTGGAACGCGCCCATGAGAAGCCACGGGCGCAGCGACCACGACGAATAAGCCTTGTTGCCAATGACGAGCCCGAGCGGCATGTGATTCTCCGGAGGTTGAGAGCACGCTTGCGTGTTTAGCAGCATTGGCGTCGGCATCAATCTGATTGTCCCAAGCACGTCATGGCGGCGAAGGCCGTCATCCACGGCAGGTCGCGCGCATGCAGCCTGCCGTGGGTCCCGGCCTTCGCCGGGATGACGCAGGAGCTCGAACACCCCGTCGTGACCCCGCGACACGCTTGGCCTAGTGTATGAGTGATTCGAACCAACGGATGATGCGCTATGCTCGGCCTCGACATTCCTGACCTTATCGCCCTCGCCTTCTTTATTTTAGTGTGGGCAATTTATCATTTCGTGATTGAACGCGGCGGGCAAAGCGGCGTCAACGGCATGATTGCGCAATATCGCATGGGCTGGATGACGCAGATGTCGGAGCGTGACGTGCGCATCGTCGATGCTTCCATTATGGGGTCGCTGCAGAATGGCACGGCGTTTTTTGCCTCCACCTCGCTGCTGGCGATCGGCGCCTGCGCGACGCTGCTGGGCTCGGTCGACGAGATGGCCAAAATAGCAGGCGATCTGCCGCTCGGGGTCGCAGCCAGCCGCGCAGTGCTGGAGGTGAAGATCATCGGCCTGCTGCTGATTTTTGGCTATGCCTTCTTCAAGTTTGGCTGGTCTTACCGATTGTTCAATTACGCCGCGATTCTGGTCGGCGCGACGCCTGCCGCAAAATCCCCCGATGCGCGCGAACGGGCGCGAATCGCGGGGCGCGCAGGCTTGATGGGCGTTGCGGCGGCGCGCCATTTTACACGCGGGCAGCGCGCTTTCTTCTTCGCGCTCGCCTATCTTGGCTGGTTTCTTGGCCCCTATGTCTTCATGGCGATGACGGCCTTCGTGCTGCTGGTCATGTGGCGGCGCCAGTTTGGATCGGACGCGCGCGAGGCGTTGCTTTGGGAGCCCCCGGAAGATCCCGCCAAAGACGACAGCGCCGGCCCCGCTTGACGCGCGCGCTCGCAGGCTCCATTCACCCTGGATGTCGAAAGAACCCAAATCCAAAGATTCAAAACCCGCCGAGACCGAAGAAAAGTCGAAGAAGCGCGCCAGCGTTGAGGACGCGATTCTTGAGCTTTGCGCAGAAATCGGTCCGATGAAGAGCATCTGCCCCACAGACGCAGCGCGCGCTTTCGCCAAGGCGCGCGGCGAGGAAGATCTGGCTTGGCGCAATTGGCTGCACCATGTGCGCTCGGCCGCCATCGGGCTCGCCCGTCAGGGACGATTGGTGATCTATCGCAAGGGCAAGCCCGCTGACCCGGATGATTTTCGCGGCGTCTATCGACTCGGCCTGCCGCGCATAGATTAAAACGCTAGGGCGCTGGAAACAGCGCCTGCGTTCGTCCGGTCAGGCGGTAAGCGATCAGTCCGATGTATTCGCGGACAGCCCGCGTTGCGCGCGTCATGCCGTCAACCAGATCAAACACGGCGCGAAAATCTCCCGGTGCGCCGAATGTCGTATAATCGACCGGATATGGCGTGACTGGAAAATCCGCAGCGCGGAACACGCCCATCGAGCGCGGCATGTGTCAGGCCGACGTCACCAAGAGCCATGTCTCGCCTTCGCCCGGCTTCAGCATTTCGCGCGTGAACAGCGCGTTCTCATGCGTGTTGCGAGAGCGATCTTCATAAACGATCCGCTCGGGCGCAATCCCCATCGCAGGCAGCATGAGCCGCGCGATCTCAACCTCGGTCGCCACGTTCTGGTCGAGCACGCCGATGCCGCCGGTGAACACCACCCGCGCTTGCGGAAAGCGCTGCGCCAGAGCGGCCGCCTCGATCATGCGCGAGCCAGCCTCCTGCACGTCGAGCGAGTCGCGCGCTCTGGATATTGCAGGCTTCAAGCCGCCGCCCAGAATGATGATGCCGGTCGGCGCCGCCATCGGCTCGGCGGGACGGGCAAAGCGATCCTCCAGCGGGCGGATCAACGCCGCGCTGAAAGGACCAAAGCCCAATAGTAAAAAGCCAAGCGCGGAGACGGCGACCGCTGCGCGCGCTGTGCGCTGAAAACGCGTGAACAGGCCAATCGCGCCCAGCAGCAGCAGCAGCGCAAGCAAATTGCCGGGGGCCGCCACCAGCCAGAAGACTTTTGAAAATTGAAAAAACATTCGTCCGCCTAGGACAGAGGCAATTCCAGAACTTTAGACGACGGGCGCGCGCGAACCGCTTCATACCAGCGTTGCAAATGCACTAAATCAGGACGCTCCAGCGGCAAGTTGGCCCAGCGATGAACGACAGGCGCAATCGCGCAATCAGCCATGCCAAAGGCCTCGCCCGTGACGAAGGCCTGACGCGAAAGTAGCTCATTCAGAAGGCCAAAATTGACATCGCAGGCAAGGCGCGCAGCTTCAAACGATTGCGGATCGCCAGTGCCGGGCGCGCGTACCAGCGGCAGAAACAGCGTGTTGACGGGGTTCAGCAGCGTGGTGAGCTGCCAGTCCATCCAGCGCCCGGCGGACGCACGCGTTTTTGCATCCAACGGCCAGAGCACGCCCGGCGCGTATTCAGCGCAAAGATAACGCACGATGGAATTGGATTCCCATAATACAAACCCGTCATCGTCAAGCGTCGGCACGAGGCCGTTGGGATTCATCGCGCGATAGTCGGGGGTATTTACAATTCCAAACGCAAGCCCGGCGTCAATGCGCTGATAGGGGCGGCCAATTTCCTCCAGCGCCAGAAGCGCTTTCTGCACGTTCAGCGAATTGGTGCGGCCCCAGATGCGCAGCATGTTTTATCCTTATTTGCCCTTCAGCCAGGCGTCCCATTGTGCGCGCGTGCCGTAGAAGGCGTTGCGGTCGATCTTGCCGCGCACGCCGGGCAGGCGCCCGTCCGATTGGTATTGCCAGAACGTCCAGCGACGGCCGGGATAATGCACGTGCGGCGCATATTTTGTCGAGCGGACCCACACCGGATAATCCTTGAATTCGTTGGGGTGCATGATGTGGGCGTAGAAATCCACGGTGACGTAGATCACCGGCTTCTTGCCGTAATGGCGCTCCATGTCGATCAGCATTTCGCGCATTTCCGCCAGCACTTCCGGGCGATGCAAGATGCGCTTGCAGGTTTTGGAGGTTGGCGTGGCCTCCACGTCAAGCACGGGCGGCAGAGCGGTTGGGTCCACTGGCACGTTGCGCTTGAACCAGTCTATCTCCTCGTGCGGCGTGCGGCACCAGTGCACGAAGTGATAGGCGCCGCGCGGGATGCCGGCAGCCTTGGCGCCGTTCCAGTTCTCCACGAATTTCGGGTCGAGGTGATCGCCGCCTTCAGTCGCCTTGATCCATGCGAATTTAACGCCGGAGGCTTTCAGCGCCCGCCAGTCGATGTCGCCCTGATAGCGCGATACGTCGATGCCGTGGATGGCGAAGGCGCTCGGATGCAGATCGGTGAAATGCTCATTGCCGGCGCCGGGCCGGGCGCCCTCCCCCGATCCGTCTTCCGGCAAAAATGGAATGCCGCCGCCGCAAGCAGACAACAACAGCGCCAGCGCGCCGATGCTGGCGATGCGGCAGGTAAAGCGCTTCAACGCGCGCGAGGAACTTAAGCAAACCTTCAACATGGGCCGCAAATTAAAGCCATGTTGGTAACAGAGCGTTAAGCGGCAAGGTTAAAGGAGCCCGAACCACAAAGTGGCGAAGGCCAGAAACGACAGATTGCCGACCACGTCCGTCACCGTCGTCACGAACGGGCTTGAGGCGACCGCCGGATCGGCGTCAAACTTCTCCAGCGCCATCGGAACGAGGATGCCGCCCAGCGCGCCGCACACAAGATTGGTGAGCATGGCCAGCGTCATCACAACCGCCAGTCCCGGCAGGCCAAACCATGCGCCCGCCACCACGCCCGTAATCAGCCCGAAGCCGAGGCCGTTAACCGCACCCACCATGACCTCGCGCGCGATGATGCGGCGTGAATTGGACGGGGTCAGTTCGCGCGTGGCCAAAGCGCGCACCACGATCGTCATCGTTTGCGTGGCCGCATTGCCGCCCTGACTGGCGACTATGGGCACCAGCACCGCCAGCGCCACCATCTTTTGAATCTGGTCCTCGAACAGCGAGATCATCGCCGAGGCTGCAAACGCCGTCACGAGATTCACGCTGAGCCAGACGAAGCGGCTGCGCGCAATGCCCCACACCGAATCCGACAATTGCTCGCTCGCGCTGACGCCGCCCAGCGCCTTGATGTCCTCGTCGGCCTCCTGCTCAATCACGTCCACCACGTCGTCGATGGTGATCATGCCGACCAGCCGTTCGCTTTCGTCAACGACGGGCACCGAAACCAGATTGTAGCGCTCGAACAGGCGCGCGACCTCTTCCTGGTCTTCATCAACGCGTACGCGGCGCCGGTCCGTATCCATCAGCTCGTCCAGCCGCTGGCTGCGTCGCGCCCGCAGCAGACTGTCGAGAAAAACGTTGCCCATAAAATGATAGCCGGGATCGACCACGAACACGTCAAAGAACGTATCGGGCGCCTCGGCCTCGGGCGTATCGTGGATGTGGTCGAGCAATTGCCCGGCGGTCCAGAACGGCGGCGCCGTCACCATGCTGGTCTGCATCAGGCGCCCGGCGGAACCTTCCGGATAATCGAGCGAGCGGCGCAGGGCCACGCGATCAATCGCGGGTAGCGCGTCCAGGACCTCGCGCTGCTCATCCGCAGGCAAGTCCTCAAGGATGGTCAGCGCGTCGTCGTTCTCAAGATCGTGAACGCCCTCAACGATGGTCTCGGTGGCCAATTCATCGAGAATGTCCTCGCGAACGGAATCATCGACCTCGGTGAGCGCGGCAAAGTCGAAATCGCGGCCCATCAGCTCAACAAGGCGCGGACGCAGGTCGTGCTCCAGCGCCTCAAGCACGGCGCCCAGGTCTGATTCGTGCAGATCGCCCAGCATGTCCAGCACGCGGGGGGCGTCAGCGCTTTCAATGGCGGCCGTCACCGCGTCAATGAAATCAGCGCGCACGCTTCCCTCCCCGTCGCGCAGGATAAGTTCGGCCTGGTCCTGAGCCTGCGACGACTGGTTCATGTCCGGTGACGCAATGAGAGACGAATCGTACGATTTGTAGTGCGTTTTGCGCCGGGGAGTAAACGCTGATCGCACGCATCGGCCCGTAAGGACGCCGTTTTTGCGGCGCTCATGGGGCCCAAGACCAGGTTCTTGACAAGACCAGGTTCCTGATTTGCCGGATTGCTCTTCGATCGGTTCGCCTTTGTGGTAATCTGATTTTTGAGGCGACATTTTGCATAAAAGGGCGCTCCCTCGCCAAGAATCTGGCTATGACGCCAAAGAGCTTTTGCCCGGGCATGGCGGGGTCGATCAGGAAGCGGGAGCTGCATGAGAGTGACCGTCAATGCGGCGACAGACGGGAAGCCGCACAGCGCTAGTCCGGTCTCGCCGGTCAAGGTCGATCTCGGCCGGATCAAGACGTCTCATGCCTGGACGGATCGTCTGCGCTTCTCGATGCTGGTCGCCTTGTCTCTGGGGCTGCATGTCGTCCTTGCGATGATGCTGGCGACGCAGGCGAAAGTTACGCCAATTGAAGAAGCAATCCCTGTGGAAGTGATCGTGGAGCAACCCGCGGAGGCAGCGGCGCCGGATGCGCCGGCGCCTGAGGAAGCGCCAACCGAAGACATCGCACAACCCATCCAGGAAGAGCCCGCCATCGAGGAGGAGCCCGCCATCGAGGAGGAGCCCGCGTCGGATTTTGCGCGCTCGTCGGACCAGGATCGCGAGGACGGCAAGGCTTCCGAGCAGGCGGCTGAGGAGACGAAGCCCCCGCCGCCCCAGCAGGAGGCGGCGCCCGAGGCGCCTTCAGATCCGGCGCCCGTCGCCAAGCCCGCGCTGCGCTTCAGCGGTTTTGAGCCCTTGCCGGATTTCCAGTTCAAGGAGTTGCCGGCAAGACGAGGCGAGGGCCCGAGCGGCAAGGCGGATCCGGGTTATCTGTCGACGCTTTACGGGCTCATCATGCACAAAATGCCGCCCCTGCCAAAAGAAACCCGATCGGCGCGCGGTCGCGTGACTTTTGGCATTCAAAGCAACGGTCGTGTCTTTCAGGAAACGATCGCGATCCCCAGCGGCTCGCCCTTTCTCGACGCAGCGGCGCTTGCTGCGGTGCGCCGGTCCTCGCCCTTTCCGGCCCCGCCAAAAGGCACGCCAGTTTACATGCGGTTTGATTACGGATCGGACTGAGGATGCATCGCACGGGTCGAACGGATTGTAGTCAGACTAATGGTCTCTATTGGCCAGCGTTGCCCTTCGCCAGCCGCGACGCACGCAACGACGATCAGCCGCGCGATTTTAAAATCAAAGCACCTAATCCTACAAAAAGTAGGCTTGGTGCGGCCAAGAGGACTCGAACCTCCACCCCGGTTAAAGGACTAGCACCTCAAGCTAGCGCGTCTACCAATTCCGCCATGGCCGCATCGGGCGGGGCGAACCCCGTGCCCGAGCCGCTTCACAAGAAGCTCGAAAACGAACTCTTAAATAAGCAGCAGGCGCGTCGTCTAACAAATCGAACCGCCGGTGACAAGCGAAAGCGGCGAGATGGAGCGAGAGAGTTTACGATTTTACGGGAAAGCCTGTAGCGAGGGGCTTTCAGGGCGGTTTCCAACCCGCATAAGCTATGACGTCGCCTGCACCGATTGGCGCGCCACCTCTTTCGCGATACAAACCCTGCGTGACAAACGCTCCCTCTCCCACCACTTCCCCCCCGCGCGGCGCACTGTCCTCGCGTATGGCTGCTCCTGCCGGGGAGCCGCCCATTGAGTGGCGGATCATTGAGGGGCTGTCGCCTTATGCCGAGACAGTGGCAGCCATGGAGGCGCGGGTGGAGGCCATCCACGAGGGGCGCGCGGGCGAATGCGTGTGGCTGGTCGAACATCCCCCGCTCTACACTGCGGGCACCTCGGCCAAAGCGGAAGACCTTCGCGACGCGCGCTTTCCGGTTCACGCCACGGGGCGCGGCGGGCAATTCACCTATCATGGTCCCGGCCAGCGAGTCGGTTATGTGATGCTGGACCTGAAGCGCCGCAGCCCGGACGTGCGCGCCTTTGTGTGCGCGCTGGAGGATTGGCTGATTGGCACGCTGAACGGCTTCAACATGCGCGGCGAGCGGCGGGAGGATCGCGTGGGCGTATGGGTCAAGCGTCCAGACAAGGGCGCCGATGCGGAGGACAAGATCGCCGCGCTTGGCATTCGCGTGCGGCGCTGGGTGACGTTCCACGGCGTCTCTCTCAACGTCGAGCCAGACCTGAGCCATTTCGGCGGCATCGTGCCCTGCGGGATCTCGCAGCAACGCTACGGCGTCACCAGCCTTGTCGATCTCGGCCTGCCGGTCGTCATGCCGGAGGCGGACGCAATCATGCGCCGGGAGTTTGAAGCGATCTTTGGGCCAACGATCAGCGTTTGAGGGTGCGCTCTATCCTGTGGGCGCCCTCTGCGGGCTGGAAGCCCACGGTCCAAAGGGCCATCTGGACCGCGGGCTTCCAGCCCGCATCTCAACGCACCTTTGCTCCATCCCCCAACCGCCCCTATATCTCTTCCATTCATAACGGAGCTGCCCATGCGCCTGCTCGCTTATTGGCTGACTGCTGCAATCGTATCCGCACCCGCCCTTGCCCAAACTGCGCCGCCGGTGCGCGTGGTTCCCTCTGACAAGGCGCAGGTGCAATATTCCTATGCGCCCATCGTCAAGCGCGCGACGCCCGCCGTCGTCAATGTGTATGCTTCGCGCGTTGAGCGGCGGCGCAACAATCCGATGTTTGACGATCCGGTTTTCCGGCATTTCTTCGGCCAGGGCCCCGGGCAGGAACAGGGCAATACGGCGCGCTCGCTTGGCTCCGGCGTGATTGTCGACGCCACAGGCCTCGTCGTCACCAACAACCATGTTATCGAGGGCATGACGGCGGTGAAAGTGGCGCTCACGGACAAGCGCGAGTTTGACGCCGACATCGTGCTGCGCGATCCGCGCACCGATCTGGCGGTGCTGCGCATCAAAGGCGGCAAGGATTTCACCGCTATTGAACTGGGCGATTCCGACGCGCTGGAGATCGGCGACATTGTGCTGGCCATCGGCAATCCGTTCGGCGTCGGGCAAACCGTGACGCAGGGCATCGTCTCGGCTCTTGCGCGGACGCAAACCGGCATCAGCGATTACGGCTTCTTCATCCAGACGGACGCCGCCATCAATCCGGGCAATTCGGGGGGCGCGCTGGTGGACATGAATGGCAGAATCGTCGGCGTGAATTCGGCGATCTATTCGCGCAGCGGCGGCTCGGTCGGCATCGGCTTCGCCATCCCCGCCAATATGGTGCGCGTGGTGGTGGCAAGCGCACGCGGCGGACGGGCGCTGGTACGCAGGCCCTGGCTTGGGGCCACCTTGCAGGCGGTGTCGCGCGAGATCGCCGATTCCATCGGGCTGGAGCGGCCAGCGGGCGCGCTGGTGGCCAGCATTCAGCCAAAGAGCCCGGCGGAAGGGGCTGGCCTACGGCGCGGCGACGTCATCACCGCCGTCGACAATCTGGCTGTTGACGATCCCGAAGCGTTCGGCTTTCGCCTTGGCACGCGGGAGCTGGGCGGCACGGCGAGTTTGACGATCCTGCGCAACGGCAAGCCCGCAACGCTCAGCGTAACGCTGGCGCCGGCGCCTGAAACTCCTGCGCGCGAAGAGGTCCGCCTCACTGGTCGCACGCCGTTCACCGGCGCCACGCTTGTAAATTATTCGCCCGCCGTCGGCGAAGAGACCGGCGTAGAGGACCTGCGCGAGGGCGTGATCGTCAGCGAGGTGACGGAGAACTCGCCAGCGGCCTCGCTCAATCTGCAACGCGGCGACGTGATCATCGCCATCAACGAGGAGCGCATGCAGCGCACCGCCGACGTGCAGGCCGCGCTCACCAGGCGCGCCCGCTTCTGGCGTATTACGATTCAACGCGGCGGGCAGACATTCCAGACAATTGTGAACTGATAAACAAAACGCCGCCCGATAGGGCGGCGTTCTTTTGCAGGCCAGATCAAGACGGCGGCGGGAGATCAGGCCGCTTTCTTGCCCTTGCTCTCAACGCGCGCGCCGGTCTTGACGATGCGGCGCTTCAGCGAGGTCCAGAGCTTCTGCATTTCCTCCGAAGCCATGCCCCATGGATTAAGCTCGGTGACGCCCCAGCCGTAGCGCGCGGCCTCCTGATAATCGACGCGGGCGCCGATGAAGGGCGTAACGATGCCGCCCATAGCCTCAAGCGCCTTGGCGCCCTCCTCCACGCGCGCGCTCTGTTGGGCGGGCGGGCATTGATTGAGCAGGAAAACATATTCCTTGCGCAATTCCTTCACCATCTTGCGAGTGTTCTCGCTCGCCCACAAATCAAACGCATTGGGACGCGAGGGAATGACGCAAAGATCGGCAACCTTCATCGCGGCCTGCGCCACAGGGCTATCCGAACCCGGCGTGTCGATAATGACCAGCGTAACGCCAGCTTTCTCGAGGGCTGCGATGGCGACCGGCAAACGGGCAGGCGTCACCGCTTCAACCGCAATGCTGTTGTCTTCACGTAATTTGAACCAGCGCATCAAAGACGCCTGCGGGTCCATATCAATCAGAAAGACGCGTTCGCCCGCTTCATGCGCAGCAACCGCCAAAGAAGATGCAATAGTGCTTTTACCGGAGCCACCTTTTTGAGTGACAAGAGCAATCGTGCGCATAAATGTCCCCTAATTCCGCGGGCTGCAAACAGCGCCCTCCCCGAACGAGCTCACACACACGATGCCCGTATGGTTAACTAAATAGAAAAGACGTTGAGTCGCAACCTGATTTGCGACGCGATAAGAGATGTTGATCGCTGATTATGACAAGTGTGACTTGAAAGACTCATATAACGTTGCTGCGCGCGCTGGCGAAAACAACGCGCAAAAGAACCAGGCAGGCATTCCATGAGTAATCTTTTTTCAGCAGCTGGCCTTGAGAACGATGCGCCGCGACCGCTCGCTGATCGCTTGCGCCCGGGCCAACTTTGCGATGTCGCGGGACAGGACCATTTGCTCGGACCTGACGGCGCTTTAACGCGCCTGATTGGCGCGGGCTCCATGGGCTCGCTTGTCTTCTGGGGTCCGCCGGGCACAGGAAAGACCACTGTCGCAAGGCTTCTTGCAAGGGAAACCGATCTTGAGTTCGTGCAGATTTCCGCTATTTTCAGCGGCGTCGCGGATTTGAAGAAAGTATTTGAGGAGGCCCGCAAGCGACGCGCCATCGGCCGCGCGACCTTGTTGTTCGTCGATGAAATCCATCGCTTCAATCGCGCGCAACAGGATTCATTTCTGCCCGTGATGGAAGACGGAACTGTCACCCTCATCGGCGCCACGACCGAGAATCCATCGTTCGAACTCAACGCCGCGCTGCTCTCGCGCGCCCGCGTGATGACCTTTCGCGCGCTCGACGAAGACGCTATCGCAAAACTGCTGGCGCGCGCCGAAGAGACGGAAGCCAAAGCCTTGCCGCTGGATGACGGCGCGCGAATAGCGCTCATTCGCATGGCGGATGGGGATGGACGCGCGGCGTTGACACTGGCCGAAGAAATCTGGCGCGCCGCGCGCGAGGGCGAGACGTTTGACGTTGCCCGCCTGTCCGACATCGTGCAGCGCCGCGCTCCGATTTACGACAAGGCGCAGGAGGGTCATTACAATCTCATCAGCGCGCTGCATAAATGCGTGCGCGGATCCGATCCTGACGCTGCCTTATACTATCTCGCGCGGATGCTGGACGCTGGCGAGGACCCGCTGTTCCTGTGTCGCCGCGTGGTGCGCATGGCGGTTGAAGACATCGGGCTGGCCAATCCGCAGGCGCTCGTCATCGCGAACGCCGCCAAAGACGCCTATGATTTTCTGGGCTCGCCCGAGGGCGAACTCGCGCTGGCGCAAGCCGTGCTCTATGTGGCGAGCGCGCCAAAATCCAACGCCGCGTACAAGGCCTGGAAGGCGGCGGTAAAGCTTGCCAAAGAGCATGGCTCCGTCATGCCCCCCAAGGCCATTCTCAACGCGCCAACGAAGATGATGCGCGAAGAAGGCTATGGCGAGGGTTATCGTTACGACCACGACGAGCCGGACGCTTTCTCCGGCCAGAATTACTGGCCCGACAAAATCGGTCGCCGCAAACTCTATGCGCCGGAAGAACGCGGGTTCGAGCGCGAGATCAGAAAACGGCTGGAATATTGGGCAAAGCTGCGCGAGGAACGCGGCGGTTGAAAGAGATCAGCCAAACTTCGCAAGGCCGGGAAAGGCGTCCAGCAACCAGAACGACACGTCCTGCATCGCGCCCGTGAGGAACGCTATGCCGGTCAGCACCAGCAGCACGCCGACGACTTTTTCAACGATGAAGAAGTTCTTCTTGAAGCGCGCCAGGAATCCCATGAACGGATCAATCGCCAGCGCCGCGCCAAGGAAGGGCACGCCAAGGCCCGCCGAATAGGCGCCAAGCAAAATTGCGCCCCGACTTACCGTCTCCTCGCTGCCCGCCACTGTCAGGATCGCGGCCAGTATCGGGCCGATGCACGGCGTCCAGCCAAAGGCGAAGGCGAGCCCCATAACATAGGCTCCCCACAGCCCCACCGGCTTTTCCACCGACACCCGCTTCTCGCGATACATGAAGGCAAAGCGCCAGACGCCCAGAAAGTGCAGGCCCATGGCGATGATCGCGATGCCCGCCAGCGCCGACAGCACGCCCAGATTTGCCCGCAACGCCTGCCCGAAGATCGACGCGGTGGCGCCCATGGTCACGAACACGGTGGAGAAGCCAAGCACAAAAAGAATAGCCGCCAACGCGACGTCGCGCCGCGCCCGCCTTGCGCCGCCCTCGGCCAGCTCTTCCACCGTCGTCCCCGCGATGAACGTGAGGTAGGGCGGAACCAGCGGCAGGACGCACGGGCTCAGAAACGAAAGCAGGCCAGCCAGCACGGCGGCGGCAAGGGAAACATCGGTCATATGTCCACCATAACCCCGGAACGCGCACGCCGAAAGGCGACGCAGGCGCGCAGTTTACAATGGTTGCGCAGGCGGCGCTGCGACACCTCGCTGCAGTGCGACATAAGCGCAACAGTGAGTCAGCAAGTGGCGCGACACTTGAGCTATGCCTTGTTTCCGCCCCCTTTGATTTGCTACCAATTGCCCAAGCGCACGTTGAATGAAGCCATCGAGCTTTGGGGCTGCGCGGACGAACAGGCGTTACACAAAGGATTTTGAAATGAAAAAGATTTTGCTTGCTGGCGCTCTCGCGCTGATCGCCGCCCCCGCTTTGGCCGCTGATCTTCCCCGCCGCACCGCCGCCGTGGCGCCCGCGCCGGTTTACGCCGCCCCCGTGTTAACCTGGTCCGGCTTCTATGTAGGAGCGCAGGCTGGCTATGGCTGGGGCAAGGACAAGTACTCGATCGTCTCGGCCCCGGCTGTGGCACCTTTCTCCACGTCTCCTACAGGCGTGCTTGGCGGCGTGCACGCGGGTTACAACTGGCAGTCTGGCGCTTTTGTCTATGGCTTGGAAGCCGACCTCGAATACGCCAACCAGAAAGACAAGCATTCAATCACAGCTCCTGCGGCTTTGACATTCAGCAGCACAATCGGAACAAGCGGCTCACTACGCCTGCGCGCCGACTATGCTTTCGACCTTACCCTGCTTTACGTAACCGCCGGTCTGGCCGGCGCAGACATCAAGCAGACGGTGTTGAATGGCGCTATCACCACAAAGACTTCGGGCGTTGAATATGGCTGGACCGCTGGTGTCGGCCTTGAGCATGCGTTCACCCAGAACTGGTCTGCCCGCATTGAATATCGCTACACCGATTTCGGTACGTCGAAGTGGGCTGGTACTGTGATCGTTCCCGCGACCGCCAAGTTCGATACAACGGACCAGACGGTGCGCGTTGGTCTGTCCTACCGTTTCGGCGGCGCGGCGCGCCCGGTTATGGCCCGCTATTGATCTGAACGCTCTCGCCTCATTCGGCGAGAAACACAACTCCAGAGGGTCCGGCGCGTAATCGCCGGACTTTTTTGTTCCGCAGGCGCGCATAACCCACGATTTAACTTGAGCTTTACTAAACGTTAATCCCGGCGCGGCAAAATGGCCGCTTGAATGTGATCGGCGCGCACACTTTCGGCACCTGACAAAACCGGGGATAATCCAATGAAAGCGCATATAGCCGCCAGCGCGTTCATTTTGCTTGCGAGTTCAGCGTTCGCCGCCGATCTGCCCGGTCGCAACCAGCCGCTGGCGCCTGCACCTTACCAGCCCTCCCTGCGGGCCCCCGCACCGACGGCGCAATGGAGCGGCTTCTACATTGGCGGCGCTGCCGGTTATCTTGCGCTTCAGTCCGAAAACCCGAAGGTACGCGGCTTCGAGATCGGCGCGCGCGCCGGACACGATCAGCAATTTGGCGCCCTCGTCGGCGGCGGTTTCCTTGAGGCCGACGCGAGTTTCGCCAAGGGCGAGGTGGCCAATTACAAAGCCAAAGCACCCTTCAAGCTCGGCGCCTATGCGCGGCTTGGTTACGAAAGTACCCCCGAAACACTGGCCTACGGGCTCGGCGGCGTCACGTTTCTGGATATGAAAGTAAAGACCACGGCGGCCAATACGCCCGGCTCAGCCATTGGCTTTGGGCTTGGCGTCGGCATGGAGAAAAAACTGGCCGCAAACTGGTCGCTTTTTGGCGAATACCGCGTCCACCGCCTGTGGACCGACAACGACCGCACCTTTAATGCGCTCGAAGCGAAGGTCGGGATCAATTACCGCT
>CAMCUC010000022.1 GCA_945878875.1 Rhizobium sp. Q54
CCATAGACCGCAAACACTTTCGCGTTGCCAATCTTCATGTTGGGATCGAGCTGCACCTGAACGCTCCCGTCGCCGTCTGTGCAACGGGTAATGTGGGCTGGCGGCTTGGTCATGATGTTCATGGCTTGCTCCTGTCGTCGATCACGCGGCCATCTCCACGGCCACGCCCTCGATGTGATCTTCAATGTCTTCGCTGGCGCGACGCAACGCATCGAGCGTCGCCTCGTCAGCGTTCCAGTATTTGCGCTCGTTGGCTTCAATCAGACGACTTGCGACTTTGGCCGCAGACGTTGGATTGAGAGCCGTCAGACGTGCGCGCATTTCAGGGTCGAGCATATAGGTCTGCGCGATCTTGTCGTAGACCCAGGAATCAACTTCGCCAGTTGTCGCCGACCAGCCCATGGTGTTGGTGACATGGGCCTCGATGTGCCGCACGCCCTCATATCCATGTTTCAGCATGCCCTCGTACCATTTGGGATTGAGGATGCGTGTGCGCGTCTCCAGCGCCACCTGTTCGTTGAGCGTGCGCACTGCGCCAGCGCCGCGCGTCTGGTCGCCGATATAAATGGCAGGCGCCGCGCCGCTGGCGCGTTTGGCCAGGCGCGACAGGCCGCCAAGATTATCGAAATATTGATCGAGCGTGGTGACGCCCAGCTCGACGGATTCAAGGTTCTGATAAGCGATGTCTACATTGGCCATCACTGCGTTGAGCAGCGCGGGCTGGCGCGCCGACTTGCCGTTGCGGCCATAGGCAAAACACTTGCGGCGCGCATACATTTCGGCCAGCTCGTCTTCCTCTTCCCATGCGCCGCTCTCGACAGCGTGGTTGAGATTTGAGCCATAGGCGCCGTCAGCGTTGCTGAAGACGCGCAGCGCCGCAGTCTCAATGTCGCAGCCATTGGCCTGCATGTATTCGAGCGCATGCTTGCGCACGAAATTCATCTCAACGTCTTCGTCGGCGCTGGCGGCAAGGAATGTGGCTTCCGCCAGCAGGCGCGTTTGCAGCGGCATAAGATCGCGGAAAATGCCGGACAGCGTAACGATCACGTCGATGCGCGGGCGAGCAAGCTGTTCAAGTGGGATCAGTTGCGCGCCGCAAAGACGGCCATAACCGTCAAAGCGCGGCTCGGCGCCAAGCAGGTTTAAAGCTTGCGCTATCGGTACGCCCTGCGATTTCAGATTGTCCGTGCCCCACATCACGAAAGCGATGGTGCGCGGGAACGCTGCGCCGTCGCCGACATGGCGCTCGATCAGCAATTGCGCATGGCGTGAGCCCTCAGCCATCGCAAAAGCGCTGGGAATGCGGAACGGATCGAAGCCGTGCAGATTGCGCCCCGTAGGCAGCACTTCCGGCGTGCGCAGAAGATCGCCGCCCGGCGCGGGGCGAATGTAGCGAGCGTCTAACGCGCGCAGGATGGCGGGAACTTCGTGCTCTTGTTGCAGCAGCGCATTCGTGTTCGCCAGCGCGCTCAACGCCTCAACCTGCTCTGGCGCAGCGCTGATCGTGTTTGGCGCGGCGCCGTCCACCAGTGCTGTGATTTCCTCACGGGTGGGCTTCACGCCTTGCGCATTGTCGGCCATCGACAGTAGCGTATCGATGCGATCTTCGCGCGCGGCGGGCTTGCCGACGACATGCAGGCCATGCGGGATCAGCGTATATTCCAGCTCCAGAACGCGGTTTGACAAAGCGTCAATCTGCGCATCGGGCTCAAGCCATTCCGGCTCGGCTTGCGCGAGATCAACGCTGGCCGCTTGCGCTTGCAGGAGAGGCGCAAGTCGCGCGCGCTCTGCGTCAGCGTCCGGCCCCAAAGCGCGCCAGCTTTCCAGCGATGATTTCAACTCCAGCAGGCCGCGATAAAGGCCCGCGTGCGCGACGGGCGGCGTGAGATAGCTGATGAGCGTAGCGGCCGCGCGGCGCTTGGCGATGGCGCCTTCCGACGGATTGTTCGACGCATACAGATAAAGGTTCGGCAGGTCGCCAATCAGACGCTCGGGCCAGCAGGCGCTTGACATGCCGCATTGCTTGCCGGGCATGAATTCGAGCGCGCCATGGGTTCCAAAATGCAGCACGGCGTCCGCACAAAAATCCTCACGCATCCAGCGATAGAAGGCCGAAAACGCATGGGTCGGCGCAAAGCTCTTCTCAAACAAAAGGCGCATCGGATCGCCCTCGTATCCAAACGCGGGTTGCACGCCGACGAACACGTTTCCAAATTGTGCGCCAAGCACAAAGATCGACGCGCCGTCGCTTTGCTGGCGACCGGGGGCCGGCCCCCATTGCGCTTCAATCTCGTTGAGATAACGCTCTTCGCGCACGTGATCTTCAGCCGATATGCACGCATGAACATTGGCCTGCGCGCCATATTCGGCTGAATTTCCTTTCAGCATGCAATCGCGCAAAGCATCCACGCTTTCGGGCAGATCGACTCTGTAACCAGCTTCTTTCAGGCCACTGAGCGTATTATGCAGCGATTCAAAAACCGAGAGAAACGCCGCAGTGCCAACGCTGCCTGCGTTCGGCGGAAAGTTGAACAGCACCACGCCGATCTTGCGTTGCGCAAGCGGTGTCTTGCGCAACGATACGAGTTTCTCGACGCGCGCAGCCAATATCGCGACACGGCCCGCATCGGCCTGCATGTCGCGCCCGCCGTCGCTGGCCGCTGACGAGCGACCGCCAAACACGGTCGGGCTTGTCGCCCCGTCGAGTTCGGGGATCGCGACCATTACGGTGGCTTCTACCGGCATCAAGCCGCGCTCGGATTCGTTCCATTGCTCCAGCGTCTGGAATTCAAGCGGATGGGCGGCCAGATAGGGAACGTCCAGCGTGCTGAGGATTTCTTCGGCGGCGCGTGAATCGTTATACGCAGGCCCGCCAACGAGCGAAAAGCCGGTGAGCGACACGAGCGCGTCAATCGTTGGCCTGCCGTCTTTCATGAAGAATTGTTCAATGGCGGGGCGCGCGTCCAGCCCGCTTGCGAAGGCCGGAATCACGCTGAGCCCACGCGCTTCCAGCGCTGCGATGGCGCCGTCGTAATGCGCCGTATTGCTTGCCAGAAGATACGAGCGCATGACGATGACGCCGACCGTGCCACGCGCGCCGTTCGAGAGTGCGCGCACCGCTTGCGCATCCTCGCCCATGCGGCCTTTAAGACGCGGGTGGTAGACGCCAACCTCGGGATATTCCACCGGATCGCCCACTTTGACGCTGCCGCGCAGCGCTTTGCGCGGGCCTTCGGCATAGCGGTTGATGAGGAAGCCGACGAGATTCACAACGTTGTCGTCGGAGCCCGCGAGCCAATATTGCAGCGTCAGGAGATAGGCGCGCACGTCCTGCGCAGCGCCGGGGATGAATTTCAGGAGGCGCGGAATTCGGCGCAGCATTTTCATCTGCTTGGCGCCGGCTACCCCGGACTTCTCGGTCTTGCCGCGCAGTTTCTTCAAGAATGCGCGCAGGCCGCCGCTGGAATGGGTGGTGAAGCGCCCCATGCGCGTGAGCTTGGCGACCTCGCCCGCCGACATGGCCACAACCATAGCATCGCATGAATCGCGCCGGGCCTGAAGCGCCGGAAGCACACATTGAATATGGTCTTCCATGAACAACATGGTGGCGATGACGATATCGGCTTTGGCGATGTCTTCGTTGCAATTCTCCAGCGCGAGCGCATCTTCGCCCCATTGCGCGGCCGAATGCAGCGTTAATGAAAGGCCGGGGATTTGCCGACGCAAAGCGGTTTCAGCGCGTGCGACCGCACTCGCCAGATGATCGTCAAGGGTGACGATCGTGACGCGGATTGGCGTCGGCTCAACGGCCGAAGTGCGCTTTGGCGTCATACAACGTCTCCACATCGATACGGGCCATGCCATGCTCAAGCGCAAAGGCTTCAGTGTTGCGTCTTGCTTTGCCGCGCACAAAAAACGGGATTTTGCGAAGCTCTTTTTCCGCGTCCATAGACCACGCGGGCGCAGCGGTTTGCGTCGCAACCAGAACGTCGCCCTGTTCCTCTGCGACAGGCGCCGGAGCGCTGTCTTCAATCTTGATAGCGGCCTCAGCAGGCGCCTCGCCATGACCCAGATGCGAGGGCGATATGCCGTCGCGAAATTCAAAATCACCCCGGAACATGCCGATCAAATGCTCTTCAAGCCCCATCATGAGCGGATGAACGAGCGTATCGAACAGAACATTGGCGCCTTCAAAACCCATTTGCGGCGAATAGCGGGCCGGGAAATCCTGCACATGTACGGGCGCCGAAATCACTGCGCATGGCACTCGCAAGCGCTTGGCGATATGGCGCTCCATCTGCGTGCCCAGCACCAGCTCGGGAGCCGATGCTGCAATGGCTTCTTCAACGTCGAGATAATCGTCGCTGATAAGCGCTTCAACGCCATGACGGGCTGCGGCTTCACGCACCTCGCGCGCAAACTCGCGCGAATACGTGCCAAGGCCAACGACTTTGAAGCCGAGTTCCTTGGCCGCGACGTCTGCGATTGCGATGGCGTGCGTTGCATCGCCAAACACAAAGACGCGCTTGCCCGTGAGGTAGGTTGAATCGACCGAGCGCGAATACCACGGCAGGCGCGAGGATTGCTGGCCCAGAAGCGCGCTGGCGTCCACGCTTGCAAGCTCTGCTACCTCAGCGATGAAAGCGCGCGTGGCGCCGATTCCGATGGGAATCGTGCGCGTGAATTTCTGGCCAAAGGTACGCTGCAAATAGGTCGCAGCCTGACCCGCGACTTCCGGATAAAGCACGACGTTAAAATCAGCCTCACCAAGGCGCGCGATATCGGCGGGATTGGCGCCAAGCGGCGCCACCACATTGACGTCAACGCCGATCTGCTCAAGCAATTTCAAGACTTCCGTGAGATCGTCGCGATGACGGAAACCCAAGGTGGACGGGCCTAAAATGTTGCATGTCGCGCGCGCGCCTTCTGCGCGAATATGCGGAGTTGACGGCTTCTGGCCCGCCAGCGTGCGAACGATGCGATAGAAGGTTTCCGACGCGCCCCAGTTTTCCTTGCGCTGATAGGCTGGCAATTCCAGCGCAACAACGGGAATATCGAGCCCCAACGCCTGCGCGAGGCCGCCCGGATCGTCCTGAATGAGTTCAGCCGTGCAGGATGAGCCAACGATCAAAGCATCGGGCTTGAAGCGCTCAACAGCGTCGCGCGCGGCGTTCTTGAACAATTCCGCCGTGTCGCCGCCAAGATCGCGCGCCTGAAACGTCGTGTAGGTGACAGGCGGGCGCGTATCGCGGCGCTCGATCATCGTGAACAACAAATCGGCGTAGGTGTCGCCCTGCGGCGCATGCAAAACATAATGCACGCTCTTCATGGCGGCGCAGATGCGCATCGCGCCAATGTGGGGCGGGCCTTCATAAGTCCAGAGGGTGAGCTGCATCTCAGACCTCCAGCAATTGGCGGCGCACAAGTGGGCGCGCAAAAAGCTCGGCGAGATCGGACGCCTGCTCATAGCCCTGCACGGGCGTGAACACGAGTTCAATCGACCATTTGGTCGTGAAGCCCTCGGCCTCAAGCGGATTGGCGAGGCCAAGGCCGCAAACGGTGAGATCCGGGGCCGCCTTGCGGCAACGATCGAGCTGAAGATCGACGTCCTGCCCCTCGACGATCAAAACGTCCTGCGGCAGAGCGGCAAGCTCATCCGCCAGATGGCGGCGATGCAGATAGGGCACTCCGATTTCCAATATCGTCATGCCCAGTTCGCGTGACAGAAAGCGCGCCATCGGCGCTTCCAGTTGCGAATCCGGGAAAAAGAAAATCGACTTGCTGGAAAGCTGTTCGCGCCTGCGCTCCAGGCTTTTCTCTGCCCGGGCGCGCGGGATCGCAACGGCTGCTTCAAAGCGCTCGCTGGTGATTCCAAACGCATCGGCGGCGGCTTTCAACCATGCAGTCGTCCCCTCCGCGCCAAGCGGGAAGAGCGCCGGAAGATGCTGCGCGCCAAGGGCTTCGAGCGCGCGCGCGGTGTCGGCGAGAAACGGCTGGGCCAACAGAAAACGCGTATTGGGGCCGATGGCGGGCATGTCGGCGGCGTGCCGCGCGGGCAGAAAGTCCACACGCTCAATGCCCATTTGCGCGAAGAGGCGCCGGAACTGATCCTCCACCGCATCCGCCAGCGCGCCCACAACCAGCAACGAGGCGGGTTGATCTGCGCCCGCACGCGGTGATTGCGGCACGAGCGCCGCAAGGCAGGCGTCTTCGCCTTGCGTGAATGTCGTCTCGATGCCGCTGCCCGAATAGGACAATACGCGCACGCGCGGCAGCATGACCTGCGACAGCCGCTGGGCGGCGCGCGACAGATCGAGCTTGATGACTTCCGACGGGCACGAGCCGACGAGGAACAAGAGCTTGATGTCGGGCCGGCGCTCGATGAGGCGCGTCACCACGCGGTCGAGTTCGTCGTTCATGTCGGCGAGGCCCGCAAGATCACGCTCGTCGATGATGGCGGTGGCGAAGCGCGGCTCGGCGAAAATCATCACGCCCGCAGCCGACTGGATCAGATGGGCGCAGGTGCGCGAGCCAACCACGAGGAAGAACGCGTCCTGAATTTTACGATGCAGCCAGACGATGCCAGTGAGGCCGCAAAACACCTCGCGCTGGCCGCGCTCCTGCACGATCTTTAGCTCGGGAGGGGAGGCGCAGGAGGCGAGGCTGGCGCTCATCGTGCGCCCTCCGGCAAGCCGTGCGCGCTTTCAAGGCGGGCGGCGCGAAGCTTGAGAACAAACTGTCCGGCGTTGACGACATAGGAGGCGTAAGCCGCCAGCGCCAGAAGCATTTGCTGGCGCTGCGTCAGTCCATCCGTGAACAGCGCGACCAGATAGGCGGTGTGGAGCGCCAGCACGAGCATGCTGACCACATCCTCCCAGAAAAAGGCGGGGGCGAAAAGATAGCGACCAAACACCTCCCGCTCCCAGATCGCGCCCGTCACCATGATGAGGTAGAGCGTCAAGGTCTTGATAATGATGGAGATGCTGGCAGCGTAAAAGCCTTCGCCATTGACAAGGAAGCGCAGCACCAGGGCGAGACTGACAAGGAAGACGAGAAATTGCAGCGGCGCCAGAACGCCTTGCACAAGGGTCCAGACCGATCCGTCGCGGCGGGCGCGCTCTTCAGCGGTGTAAAGTCCGGTCCGGGACGTGCGCGCCAACTCGGCCATGATCCCCCCTGTATGGCAATATCGAGAGGCTAGTTGACGACTATATGACTGTCAATTAAATTTGACGTCTAGACAGCCTTACACTACAAGTTTACACGTATTGCACGGCTAGCGCTCAGGTGCTTAGATCAGCCGATGCTCGTCGTTTACGGGAAGCAGACAGGCGGCGGTCGCCTTGCAGCTTGATCCCGGGGCGGTGGGCGTCAAGTTCGGACCATAAGGAACCGGACATTGGGAGGGATGGCTTATGGCGCATCTCGATAAGAACGCACTGGGTATTTACTCCGACAATTCAGGCGAAGGCGGGCTCAGCAATTCATTTCTCGGTGAAATGCGGGATATGAGCTTTGCTATGCCCCCGGATCCCGCCAACACCACGCTGGCGGGTATCGTCGAAGCTGAAATCATCCCGAGGCTGCTCCTTGTCAATAAAGCGCGGGTCTTTAACGCCTCCCCAGATTCCGTCGCCAAACGGGAAACCATCTCGGCTGAAGACGTGGAAGCGTTTTGCGAAATCGTACGCTCCCGGCAGATCGACGAGATTGACGCTTTCGTGTCCTCCATTTGCGCCAGAGGCGTAGACACGGACAGCGTAATGCTGAACCTGCTGGCGCCCACCGCGCGCCTGCTTGGGCGGATGTGGGAGCGCGACGAAAGCGATTTCGCAACCGTCACCATCAGCCTGTGCCGCTTGCAGCAGGCCTTGCGCAAGATAGCGGGCCAGCATGGACAATCGACCAGCCCTGTGAAGCCTCCACACCGAATCCTGCTGGCAACATCTCCGGGCGACCAGCACAATTTTGGACTGTTGATCGTCGATGAGTTCCTGCATCGCGCAGGCTGGGACGTGTGTTCTTTGCCAGCAGCAACGGGTGCCGACATCGAACGCAGGGTCAAACGCGAAATTTTCGAAATCGCTGGACTTTCTTTAAGTCAGGAGGCATTGCTTCCAGACATTGAAACATTGATCGCTAATATTCGGCGCTCGTCGCTAAACCCGAATATTGCGATCATGGTTGGAGGTTGCGTTTTCGCCGAACGCCCGGATCTCGTCGCCAAGGTTGGAGCCGACGCTCTGGCTCTGGACGGCAGGGACGCTGTGGTGCAAGCAGAAAAGCTTGTGGTCGCCCTGCAAGATTCGACTGGGCTGAAAGCTAACGAGAAGGCCATATGATTCATCCGGGCCATTTCCTTTGCGTCACGCACTCCTGCTTTGTTGCGGGGGAAATCTCTTGACCCAATTTTACGCGCCCGAAAAATCTATCGGCGCAATGGATGCAAACAGCGCCGCGCGTTTGCTGGTCGCGGCCTCCGACATTACCCTCGTTCTTGACGACAAGGGCGTCATCCGCGATTTTGCGGTTGGCGGCGAAAGCTTCACGAAGGACCGCGAATGGCTCGGCCAGAAATGGATCGAGACGGTCACGGTCGAAAGCCGCCCCAAGGTCGAGGACATGCTGCGCGAGGCGCAAAATAACTCGATCGCGCGCTCGCGGGAGATCAATCATCGCCTGAGCAGCGGGCAGGACTTGCCTATCCGCTATTCAGCGTTCCAGATCGGCAAGAGCGGACGTGTGCTCGCGCTTGGCCGCGATCTGCGGATGATCAGCCAGCTCCAGCAGCGCCTTATGGAGGCGCAGCGCACCACGGAGCATGAATTCCTCCGTCTGCGCAGCGCCGAAACGCGCTACCGCATTCTGTTCCAGATGTCGGAAGAAGCGGTCATCATTGTTGATGCACACTCACTCAGGACAGTGGACGCCAACCCGGCAGCCGCCGCATTGATCGAAACCACCTCCGGCAAGCTGGTCGGGCGCCCCTTGAGCGACATTTTTGACGTTTCGGCGCGCGTTGCGATGGAGGGACAGCTTGAGAGCATCCGCACCATCGGGCGCATCGAAGCCGTGCGGGGCCGTCTTGCAAGCCAGCGCGAGTGCTGGATGTCCGCCTCATTCTTCCGCCATGACGAAGGCGCGCAGATTCTCATCCGCCTGACGCCGGTGCTCGATAGCGCCGCGACACGGATTCCGGCTGTGAAAACGCAGGTTCTGCGCGTGATCGAGAGTCTGCCGGACGCCTTTCTGGTGGTCGATCAGGATCGCAAGGTTCTGGATGCAAACACCTCTTTCCTTGAGATCGCCGAGCTTTCCTCGCTGTCGCAAGCACGCGGCCAGCCGCTTGATCGCTGGCTGGGGCGCTCAAACGTTGACGTGAACGTGCTGTTCTCGAACCTGCGCGATCATGGCTCGGTGCGCGATTTCACAACCATCATTCATACCGATTACGGCGCCACCGAAGAGGTTGAAGTCTCCGGCGTCGCGGTGCCGGGCGACAACCCATGCTATGGTCTGGTGATCCATTCCGTCGCGCGGCGCGGACGCCAAAGCCAACCACAGGCGGAAGACCAGGCCCGCAGCGCCGAGCAATTGGCGGAGCTGGTCGGTCGCGTGCCCTTGAAACAGCTGGTGCGCGAGACGGTGGAGATCACCGAGCGCATGTGTATCGAGGCTTCCTTGCGCCTCACCGGCGACAATCGCGCCGCCGCCGCACAGATGCTCGGCCTCAGCCGCCAGAGCCTCTACGACAAACTGCGCCGTTATGATCTGGGCGACCTGCCGCAGGACGATTCAAACTGACACAAACTTGCGATTCGAAAATACGATTCGTACAAGCGCTGTTTTGCCTTACATTTTTTAGTGTCAAACTTTCTGGACAGGTCGATGCTGGGCGTCTAGTCTGTCATTCATGTCCTATGCAGCGCCCGCTTATCCCGCGCCCTCAGTCATACTTGAGCTGCTGAAGCCAATCACATGGTTTGCGCCGATGTGGGCATTTATGTGCGGGCTTGTGTCGACGGGCGCCCCCCTGCTGGATCGGTGGCCGCTTGTGGTTGGCGGCATTGTGCTGGCTGGCCCGCTCGTGTGCGGCACAAGTCAGGCCGTCAACGATTGGTATGATCGCCATGTTGACGCTATCAACGAGCCGCTGCGCCCCATTCCATCGGGCCGCATGCCGGGCGAATGGGGCTTTTACGTCGCGTGTTTTTTCACCGCGCTTTCCCTGCTGGTCGCGGCGCTGCTTGGCGCCGCCGTACTCGGCGCCGCTGTCGTTGGCCTCGCACTGGCGTGGGCCTACAGCGCGCCGCCGTTGCGGCTAAAGGCCAACGGCTGGTGGGGCAATAGCGCAGTTGGCCTTTGCTACGAGGGCCTGCCGTGGTTCACGGGCGCTGCCGTCGTCAGCGCGTCATTTCCCGATTGGCGCATCGTCACGCTGGCTTTGCTCTATAGCGTCGGCGCCCATGGCATCATGACGCTCAACGATTTCAAATCCGTCGAGGGCGATCTCAAGTCAGGCATCGCCTCCCTGCCCGCGCAATTGGGCGTTGGCCGCGCCGCGCGCCTCGCCTGCATCGTTATGGCCGCACCTCAATTTCTCGTCATCGGCCTGCTTGTTCAATGGGGCCAGCCTGTTCATGCGCTCATCGTGGCGGCGCTTCTGCTGGCGCAAGGCGTTTTGATGAAGCGCCTGCTGGCTGATCCGCGCGGGCGAGCGGCCTGGTATAACGCAACCGGCACAAGCCTTTACGTGCTTGGCATGCTGGCGTCTGCCTTTGCGCTGCGCAGCCTTTTGGGTGCGGGCTCATGATCCCCGCCTTGAGCTGGTTCGCCATCGTTCGCATCGGGCTTGTCCAAACAGCCATCGGGGCCATCGTTGTGCTGACGACCTCCACTCTCAATCGCGTGATGGTGGTCGAGATCGGCCTGCCTGCGCTTGTGCCGGGCCTGCTGGTGACGCTGCATTATGCGGTGCAGGTGCTGCGTCCACGCTGGGGCCATGGCTCGGACGGTGGGCGCCGCCGCACGCCGTGGATCATCGCAGGGATGGGCGCGCTCGCGCTTGGCGGCGCGCTGGCGGCTGTGGCGACCGTGCTGATGGAGACCAATCTGCCGATGGGGCTGGCGCTGGGCGCCTTCGCCTTCCTGCTGATTGGAATTGGCGTCGGCGCCGCAGGCACATCTTTGCTCACGCTGCTGGCCGAGCGCGTCGATCCGGCGCGCCGGGCGCCCGCCGCCACCATTGTGTGGACGATGATGATTATGGGCTTCGCCGTTACCGCAATCAGTGCGGGCAAGGCGCTGGAGCCATTCTCGTCGCAGCGCCTCATCATGGTGACGAGCGCCGTCTCGCTGATCGCGTTCTGCGTCGCCTGCATCGCCATTGCAGGCGTCGAGAAAATCCCCTCTCTGGCGCAAGGCGAGCGCGCGCAAGCGGTCCCGTTCCGGCAAGCGTTTATTGAGGTGTGGAGCGAGGCGCCCACGCGGCGCTTTACGATTTTCATCTTCGTGTCGATGCTCGCCTATAATGCGCAAGACCTCATTCTGGAGCCGTTCGCGGGCATCGTCTTTGGCATGACGCCGGGCCAGTCGACGCAATTGGGCGGCCTGCAACATGCGGGCGTGCTGGCGGGCATGATCCTTTGCGCTGTCGCAGGCAATCTGGCGGGCAAGGCGGAAACCGCTGTGTTGCAGCGCTTTATGGTGTGGGGCTGCGTTGCGTCAGGGCTCGCCATGCTTGGAGTCGCGATGGGCGGAATCGTCGGACCGACATGGCCGATCAAGCCTGCGGTGTTTGCGCTTGGCGTGGCCAATGGCGCCTTCTCAATTGCAGCTATCGGCACGATGATGGCCATGGCGCGCACCGGCAACCCGGGACGCGAGGGCGTGCGCATGGGCCTTTGGGGCGCCGCGCAAGCCATTGCGTTCGCGCTCGGCGGTCTTCTGGGCACGCTGGCGGTAGACGTCGCGCGCATCGCTTTTGGATCCCCTGTGCCAGCCTATACGCTCGTCTTCATGGGCGAGGCGGCGATGTTCATACTTGCCGCAATTCTGGCTGCAGCTGTCGCGCGGCGGCAAAAAAAGTCTACGCGCGAAATGCAATTGCCTGAATTTGACAAGACCATGGAGCGTGCAAGATGAACGCTGTTCAAGACAATTCTGTTGAGCAATTCGACGCTATCGTGATCGGCGGTGGACCGGCGGGCGCCATCGCTGCGCAGGATCTGGCGAAAGCTGGCCGCAAGGTGATGCTGCTCGACAAGGCGGGACGCATCAAACCCTGCGGCGGCGCCATTCCGCCGCGCCTGATCCGCGACTTCGATATTCCAAACGAAGTTATCTGCGCAAAAATCCGCTCAGCACGCATGGTGGCGCCCTCTCACAAAGCTGTCGATATGCCGATTGAAAACGGCTTCGTCGGCATGGTGGACCGCGACGTATTTGACGAGTTCTTGCGCGAGCGTGCGCAAGCTGCTGGCGCACAGCGACGCACCGGCATGTTCGAGACCTTCTCGCGCGATGAAGACGGGCTATGCGCAATTGAGTATTTCGACAAGGCGGCTAAACGCATCGTCCGCGTTCGGGCGCGCTTTATCGTGGGCGCCGACGGCGCCAATTCCGCAGTCGCAGCGCAAGCCCTGCCTCCGGCCGGCCGCGCGCCGTTCGTGTTCGCCTATCACGAAATCGTCAAGGCGCCTGAAACCAGGCCAGACTCGCAAACCGATCCCACGCGCTGCGACGTATATTATCAGGGCGCGATCTCGCCCGATTTCTATGGCTGGGTTTTCCCGCACGGCGACAAGATGAGCATTGGCGTCGGCTCGGCAAAGAAGGGCTTCTCGCTGCGCAAGGCTGTGGCGCAATTGCGCAACCAGGCTAACCTCTCCGAATGTGAAACCATCCGCTGCGAGGGCGCGCCGCTGCCCCTTTATCCCGCCAAACGCTGGGAAAACGGGCGCGACGTGGTGCTGGCTGGCGATGCTGCGGGCGTTGTGGCGCCAGCGTCTGGCGAAGGCATTTATTACGCGATGGCGACGGGCCGGTTGGCCGCTGAAGCCGTCGATGAAGCCTTGCGCACCGGCGATTGCCGCGCGCTCGCCACCGCGCGCAAGCGCTTCATGAAAGAACACGGACGCATTTTCTTCGTGCTCTGGGTGATGCAGACGTTCTGGTACAAAAGCGACTGGCGCCGCGAGCGTTTTGTGAGCCTGTGCCGCGATCCCGACGTGCAGCGCCTGACGTGGGAATCCTACATGAACAAGGCGCTCGTGAAGCGCGACCCGATGGCCCACATCCGCGTGTTCTTCAAGGATCTTGGGCATATCTTCGGTCTGGCGCGGACGTGAATTTTTGAAGATTAGCTTGCAGCGGCATTGCTAGCCGCCTTATTCGCAAATCTCTCCACGTCATGGCCGGGCTTGTCCCGGCCACCCACGCCCTGCGGAGGTTCGCCGCCGACATGCAAAGCCACGGCTTGCGCCGTTTACGTAGATGGGGGGGGACAAGCCCGTCCATGACGGCATTGAGACCGCTGCTTTGTTCTGCGGGAATTGAGCTCTGCAGCGCAGCACGTAACCTGAGCATAAAAAAGTCCCGCCCTCATCAGGCGGGACTACAAGTTTCAGGCTTGGCTCGCGCTTTGCCGGCCGCGAGCCTGTGTGCTCAGCGCGGAGGAGCGCTGAGTTCCTTGATGTAGTCCTTGAGCATGCTGACGCCGCCCAACGGCTTGCTGACGCCCTGATGGCAGGTCGCGCAATTGGCCTTGGGCGCATCGCCTTCCGGCCCCAGACGCGTGGCCGGATAGGTTGATTTCAACGGCTCAAGATAAGTCGCGTTCAACCCCTGCACCATGCGGATGCCGTGCCACGCGGTGACACGTTGCGGCGGCGACTGGTCCCATTCGGCAAAGGCGCGCGTGTTGTGGCAGAACGTGCAATTCACGCCCAGCCCCGTCGACATGTGCATCATCAGAGAATAGGTCCGCTCCGTCGTGGCGATGGATTCGCCCGGCGCGTCGGTGCTCAACGCATCCTTGCCGATGACGCGAATCTGGCCGGCGCTTGCAAACAGCGGCGTGAACGCGTCACGTGGCAATGAAGAATAGGAGGCGTTCGGCGCGGGCGTATTATGGCCCTTGTTGTCGGCAGCCGAGCCCGCGGCGATATGGTCTTTCTGCGAGAACCAGATGTTGGCGGGGACCGGCTGTCCACGATGGCAGGTGTAGCAGGTGACGCCGGTCTCTGCGACATGGGGCTTCCATGTCGTGTTGATCGTGCGCGTCATCTCGATCATGCGCCGCGAGACGATTTTCGTATACATCGAATCGTCGGCCATGTTCTCGACGTTGTGGCAATAGGCGCAGCCCTGCTCAGGCGCCACCCATTCCGTCATCGCGCTCATCACGCGCAGAAACTGGCCTTCGCTCAAGTGCCCGAGCACCTTTACGTTCTGGTAGACCTCGGACGCTTTCGGCCCCGTGTCGTCGGCCTCTGGCTGAACTTCCGGAATGGAATTGGCGAAGGCGATGGCCTCAGCCTTCGCCTTGTTGGTGATCTGGCTCATGCCCGTGCCGCGATAGCCGCTTTGCGCCGATTCCTGCGGCGGAAACTCGCAGCCAGCCACTAAACCTGCGGCCAGCAAAGCTCCAAGCAGCAGCGCTTTCTTGCGCGCGTGAAACCTCAAAGAACTCATCGCGCGCCTCCAGTCATAGCCGGATCGAGCACAGCGGGAACTGGCATTGGATAAGCCGGCGCCACGCCATGGTTGACAGCCCAAAGATACCAATTATCGACCACCGTGCCCGTGAGCAGGATCCCGATGCCGCCCGTCAGCGGGCATAACACGGCGAACCACCACGCCCAGCGATGGATCGATTCCATCGTAGCGTTGAATCCCATCGTCCAGCGCCAGAACAGTGCCGCGCGCTCCGACGCCGTGCCACGATCGACGATCTGTTCAATCTCGCGCTCGCCGCCGTAACGACCTACCGCAAGAATGGTGGCCGCATGCATCGCAAACAACAACACCGATCCGTAAAGGAAGACGATGGATAGCGCGTGGAACGGATTGTAGAACAGGTTTCCGTAGCGAATGGAGAACGCCGCCGTCCAGTCCAGATGCGGGAAGATGCCGAAGGGCACCGCCTCGCTCCATGAGCCCATCAGGATCGGGCGGATGAAGCCCAGCACCAGATAGAGCCAGATAGCAGCAGCAAACGCCCACGCCACATGCGTGCCCATGCCCAGCTGGCGTGCACGACGATACATGCGCAGCCACCACAACATGATCGACGCGGTGAGGAACATGCCCGCCATCAGCCACCAGCCGCCTTCGGCAAGCGGAGGAATGCTAAGGCCATATTTAGGCGCCGGCGGCTCAAGTCCGAGCCAGAACAATTGGCGGATGAACTGGACAAAATCCCAATTCACCGACGCGAGCATGTTAAGCCCGATAATCTCGAAGGCGATAATGCCGCACACCAGCGATGCAATGCCCGTATAGCCGAGATAAATCGGACCTATTTGAGCATCTCCGAGTTTGCCGGCCCAATAGAAGAACAGGCTGTCCTTCGATCTTGGGAATGCTCCGACATCCGTCGGCGCGACGCCTGCGTAGGCAGGTCCGCGCACCTGGACGCGGGTGAAGATGTTTTGATAATCCACGAGCGCCTCCCCTTAGCTCCAGATCGGAAGATCGAGCCACCAGCCCCACCATTCGGGCCAGCTGCGCGTCCAGAACGGTCCGCTGATGATGATGCAAACGGCGCTCCAGAACCCTGCCGACAGGGCAAGGAAGAGACCGAGGCGATGAATGCCGAGAGCGCCGATCGAATAGCCGATCGTGTCACGGAAGAAGGTGTTCTCATGCTCCGCCGTTTTTACGACGTCGCCCTTCTTCGGGTTGGACGCCGACAGGATCAAAGATCCATGCAGCGCAAGCGCCATCGTCGTCGTGAAGAAGAACGTCACGGCGATCATGTGTGCAGGATTGTAGTGGAAGTGCAGATATTGATATCCAACGTTCGACACCCAATCGAGATGACTGAAGATGCCGTACGGAAAACCATGTCCCCATGCGCCAAGCAGCACAGGCCGTATAACGACCAGCGACACGTAGGCGAAGATGGCGACGGAAAAGGCGAACGGCACATGATAGCCCATGCCCAGTTTGCGGCAGATCTCCACTTCGCGCAGCGCCCATGAAGAGAAGGCGCCGATCGCGCAGATCGTGATGACCTGCCACAGACCGCCTTCCATCAGCGGCGCAAGGCCAAGTCCATATTTCAAATCAGGCGGCTCAATGCTGATCTGCCAGGGGTTCCATGTTGGACCCTGGGAAGCGCCGTAGAAAATCAGCGCCGTTCCCAACACTGCAAAAAAGGCCGTCATGACGCCGAAGAAGCCGACATAAAACGGTCCGACCCAAAAGTCGAACATGTCGCCGCCTATCAGCGTGCCGCCGCGAACGCGATATTTTTTTTCGAAGCTGAGCATTGCCATCGCAATCCGCCCCCCTCTTTTGCGACGGCTCGTCTCGCCCGCCACAGAGCCAAATTATGACGCCGCCAACCCGGACGGGCGAAACCCGCCCGGGCTAGCCTTGTCGTTCTCAATCAGCCGACAAAGTTCACGACGTATCCCACCGGAGCGGGAGCCGGCGCGATTTCGCTGGTCTTGACCCGCGACGCGCGCGGCCCTTCGATCCAGTTAAACCGGTCTGTGCTGAGCATGATGAAATGCAACGTGAACGCCAGCGTTGCAAGGAACAGGCCCAGTGCAATCAGCGACCGCCGGGGGTCCATGAGGAACCAAATCTTGTGCATGGCTTTCTCCTCAACCCAACATGGTGGTGACGCTGGCCGCAGCGCCCTCGAGAAGGGCGTAGCCCTTCGCGCTCGGGAACCACGGACGCCATTGCCACACAAGGAAATGTGCAACAATTGCGATTGCGATGTAACCGATCGTGCTGGTGACGAAGAAGGAATGATATTCCCTTGCTTCCTCGTCGTTCAGACCGGTTATAGTACTTCTCTTATTTTCCATCATATCTAACCTCCGCTGCAAACCATCACGCCATAACGCCTGTTATGCGCATGACGGATGCTTCAACGCGCAAGCGCGTCGATGATATCCCCCCGCTTACGCGGAGAGAGCTTGAGAGACGTTCATCCCATGAAAGCCATCGGAATCGTCGCACTCGCAAGTTCGTTGGCCTCTCCAAAAATAGAGCGGCGATTGGTGTTGGCGCCCTGCGCGCCGGTCAGCCGACCGACAAGCGCAGCAGCCACAAAAAGCGGAAACGTGAACACGTAAATAATCTTGTATTCACGGCTGTCGCGCGTAACGTGCGAGCGCTTGCGCTGCACTGGCGCTGCAGAACGAAGCGTCCATGAAGAGCCTCCCGAAAGCTCCCTGTCGGCACTGTGAAAAACACTCATGACATGCTCCCTTCAAGCAAGGCGCGGCGAGCGCTTTGCACAAAATCTTCTGTAACGTGGTCGCTGCCCGCGTTGCGCGCATTGCGCTCGGCGGCGTCGCGAAGGCGGCGTGCGGCGCTGATGCGCACCAGCACAGGGCTTTGCTCCAGCACCTGATCGAGAAGGCGTTGTGCCTCATCGTTCCAGGGCAATTCTGCATCGAGTCGCGAGGGCGTGGCTTCAATGCGATCCATATCGCCAGCCAGGGGAAGAATATGAAACAGCGCGTCAAACAGAGCGTTGCAAACTTCCTGCACGAGATAAACCGCGCCCGAATAACCCATGAAGGGCGTGCCGGTATGGCGCCTGATAATCGCGCCGGGAAACGAGGCGGGAATGAAGATCGCGCGCGAGCCCGCTTCCGCCATATACATGCGCTCGTTGAAGCTGCCGAACATAACAAGCGGCGGGCTCTGCTTGATGGCGTCTCGCACTGCTGCGTTATCAGGTTTCACGCCAGCCTTGCGCGAGAAAGAGAATGCGCAGGGCAAGCCCATTTCCACTTCAAGGAAATTCCGCAAGCCGCGCGCATAAGTGTCGTTGGCGACAATCGCAAAACTTGCGGTGCCGAAAAAGTCTTGCGTGACGGAGCGCCACAAATCCCAGAGAGGCTTGATAGTCGTGTGCTTCTCGCGCTCGATGAACGGCTCGGGATCAAGCCCCAGCAACTCGCCCAGCGTGCGCAGAAATTTCGTCGTGCTATGCAGGCCGATCGGAGCCTGCAAATAGGGGCGTTCCAGCGTCTCACACAAGGCCCGACCAAACTCGCGATACATGCAGACGTTGACTTCCGCCTCGGCCAGTTTCGACACGTCGGCCAGATGGCTACCAAGGGGAAATGTCATCGCGACTTCGGCGCCAATGCCCTCAACCAGCCGCCGGATTTCAGCCAGATCCGACGGCATGTTAAACGTGCCGTACATCGGCCCGATGATGTTGACCTTCGGCCTTGCGCCCTCTTTGCGGGCTTTCAGCTTTGGAACTTTCTTGGTGCCGTATTCTTTCCACAGCCAGACCAGTGATCTATCAGCCGATTGCCATTGGTCTTCGTCGATGGTGCGCGGCAGAAAACGCTGGATGCTGGTGCCTTCGGGCGTTGCGCCGCCGCCGATCATCTCGGAGATCGAGCCTGTCACAACGACGCTTGGCATATCGGGATTGAGCGTTGTGTGCGCGCGCTTCATCGCCGCTTCAGTGCCGTGCTGGGCGAGTTCTTCTTCGCCAAGCCCCGTCACCACCACCGGCAATTCATGTGGCGGCAGACCGTCGGTGTAGTGCAAAACCGCTGTTACAGGCAGGTTTTCGCAACCCACAGGCCCATCAATGATGACCTGCAGCCCCTTGATGGCGCAGAACGCGTAGACCGCGCCCCAATATCCGCCCGCCCTGTCATGATCGAGGATCAGCATCAGATTGCATCCTCCACATTGCGGGAGGCGGCGGCCTTCTCCATCTTGCGTCGGAAGGCTTCGCGGAACTCAGGACGATCTTTGGGCGCATCCTGCCAGACGCCGCTTGCGTGGCCGGTCCCGACGCCCTCAAAAAAATCTTTCATCTCGTCAAAGCGCGCTTTGCCGGCTATCGCAGCATTCACGACTGTTGCAAGAGAGCCTGCGCCGCTGGGGCCAAACAACGGTCTGGCAGAAACAAGATTGGTGAAATAGAGCGAGGGAATCGCCTGCTCCTTCGCCTTCTGCACGACAGGCGTTGTACCAATGGCAAGGTCGGGCTTGTATTCGTGGACGGCGGCAAGATCCTGCTCAAGCGAGGCGCGATAGACGACCTGCACGCCTTTGGCCTCAAGCCATTGCCGGTCAATGTCCGACCAGATCGTGCGCCCGCATGCTGTGCCGACATAACGCACGTCGGCGCCGCTTTCGATCAGCAGACGCGCGACAAGAAGCTCGGAGCCTTCATAGCCTGAAACGGTAATGCGGCCCTTGATGGGGGTGGCCGCAAGAGCCGAAGAAATAGCTGGCAGGAAGCGGTTTTGAGCGGCATCCACCTTGTCGCGCGCTACGCCGCACGCAGCCCCGATAGCCTCAAGCCAGGCTGCCGTGCCATCGCGCCCGACAGGGCCAGAACCAACGACGCTGCGGCCAGCGGCTTCAAACTCGCGGATCGAGGCTTTGTAGAACGGATGAATTGCGGCGACCGCTGCGCAATCAAGCGCGCTGTAAAGTTCGCGCCATTCACGCGTGGGCACGACAGGTCCGGCGCCAAGGCCCATCGGCTCCAGCATCGCGCCGATGCCCATCGGATCGGCGGGGAACATCTCGCCCAGCAAAGTCACAGTGGGGCGGCCGCTTCTGCCGCCGCGTGGCGCCTGCACGGGGCCGCGTTCAGCTTCAGTGCGCGCATAATGCAACATTGCGCCCGCCAGCACGTCCTTGGCTTCCGCATGCGTGGGCACGCCAAAGCCTGGCACGTCGATTCCGATGATGCGGACGCCATTGATCTCTTTGGGCAGCAATTGCAGCGGCACGCCGGAAGCCGTCGGCACGCAGAGATTTGTGATGACGATGGTGTCATAAAGCGCAGGGTCGGCCATCTGGAAGACGGCCTCGCGAATGTCTTCAAACAGCTTGCCAGTGACCAGCGTTTCAGAATTGAACGGCACGTATCCAACGGTACGCTTGGCGCCGTAGAAGTGGGAGGTGAACGTCAGCCCGTAGACGCAACATGCTGAGCCCGAAAGAATCGTGGCGGTGCGACGCATGCGAAGGCCAACGCGCAGAGAGCCAAACGCCGGGCACATGCTTTGCGGCTGATCGTGCGGGCCTTTGGGATAATCCTGCGCATAGCGCTCCAGCGTCTCGCTCTTGCCCGCAGCCTGCGCAGCCCGCAGCATCTCGTCGGCGCCTGCATGGCAGCCCGTAGCCTGCACTTTTGAGGCATCTTTGGGGAAGGGCGAGACGATTTCATTCATGCCATTACACCGTGTCGTACACAACTTCGAGGGACGGCTTTTCAAGCACCGAACGTCCACACATGTCCTCTATTGTGGCCGGATCAAGCACCACGTTACGGCCAACGACTTCACTCTTGAACAAGCCAAGTAAATCATCCTGCGTCAGCGGCGTAGGGCGCACGGGCGGGGCAAGGCCGACGTTTTCAGCGAGATCTGAAAACAGCGAACCCCACACGCTGTTGGGCGTGCCGATGATTTCGTAATTGGCGCTCTTGCGGCGAATGTCTTCATCGGCAGGAATCGCCGCAAGCACCGGAATACCAACTGCTTTTGCAAACGCCTGCGCCTCGCCGGTGTGGTCGTCCTTGTTGATCACCATGCCCGCGACGCCGACATTGCCGCCCAGCTTGCGGAAGTATTCCACCGCCGAACAGACGTTGTTGGCGACATAAAGCGATTGCAGATCGTTCGATCCGACAACGATAACTTTCTGGCACATATCCCGGGCGATCGGCAGGCCAAAGCCGCCGCAGACCACGTCGCCCAAAAAGTCGAGCAGCACGTAATCAAAGCCCCATTCGTGGAAGCCGAGTTTTTCGAGCAGCTCAAAACCATGAATGATGCCGCGTCCGCCGCAACCGCGACCAACTTCCGGCCCGCCCAATTCCATCGCGAACACGCCGTCGCGCTTGAAACAAACGTCGCCGATGCGCACTTCGTCGCCAGCGAGCTTCTTCTTGGCAGAGGTCTCGATGATGGTGGGGCAAGCGCGCCCTCCAAACAGCAAGGACGTTGTGTCGCTTTTGGGGTCGCAGCCGATCAGCAGCACTTTCTTGCCCTGCTGCGCCATCATGTAAGACAGGTTGGCGAGCGTGAAGCTCTTGCCAATGCCGCCCTTGCCGTAGATGGCTATGATCTGTGTTTCCTTCTTCACCGGACCGGTGGAAGGCGCGTCCGGCTCAATCGCTGCTTCTTCGCGCAGGCGGCGGGCTACATCGTCCAGAACCATGGAATCGGTCATGCGCATGTTCTCCAGTCGAGCACCATTTTCAGGCAGGACGAATCCTCGAATGCGGTGCGATATGCGCTCGCCGCGTCGGCGGCGTCGCAAACGTGGGTGATGATGTCGTCAAGGCGCAAGGCTCCGTCGCTGAGCAGCTTTTGTACTGCGGCCATATCCGAGGGGCGCCATTCCGCAGCCACGCGCAAGCGCGCCTCGCGCATGAAAGCGGGCGCGAAATCAAACGAGGGCCGAGTATCGTAAAAGCCTGCCAGCACAATCTCGCCGCCAGGCGAAAGCCGCGCGATGAGATCGTCGAGCACGGATGAATCGCCGCTGACGTCATAGATCGAATTGTAGCTGCGACGTTCGTCCTGCGACGGGTCGATGACATCGTATCCATTAGCGCCCGTGCGACGGTTGGCGTTTTGCTCCCACACAACAGGCGCGCGATGGCCGCAGGCTATCGCCACGCGGGCAAGCAGACGGCCAAGAACGCCATGTCCGACAATGAGTTCCGGGGGAGCAGCATGCTTAGCGGCTATTGCATGATAGGCGGTGGCGGCCAGCGCCAGCAGCACCGAATCTTCGCCCTCGCCCTCGGCGATATTGGCAACGCGAACGGAGGGCGCAATCAGACGGCGCGCGGCACCGCCAAACAGGCCGCGCACATCCGCATAGCAATTGGAGCCCGGGACAAACACACGCTCGCCGATGCGCGCTTTGACGCTGGCGCCCGCATCAATCACGCGGCCAATGGATTCATATCCCGGCACCAACGGATACCCCATGCCAGGAAACGCCGGCATGCGCCCATTCCAGAGCAGGCGCTCGGTGCCAGTGCTGATTCCGCTGAACTCCACGTCGATCACCAGATCATCCGGTCCCGCTGGAATCAGCGACACCCGATCGAGCGTAAGCTCGAAGGGCGCTTTCAGGATTATGGCGAGCGTATTCATTGGGGACTCGCGTTTTTAAGGAGGAACTGCTCCGCTCAGATGTGTCAGTAAAACACGACACAAAAATATGTCAATCTTTCTTGACGTAAATCAACATCAAGGTTTGAGATCAGGTCGCCTCGACCATGCTCGCCAGCAGGGGTCTGGGCGTGCGCACGCTGCGCACCGTGTTGAATCCGGCCTTCTCAAGCATGGCTTTGATTTCGCTGGCTGGCCGAGGGCGGCCACTCCCCATCGCGAGGAGATAAAAGCCAAAATAGGCATCGCCCATAGCTTGGGCGCCCGGCGTGTCCGACATGGGCTCAGCAATGACGAGTTTGCCGCCGGGGGCCAAAGCGGCGCGAATGGCGCGCAATAGAATCATCGCTGGGCCATCGTCATGATCGTGCAGAACCCGAACGAGCGTCGCAATGTCAGGTTTGCTGGTGCTGTTTTGGCCCGGTAACGAATCCCTCAGAAAGTCGCAGCCGTAAGCCGAGACCCGCTCGCGCATACCCCGCCGCTCGATACTGGCGCTCGCCCGCTGCGCCACCGCGGGCAAGTCGACCGCAATCGCCTGCAATTTCGGCCACCGCCGCACCGCTTCCATCGCAAAGCCCGCCTCGCCGCCGCCCACGTCCATCAACAGATTCGCACCGGCAAGCGAATATGAATCCAGCACGTCATGGCGCACCAGGGTTTGCGATTCGTCCATCAAACGGCTGTAGGCGCTCACTTTATCGTCAGCGATGGCGTCCCGGTCAGGGCTGCGGGCATAGGCCCAGAAGTCTGAAAGGCCCGCCTCGCTGGGGCCGCGCCGAAGCAGCGCCACGGGGTCGGCCATATCGGCATAGACCATGCGATGATGCGCGATCATCGAGAACGCGCCCGGATTGCCCAGAAGCGCCGCGCCTTTCATGCCCAGCCCAAACGAATCAGCCCCGCGCTTGTCAACGAGACCCAATGCGGCGGCACCCAGCAGCAGGCGCTCTGCCGCTGCGCGTGAAAGCTTCATGGAATCAGCCAGATCGTCGAGGCTGCGGGCGCCATGGCGCAGCGCTTCAAACAGGTTCAGCTCCGCGCATGCGAGCAGAATTTGCGAATAGACAAAGCCCGCCGCCAGATCGAACGCCTGCCGGCCCTGACTGGCGGCAATGCGACGCGTCAGGAAAAAACGGGCGGCAAAAGATTGAAAACGCTGATCGGCGATCAAGTCGTTGCGCAAATCGCGCCAATGTCGAAACATCAGGGACAAGCCATCACGCAGCCAGACGGGCAATGTCGTCAGGCAGGAAGCGCATCGCCTCCTGACGGATCAGACCGGACAATTCGGCGGCACGCGGACAAGCGGGAATGGCGGAAATGGCCATATCCACCAGATCGTCGAGACGATGGATCGCCCCCTGCACGCCAAGCTCCCGACAAGCGCTGGGCCGCGCCAGCGCGACGTCGCGCCCGACCGGCTTGCCCAGAACGTTGGCGTCGCCAACAGCATCGCGAATGTCGTCAGCGACCTGATAAGCCTCACCAATATAGGCGCCGACATTGCGCCACGCCTCATGTGGGACACCCGCTGCAGCCGCGCCCGCCATCGTGGCGGCGGCAAACAATGATCCTGTTTTGGCGCAATGATAGCGCGAGAGATCAATCTGGGGCTCGCATTCCCAGGCCTGCCCAGCGGCGATGCCGCCAGCTGCGCCGCCTGCCTGGCTGACGATGCGAACAAGCGGACCAAGCCGCCCGGGGCGATTCTGCGCACCAACCGCCAGCGCATCGAACGCCATTACGATCAGGGCGTCGCCGGTCAGCACGGCCAGCGGCTCGCCAAAGGCCCGATGCAACGAAAGCTTGCCGCGCCGCATGTCGGAATCGTCAAAACACGGCAGATCGTCGTGAACGAGCGAGGCGCAATGCAAAAGCTCAATGGCTGCGCCCGCGCCTTCCGCCAACGCCCAATCGTCGGCCCCGCACGCCCAAGCCACGCTCATGCAAAGCTTGGGACGCAGCCGCGCCCCGCCGGGAAACACGGCGTAGCGCAGTGCCGCCGCCAATTTGCGCGGGCTGTCTTGCTCAGCGCAGGCGATGGCCGTCTCAAGCGTCTGCTCAATCCTGTCGAGGGGGTCCATGCTATCCTCCGCTCTATTGTCATCCCAGCATGACACTACCTTACGTCTTGTCAACCTGACACATGACGACTATGCCTGAAGCATGTGTTTCAGGGAGCAAAGCTTGCGTCAGCGCCATGTCATCATTGTTGGAGCGGGCGTCGGCGGCCTGATGGCGGCGCTGATTCTGGCTGGACGCGGCGTGAAGGTGACCGTGCTGGAGCGCGCAGCGACGCCGGGCGGCAAGATGCGGCAGATGTTTGACGGCGACGCTGCGATAGACGCTGGCCCGACAGTCTTCACGCTGAAAAAGATTTTTCAGGAAGCGTTCGCCAGCGTCGCTCTCGATTTTGACGCCTGCGCGCCCTCAACGCGCGCAAACGTTCTCGCCCGCCACGCGTGGGATGGTGACACGCAATTCGATCTCTTCGCCGACATTCCCCGCTCTATTGAAGCGGTAGGCAATTTCGCAGGCGCGGCGGAGGCTGAAGGCTTTGTGCGCTTTTGCGAGGATTCGCAGCGCGTATGGCGCTCGCTGGAACGCTCATTCGTGCGCGCGCCCGCCCCCTCATTCATGGGCATGCTGAAGGGTGCAGGCTTGCGTGGCCTCCCTGATCTGCTTGCGGTGAGCCCGTTTCAAACGCTGTGGGACCAACTTGATAGCTATTTCAAAGACCCGCGCCTGCGCCAATTGTTCGGCCGCTATTCTACTTATTGCGGCTCCTCGCCATATCTTGCGCCCGCGACGTTGATGCTCGTCGCACACGTCGAGCAGGACGGCGTGTGGATGATTGAGGGCGGCATGCACCGGCTGGCGCAAGTAATTGCAGAACAGGGGCAGATAAAGGGCGCTGAATTTCGCTATGGCGTACACGTCGACAGCATGACCCGAGCGTATGACAGAAGCATTGTGAGGCTGGCCGACGGCGAAATAATTGAGGCAGACGCTATCATCTTCAATGGTGATTCCAGCGCTCTCGCGCAGGGACTTCTCGGGCTCGATATGAAAAATGCTGCGCCGCCTGTGACGCCAAATCAGCGCTCGCTCTCAGCTATAACTTGGACTCTTTCGACGCGCACCCGCGGCTTTCCGCTGGTGCGGCATAACGTTTTCTTTTCATCAAATTACAAGTCCGAATTCGATGCGCTCGAAAGCGGTCGATTGGTCGACGATCCGACAATCTACGTCTGTGCGCAGGATCGCGGCGACGAATATGCCCCGCGCGACGCGCCTGAGCGCCTGCTTGCGCTTGTCAACGCGCCAGCCATTGGCGATGCGCGCGAGCTTAACTCACAGGAGATCGCCGCATGCACGAGAAAAGCGATGGCGCGGCTGGGCCAATGCGGACTGCACATGGACACGGCGCCGAGCCTGCTACAAACAACAAGCCCCAATTGCTTCAACAACCTGTTCCCAGGCACGGGGGGAGCGCTTTACGGTCGGGCGTCGCACGGGTGGAGGGCCTCGTTCCAGAGGCCGGGCGTGCGGACGAAAATGCCGGGCCTCTATCTGGCGGGGGGCAGCGTGCATCCGGGGCCGGGCGTGCCGATGGCGGCGCTTTCGGGCTGGGCGGCAGCCACTTGCGCGCTGACGGACCTGACTTCTCGGTAACGGTTGCACAGAACGGTTATGCTTGGTGGTATGTTGACGCGATCAGCGACGACGGCGAATACGCGCTTACTATAATAGCTTTTATTGGTAGCGTATTTTCACCCTATTACAAATGGGCGAGACGGAGCGGGCCAACAGAACCGCTCAATCATTGTGCGATCAACGTCGCTCTTTACGGGCGCAAGCACCAACGCTGGACGATGACGGAGCGCTCAAAGCGCTTCGTAAAACGTGACAAGAATACGTTTGAGGTGGGGCCAAGCTCGATGCGCTGGGAGGACGGTGCGCTCGTTATCGACATTCATGAAATCAGCGCCCCTTTGCCACGACGCGTGCACGGGCGCGTGCGCCTGCGCCCGCAAGGATTATTCAGCGAAAGTTTTAATCTGGACGATGCGGGCCGTCATCGCTGGGGACCAATTGCGCCTGTGGCGCAGGTAGAAGTAGAGATGCAACATCCTGATCTGCGTTGGAGCGGACAGGGCTATTTTGATCACAATAACGGCGACGAGCCGCTTGAAGACGCATTCTCCAGCTGGGATTGGTCGCGCGCGCATGCCGGGAGCGATACGCTGATCCATTACGACGCGCTGACAAAAAATGGCGCCACGCGCACGCTTGGGCTGCGCTTCGTACCTAATGGAGAGATCGAAAGCATTCCCTCGCCGCCATCGCAACCGCTGCGCAAGACGCTTTGGCGCATAGATCGCAACGTGAGATGCGAGCCTGGAGCAAGGCCGAGCGTAGTAAAGACGCTCGAAGATACGCCATTTTATGCGCGTTCAATTGTTCAGACAAATCTTGGCGGAGAAGAGCTTCACGGCGTACACGAACGCTTGCGGCTGGATCGGTTCTGCGCGCCAATCGTGCAAGGCATGTTGCCGTTTCGTATGCCGCGCGTTAGCTGACCTGTTCGGCGCGCTCGTTTTTGCGTTCCGCCTCGCGTTTCAAACGATGCCTGCGCAGCAGCCATAATTCGCGAAAGCACCACGCGAGCGGAACGCCAAACGCAAAGGCAAGCTCAATAGGGCCATACCAGCGTTCGTCCATCAGGCCGCCCCAACATCCCGGCTTGTCGACGGCTGGCGGGCACGTTCCGCCGCCTCCATACGCTCGAACAAATCAATCACCCAGCCGACCTGCCCCGTGAACGAACGATCTTGGCGCACAGGCGTTTCCTGTCGGGCTGACGCTGTCACAAGGTAAGCCGCCTCCGGCAAGGCAGGCTGCGGGCGCGCGGCGCCGGAGATCAACGCAGACGCCAACGAATGCGCCAGTAAAACAACCTTGCGCGATTTGGGGACATATGCGCGCTGACTCACGCTGTCCATGCCATTGGCTTTGATGCGTGCGCCAATGTCTGCGTATATGCGTCGAGCACCCCAGATTGCGTGGCGCGCATCAAAAGGCAACAGGGCGATGCCGCTCTCGGAGCGCTTGTAAAGGCGATCCGCCTCACCAAGCAGGCGCGCCGTCATGCGCGCAATCTGCGGACAAAAAACCGGATCAGCGAGCCAGACATCGGCATCAAGCCCCTCCTCCTCAAACCAGTCGAGAGGGAGATAAATGCGGCCCGCGCGAGCGTCCTCACCAACATCGCGGGCGATGTTGGTGAGCTGCATCGCGACACCAAGATCACACGCACGCGAGAGCGCTTCCGCATTGCGCACGCCAAGCAGCAACGTCATCATCGCGCCAACAGAGCCCGCGACCCGCACGCCATAGGCGCAGACGTCGGACAAAGTTTGATAACGACGGCCGGCAGCATCCCAGGCAAAGCCCTCAATCAGCGCCATCGGCAACTCTACCGGCAGCGCGCGACGGGCCGCCATGTCACAAAATGCGCGATCAACGGGAGCATCGTACGGGCGCCCCTCATAGGCGCAATTAAGCCTGTGCCGCAGGGTCTCAACGGCATTGGACGCGGCGCCGATAGAATCCACCTCATCGTCAGCAACGCGGCAAAAAGCATAGAGCGCGTGCACATCTGGCCGAATGCGCGCGGGCAACATCAGCGAGGCTGCATAAAAAGATTTAGAGCCAATGCGCAAAAGCTCGCGGCAAGCAGAAAGATCGCTTGAACTGGCGTGACGGGGCCGGAGATCATCTGCGTAAAACATGGCTCACCCCAACACCTCACGTCTACTTTGCCATTGTCGCGCAGCGATGACAAGCGAGTGCGTCACGAAATGCCCCGCCACAGAAAATCTTGTGACGCCGCCTCGCCAAACGAACAGTTTAACTTGCGCGACAGAGCGATGATTGGCCACGCCGACCAGGGTTGGCCCAACAACGGCCATGGATCATCGCGCGCCCATGTGACGTCGCGCACGCTGAGCAACATGCCAATGTTTGCGCGAAGCCGCGCCCAATCGCCAAAACTGGCCTGCGTTTCTGATAAACACGGCCAGAATTGCTGAAGTTGCACCGGTTTTCGTAACCGAATATGCAACGCGGGATCGATTATGCCACCAGCAATATCATCAGTTTCAAAAAAGTGAACGCCGCTGGTCAGGCGCGGATTACACTCGATGCCCCAGGACGTTCCAGACTCGTCAACGATGAAATCGAAAGAGATAAAGCCGCACCATTTTGCGGCGGCTACAAAGGTTGCGACCCATGCTTGTATCGCGTCGTTTTCAACGCGTTCAAAGCTCACTGCGACCGTGCCTGACATCATTGCGCCGCGATAAATAGCGCTGGCCTGCACCACGCCCTGATGGGCCAAAGCGCAGACGCTGTGCTCGGCGCCAGCTATTGCGCGCTGCAAGATTGCTCCCGGAAGGGCTGGCGTTTGTGCACCTTTTGCAAACATTTGCACGCCGATGCCCGCGCATGAATGGCGCGGCTTGAGGACGCTGGCGCCGGAGCTTGCAAGCGTACTCGCCTCATCGCTATCAGCGGCATATGTTTCAGGTACGCTTAACCCATAATGCTGCGCAAACGCTATGAAGCCCGCCTTGTCGTGCAGCGCGAGCAGATGAGCTTGCGGCATCGCAAGGATTCGCACGCATGCTGGCACCCTGTCGCGCAAGGCCGCAACATACAGAATTTCTTCGGACACCGGCACGACCAGCCGCACGTTTTCAGTCTCAATGACCGCAAGCAGATCATCGAGAAACCCTTGCGATGCTTGTGCAGGAGCGCGCACCTGATAGCTTTTGGAAACAGCGCGCGAGGCGCCCAGCACATGACGGGGAAACGGATCAGCAACAATCACGCGCCAGCCTGCGCGCGCAAAGCTGCGTGCGACGTCCAGCCCTTTGGGCAAGCGGCCAAGCGTGAGAAGCACCGTTTTCATTGGGTCTTTGCCTGCGTCACGCGGCACATGATCTGCTGCACGGGACGCGTGGTGAGGCGCGCAGCCGGCTGAACCTGCGCGTCGGGCGCAAGATGAAAATCGAATCGTCTCACAAGATCAGCGATAATCAACACCGCTTCGACAGTGGCGAACGCGGCGCCTGCACAGACGCGGGGTCCAAGACCAAACGGGATATAGGCGCCGGGCGTCATCTCGCTTTCGCGCTCTGGTGCAAAGCGATCTGGATCGAAAACGTCGGGTTCACGCCAATACTTTTGATGGCGATGCAACACCCATGGCGCCACGATCACAAGCGCGCCGCGCGGGATTTTCCGACCGCCTATCTTTGTGGCCTGCGTAGCTACGCGCGGAAGAAATGTTATTGGCGGATAAAGCCGCAGCGTCTCGCGAAATACGTTGCGTGTAAAAGATAACCTCTTGATATGTTCAAACGCAATCGCGTTATCCCCAGCAACTGATTGTACCTCTGCACGAATGCGCGCCACGATCTCCGGCTGTTTGGCGAGAATGAAAAATACCCATGTCAGCGCGCTTGCGCTCGTCTCGTGTCCGGCGAGAAACAGTACGCCCAATTGATCGATCAGCTCTGCACGCGTGAAGCCTTCACCCTCAATGTCGCGCGCCAGCGCAATGTTGCGCGCAATGTCGTCATAGCGCTCACCCTCTGCTCCGATATGGTTTGACAGCATGTCATCGAGGTGGCTGCGTATCAGCGCGCAAGCGTCGAGCACGTCCTTGCGCTGGGCTATTTTCGTCCACGCCTTATCCATAATAAGGCGACGAATTTCCACCTGCGCGACGCTACGTTCAAATAATGTGAACGCATCGAAAACCTCGCGCGAGGCATCATGCTCAAGGCTGGTGGAAAAGACCGTCCGGCAGATGACGTCTGCGGTGAGGTGCGACATTGCAAGATCAAGACTGAACGAAGCACCATCATGCGCATGGCGCGCAAGCGTTTCCATACAGACGCCGACGCTTTTCTCGATTGCGGAAAAAGCGCGATTAACGCGCATCATCGTCAAGGCGGGATCGACCATTTCACGCTGGCGACGCCATGTCGCACCGCTTGAGACGAAGATGCTGTCGCCGATCAAGGGTTCGAGCGCGTTGACCATGAGATCAGACTTTGGAAAAACTCCCTCCGGGTCAATCAAGACGCTGCGTGCAAGATCAGGCCGGTTCACAAGCATTGTCGTGCGCCGCGACCAGCCGAGCGGGCCAATGTCCATGTGGTAGGCCGAGCCGGGCAGCAGTCCTAAAAGATTGCCGTCGCCGCTGAGCGCGGCGCGCATCAGCGACATTAGCGCATTGCGCGGCGCGGGCCGTGGCGGGCGATAATGCGCGAGTGTCACAGATTTATACTCCTTGTCTTTGCATAGCGCCCGCGCTGCGATAGATTACGAGATATTGCTCTTTTGCAGGGCTGGGGAGCGGGTATGGAGTACAAAATTTTCGAGGCTCTTGTCGTCGCCCACATCCTGACCGGATCCCTTGGCGCCCTGACTTTCTGGATGCCTGTGCTCGGCGCCAAGGGCACGAAGATGCATCGCCTGTCGGGGCGCCTGTTCGTCGTCACGATGTTGCTGACGGGCACGTTCGCCATCGGCATGAGCATATTGACGTTGCTGGAACCGATGGGCACGCATCCCCATCTTGTGGGGAAGTTCGATGACGATTTCGTGCGCGGAATCTTCGGCTGGTTGATGCTGCATCTGGGCATATTGACGATCAATCTGGCTTGGTACGGCTGGCTTTGCGCGCGCAACAGGGCGCAGCGCGAACCCATGCGCGAATGGCGTAATCTTGCGTTGCAACCTTTGTTGCTGATTGCGGCGATCAATTGCGCAGCGCAGGGCTGGCTTATCAGCCAGCCTCTCATGCTCGGCGTCTCGGTAATCGGCATCGCCACTGTGCTCACCAATGTCTGGTTCCTTTACAAGCCAGCGCCCGGCGCCATGGACTGGCTGAAGGAGCATGTGAAAGCGCTCATTGGCGCAGGCATTTCCGTCTACACTGCGTTCCTGGCGTTCGGCTCCGTGCGCGCCTTTCCTGAACTCGCACTAAGTCCGGTTATGTGGTCTGTTCCGGCGGCTACCGGCATCGCGTTTATCCTCTGGCACTGGCGCAGGATTGATCGCAAGCTGCACGCTCACAAACAGCGCGCCTCCTGAAACTCCTGCGCCGCAGGGATAAGATCAGCCACGATCTTCGCCGATGAAATCACGCCTGGAAGACCTGCGCCCGGATGTGTGCCTGCTCCAACAAGATAGAGCCCCTTGGCCTCCTCGCTCTTGTTGTGCGGACGAAACCACGCACTTTGAAACAATTGCGGCTCAAAAGAAAACGCCGCGCCCTTCTCTGAGAGCAGCCGGTCGCGGAAATCAAGCGGCGTCATGATTCGTGAGGTAATGATGCTTTCCGACAGACCGGGCATGATCGTATCTTCAAGCCGCTGCTCAATGGCTTTGCGATAACTTTCAGACTTTGTAACCCAATCGGTTCCGCTATCAAGATGGGGCACTGGCGCCAGCGCGTAAAAAGCATCGCAGCCTTCCGGCGCCAGCGATGGATCAGTCATCGTCGGGCGATGCAGATAAAGGCTGAAATCTTCCGCCAGAACCTTGCGCGAGAAAATATCCTTGAGCAATTCCTCATAGCGTGGACCAAGCACCATCATATGGTGATAGACGTCGTCATATTTGCGATTGGTGCCAAAATACCAGACGAACAGGCTCATGGAATAGCGGGCGCGCGAGAGCTTGGAATCCGTCCAGCGTTTGCGCTTTGTGTTGCTCATCAGCTTGCCGTAGGTCCAGGCGGCGTCGGCGTTCGAGATCACAAGATCGGCGTTCACGATCTCGCCGCCGACAAGCATCACGCCTGCAGCGCGGCCATTCTCGACGATGATTTGCTCAACTTGTGCATTATAACGGATCGATCCGCCCAGCTTTTCAAGCAAGCGCACCAGCCCTTTCACGATGGCCCCGGTTCCGCCCATTGCGAAATGAACCAGATGCTGACGCTCCAGATGCGAGATCAGGCAATAATAGGCGGTCGTCGTCAGCGGATTGCCGCCGATCAGCAGCGGATGAAAGCTGAAGGCAACGCGCAGTTTCTCATTGGTGAAATATTGCCCAACCTTATTGTAAACTGAGCGAAAACCGCCAAGCCTTATCAAATCAGGCACCGACAGGATCAGCGATTTCAATTCGTGAAACGGTTTGTCGGCAAGGTCTTTGAATGCGACTTCATAAATCGCTTCGCTGTCTTTGAGGAAGCGGTCAAAGCCAGCAAGATCGCGCGGCTCGATGCGTTTGACCTCGGCGCGCATGGCGTCAAGATCGGCGGCGCAATTGATGATCTCGCCGTCGTCAAAGCGGATTTGATAGAACGGATCCATCGCGCGCAGCTCGACATCGTCGGATAATTTTGCGCCCGCCAGCTCCCATATTTCTTCCAGCAAATAAGGTGCGGTGATAATGGTGGGACCACCGTCAAACGTAAAACCGTCTTGCTTGAAGACATAGGCGCGGCCGCCCGGCGCATCGAGTTTTTCAATAATCGTTACCCGCCAGCCTTTTGCAGCAAGCCGCACAGCGACGGCCAGACCGCCAAAGCCCGATCCAATGACGAGCGCGTGGGGCGCAGAATTATGCATCAGGCTTTGCTCCGAGCAAAATACATTTATGCGCTATTGCGATGATGCGCGCGGCGATCTCAACGGGTCGTTCTTCGTGGGCGAGGTGACCAAGTCCGGGCAATTGCTCAACGCTCGTGTGCGGCAGAAGACGGCGCACGTCGAAGGCTTGTTCTGGTGAAATGGTGCGGTCTTTCGCGCCTGCCAGCAAATGCAGCGGCGTTTGCAGGCGTGGAAGATCGCGCTGCAGTTCAGCCAGATTCCAGTTCGCCATCATACGCAGCGTCGCGCCCACATGCGAGGAATTGCCAGCCAGCTTGCGATAAAGCGCAATCCCGCGCGCATCAATGCGCGAGCCTGTTTCCTCCAGCAGGCGTTCAACCCCGCCTGTCCCGCCCGCATAGCGCGAGAATGCCCAGGGAACGAGCGGATTGAGGGTTAGTATTTTCGCCAATGCAGAATAGACTGGCCCGGTTGCGGCTGTGAATGGCAACAACGCGGCGTTTAATCCTATGATCGCCTTGGGCGCGACGAGCCCGTCAAGCGCCATGCGAACGGCGATGGCCGCGCCCGCCGAATGGCCCACAATGAACTCAGGCTCCATGGCCAGTTCGCGCAGCAGCGCAGCGATCGATTGCGCCATGGCCGGAAGGCTGAAGCCGGACGCGGACGGCACCTGTGTAAAACCCTGGCCGGGAAGATCAGGAGCAATTACGGTGAAGTGCGCAGCCAGAAGCGGCGCCAGATCACGCCATGAATGGTTAGAGGCGCCTGAACCATGCAGCAGCAAAAGCGCCGGGCCCTGTCCCATAATCTGCACATGCCATTGAAAACAAGCGGCAGGAATGAACCGGCTGGCGGCATGGTTTGGCCAATCGGCGCCGTCACGTTCCCACGCGAGTCTTGCGTTCATCTCGTTCTTTCCCGGGCGTGGCGGTGCGCCCTTTGCGCATGGCGGAGCGTATCGGCACGGCGTCAAACGCAGTCAAAGCGGCGCGCACGATTCCATCCTTGTCGAGCCCGGCGGTCGCGAGCATCGCTTGCGGTGAATCATGCTCGATGAATTCGTCAGGCAGACGCATGGTGCGAATTTTCGCGCGGTCGAGCAGGCCCGAATCAGAAAGCTCCTGCAGCACAGCGGATCCAAAGCCGCCGCTGGCACCTTCTTCAATCGTCACCAATACCTGATGGCTGCAAGCGAGTTCGCGCACCAGCTCGGCATCAATTGGTTTGGCGAAGCGCGCGTCGGCGACGCTGACCGAGAAGCCAACCTTCTCCAGCTCATCTGCCGCCGCCAGCGCATCTCCCAGGCGAGAGCCCAATGAGAGCAACGCAACATCGCAGCCCTGCCGTAACATGCGCCCAACGCCAATAGAGAACGCTTGCGGCTCAGCTGGAATTTGTACGCCTGTGCCCTCGCCGCGCGGATAACGGAAGGCGATGGGGCCGTCGTCGTAGGCTGCGGCTGTGGCGACCGCGCCAGCAAGTTCGGCCTCGTCGGACGGCGCCATTACCACCATATTGGGCAGGCACGTGAGATAGCTGACGTCGAACGCGCCTGCGTGCGTGGGCCCATCAGCGCCCACAAGGCCAGCGCGATCAATCGCGAAGCGCACGTTGAGATTTTGCAACGCGACGTCATGCACGATCTGGTCATAGGCGCGTTGCAGGAAGGTGGAGTAGATCGCACAGAACGGCTTCAGGCCCTGCGCTGCAAGCCCTGCCGCAAACGTGACGGCGTGCTGCTCGGCAATGCCCACGTCAAAGAAGCGATTGGGATAAGCCTTGGCGAAGCCATCCAGCCCGGCGCCTGCAGGCATCGCCGCGGTAATGCCAATAATACGAGGATCGCAGGCAGCCTCGCGCATGAGCGAATCTGCAAAAACTTTGGTGAAGGCTGGCGCCAGGGGCCTGCTTTTGGCCTGCGCGCCAGTGGCTATATCGAACTTGACCACGCCGTGATACTTGTCGCTTGAGGCTTCGGCGGGGGCGTAGCCCTTGCCTTTCTGCGTCACCACATGAATGAGGATCGGGCCCTCGTCCGCGTCGCGCGCCGTGCGCAGAACCGGCGTCAACGCGGCAAGATCATGCCCGTCGACGGGGCCGACGTAATGAAAGCCCAGCGCCTCAAACATCGAGCTTTTGTCCTGGCCGGAAGCGAGGCGCCCAAAATGTTTCGACATCGCGCCAACGGGCGGCGCTATCGACATGTCGTTGTCGTTGAGGATCACGATCAGGCGGCTCTTTAGCGCACCCGCATTGTTCATCGCCTCCCACGCCATGCCCGCCGACATGGCTCCGTCGCCGATGATCGCCACCACGCGCTCATTGCCACCCAGAATGTCGCGTGCGGCGGCAAAGCCAAGGCCCGCCGAAATCGAGGTCGAGGAATGGCCGGCGCCAAAGGGGTCGTATTGGCTCTCGGCGCGGCGGGTGAAGCCGGACAGGCCGCCTCCCTGGCGAATGGTGCCCATGCGGGCGCGCCGTCCGGTGAGAATTTTATGGGGATAGGCCTGATGGCCGACGTCCCAGATCAGAATGTCCTTCGGTGTGTCAAAAACATAATGCAGAGCTACCGTCAGCTCGACCACGCCAAGCCCCGCGCCCAGATGGCCGCCGGTTTTGGAGACCGAGGCTATCATATCAGCGCGCACCTCGGCTGCGAGCGCAGGGAGGTCTTGCGGCGACAGATTACGAATATCAGGAGGATTGGCGATAGAATCGAGCAAAGGCGTTACCGGAGTCGCCGTCGCAATCGTCTCCAGTGTCCAGGAATGTGACGACATGATTTGCCCCTCCCCCGCCGAAAGCGTCAAAGTTACTTTACACCTTGATCTGAAAATGACAAGATTGTCTTACAGTTTGTCTTGCGCTTTTTGGATGAGGCGCTGGACATTCTCACCCGCCTGAAGCAATTCGGTTCTGACGGCAAAAGCGATGGCGAAGTGAATAGGGCGGCTGAAGATATGAATTCCGACAAATTGATCCTGCGCGCGCTTGGCGGCGAGGCGACCGCCCGTCGCCCCTTGTGGATGATGCGGCAGGCCGGGCGCTATTTGCCCGAATATCGCGAACTGCGCGCCACCACGAGCAGCTTCATGGAATTCTGCTTCAACCCGGCCAAGGCCGCCGAGGCGACCTTGCAGCCGATCCGCCGGTTTGGTTTTGACGCCGCGATCATCTTCAGCGACATCCTCGTCATCCCCGAGGCCCTGGGCCAGAAGGTTTCGTTCGAGGCTGGCGAAGGCCCGCGCCTGCAGCCCACCGAATCACCCGCCGATCTCGACAAGCTGTTTCCTGAACTCGAAATCGCAATGCTCGCGCCCGTCTATGAGGCGCTTGAGCGCGTGAAGGGCGCGCTGGACGGCTCCACCACGCTGATCGGCTTTTGCGGCGCGCCGTGGACCATCGCCAGCTACATGATTGCAGGCAAAGGCACGCCCGATCAGGCGCCGGCGCGGCGCTTTGCCTATATGTATCCGGACGCCTTCCAGCGGCTGATCGACCTGCTGACCCGGGCCTGCATCGAGCATTTGTCCTTGCAGGTGAAGGCGGGCGCGGAAGTGGTGCAGATTTTCGATTCCTGGGCGAGCGTCCTGCCCGGCCCGCAGTTTGAACGCTGGTGCCTGGCGCCAGTGGCGCAGATCGCGAAGGCGATGAGGGCGCGTCATCCCAAGATTAAAGTGATAGCCTTCCCGCGCGGCGTCAGCCCGCGCCATGTCGGCGCTGTGGCCAATCTTGAGGGCGTCAATGGCGTCGGCCTCGACACTTCCGCCGATGTTGAGGCCTGCATCGCCGCCACCCCTGCGCATGTCGCCTTGCAGGGCAATCTCGATCCGCTTCTGCTGCTGGCGGGCGGACCTGAATTGACCCGCGAGATCCATCGCATTCGCGACGCCTTCAACGGGCGCCCGCATATTTTCAATCTGGGCCACGGCATTTTGCCGCCTACCCCAATCGCCAACGTCGAATTGCTCATCAGGGAAGTTCGCAGCTAACAAACAGGGGTTCGATGATGCGACTGGCCCAGCTCATCTACATCTCGCGCCCCTTTGGCTTTGAAGCCCGCACGCTCGACAATATCTTGCTGAAGGCCCGCGCCAAAAACGCGCTCTCCGGGCTCACTGGCGCGCTCATCGTGCGCGCCGATCTCTACATGCAATTGCTGGAAGGCCCGCGCGAGGCCGTGACGGCGACGCTGGCGCGCATTGTAAGCGACGACCGGCATCTCGAAGTCTCGCTGATCCATTGCGGCGACGTCAATGAGCGCCTGTTTCCGCACTGGTCGATGCGCGACGATCCGGCGCGCTCGTGGATGTGGTCGCAGGAACAGGTGCGCGCAGGCGCCGCCCGCAACGCCGGCGCGGCTGAAGCGCTGGCCGTTTTCCAGCGTTTGGCGGCCGAGCCGCTGGAAGCCTAGATTGCCAAAACTGTTGTGTTACTTTAGAGGCTTAGGAGAGTAATAGCTGGGGCGTTCCATGCAAAAAGCAGTGTTTGGATTGTTTGTTTTTGGGGCGCTCCTTGCTGACGCACACGCCGCCGACATTCATCAACCCCGGGCCTCATCGCGCACGAATGTATCAGCGGCAAGTTGAGACGGACTCTACGCCGGCCTGAAACTCGGTGGCGATCTGGAACGTTTCCGTTGGGACTCAACTCCGACGTTTGCAGGACTGGTTGCAGGTGGAACGACAATCCCCAGCAACCTTACAACACCGTTTTCAACATCCCTGAACTCAACCAACATCATAGCCGGCGGACAAATCGGCTATCAATGGCAGGTTCGTGAAGCTGTGTTCGGATTGGAAGCTGATTTTCAGCGGACGGGAGCTAATACTGGGCGTTTCGTTCCATTGGATCCGCCGGCTTCAGTCACAAGCGCCTTTGACACGTCGGGGCCGACCACAGATCTCCTCTCCGCAAAAGCACCTTATTCTGCGTCGCTCAGAACGCGCTTCGGTCTTGCCGTACAAGAAAGAGTTTTGATCTACGGAACGGCCGGTATCGCTTTCGCCAATGTGAAGGCCACCGGAAGTTATGTGGCGCGCACTGGTCTCGGGTCAGCTGCGGCCACCTATGAACGAAATGCGATTTTTACAGGCTGGACTGCGGGCTTTGGCGCTGAAATTGCCCGTACGGACAAATGGCTTTTAGGCGCTGAATACAGATATTCAGATTATGGCGGCAGGTCATCGCAGCTTGGCTCATTGACCAACAATCCGTCGGGCCGCATCTGGAACATCAACAATTCGATTGGTCTTACATCCTCCTCAACAGTCCTGAAGTTGAATTATAAACTCTAGGACGCAAAAGCTCAGCTTTTGCTCCGAATCGCCGGATTGAGCGCCAGCGCCGCGCCGGCCTCTCCGCCCGCCTCGTAGGCGCTGGGCGCAACCATCCGCGTCGAGCGGCGCGTGGTGCGTAATTTCATATTGAGCTTTTCAAGTTCGGCATCCACCACGCTGGCTTTCAGCACCACAAGGTCGCGCCCGGCGCTGACGTTCACCGCATCGCGCTCCGCCTTCATGCGGTTCAGTTTTTCTGCGATGGAGGCGATCATGCCCAGCGTGAACGAGCTGTTGGCGATATACCGCTCCTGATGACGAAAGCGCTGGTAGGCGAGGGAATTCTTGAACCGCCCCAGCTCGGCGCGCACCGCCCCGTCGATCACTTCCGTCAAATAATGCGCGACTTCCACGTCGCTGCGCAGGCCAAAGAACACATAAGCCGCCTGCCCATCCGCATTCTTCTCGCGCCAGACACGGCAATCGCAAAAATGCGCGATGGCGCCGATGCAGCCGTCGAGCGGAATGCGCTTCTTGCGATGGGTCTCAAACGCCATGCGGTCGCAGGCCGATTGCGTGATCTCGATATCGCTCAGCGACAGATCATAGCGATCCAGCAATTGCGCGACTTTTGCCGCCGCCAGCAGCGCCTCGGCCTGCGTGCAGCCATTGTCCATCGTCTTGGCGCGTAGACCCTGAATGCGTGTCTTCAACTTGTCGAGAGCCGCCAGATCGGGGCGCGCGTTCATGCTGGCTCCAGCTCAATTCATCAGGCAGTAAGCGCCGCTCTGGTGAAAGCCGGATGGACAGGAACCTGATTTGGCAATCGCGGGCCTGGCGCTGCGGCTGCTCCCCAGACAATAATCGCCGCTCTGATGATAGCCGGAGGGGCAGCTGCCAACCTTTGGCAAGGCGGGCGCTGCGCCTGACGACGAGGGCGTGCAATAATTGCCACTTTGATGATAGCCGCTAGGACAAGAGCCTGTCTTGACAAGCGGCGTCTGAGCGAAGGCGCCCGAAGACGCGCCAGCCAGAACAAATGTTAGAATACGCAGTGCTGTCAGCATTTTCATCTCATCCCCCGGTTTGCGCGCCCATAATAACTTCACGCTCGCCCGCGTCCAGAACGCGCCAGGCGCCCGGCGCCAGATCAACCGGCAGCTCAAGCCCGCCCACGCTGGCGCGATGCAGCGCGGTGACATGATTGCCAATTGCTGCAAACATGCGGCGCACCTGATGATAGCGCCCCTCGGTGAGCGTGACGGCCGCTTGCGTGTCCGACAAGATTTCAAGTTGCGCTGGCAGCAGAGGCCTGTCTTCGCCCTTCAGCATCAACGCGCCAGAGGCGAAAATCTGCGCCTCGTCGCCCTTCAGCGGACGCTCGAACGTGACCAGATAACGCTTGGGGATATGCCTTTTGGGCGAAATGATCGTGTGCAGGAATGCGCCGTCATCCGTGAGCAACAGCAGGCCGGACGTTTCCTTGTCGAGGCGGCCCACGGTCGAGATCGCGGGATCGCGATGACGCCAGCGCAATGGCAACAGATCGAACACCAGATCGCCCGCCTCGTTGTGCGAACACGTCACGCCCACAGGCTTGTGCAGCATAAGCACCAACCCCTGCAGAGGATCGAGCCCCTCGCCGTCAATCGTGAGGCGCGCGCGCAAGGCCTCGTCCACCGGCACGCGCTGTTCGATATTGGCAGCGATCTCGCCATCCAGCCGGATACGGCCATTGCGCGCCATGATGTTGATCTCGCGCCGCGAGCCGTAGCCAAGATTCGCCAGCAGCTTGTCGAGACGCTGCGTCGAGGAGCCCGCCTTACTCATTTCTGCGCCTGATAAATCTTGTAGCCGCCACTTTCCGTCACCATCGTCACGCGGCGAAACAGCGGCGTCAAAATCGCCTCATACGGCAAATGGCGGTTGGCGGTGAGCCAGCACGAGCCGCCCGTGCGCAGCACTGCATGCGCGCGCTTGATGAAGCTCTGCCCCAGAGCCTGATTTTCAATCGCGCCCTCATGGAAAGGCGGGTTCGTCACCACGAAATCCAGCCCCGTCAATGCGGACGGCGCCAAAGCGTCGGCCCAGAGAAATTCCACGCGGGGATCGTCAATGTTGCGCCTGGCCATGTCGATGGCGCGCCGGTCGATGTCGATCAGCGTGAGCCGCGTCACCTTCGGGCTCGCCAGCACGGCGCGCGAGAGCACGCCGATGCCGCCGCCAAAATCAGCCCCCTTGCCGCTGAGCGCCGGCAGATGCTGCACCAGCAGCGCGCTGCCCGGATCAATCCGGTTCCAGCTGAACACGCCCGGCTGCGACCACAGGCCCAGATCCTCGAGCAGGCGCGGCGCGCCCGCAGCCAGCGCCGCCTCAATCGCGGCTGGATCGCCGCCGCCTTGCGTGACGCACAAGCGATGATGGCGCTTGGCTGACTCGGTAAAATCGCAGCCCAAGGTTTCGAAATCCTGCGCAAGGCGCGAGCCGCCCTTGTCCTTGGGCGCAAGCGCGACAAGGCGCGATCCCGGCTTCAGCGCCCGCAGCGCCAGCGCCAGCGCATAGCGCCGCTCCACCGTGCCCGCAGGCGCCAGCATAGCCATGCCGTTCAGCGAGCCCGCCGGGACCTCCGACAAGCTTTGCGCGCCGGGGCTAAGGGGCGAGAATTGCGCCGCGCCGGAATAGGCGCCCACCAGCGCCTCCATCGGCGCGCCGTAAACGTTTTCAAACTCGATCTCGATCATGATCCCCGGCGCTTCAATTGGTGAATTGCATATTGCAGCA
>CAMCUC010000023.1 GCA_945878875.1 Rhizobium sp. Q54
AAAACCTAACTCCGCGTCCTGAGCCGCCGGGCTGGACGCCCAAATGCGAATCAGCGGCGATTCGCCGTCGCTCCAAATTCATCGGGACGCCTTAAGCGCCCGTTAACTCTACGCCATTGAGCGCACTTAAAAGGTTTGAACCCCTTAAAGCGCGCGTGTCTGGCGGCCTGACATCAGACCAAAGCCCTCAAGGGCCGCTTCCCGACCCTCAAGAGCGGCCAGTTCAGCCTGTATTTCCCGCAACCGATCCAGATTCTGCTCGGTTGCATTCTGCCCCAACGCAGTCTCAGCCGATTTCAGTTCCTTATGTAACGCCCGCGCCCGTCTATGCAAGGCCAGCGCCTGCCTAAGTGATTGCTCGGCGTCTTCTTCCGCCGCCGCAGCAATCACGCACCATAGATTTGCAACCATAGACATGCCCTCGATACGGCCACGCTCAGGCCCAAGGCCGATGACGTCGAGCTCCGCGCGCACCTGTTCCGGGCTGTCGATGGCTTCGGCCGCCAAAGCCGTCAGGGCGTTACGCAGTCGGGCGGCGTCGCGGCTTTCAAATTCCAGATCGGCGAGATCTTCAAGATGGCGCGCCAGCAGAACCGGATGGTTCATCAGCGTCAGCACAATCTGGGCCTCGCGCATCGAGGCGCCGCTTCCTGAGGCGAACGTCTGCGTCTTTTGCAACGCCGGGCTGCCGATGAGCGGCTGCGAGACGTAGCCCTGCGGCGGCGAGGGGGCAAAACGTCCGCCCTTGAAAGCCTGACCGCCTGCACGCGGCTGGAACGGCTGGCGCGCGCCAGCCCGCTGGTCTCGCGGGCCTTTGCCGCGCAAAACATCAAGCCGGGCGCGAATGTCGTCGCGGTAATAGCCGCGCAGCGTCTCGTCCTTGATTTCGCGCAGCACCTCGTTCAGCCGCCGGTCGAGCGCAGCGCGGCGCTCGGGCGTATCGAGCGGTCCCGCTTCAACTTCGCGGTTCCAGAGCACTTCCACCAGCGGACGCGCGGCCTCAATCACGCGGGCGAGCGCTTCCGGCCCCTGCTGGCGCACCAGATCGTCCGGATCTTGCCCGTCGGGCAGAAAGGCAAACCGCAGGCTGCGGCCCGGCCCCAGCAGCGGCAAGGCGGTGTCGATGGCGCGATGGGCGGCCTTGCGCCCGGCCCGGTCGCCGTCAAAACACAGGATCGGCTCCTCGGCCATGCGCCACATCAGCTCAACCTGATCGGGCGTCAGCGCAGTGCCCAGCGGCGCCACCACATTGGGAAAACCTGCCCCCGTCATGGCGATCACGTCCACATAGCCCTCGACCGCGATCACGCTGCCCTTGTCATGGGCGGGCTTGCGGGCGTTGTGGTGGTTGTAGAGCGTGGCGCCCTTGTGGAAGAGCGGCGTTTCCGGCGAATTCAAATATTTGGCCGGAACGTCCTTCTCCAGCGCCCGCCCGCCGAAGGCGATCACCTTGCCCGAACGGTCGCAGATCGGGAACATCACCCGGTCGCGAAACCGGTCGTAGGGCACCGCGATGCCCTCGCCATGGACGAGCAGACCGGCCTCGATCATGGTTTCCGCGCTGGCGCCCCTGCCGGCCAGATGATCGCGCAGCGCGTATTTCTCGTCCGGCGCATAACCGATGCGAAACTGCTGCTGGATTGCGGGGGTCAGCGTCCGATCAGCCAGATAGCCGCGCGCCTTGGCCCCTGTGCGCCCGTTCAGGCTCTGGCAGAAGAAGTCGGCGGCATATTCCATCACCTCCTGCAGGCCGGCGCGCTTTTGCTCGCGGACCATCGCCTCCTCGGAAACGACAGGCATCGAAAGGCCCGCCTCGCCCGCCAGCCGCTCCACGGCTTCGGGAAAGGGGAGCCCTTCCGTCATCATCAGAAAGTCAAAGATGTTGCCGTTCTGGCCGGACGAGAAGTCAAACCACGCCATTTTCTGGTCGTTGACAAAGAACGAGGGCGATTTCTCGGACGTGAACGGCGACAGCCCCTTCCACTCGCGCCCGGCCTTGGTCAACTTGACGCGCCGCCGCACAACTTCCGAAACAGGAAGCCGGACCTTGATCTCTTCGAGAAAGGACGGGGTGAAGCGGACGAAGGACATGAAGGATTTGGCTCGCGCTGAGTGCGATCAATAGAGCCTGCACGCAATTATGGAACAAAGATGAAACGCTTGTGCCCGTTATCCACAGGCTTGCGTTCAATTGCATGAGCTTGGCCGAGCGTATATACAGGCGGCATTGATTTTTCAGTTTTGAGCCCGAGCGCAATGAGCGGTTCTGAGCAGAAGACCTAAGAACATATCGTTCGTTACGTCTCCAGCGAGCCCGACGGCTATTACATCGTCCAGCATCCCGACGGACGGCGTGAACGCTTGAAAGACCGAACCGATCAGAAGCGCCTCGACGCCCTCACCGAGGAGGACATCGTCGCCGCCATGCGGTCCGATCCCGATTGGGCGGACATGGTCGATCTTGAGCTTGATCTGGACAATATCCAATGGACCCGCACAGGCGCCAAAACGCCGGTGTCGCTGCGGCTGGATTCAGACGTGGTCGATTTCTTCAAGGAGCAAGGCCCCGGCTACCAGACGCGCATGAACGACGTTCTGCGCGCCTATGTCGAGCAAACCCGGCAGAAGAAGAGCGCCTGACGCCCAGCAGCTCTCTTCCTTCTCCCGCAAGGGGAGAAGGAAGAGGAAACGTCACCCGCCCAGCGCGGCCTTCACCAATCCACTCGCCTTGGCGAAATCCATCTGGCCGGTGTACTTCGCCTTCAGCGCGGCCACGACTTTGCCCATATCCTTCATCGAGGCGGCGCCGGTCTCGGCGATGGCGGCTTCAATAGCGGCTTTGGCCTCGTCGTCGCTCATCTGGGTGGGCAAAAACTCGGTGATGATCGCGATTTCCTCGCGCTCTTGAGTCTCCAGCTCGGGACGACCGGCCTTGGCGTAGATGTCGGCTGATTCCTGACGCGACTTCACCATTTTCTGCATCAAAGCGAGAATGTCGTCGGCTGAAACGGTCTTGCCGGCGCCGCGCGCCTCGATATCCTTGTCCTTGATCGCAGCCTGAATCATCCGGACGGTGGCGAGGCGGCGCTTGTCGCCGGCCTTCATCGAGTCTTTCATCATCGTCGTTAAACGTTCGCGCATAGCTCTCTCCTGTCGCAAATCGCCAGAATTGGAGTAGGCATCGGGGTTGACCCTCCCGCCCGTCTCGCCTAGCGTCCGCCAAATTCCGTTAGCGAAGCCGACAATTGCGCGCGCATATCAGCGCGCGGTCGGCGCACGCCAAACCTGTAGAGCGCCCATGACCCAGGTTCAAGACTTGAAGACGCCCCCCGCCAATTGGACGAAGCCCGTTGCAACCGCCGTGCTGGTGTTGGCCGACGGCACGATCATCAAGGGCATGGGCGTCGGCGCCATCGGCCATTCAGTTGGCGAAGTGTGCTTCAACACAGCCATGACCGGCTATCAGGAAATCCTGACCGACCCGTCCTATTCCGGCCAGATCGTCACCTTCACCTTCCCGCACATCGGGAATGTGGGGACGAACGACGAGGACAGCGAGACCGTGAATCCCGCCGCCTCCACCGGCGTGCGCGGCATCATCATCCATGCGCCGATCACCGACCCGTCGAATTTCCGCGCCACCAAACATCTCGACCAATGGCTGAAGGCGCGCAACATCATCGGCATCAGCGGCGTAGACACCCGCGCGCTCACCGCGCTCATTCGCGACAAGGGCATGCCCAACGCCGTCATTGCGCATGCGCCCGATGGCCAGTTCGATCTCGAAGCCCTGAAGCGCGAGGCCGCAGGCTGGCCCGGCATCGACGGCATGGACCTTGTGCCCGGCGTCACCACTGCGCAGCGCTATGAATGGGCCGCCACCACCTGGGCGCTTGGGGAGGGCTTTGGCGTGCAGGACACGCCCAGGCATCGCGTCGTCGCCATCGATTACGGCGTCAAAAGCAACATTCTGCGCCTGCTGGCCAAAGCCGGCTGCGCCATCACCGTCGTGCCGGCCACCACAAGCGCTGAGGCTATTCTGGCAATGAAGCCCGACGGCGTGTTCCTGTCCAACGGCCCCGGCGATCCGGCTGAAACCGGCAAATACGCCGTGCCGACAATCCGGACAATTCTGGACGCCAAAGTGCCGACGTTCGGGATTTGCCTTGGCCACCAGCTGATGGCGATTGCGGTGGGTGCAAAAACCGAAAAGATGAAGCAGGGCCACCATGGCGCCAATCATCCGGTGATGGATTACACCACCAACAAGGTCGAAATCGTCTCGATGAACCACGGCTTTGCGGTCGATCCCAAATCGCTGCCCGCCAACGCCAAAGAGACCCATCGCTCACTGTTCGACGGCACCAATTGCGGCGTGGCGCTGACCGACCGCCCCGCGTTCTCCGTGCAGCATCATCCTGAAGCGAGCCCCGGCCCGCAGGATTCGCACTATCTGTTCAAGCGTTTTACGGACATGATGGATCATTCCAAAAGCGCCTGAGGCACAGGGGTTTTGCACATGATGAACTGGCGCGAATACTGGAATGGGCCGCATCCCATCTACGTCAACGCGCGCCATCGCGCTTTGCACTTCTCGCTGATCGCGCGCGACATCGCCGCGCTGATCCCCTCGCGCGGCGCCGCGATGCTCGATTACGGGTGCGGCGAGGCTGATACGGCGGCGGAGCTGGCGGGTCGCTGCGGCAAGCTTTATTTGTTCGACACGGCGGACGCCGTGCGCGCCCGGCTTGCGCAAAAGCATGCGGGCGATGAACGCATCATGCTGATCGACGAGCCCGGCCTCGCAGATGTGCCTGACGCATCGCTAGATCTGATCGTCGTCAATTCAGTGCTGCAATATCTGGGCGAGGCCGAGCTGGTTTCTATCCTCGACTTTGCGCGCACCAAGCTCAAACCCTCCGGCAGGCTCGCGCTGGGCGACGTGATTCCCACCGACGCCAACGCTGTTTCCGATACGCTGGCGCTGCTCGATTTCGCGTTCAAGGGCGGATTTCTGTTTGCAGCCCTCATCGGCCTCGTGCGCACAGCTCTGTCCGATTACCGCAAACTGCGCGACCGTCTCGGCCTGACCCGCTACACGCAGGCGCAGATGCTGGCGCTGTTGGAGACACATGGATTCAAGGCCGAGCGGGCTGCGAAGAACATCGGCCATAATCAGGGGCGGATGTTGTTTCTGGCGATGCGCGACATGCACTCATCCGACGTTTGCTGACGCAAACGCCACCTTCTCCCGCCTGCGGGAGAAGGAATAGACGTGAGCTTTTGCCTATTCGCTTCTCGCCCCTCACAACGCCTGCACGAACCTCACTGCTTCACCTCGCGATGGCGCGGTCAGCTCGCCTTGCCACATCACGCGGGCGCCGCGCACGAACGTGCCCACTGGCCAGCCAGTCACTTGCTTGCCGTCATAGGGCGTCCAGCCGCAGCGCGAGGCGATCCATTCGTTGCGGATCGTTTCCGTGCGCTTCATATCGACCACCGTAAAATCGGCGTCATAGCCTTCCGCAATTCGGCCCTTGCGCGCGATCTGGAAAATGCGGCCGGGACCGGCGCTCGTCAGGTCCACGAAGCGCGCCAGCGACAGGCGCCCAGCGTTCACATGATCGAGCATCACCGGCACAAGCGTTTGCACGCCGGTCATGCCCGAGGGCGAATCCGGGTAGGGCTTGGCCTTCTCCTCCAGCGTGTGCGGCGCATGGTCCGAGCCCAGCACGTCGATGACGCCGGACTCCAGCCCGCGCCAGATGCCGTCGCGATGATGCGCCTCCCGCACAGGGGGATTCATCTGCAATTTCGTGCCGAGCGTGTCGTAGAGACTGGAATCGAGCGTCAGATGGTGGGGCGTGGCTTCGGCGGTGGCCACGTCCTTGTGATGGCTGAGAAACGCGATCTCCTCCATCGTCGAGATATGCAGCACGTGGATCGCGGCCCCCTGCTGACGGGCGATATGCACGAGGCGCTGCGTGCATTGCAGCGCCGTCGTCACGTCGCGCCAGATAATGTGCGAATTGGGATCGCCCTTCACCCGCAGCGGCTTTCTCTCTTCCAGCCGGTATTCGTCTTCCGAATGAAACGCTGCGCGCCGGCGCGTTTTGGCGAGCACAGACGAGACGCCCGGATCGTCGGCCACCAGCAGCGAGCCGGTGGACGAGCCCATGAACACCTTGATGCCGGCGGAACCCGGCAGGCGCTCCAGCTCAGGGATATCTTTGGCGTTGTCGTGCGTGCCGCCGACCCAGAACGCGAAATCGCAATGCATGCGATGATGGCCGAGCCGCACTTTTTCAGCCAGCGTCTCGGGCGTCGTGGTCAGCGGATTGGTGTTGGGCATTTCAAACACCGACGTCACGCCGCCCAGCACCGCAGAGCGCGAGCCGGTCTCAAGGTCTTCCTTGTGGACAAGTCCGGGCTCGCGAAAATGCACCTGGCTGTCGATGACGCCCGGCAGCACATGCAGCCCCCGGCAATCGACGCGCTCGCCAGCGGACGCGCGCGACAGATCGCCGATGGCGACAATCGTCCCGCCGATCACGCCGACGTCGCGCACGCCCTCGCCGTCCTGATTGACGACTGTTCCGCCAGCGAGGATAAGATCATAGGTCTGCGTCATGACGTGCTCCAATCTTCGCGGCGCCGCGCGGGTACGATAAGATCTTGCATGCGGGCGCGTTCGGCTTACCTGTAGGCGTGCTGGCAGGCAAGCTGAAGGACAGGTTTATGAGCTCATGGACAGCCATTCTGGGATCGCGCGGACTCCTGCGCATCGCAGGCCCCGATGCGCGAGAATGGCTGCAAGGCCTCGTCACCAACGACGTTGAGCATTTAGGCATGCAGGCCGGCCCTTACGAGGCCCGTTTCGCCGCTTTATTGTCGCCGCAGGGCAAAATTCTGTTTGATTTCTTTGTGGCGCCAGACGCCGACGGACTGTTGCTCGATTGCGCCGCCGATCAGGCGCAGGCTTTGGCGCGCCGCATCGCCATGTACAAGCTGCGCTCCCGAATCGAGATCTCGGACCTGAGCGGCTCGCTGGCCGTGGCCGCAATCTGGGGCGAGGCTGAGCCGCCAGCCTATGCGCAGGGGCGCATTTTCGCCGATCCGCGCACGCCCGCCATGGGTTGGCGCATGATCGCCCCGCCCTCCGAGCTGGAGGTTTTGGGCAATTATGGAGAGGCGGCTTACGAGGCCCATCGCATCGCCTGCGCCGTCCCGCGCGGCGGGCTCGATTTCCCGTGGGGCGACGCCTTTCCGCATGAGGCGAACATGGACCGCCTGCACGGGATAGACTTCCGCAAAGGCTGCTATGTGGGACAGGAAGTCGTTTCGCGCGTCGAGCATCGCGGACTGGCGCGCAAGCGCATCGTCGGCGTGAGGCTGGACGGACCGGCGCCGGAGATTGGCGCTCCGGTTCAAGCGGGAGAGATCGCCATCGGCGCCATGGGCTCAAGCGTTGGCGAGACGGGATTAGCCATCCTGCGGCTCGACCGCGCGGAAGAGGCGCGCGCAGCGGGGGTGGCGCTGCTGTGCGGAGCGACGGGGATTGAGCTTATTGAGGCGCCCACCGCTTGAACGCAGACGCGATTTGTCGCAATCATCACCAATGAACAACGCCATGCTTGCTGAAATCGACCTCGAACAAAAGATCGACGAAGTCTCCCAGCTGATGGGCGTGATCGCGAACCCACGTCGGCTGCTCATCCTGTGCCGCCTGGCCGAAACGCGCGAGATGAACGTCTCGGCGCTCGTGGAGGCCGTGGGGCTCAGCCAGTCGGCGCTGTCGCAACATCTGGCTTTGATGCGCGCCGCCGGGCTGGTCGCCAACCGCAAGGAAGGGTTGAACGTGCATTATCGCATCGCTGACCCGCGCGTGTTTGAGATGATGCAGGCGCTGGAGGCTATTTTCTGCCGCGACGGAGAACCCCAAAGCCACGAAAAGGCGTAGAGCCTTTATTCCGCCGCCCGCTTGTTGCTGCGGCGCTGCAAACTCGACCCCACCATGGCTGAATCCATCACGTCGCCAAACGTGAGGTAAATCGCGCGCAGGCTGGCGTTATGTTCCTCGTCATTGTCGGCGGCGTTGCAATCGCTCACCATCACGACCTTGTAATTCAGCATCATGGCGTCGCGCGCGGTCGATTCGCAGCACACGTTCGTCACCGTGCCGCCGATCAGCACTGTATCCACGCCATGCTCGCGCAAGATTGCGTCGAGGTCTGACGAGCCCTGAATGAAGGCGCTGAAACGGTGTTTCTCAACATAGAGATCGTCGGGCTTTGAATCCATCAAAGGCGAGAGCGCATAGCCGTCCGAGCCACGCGCCAGAGCGACAAAACGCTTTTCAGCCCGGTCATGCGTGACGATGTTATGGGCGTTCGACCATGTGATCTTGTCGCCCGGCGTGCAGGCGGTTTGAATCCACACCACAACGCCGCCAGTGTCGCGAACGATTTGCGCAAGGCGGTTGATCTGCGGCGCGATATTGGGAGCCATGTCGCAAGGCGCATGCGCGAGCGGGCCGGGCATGAAGGCGTTTTGCATATCCACGACGACAAACGCCGTCTTGGTGGGAACCAGATCCTCGTGAATGTGCTCCTTGCCGCGCCGCTTCACGACCTTTTCAATCACTTCCTGTGAAATATGACTGTTGTGCATGAGCGCGCCCTCTACCTGCCTGCGTTTTCCCGCTATGAGAAACCATGCTAGCCTCACAACGTCCCGCCGCAAAGTCGCTTCTTGAATGGTACGACCGCCATCGCCGCGTCCTGCCCTGGCGCGCTTTGCCGGGGCAGACGCCGGACCCCTATGCGGTGTGGCTGTCCGAGATCATGCTGCAACAAACCACCGTGCAGGCGGTAAAGGCTTATTACGAGCGCTTTCTCGCCCGCTGGCAGCGCGTCGAGGATTTGGCCGACGCACCCGTCGAAGACGTGATGCGCGAATGGGCGGGGCTTGGTTATTACAGCCGCGCGCGCAATCTCCATGCTTGCGCCAAAGCAATTGTCGCCGATTGGGGCGGGCGTTTTCCCGACGACGAGGCGGATTTGCGCAAGCTGCCGGGCATCGGCCCCTATACGGCCGCCGCGATATCCGCCATCGCGTTCGGGCGCCGGGCCGTCGTGGTGGACGGCAATATCGAGCGCGTGACCACGCGGCTGTTCTCGATCCGGCAGCCGATGCCAAAGGCCAAGCCCGCGATCCGCGAGAAGACCGACGCCCTGACGCCGGAAAAACGCGCGGGCGATTTTGCGCAAGCGATGATGGACCTTGGCGCGACAATCTGCACGCCGCGCCGACCCGCCTGCGCGTTGTGCCCCTTGACTGAACTTTGCACCGCGCGCGCCAGCGGCGAGCAGGAGCTTTTCCCCGTGAAAGCCCCCAAGACAGAGCGCCCGCGCCGCGCAGGCGCCTTGTTTTATGCGAGGCGGGCCGACGGCGCCGTTCTGGTGCGCACCCGTCCGCCCAAAGGCCTGCTGGGCGGCATGGTCGAGTTCCCCGGCACGCTTTGGCACGCCGATTTCGATCCAGCCGACGCCCGCCCGCTCGCGCCCCTGCCCGCCGATTGGCGTAGGCTTGTGGGCGCGGTGGAGCATGTGTTTACGCATTTTGCGCTGACGCTGACGCTGTTCGCCGCCGACTTTCCCGCCCGCACAAAAGCGCCCGAAGACTGCCGGTGGGAGCCTGCGGCCACGCTGGACGGCGAGGCTTTGCCATCGGTGATGCGCAAGGCGCTGGAGCATGCGCGGCGGGAGGAGTGAGGCAATCAGGGTTTGTTGCGAAGGGTTCTGGCCAGCGCTACCTCCGCGTCATCCCGGCGAAGGCCGGGACCCACGATAGGCCGTATGCGCAATACAAGCAGATGAGCGTTTGCCTGCCGTGGATCCCGGCCTTCGCCGGGATGACCCGGTTAGGAAATTCGCCCCGCCGCCAACGAGACAGATGACCTTTGGCCGCTCCTGCGCTAGGACAGTCTCAAATCCGCCGCGCCCCATCTCAAGAGGTCGATCCCGTGCGTTACGTCTCCACTCGCGGGCAAGCGCCCGTACTCTCGTTCACCGACGCTTTGCTGGCGGGCCTGGCCCGCGACGGCGGGCTTTATGTACCGGAAGCCTATCCGCAATTGAGCCATGACCAGATCGCGGGCTTTGCGGGCCAAACTTATGCGCAGGTCGCCGAACAGGTGATCGGCAAGTTTGTCGGCGACGAGATCGAGCCGGGCGCCTTCCGCAAGATGCTGGAGGAATCCTATGGCTGCTTCCGCCATCCCGCCGTCACGCCTCTGGCGCAGATCGGCGACAATCTGTTTGTGCTGGAGCTGTTTCACGGCCCCACGCTCGCCTTCAAGGACGTGGCGATGCAATTGCTCGCCCGGATGATGGACCATGCGCTCAAAGCGCGCGGGCAACGCGCCACCATCGTGGGCGCAACGTCGGGAGACACGGGCGCGGCCGCTATTGAAGCCTTCAGCGGGCTGAGCCAGGTGGACGTGTTCATCATGTACCCGCATGGCCGCGTTTCCGAAGTGCAGCGGCGGCAGATGACGGGCGTGGACGCGCCCAACATTCATACCATCGCGCTGGAAGGCACGTTTGACGATTGCCAGGCAATCCTGAAGGGCCTGTTCAACAATCTGCCCTTCCGCGACGGCCTGAAATTATCGGGCGTAAACTCGATCAACTGGGCGCGCGTGGTGGCGCAGACGGTTTATTATTTCACCAGCGCAGCAGTGCTTGGCGGGCCGCACCGGAAAATTTCATACTCCGTGCCCACGGGCAATTTCGGCGACGTGCTGGCGGGCTATATTGCCAAAAGCATGGGCCTGCCGATTGAGCGCCTTGTGGTGGCCACCAACGAGAACGACATTCTGGCGCGCGCAATTGACAGCGGCGCCTATGAAGTGCGTGGCGTGATGCCCACAGTATCGCCCTCGATGGACATTCAGGTCTCCTCGAATTTCGAGCGCCTGCTGTTTGACGCCTGCGGGCGCGATGCGGACGTGGTGCGCAGCCTGATGAACAGCCTCGCGCAAGGCGGGCGCTTCGACATATCCGAAGGCGCACTGGCGCAGGTGCGCAATGAATTCGACGCCTTCCGCACCGGTGAGACGGGCACCGCCAAAGAGATCGCGCGCGTCTATGCCGAATGCGGCTATCTGATTGACCCGCACACGGCGGTGGGCGTTCACGCTGGCCGCAAGGCGCTGGCCAAAAAGCCCGAAACGCCGATGGTGGTGCTGGGCACCGCCCATCCGGCAAAATTTTCGGACGCTGTGCGCGCGGCCACCGGCACGCAGGCGCCCCTGCCGCCCCATCTTGCGCAATTGATGTCGGCGCGCGAACATTTCACCGTGCTGCCCAACGACCAGCGCGTGATCGAGGGCTTTGTGCGCGAGCGCGCCCGCGCCGCCAGGGACTGATTCAGCCGGAGGTTCGATGGCGCTTTTCAGGCTTGGCTCGCCCGTTGAAAGTCCGCACCTTGTCCGGGGGAATGGCGTGTATCTGCGCCCGGGCGCGATGCGCGATTTTGAACAATGGTCGAGCCTGCGCGAACGCAGCCGGGCGTTTCTGACGCCATGGGAGCCGGTCTGGGCGCCCGACGATCTGACGCGGTTGGCGTTTCGTCGCCGTATTCGCCGCAACAATGAAGAGATTGAGCGCGACGAGACCTATCCCCTGTTCATTTTCCGGGCGGAAGATTCAGTTCTGCTGGGCGGGCTGACGCTGGGGCAAATCCGGCGCGGCGTCTCGCAAACCGGCACGATTGGGTATTGGATGGGGGCCGAGCACGCTGGCAAAGGCTATATGGCGCGCGCCGTGCGGGCGCTTCTGGCCGCAGCCTTCAGCTCCAGCGTCTTTGGCTCCATGCGGCTGCACCGGGTGGAGGCCGCCTGCATCCCCCGCAACGAGGCCTCCCTGCGCCTGCTCAAAGCCTGCGGCTTCCAGCAGGAGGGCTATGCGCGCTCCTATTTGCGCATCAACGGAAGTTGGGAAGATCACGTTCTGTTCGCCATTCTAGACAGCGATCCCGCCCCGCAACAAGCGGACAGCGCTGGTTAACCACAAGCCAGACGCGGCGAAGCCTTGCCCCGGGCGTTCGCAGGTCGTACCAATTACAAATGATTGAACACATTTCCGACACGGTCGAAGTTCACCGCTTCGCCTGTAGCTAAACGACCTGAGGCAAACGTTTAAAGACCTGCGGCTCGCGCCGCCGAGACGACAGGGACATTGTGCGTCGGTTCGCTTTTCTGTTCATCGCCATCGCATTCATTGCGCTCGCAAGCGGTCCCGCTTCTGCGATAGACTCGGTGCGCGTGCCGCTGGACGCGCACGCGATTGATCTGACGAAGGCGGTCGTTCGCTATTCCGATCAGGGCGACCGGTTGCAAGTATCAACCGCGCCCGGCGCCGACGGCATTGTTCGCCGCATCGAAGTCTCCGCCCGCGAGACCGGCGCGCGCCCGGCGTGGATCGTCTTTGCGCTCACCAATGACACCAACGAGCAATTCGAACGCCTCATCGTCGCCCCGCATTTCCGCCTATCGGGCTCGGGCGTCATCTGGCCTGATCTGGGCTCCTCGCGCATCGCCGCCATCACCGCCAGCCAGGGCGCACCGCCTGATCGCGAAGACAGCCCTGACGCAGATGTGTTCCGCCTGACGCTCGATCCTGGTGCCACAGTCACCTATGTCGCCGAATTGCGAACGGCGGACCTGCCGCAGATTTATTTGTGGGAGCCCGATGCCTACAAAGACAAAATCACCAACCTCACGCTCTACAAAGGCATCGTGATCGGCATATCCGGCCTGCTGGCGCTGTTCCTGACCATCGTCTTTGTCGTGAAGGGCGCGGTGATTTTTCCTGCGGCCGCCGCTCTCGCATGGGCGGTGCTGGCTTATGTGTGCATCGACTTTGGCTTCTGGAACAAGCTGTTTGGCATTGAGGGCGAGGCCGACCGCGTCTGGCGTGCGGGCGCGGAAGCAATTCTTGCGGCGACGCTTCTGGTGTTTCTGTTCGCCTATCTCAACCTCAATCGCTGGCATGTGCGCGCCTCCCATGTCGCGTCCGTATGGCTGATGTTCCTTGTGGCGCTGGTGGCGCTGGCCGTGTTCGATGCGCCGGTGGCCGCAGGCGTGGCGCGCATTTCGCTGGCCGCCGTTGCGGGCGCCGGCTTTGCGCTGGTGCTTTATCTGGCCCTGCACGGCGTCGAGCGCGCCGTCATGCTGATCCCGACGTGGTTCCTGCTGTTGATGTGGCTGACGGCGGCTGGCTTTACGGTGACGGGCGCCCTGCCCGGCGATCTTGTATCGCCCGCTTTGATCGGCGGGCTTGTGCTGATCGTGATGCTGATCGGCTTCACCGTGATGCAGAACGCTTTTGCAGGCGGCGGCATCAGCCATGGCTCGGTGAGCGATTCGGAGCGTCGCGCTCTGGCCCTCGTTGGCTCGGGCGACATCGTGTTTGATTGGGACGTTTCTGCAGATCGCATTTTCGTAAGCCACGAGGCCGAACAGAGCCTTGGCCTGCGGCGCGGCTCGCTGGAGGGACCAGCTGCTAGCTGGCTCGACGTGCTGCATCCCTTTGACCGCGACCGCTATCGCACCAGCCTCGACACCGTGCTGGAGCAAAGGCGCGGGCGCATTGCGATGGACTTCCGCCTTCGCGCCTCGGACGGCCATTACATCTGGTATTTCCTGAAAGCCCGCCCGGTCGTGGGCGCCGACGGCGAAGTGATCCGCGTCATCGGCACGCTGGCCGACGTGACGGAGACGCGCACCGCCGAAGAGCGCATGCTGCATGACGCCGTGCACGACAACCTGACCGGCCTGCCCAATCGCGAAATCTTCTTCGACCGGCTCGACACCGCCATTGCGCAGGCGCGATCGGACCGGGACGCGCGACCAACGGTCATCGCCATCGACATCGACCGCTTCCGCGACGTCAATGAAGCTATCGGCATTCCCGGCGGCGACTCGATATTGCTCACCATTGCGCGGCGCTTGATGCGGCTGGTGCATTTGCAGGACACGCTGGCGCGCATTTCGAGCGATGAATTTGCAATGATCATTCGCTCCGAGCGCGATCCGCAATCGCTCATCGCCATTGCAGAGGCCGTACGCAAAAGCGTGCTGACGCCCATCGTCTTCAACGATCGCGAAATCGCCGTCACCGCCTCCATCGGCATTGCGCTGTTTGACTCGCAATTGCACCAGAAGCGCGAAGACATGCTCAAGGACGGCATGGTGGCCACGGCCCACGCGAAGAAATCGGGCGGCAACCGGGTCGAATTCTTCCGCCCTGGCATGCGCACGCAGCATTCCGACCGCCAGTCGCTGGAGGCCGATCTGCGCCGCGCCATAGACCGGCATGAGATCAAGGTCGCATTCCGGCCCGTGGTGCGGCTTGAAGACCGGACGATAGCAGGCTTTGAGGCGCTGCTGCGTTGGGACCATCCGCGCTTTGGACGGCTGAGCCCCAGCGATTTCATTCCTATCGCTGAAGAAACCGGGTTGATTCTCGACCTCACTTTGTTTGCGCTGGAGCGCACCGCGCGCGAACTTGCCGCCTGGCAGCGCGCCATCGACGTCTCCCCGCCGATTTTCGCCAGCGTCAACCTGTCCTCGCGCCAATTGCTGCGTCATGAATTGCTGCACGACGTGAAGGGCGTCATCACCCGCTCGGGCGTGTCGCGCGGATCGCTGAAGCTGGAGATGACCGAAGCGCTGGTGATGGAGAACCCGGAATATTCTGCGCAAATTCTCCAGCGCGTGCGCGAGATCGGCGCGGGCCTGATCCTTGATGATTTTGGCGCGGGCTATTCATCGCTGGCCTATTTGCAGCGTCTGCCCTTCGACATGATCCGCCTCGGTCGCAGCTTCGTGCGCCATGACGCCACCGGCGTGCGCCCGCTGATCCTGCGCTCGCTGGTGTCGCTGGCGCGCGACCTTGGCATGGAAGTGATCGCGGAAGGCGCCGAGACCGAGAGCGACACGATTGAGCTTTACCAATTGGGCTGCGAATTCGCGCAAGGCTATGCGTTTGGGCGCCCGATCAGCTCCGCCGACGCCCGCAAGCTGGTGGGCGCTGCGCCGGATCAGGCCGAACCACGCGTGGCGGCGGGCTAGAGCGCCAACTTCAAGCGTGTCCCGCATCGCCAACGAGCATGGCGGGCTCGACGCCCAGCTTGCGCAAGGCGCGGTCGTATTTGGAGGCAAGGTCGCCGTCAAACAGCAGCGCCTCGTCGGCCGGGCACGTCAACCAGCCGTTGCTCAGGATCTCGTCCTCAAGCTGGCCGCTGGCCCAGCCTGCATAGCCCAAAGCAAGCACCGCCTTTTGCGGCCCCAATCCGCTGGCCATCGCCCGCAGAATATCGAGGGTGGCCGTCAGCGAGACGCCGCCGTCAATCGGCAGGGTCGCTGATTCAAGGTGGAAATCTGGCGAATGCAGCACAAAGCCGCGCCCCTTCTCGACCGGGCCGCCGCGCAACACCTGCACCGCCCCGATGGTCGCCGGCAATTTAATCGCGTCTTTCTCGCTGATGACGTCAAGCTGCACCAGAAGCTGCGAAAAGTTCATGCTCTTTGAACGACGATTGACGATAATCCCCATCGCCCCTTCCGAAGAATGGGCGCAGACATAAATCAGCGTGCGGGAAAACCGCGCGTCTCCCATGCCGGGCATCGCGATCAGCATCTGGCCTTCGAGGCTGGTATCCTCAAGGCTTTGTTCCTCGATTTCCGGAATAGTTCTGCGCTGGCTCATGCATGGAAGGTAAGGCGCAGACTGCCCGGGAACAAGCGGGGATAGAACGCTTGCGCAAACGTGGATGGCGCACACCTGACAGGAAGGCTAGAATAGGCCATGTTTTTAAACAAAACACCCAAATATGCGACCAGGTTTGCGCTCGCCCTTTCAGCCTGCATGTTCATCGCCGGCGCCGCTCATGCGCAATCGGCTGAAAAAAAGATCGACCCCTTGCAGGAGGCAACGGATTGGGCGCCCGCGCCCAAATCCAGCGCGCGCCTTGTCGCTGCTGGCGGACTGGATGGCGGCGCCTATCGCCTCGGCGTCGAGATCGCGCTTACCGGCCAGGCCCTCACCTATTGGCGCAATCCCGGGGATGCAGGCGTGCCGCCGCGCTTTGATTTTGGCGCCTCGCGCAATCTTTCCTATATCGAGGTGGACTATCCCGCGCCCGAGCGTCACGACGAAGGCGGCGCGGAGGCCTTTGGCTGGCGCAAGAACGTGATCTTTCCCGTCACGCTGCGCCCGGTGGACCCTGCAAGGCCTGTCATTCTGGATTTGAAACTCGAATATGCCGCCTGCGAGCAGATTTGCGTGCCCTCTGACGCGCATCTGCAATTTGAGCTTCAGCCAAAAACGCCGCAGGGCGCACAAGCCGCGCGGATCGCGCTTTGGGCCGCGCGCGTGCCCAAACCCGCGCCCGCGAACGCCTTCAGGATCGCCCGCACGAAAGGGGCGGCGATTCCAACATGGCGCGTGACGCCCGCCGAGCCCGCCGGGCCGGAGTCTGACCTGTTCGCAGAAGGCCCAGACGGCTGGTTCTTTGAAACCCGCCGGGTCGGCGATCATTTCACGCTTGCAGCCGTCGACAGGCCTGCATCCGCCAGCGCGCCCATCAGCGTCCGGCTCACCTACCGCACCAAATCCGGCGCCACAGAATTGCAAACGCGCCTCGACGCCGCCGCGCCAGCGCCCTAAGAATACCGGGCATGTAAATTTCACCCGCGACCGGGATCCGGTCACCATAAAGGAGCATCACATGATCAAAATTGGCGATCGCCTGCCCAATTCCACATTCACCGTCATGACGTCCGAAGGCCCCAAGCCCCGGACCACGGACGAAGTGTTCGCAGGCAAGAAAGTTGTGCTGTTCGCCCTGCCCGGCGCCTTCACGCCCACCTGCAGCAACAACCATTTGCCCGGCTATCGCGACAATCTCGACGCGATCAAGGCCAAGGGCGTGGACATTGTCGCCGTGACCGCCGTCAACGACGCGTTCGTGATGGGGGCATGGGCCAAGTCCAGCGATTGTGACGGCAAGATCGATTTTCTGGCCGACGGCAGCGCCAAATTCGCCCAGGCCATCGGCCTTGGCCTCGACCTGACCGAACGCGGCATGGGCATGCGCTCGCGCCGCTATTCGATGCTGATCGAAAACGGCGTCGTGAAAACCCTCAATGTTGAGGAAGGCACCGGCGCAGAAGCGTCCGGCGCTCTGGCGATGCTGGGCCAGCTTTAGGAAAACCGGGGCGAGCTCTTCCTTCTCCCCTTGCGGGAGAAGGAAGATTCGCAGCTCTTGCCGGACGGGGGTTAACCCCTCACCGCTTGAACGGCGCCATTCCCTTGCGGGCCAGCTCGTCGGCGCGCTCGTTCATGGGGTCTCCGGCGTGGCCGCGCACCCAGTGCCATTTCACCTGATGGCGCGCGGCGGCATCCTCCAGCTTTTGCCAGAGTTCGACGTTTTTCACCGGCTTCTTGTCGGATGTCTTCCAGCCGTTGCGCTTCCACCCGGCCATCCAGCCGGTGATGCCGCCGCGCACATATTGGGAATCGGTGTGCAGGTCGATCTCGCACGGGCGTTTCAGCGCCTCCAGCGCCATGATCGCCGCCGTCAGCTCCATGCGATTGTTGGTGGTGAGCTGTTCGCCGCCGCACAGGTCTTTCTCCGTGCCGTCAAACGTCAGCACCGCCCCCCAGCCGCCGGGGCCGGGATTGCCAGAACAGGCGCCGTCAGTCCAGATCGCAACGCGCCCGCTCATGTCATCAAACCATAATCGGAGGCGCCGCCAGCCTGCTGGTGGAAGCGCAATTTCTTGAGGTATTCGCCGGGATCTTTCTTCTTCACGAAGGCGCCCTCGGGCGTATCGAGCCAGTCGATCAATCGCGTCAGCAAAAAGCGCAAAGCCGCGCCGCGCGCCAGCAAGGGCAGGCATTCGATCTCGGCCGCCTCAAGCGCGCGCACGCGCTGATAGCCACCAATCAGCGCCATGCCCTTGGTGATGTTGAACGAGGAATCAGCCTCAAAACACCACGCGTTCAGGCAGATCGCCAGATCGTAGGCGTAGAAATCCTCACACGCGAAATAGAAGTCGATCAGCCCCGAGAGTTTGCCGCTGAGAAAGAACACGTTGTCGGGAAACAAATCCGCATGAATGATCCCGCGCGGCAGATCGTGCGGCCAGTGTTGCTGCACGTGGGCCAGTTCGCTGGCCAGCGTCAGAGCCAGCCCCGGCAACACGCCGTCGGCACGCGCCTGCGTATCCTGAAACAAGCGCGACCAGCCAGCAACGGACAGGGCGTTTTCCTGGCGGAGGCCAAAGCCCTCGCTGGCCCGGTGCAGTGTGGCGAGCGCTTCGCCCACGGCTGCGCAATGCTTTGCGTCCGGGCGCTTGACCGACATGCCGTCGAGAAACGTCACCAACGCTGCCGGGCGCCCTGCAAGGCGACCCAAAGATTGGCCTTCGCGATTGCGCACGGGCAGTGGGCAGGTGACGCCGCGCGCACTCAAATGCTCCATCAGCCCAAGGAAAAACGGCAGGCCGGATTCCACCGTGCCCTTCTCGTAGAGCGTGAGAATGTAGAACCCAGCATCAGCGTGAATCAGGAAGTTTGAATTCTGCACGCCCTCGGCAATGCCCTTGCAGGACAAGAGGGCACCCACCCCGTATTCAGCCAGAAAGGCTGCAAGGTCGTCGTCAGGGACTTCAGTGTAGACGGCCATGGCCCGCTCCGCGAAGCGCTTGTGTTAGCCACGCCCCGGCTCCGGGTCAAACGGGGGGATTTAGTCGTCGCGCAAAGCTAATCTGGCAGGAGCCGAATCGTCGACTTCCGGATCGCCCCATGCTCGCCGCCTTATCCGCCTCCGCCTGGATTTTTTGCACCATTGCAGCCTCCGCCGCACAGACGGCCCGCAACGCCACCCAGCGCGATCTCGTCAGGGCGCTTGGACCAGCGGGCGCGACCCATGTGCGCTTTCTGTTCAGCCTGCCGTTCATCGGCGCGCTGTTCGCCGTCCAGACTTTGGCGCTGGGGCTCACGCCGCCTGATATGAGCTGGAAGACGATAGCCTGGATTGCAGCGGGCGGCGGCTCACAGGCTTTGGCGACAGGATTAATGCTGGCGGCCATGCGCGAGCGCTCCTTCGTGGTCATTACGGCCTACACCAAGATTGAGCCGGTTGTGATTGCGGTTCTGGGCGCGGCGTTTTTGGGCGAGACGATGGGGCCGGCGTCCCTTGCCGCCGTGTTCGTAGCGACAGCCGGCGTGGTGTTGATCTCCTGGCCTGCACGCGGAGCCGCCCATTCAGGCGCGGCGCTGGGCTGGAAGCCTGCTCTGCTGGGCCTGTCCGGCGGAGTATTGTTTGCACTGTCCGCCACGTCCTATCGCGGCGCGCTGCTGGATATGGGCGAGGCTTCTGCAATGATGAAAGCCACCAGCGCGCTTGTGGTCGGGCAATCCATACAATGCGCTCTCATTCTTGCATGGCTCGCAACGTTTGACCGGCCATGCATCGGCGCCATTGCACGCGATTGGCGGCGTTCCTTGTTTGCCGGTTTCATGGGGGCGCTGGCGTCGCAATTATGGCTGATGGCGTTTTCGCTCGCCAATGCGGCGGCGGTGCGCACGCTGGCGCTGATAGAAGTGCCGATGGCGCAGATCGTCACGCGGCGCGTATTCAAACAGGGAGCAAGCCTGCGCGAATATTTCGGCATGGCGCTGATATTGGGCGGAATTGTTTTGCTGTTGAACGGCTGACCGCAGCCCGCTGATCGCTCAACTGATAAACCTTTGCAAACTTATCGTAGCCTAGGCTGGAGTGCAGTTCATTTATTTGGAGTCGCGCAATGAGCACTTTAGTTTCAACGTATCGTTATCTGGAAATGTTTCGTTATCTCAACAACACTCTGGCGCCCGCATGTGTTTTGCAGCGCCGCCTGAGCGACAGTTTCGTCGTTCGGGGCATTAAAAGACGTTACGCTACGGCAGTTAAAAACTTCTCAACGTCCGCAGCGGAACAAGAAACTACGACAGACTGGTTCAGCGGTCATGTCCCCACCTGGCTGAGCACGCTGGATTCCTGCGCCTTCAACGACCACAAGCCGATCAAGGCGCTTGAGATTGGCAGCTGGGAGGGATTGTCGAGTTTCTTCCTGTTGCAGAAATTTGATAATATAAAACTCTTCTGCGTCGATACGTGGCAGGGCTCCGACGAGCACGCCGATCCAGACCAGATCATGCAGGTTGAGCGTAATTTCGACGCCAACACAGCTAAATACGCAGACAAGGTCACCAAGTGCAAAGGCACGTCGTATTCATTCTTCGAGAAACACGACGAGACCGATTTTGATCTTATTTATATCGACGGATCGCACCATTGCGACGACGTGATGATGGACGCCATCAAATCATTCGAGCGGCTCAAGGTTGGCGGCCTGATGATTTTTGATGATTATCTCTGGAGATATTACAAGGAAGATCGCCACAATCCGGCTTTCGCCGTCAACGCCTTTCTGCGCATGAAACAGGGCACCTTCAAGATTGTCTATTCGGGCTACCAGCTCACGATTCAAAAGACGGCGGCGAGCACCGAGAGACGCCAGAGTGCGCAGGCTGCCTGACGCAAATCATAAAGCCCTTTAAATTATGAAGGTTGCCCGCGCACGCGCAATTCGCGCGGCGCGGGGAAATGCACGTTCTCCACCGCATTTGTCACGGTTTCAATCGTCACGTCGAAACGGGCGCGCAGAGCGTCGATAATCTCGTCCACCAGCACTTCGGGAGCGGACGCGCCAGCGGTGATTCCAAGGCGAGTCACGCCGTTGAGCAAAGCAAAATCAAGATCGCTCGCGCGCTGCAACAACAGCGATACGCGGCACCCGGCAAGCTCGGCGACTTCGCGCAGCCGCAGCGAGTTCGACGAGTTTGGCGCGCCGACCACGATCATCGCCTCCACCTGCGGCGCAACGGCTTTTACTGCATCCTGCCGATTGGTGGTGGCGTAGCAGATGTCATCCTTGTGGGGGCCGACGATGTCGGGAAAGCGCGCCACCAGCGCGGCCACGATCTCGCGCGTATCGTCAACCGACAGCGTCGTCTGGCTGGCCCATGCAAGCTTGCCCGATTCAGGCGAGATCAGGCGCGCCACGTCTTCGACGTTTTCAACCAGAATCACGGCGCCTTCCGGCAATTGGCCCATAGTACCAACAACCTCGGGATGGCCCGCATGCCCGATGAACGCCAGAGTGCGCCCGCGCCGCCAGTGTATCTCGGCCTCGCGATGAACTTTCGTCACCAGTGGACAGGTGGCGTCGATGGTGAAAAAGTTACGCCCGCGCGCCTCCTCCGGCACCGATTTTGGCACGCCATGGGCGGAGAAGATCACCGGCGCAGAGGTTTCCGGCACGTCGCCCAGCTCTTCGACGAAGATCGCGCCCTTGGTCTTCAGGCTTTCAACGACGTACTTATTGTGGACGATCTCATGGCGCACGTAGACCGGCGCGCCGTAAATTTCGAGCGACTTCTCAACGGCGTCGATAGCGCGCACGACGCCAGCGCAAAAGCCGCGCGGGGCGCAAAGCATGATCCTGAGCGGCGGCGCGGAACGCGAAGTTCCGGATGAGGCTGAAACGGACATAGCCGCGACATGGGGCTTGGGAGCGGCTCAAGTCAAGATGGATGCGGCGCGTAAAGCCACGGCTTGCGCCGTTTGCGGGCGAGGACGCCCGCGGTCCATAGAGCGCCACGTTGGACCGCGGGCTTCCAGCCCGCATGCGGACCACAGGTCCGCGTTCCAAAGACTGCGCCATCAAGGTAATGCTCGCATTCCCGGCGCGCAGCGTTATGGTGGCAGTCAACCTTTGCGAGTCCATGTCCCAGTCTCCCGATCAGCGCGGCCCTGCCGCTACCGCCGCGCGCCGCGCCGTGTTTACGGAAGGCTCCATCATGCGCCATGTGGCGGTGATGACGGCCACAGGCTCGGTGGGGCTGGTCGCAGTGTTCATGGTCGACCTGCTGTCGCTGCTGTATATTTCTTGGCTTGGCGACCCCAACCTGACTGCGGGCGTTGGTTACGCCACGCAGATCATGTTCTTTATGATCTCGATAGGCATCGGTCTGACCATCGCCGTCTCGGCTTTGATGGCGCGCGATATTGGCGCGGGAAATCGTGAGCGGGCGCGTCGCTATTGCGCTTCTGGCCTGACGCATATTTTTCTGATTTCGGTCGTCGTCACGCTTGTCGCCCTGCCGTTCCGGCGCGAGCTGGTCGCCATGCTGGGCGCGAGCGGGCAGGCGCTCGAAGTCGCTTCCGGCTTTCTGTTGATAACCCTGCCCGCCAACGCGTTCCTTGCTCTGGGCATGGCGTTGTCGGGCGCCCTGCGCGCGGTGGGCGACGCTCGCCGCTCGATGTATGTGACGCTGTGGGGCGGCGCGATTACGGCGGCGCTCGATCCGCTGCTGATTTTTGGCCTTGGCATGGGCGTGGACGGCGCGGCTGTGGCCACCGTCGTCTCGCGCGCCGTGTTCACCGCCTTGGGCCTGTGGGGCGTGATCCACGTTCACAATCTCGTCGCCATGCCAAAATGGGCTCATGTGCTGAAGGATTTGCGCCCGATGGCCGGCGTGGCTTTGCCCGCCATCGCCACCAATCTGGCGGCGCCTGTGGCCACGTCCTGGGTGATGCGGGTGTTTTCGCAATATGGCGAGCCGGTGATCGCAGCCTTCGCCATCATCGACCGGCTGGTGCCGGTGGCGTTCGGGATTTTGTTTGCACTGAGCGGGGCCGTGGGGCCAATCGTCGCGCAGAATTTGGGCGCCCGCCAGCATACCCGCATCACGCGCACGCTGACCGATTGCTTCACGCTTGCGATCAGCTACTCGCTGTTCATGTGGGCGCTGTTGTGGCTGTTGTCGCCATTGATTGTGGATATGTTCGCCGCCACGGGGCAAACTGCTGCGCTGATTATCTTTTTCTGCAAAGTGGGCGCGCTGCAATGGCTGTTTCTGGGCTGCCTGTTCGTGGCCAACGCCGCCTTTAACAATATGGGCTTTCCCTTATTGTCGACTGCCTTCAACTGGGGCCGCGCCACCATCGGCACGATCCCGTTCGTGGCGCTTGGGGCCCAATGGGGCGGGCCGGAAGGCGGCCTGCTGGGGATGGTGATCGGCGCGGCTTTGTTTGGAATCGGAGCCATGCTTGCCGCCTATGCAATCGTGCGGCGGCTGGCGAAAGCGGACGATGGGGCTGTTATTTGAGTGCAGGCGCAATCTTTTGAACGAAGACGCGATCATACATGCCCCCACTCGCGCCGCCGAAACTGATAAATGCGCCGATGCAGACAACAGCAATGAGGGCCGCGATCAAGCCGTATTCAATGGCGGTGGTACCTTTTTGATCGGCGACGAAACCGGCGTGTTTGTGAAACATAGTTGCTCCTGTAGCTTCAACCTAGCTGCAAGGTGGTTGCGTATCCCTTAACGTGACGCTCGCGGGCGTGCAGCCAAGTGGCGGCTTTGGCGAAAACAGGCGACTGGCGACGCCTTCTTAACCTAAACAGCCATCATTCCTTGCTTTCACCTGATTGCGCGACTATGGTACTCAAATCGACTTTGGCCGGACGATTGGCCGCTTCGCCCTTCTAGGGATCGGCGCGCAGACAACCTCGCTACCAAAACTCGAGCTAACCGGGCTTACGCATCAGCGTATGCCCACGCGCCAACACTTAGTTAAAGGATATTCCCATGGCTACGGGAACTGTGAAGTGGTTCAATACCGAAAAAGGCTACGGCTTCATCCAGCCGGATCAGGGCGGCAAGGACGTGTTTGTACACATCTCCGCTGTCGAGCGCGCTGGCATGCGCACGCTCAATGAAGGCCAGAAGGTCTCCTACGAGCTCGAGACTGACCGCCGCTCGGGCAAGCAGTCCGCTGGCAACCTGCAGGCTGCTTGATCTAAAATTTTGATCTTCGGATCGAATGAGCCCCTTCGCGAGATTCTCGCGGAGGGGTTTTTTTGTGCACTCTATCCCGCAAACGGGAGGGGATCGCGCGAACTCACTTCATCGGGATAAACTCGTCCTCGTCGCCCGGCACGCGGCCCATGCGCCCGGCCTCCCATTCGTGGGCGGCGGCGATCATCGTTTCCTTGCGCGAGGAGACGAAATTCCACCAGATGAAGCGCGGCCCGTCCATCGGCTCGCCGCCGAGCAGGATAAGGCGAGAATCCGATAACGCCCGCAGCGTGATCGGCTCGCCTCGCCGCAGCGTCACAAGGCGCCCCGCTGCAAAGCGATCCTCGCCCGCCGCCACTTCGCCCTTGGCCACGTAGAACGCGCGTTCCTCAGCGACAGCGTCGAACGGCAATAAAGCGCCCGCGCTCAATATCGCGTCGGCGTAGATCGTATGCGTCGGCAGTTTGGCGGCAGCTTGCAGGCCGTACATCGAGCCCATGATGAGCGTGATCTTCTTGCCCTCGTCCTCAAGCACGGGGAGATCGGCGGCGCCGTGATGGGCAAAGGCTGGATCGCCATCCTCCTGCGCGCGCGGCAGCGCCATCCATGTCTGGATGCCATAAAGCTTCGCCCGTCCCTTGCGCTCTTGCTCGGGCGTGCGTTCGGAATGGACGATGCCGCGTCCCGAACGCATCACATTCAGCTCGCCGGGAGCAATAACCTGCGCGCTGCCCAGGGAATCGCGATGCATGATCTGCCCCTCGAACATATAGGTCACGGTCGACAAGCCGATATGGGGATGGGGCCGGATGTCGAGCCCCTCGCCCAGCAGAAATTCAGCGGGACCAAACTCGTCGAAGAAGATGAATGGCCCGATCATCTGCGTCTCTTGCGCAGGCAAAGCCCGGCGCACCTGCACGCCACCAAGATCGCTCACGCGCGGCACGATGATATGGTCGATGGCCGAACGCGCGGCGGGCGCCGGGGCGATATTGATGGAAGCGGGATCGGAATTCATGGCGCGGCTCTCCTGTGGGGATGCGAGCTGTCGCCTTGCTATTTAGGTCTGCAGGCGCGCTTTGCCCAGCTGGACCGGAGCCCGCGCACCATGCAGCGCGCGGGCTTTGTTTTGCGTAATCTATTCAATCAAGCGTAGCCGGGCACCACGCGCACGTCGACGACGGCGACGCCGCCAGCTTCAACATGGGCGATGGCGTCGGCGAAGGCCTTCGGCAATTCTCCGATGGAATGCACCGGGCCAATGCCCAAAGCGCCCTGCCCGCCCGCGATGGCCGCGATGTCTATGTCGGGCTCGATCATCTTCTGGCCGATCCACTTGTTCTCGACCGGGCGATTGCGCGTATTGGCCACGCGCTCCTGATGCAATTCATCGTTGAAGAACGAGGAATTATTGGACACCACCACCAGCAACGGCAGCTTGTAGCGCACCGCCGTCCAGATCGCGGTGGCCCCCATCAGAAAATCGCCGTCGCCCACGATGCCCACCGCCATGCGATCCGAATCCTTCAGCGCCAAAGCGCCGCCGACCGAAATGCCGGGGCCAGCGGCCAGACCGCCGCCGCCCGCTCCGCCCGTGTAGTCGAGCGGATGACGCAGCGGCCACCAATCCTCATGCCAGGCGATTGTCGTGGACATCAGGCATGTGTCGCGGTCACCCAAAGCCTTGTTGAGCGACAGCGCCAGATCGCGCACCAGCGGGCGCTCGCTATTGGCGCGGATCGCAATCGGCTCATGCTTGCGCGCGGGCAAAGCGGGCGCCTTCACGTCGACCAAAGCCGCCACCAGCGCGCTCACCACCTCGCCGGCGTCCGCCGACAGGAACATGTCGACCGGCGGCAGGCCCTGATGGTCCATGCTCCAGCCGTTGTGAATGCGATGATCCATCGAGACGTGGATGATCTTCGCATCGGGCGCGCCATCGCCCATATGGTTTTTGAACATGCCGCCAAGATCAACGACGTCGAAGGCCAGAATCACGTCGGCCTTGCGCAGCGCGGCTTCGGCTGGAGGATTGGCGGGCATGCCGGGGGATGTAACGTGCAGCGGATGGTCGGTGGGGAAGCTTGCGCCCACTTTCAGATCGGTGAACACGCTGGCGCCGAGCTTTTCGGCCAGCGTCACGCGCTCGGCCCAGCCCTGTTCCGAGCGCGAGAAGCGACCGTAGACGATGAGCAGGTTCTTGGCGCCCTTGGCGAGCTTCAAGATGTCGGCGACCTGCTGCGGCGTCGGCCCGACTGAGATCGGCGGGGCGTAGCGATTGACGTCGAAGGGGGGCAAATCGCCGGTGAGCGGGTCTTCCTGCAAGCTCACGTCGAGGTTGACGTAGACCGGCCCTTTGGGGTTCGTCTCGGCAATCCATTTGGCGCGCGTCAGCGCCTCGCGGGCGGCCTCGGGCGAGCCGGGAATATCGTCGAACTTCACATATTGGCGGATCATCGAGGCCTGATCGCGCGAGGTGTGAATCCAGTCGATCCACGGGCGGCGGCGGGCGGCGTCGAGCGGGCCGGTGGCGCCCATGATGACCATCGGCATACGGTCGCACCAGGCGTTGAAGATCGCCATCGTGGCGTGCATCAGGCCGACGTTGGAATGGACGGCGGCGGCCATCGTCTTGTCGGTGACTTTGGCATAGCCCTGCGCAATGTGGATCGCGTGCTCTTCATGTAGGCAGAGCAGCATTTCCGGACTTTTGTTGCCCAGATAATTGACGATGGAATCATGCAGGCCGCGATAGCTGGCGCCGGGGTTCAGCGCGATATAGGGCAGGTCAAGCGCGCGCAGCGTCTCGGCGACGATGTCGCTGCCAAAGCCCGCCTTCGTGGCCAGCGGCCCAACGGGCTGCTCCGGGCTGGAATCATTACGGATGGCGGACGTGTCGCCCTTGCTCTGCGAACTCATTATTCCTCCCGGGATTTACCTGAACTTTTGAAACGGCCCTTCGGCTTGCACGTAACATTTCAGGTTAGGGGCGCGGATGCAATCGCGACCGGACGATCAAAAGCCCAACTTGAGGCCGAGCGTCGCCTTATTGCGGGTTCCGTTCAAAAACAGATTGCCGCCAGCCACAGGCTCGCCCAGCCAGAGGCCGGAGCCAGGCTTGACCCGTACCATGTCCTCAAGCCCAAACAAAGGAATCGGCGGACGCTTGCCACGCGCCGAATCCGGATCGACGGTCTTGGGCATGATGAAATCAGGCGCCGCATAGGCGCCCAATTGCGCTTCGTCGCACGTGAGCTTCGGATCGCATCCTTCTTGCGCGAAAGCCAAGCCTGAAAACGCCAAGCCCGGAAACGCCGAAAAAAGGAAAATGGAAAAAGCCAGACTGCGCATTACGGGTCCAAGAGCTGAAGCGCAATCATGAGCGCGCAGCGCGGCGGAATCAAGGCAAGGCGTGCTACCCGCCGCGCGGCTGCCTGAATTCATCCGATTGTGGCGCGGGCTTGATCGGATCAAGCGCGGGCGAGAGCGATTGCATCCACGCGATCAGATTGGCGATCTCGTCACGCGACAGCGACATATCCGGCATTTGCGGATGGTCCGCCCGCAGGAACGCGCTGATTTCGGGCACGCGCCGATTCGCGCTGATGGAGGCGAACGAGGGCGCGTCCACTCGCGCGCTCGTCTGGTTTGGCGCCACAACGTGGCATTCGGCGCACCAGCGCCGCGCCAGCCGCTCTCCTTGCGCAGGATCGGCGGCGTAAGCTTGCGGGCTCAGGGCGAGAACAGCGAGGGCGATAAACCGGCGCAACATGAAGGCCTCCTGCGCGCAACTTTATGCCCACGGACGAGCCCGGCGTTGCGCAGGATCAAAACGCGCGAAACCGCAAAGCGCTTCAAATCCGCGCTTCTGGCTTATTGCGGCAGCAGCTTTGGCCGTTTTATCCCCCCTGCCCCAACCACGTCATGGCCGGGCTTGGCCCGGCCATGACGACGTGAGCCTCGCAGCTCAAAAAGCCTTGAAGGCGATGATCGTGCGCGTATCGACGATGCCGGGGATAATCTGCACGTTCTCGCCGATGAAATGCCCGATGTCGGTTTCGCGCGGCACGTAGAACTTGGCCAGAATGTCGTAATGGCCCGCGATGGAATGGATTTCCGACGCTATCTCGGCCTCCGCCAGTGCGTTTGCGACCTCATAGGTCTTGCCCAGCGCGCATTTGATTTCGACAAAGAAGGTCTGCATGGCCCTAAATCCTTCTATTGACGCAGCGGATCGCGCGCCATGATCTCAACGTCACGGTCGCGGCCCGAGCGCACGGAAAACGCGCCCTGATAGGCGCCGCCGTCGCGTCGGGCGATCGCCATATATTCGCCCTCCGCCAGCACGATGGAGGGAAACGCGCCGATCATTTCCCGGATCACGTCGCCGCCCGGCGTCAGGATTGTGAACGCGGTGTTGGCGAGCGCCTCGCCGCCCGCCACATTAACGAGCTTCAGCGTCATCAAGGCCGCCCGGTGACGCAGGGTCGCCTCGGTCGTTCGGCCCGGCTGAATGCGCACATCCGCCTCGACCACGGAATTGGTGGGCGCCGGCGACAGCCCGCCCGTGGCCGCCTCAAGATAGGTTGATACGATATGGTAGGTGCCCTCGGGCAGGCGCAATAATTGCCCGGCGCGTAAATCTTTGGCGACAAGCTTTCCCTGCGGATTGGCGCCCTCGGGCACATAGACCGAAGCCGAAATACGCTCCGCCGCAATTCGGGATTCGCCCAGCATCGCCACCACCCGCAACCCGCCTGCATTCAGCGGCACGCGATCAGCGACCTGTCGGCCTGACTCGACGCTCAAGCGCCGCACCGCACCGGCTAGGCCATAGCCGACATGCACGACGTAATCGCCCGCTGGCAGCACGAAAATCGGAGCCGCCTCGTTCGATTGCGCAACCAGCGTATTCTGGCCCTCAACCCCTTCGCGAAAGACGTTCCACACCAGCCCCGAGGCGATACGCCGGGCGTCCGCCCCAAACACCGCAGACAGGTTCAAAACGCCCGATCCGTCCTGCACCGACACGGAAGGCGGCGGCGCGGGCGGCTGCTGTGTCGACTCAAACTGGAGCCCGGCCCCGCCGCCGCGCAAATCAAACTGCGATTGCGCACGCGCCGCCAGCCCGCCGCTGCAAACCAGAAACGCCGCTGCGACAAGCGCGACGATTCTGGTGCGCGCAAGCGGCGTGACCGGAGAGAGGGCGGTGGTTCGGGCCAGCTTCATTCAATGGGCTTCGCGCATCTGCGCGGACAGGTCAACAGGCGCGCAGGCGGCGCCCGCTTTGCGCCCGCGTGCAATCGCTATAAAAGCAAAGCTGAAAAAGGAAAAAAGCGCATGAACGAGCAACAGGCGCCACACGCGCAAACAATCGAGCTTCTGAGCCGTCGCCGCTCGGCGCCGCCCCTCACCATGACAGGCCCCGGACCAGACGCCGGGCAAATTGAAACGCTGCTGACCATCGCCGCCCGCACGCCAGACCATGGCAAGCTGGCGCCATGGCGTTTCATAACATTCGAGGGAGACGCCCGCGCCCGCGCCGGGGAGATTTTCGCCCGCGCCTTCGCCGCTAAACATCCCGAAGCCGGAGCCGAACAATTAGAAGTGGAGCGCAGACGCTTTATGCATGCGCCGCTTGTTATCGCCGTCGTTTCGACCGCGCGCGAGCATGTGAAAATCCCGCAATGGGAGCAGGCGCTTTCCGCCGGCGCCGTGTGCATGAACCTCACCGTCGCGGTCGCCGCCATGGGATATGTTTCAGCATGGCTGACGCAATGGATCAGCTATGATGCGCAAGTGCTCGACGCTCTGGGCGTGCGCGCGGACGAAAAGGTCGCGGGCTATATCCACATCGGGCGCCCGACGACGACGATTGAAGACCGGCCGCGCCCCGCGCTCGCCGACATCGTGACGCGCTTTTAGGGGCTGGCAGACATGATTTTCTTTGAACCGCACAAGCGCGACAAAACCTTGTTCCCATGGGACCCCTTCAAGGCGATGATCGCGCCAAGGCCTGTGGGCTGGATTTCCACCCGCAGCAAGGCGGGCCTTGTGAATCTCGCGCCCTATTCGTTCTTCAACGCCTTCTCTGGCGCGCCGCCTTTGGTTGGCTTTTGCAGCGAGGGCGAGAAGGACAGCAAGGTCTTTGCGCAGGACAGCGGCGAGTTCGTGTGGAACATGGCGACATGGGATCTGCGCGAGAAGATGAACATGACATCCGCCCCTCTGGCGCGCGGCGACAGCGAGTTCGAACACGCAGGCCTTGAGACCGCGCCTTGCGTGCTCGTCGGCGCCCCGCGTGTGGCGGCAAGCCCGTGCGCGCTCGAATGCCGCGTCACGCAGATCGTAAAGCTCACCGACATGGACGGCAATGTGACCGACCGCAATCTCGTGCTGGGCCAGGTAATCGGCCTGCATGTGGACGAGCGCTATCTGAAAGACGGCATGATCGACATCGTCGCGATGAAACCCATCGCACGCTGCGGCTATCAGGATTACACGGCGATTGACCGCGTGTTCCCGATCAGGCGCCCTGAAGGGGCTGGCAATAGCACGGGCGGCGGGTAGCTATTCAAACGCCGCTTCAATCACCCGCATCTGCGCAAGGCTGAGCGCGATCTTGCCCGCAAACCCGTCGCGCTTTGCAGCCAAGCAAATGCGCTGCAAACCATCAAGATCATCCAGCTTTTCATATGGTCCATCAAGCGCGCAAACGCGGGCGGCTGCCGCTGCAAACAAAGTGAGATTGCGCGCCAGAGACATCGGCCCGCTCAACGCGCCGCCCTCATCATAGCCCTGCGCACCAACGTCTTTCGTCAAGTCCCGCGCGCTCCACGTCAACGCCCGCAAGCGCTGCGTCGCGCCGCGGTACGAGCCAAGCCGAAACAAAGCCGCGCTGGCGCCAACGCATGCGATCAGCCCGATTGATCCAACGACCAGTCCCGCCTCCGCTTCATGCAGCTTCAGTTTCACCGACACATGCTGGGCGTCGTCGCCGCCGTAGCAATCGGGCAGCAGAACGGCGTCCGGCGCCAAAGGCGCGAGTGCGGCCAGATCGGCCTCGATATGTCCGCTCAATAATCCGTTCACGCGCACGATTCTGACAACGCCGTCGCCCCGCGCCAGCTGACTCGCAGCCCACGCCCGCGCAGCAGCCTTCATGTCCTCATCCGCGCCGGCCAGATCGAGGATCAGCGCCCGCACGCCAACAGCGCCGCCAGGCGCGGCGTCGTCACAGGCAGGAACAAGCAGCGGAGCGCTGAACGGGATCAAAACGGCCAAGCCTCATGTTGCGACATGCCCTATCGAACAGGCGAAAAGCACATCTGTCCAGAACTGAGACTAAACAAAAAAGCCAGGCTTAAGCAGACATTCACCACCTTGAGCGAAACTATTTTTATCGGCGGGTTAAGTCGATGTCAGTTTCGGGCTCCTGTCGAGCCTTGGTTGCTTGTTTGTGGTGTACCATGTTGGTTCGTCAGTTTATGGCCAGTTTTATGGCCTCCGGTGTGGCGTCTTCCCCCGCCCAGCGCGGACCGGCCGCAGCCGACCTTGCAGGCGCCCTCGTGCGCGGCGAGCTTAACCCGCAGGAAGAGCGTGATGCGCAGCTCATCCTCACCGCTTTGCTCGACGATCCCTCGCCTCTGGTGCGCGGCGCGCTCGCGCAGGAGCTGAGCGTCGCCTATAACGCGCCCCATCATATCGTCGTGGCTTTGGCCAACGATCAGGCGGAAGTCGCCGCCCCCATCCTCAACAAATCGCCGCGCCTCACCGACGCTGATTTGATCGACTGCGCCGCCATCGGCGATTGCGCGAGCCAGATCGCCATCGCCACGCGGCTGCGCGTCTCCGCCGCCGTCGCCGCCGCCATCGCCGAAGTGGGCGCCCGCGAGGCCGTGGTCGCGCTGATTGGCAACGACGGCGCCGATACGCCCGATTTCTCGCTGGCCCGCATCATCGAGCGGTTTGGCGAAGACGGGGAGACGCGCGAGGCCCTGCTCCACAGGGGCGATCTACCCGTGACTCTGCGCGCCAAACTGGTGGACGCCGCCGCCAACGCCCTCACCCGCTTTGTCGTCTCGCGCGACTGGCTTTCGGCCGAGCGCGCCGAACGCGCCACCCGCGAGGCGCGCGAGAAGGCGACCGTCCTTCTGGCCGCCGATTCTTCCGACAATCTCGATGGCCCCGGCGCCCTCGTGCGGCATTTGCGCGAACAGGGCCAGCTCACCGCCGGGCTTGTGCTGCGCGCTTTGCTCAGCGGCAATACGAGCCTGTTGATTGCGGCGCTGGCCGAACTCTCCGGCCTGCCTGCCCGGCGCGTCGCCGGCTATGTGGGCGAGTTCGAGGGCGCGGGCTTTGGCGCCGTGTTCCATCGCGCCGGCCTGCCCGAAACCCTGTTGCCAGCCTATCGCGCCGCGCTTTGCGCCCGGAAGGAGTTTGGCGACGACCCCGATTCGCAGGCCCGCCTGTCGCGCACCATCATCGAACGGGTGCTCACCTCATGCGAGCGCGCCGATGATTCCGCGCTGGCGCCCGTGATTGCGCTGCTGCGGCGGTTTGATGCCGAAGCCGCACGCGACGACGCCCGCGAGGGGATGGAGCGCCTCACCCGCGAGCGGGCACCGCCCGTAGAACGGCGAAAAGGCTTTGGGAACGGACTGTTTAACCGCCGCTTTGCGATTGCCGCGTAAGCGCCTCCCGGCGCAGCGGCGCGAATCCACACTGTGGCTTGAGCGCAACATGTAGTGGGAGAGTCATCTTGAACGTGACTTTTGCCTCGCCAATAGTCTCGTTTGAGTTAAGTTCCCCTCCGCCAGCGGATTCACATCCGGGAGCAGCCTGCTTCGCCGTTCATCGGGGGTGGCGGCTACAGGCGGAGGGGTCGAGAGGGCATTTTTGGAGACGGCTTGTCGCGACCCTGTTCATTTTTTCTGGAGGACTATTTTATGACTTTTATGAAGAGCGCTTTGCTCGGTTCCGCTTCCGCGATCCTCGCGATCGCCAGCGCCAACGCCGCTGATCTCCCGAGCCGCAAGTCGGCTCCGGTCGAATACGTCAAGGTTTGCAACGCCTACGGCTCGGGCTTCTTCTTCATCCCCGGCACCGAAACCTGCCTCCGCATCGGCGGCCGCGTGCGCGCTGATTACCTCTACAACAGCGCCAAGACGATTTATGGTAGCGTTGCTGCCGGTCTCCCGGTTGTGAGCGAAGCCACCGACGGTCAGAGCACCTGGGGCACCCGCGCCCGCGGCCAGCTGAACGTTGACGCCCGCACGCGCACCAGCTTCGGCACTGTGCAGACCGCCTTCCAGCTGCGCATGGACCGCACCACCGGCGGTTACGCCAATTCGGCTGCCGCTTCCAGCACCGCCACTAGCCCGACGCTCGCTCTTGCTTTCGTCCGCTTCGCCGGCTTCACCGCTGGTCTGGCCCGCGACAACTTCATCTTCATGAACACGAACCTCTACCACGACGCGCATTTTGCGGCTGTGCCCAACAACGCCAAGCAGCTCGCCTACACCGCGACCTTCGGCGGCGGCATGTCGGCGACCATCGCGCTTCAGGATCGTATTGACTCGTTCCGCGGCGCGGGCGGTGTCGGCGCTGGCGCCTACCTGATGAGCGGATCCAGCCCGGCCATCTACGAAGTTTACAACTCCGTGCCGCAGATCAACGGTAATTTCCGTGTCGATCAGGCTTGGGGCTCCGCCCAGCTTTCCGGCGCGTATAGCACCGCTGCCGTCGCTAACGCGACCGACACGGTCGATATGTCCAAGGCCGCCTACGCCGTCGGCGCCGGCCTGAAGATCAACCTGCCGATGCTCGCCAAGGGCGATTCGCTGCAACTCACAGCAGCCTACGCCAACGGCATGACAGACTACACCTCGTTCTATTCCTATGCCTCCGACAGCCGCAACGTCGGCGGTTACGTCACCGGCAAGACGAGCTATGTCGTCTCTGCCGCTGGCATCGAGAACGTTAAGTCGTGGAACGTCGCCGCTGTGTTTGAACATTTCTGGGCTCCCCAGTACCGTTCAAACCTGTTCGCCAGCTACGCGTCTCTCAAGGCTCCGACCAGCGCCAAGAACGCCGTTTGGAACGGCAAGGACAAGTTTGGCGACATGAAGCAGTTCGACGTCGGCGCCCAGTTCGCCTGGCTGCCCGTCAGCGGCTTCGAAATCGGCGCCGAAGTCGTCTACACCCGCGCTACGCAGGACGTAGCTTTGGTGGCGAACACCTTCTCCAAGAAGTCCGGCAGCGGCGTCAGCGCCCGCCTTCGCGTTCAGCGCGACTTCTAGTCTCGCCTTCGCCTGACGCGGCTTATGAACCCCGGCGAGCAATCGCCGGGGTTTTTTCTTTGCAGCTCTTCCTTCTCCCGCAGGCGGGAGAAGGTGCGCCTTGCGTCAGCAAGGGGCGGATGAGGGAAATTGCCACCGCCCCAAGACCCCTCGTCCGTCACGCTTCGCGCGCCAACCTCGCCCGCGCGCTGGAGAAGGAAAAAAGCGGAAATAAAGCCAAATCCATGTTGCGCTTAAGCAACATGGATTTGGTAAATCTTCTTGAGCGAGACTTTGGGCTCGCCAAAGGTTCAGACTAAGCTATCTTGAATTTATGCAAACGGAATCGACCCGCGAGCAAACGCTTTGTGACGCCGCTTTCGGGGGGGCTAGCGGGCGTCTAATTTTACTGGAGGATTTTTTATGACGATCACCAAGAGCATTTTGCTCGGCTCCGCGACTGCGATCCTTGCCGTCGCCAGCGCCAGCGCCGCTGATCTCCCGAGCCGCAAGTCGGCTCCCGTCGAATACGTGAAGGTGTGCACCGCCTACGGCGCCGGCTTCTTCTTCATCCCCGGCACCGACACCTGCCTGAAAATCGGCGGACGTGTTCGCGCTGACTATGCTTACGTCGGCGCGAAGGCGCAGTTCAGCGGTCTCGGCACCGTAGCTGGAACGACGGCTCCTGTCGTCTCTCAAGCAAAAGACGGCCAGAACACCATCGGCTACGAGGCCCGCGGTCGTATCGACTTTGACGCGCGCACCCGCACCTCGTTCGGCACCGTCCAGACCGCTGCTGGCCTTCGTATGGCCCGCGTAACCGGAATTTTGAGCCAGGCAGCGGCTGCTTCCGCAACGTCAACCAGCACGGCGCTTGAATACGCTTTCGTCCGCTTCGCCGGCTTCACCTTCGGCGCCTCGCGCGACAATTTCGCGTTCATGCCCAGCCTGCCCTACGGCGCCGGCCATTGGGGCTCCTTCGCCAACGGCGCCAAGCAGCTCGCCTACACCGCCACGTTCGGCGGCGGCATCTCGGCGACCATCGCTCTGCAGGATTACCTCGACACGGCAGGGGCGTCTTCCATCGCGAACGCGGGTTTCACAGGCGGCGTGGCACTGGCTGCTGCTCCCTATTACGTCTACAACAGCATCCCGCAGATCAACGCCAATGTGCGTATCGATCAGGCTTGGGGCGCGTTCCAGTTGATGGGCGCCTACGCTGACGTCAGCGCGGCCAACGTCGGCACAAATGCTGTTGCAGCCCAGAACTACGACAAGTCCAAGGGCGTTTACGCCATCGGCGCCGGCGCCAAGATCAACCTGCCGATGCTGGCCAAGGGCGACGCTCTCTACCTGACCGCCGCCTACGCCAATGGCATGAGCGAGTACACAACCAACTGGACCTCGTTCAAGTCTTCGGCCTACAGCCGCGACGTCGGCGGCTACACCATGAACCACCCGAGCCTTGTGGCCGAACCCGCTGGTCTTGAGACTGTCAAGTCCTGGGCGGTCGCTGCACTGTTTGAACATTACTGGGCTCCCCAGTACCGTTCGGTTCTGTTTGCATCATACGGCCAGCTTGACGCCCCGAAGGGCGCCAAGGCTCGCGCCTGGAACGGCACGACCGGCTTCGGCGACGCCACTGCCTGGAACGTCGGCACCAACTTCGCCTGGCTCCCGGTTCGCGGCTTCGAAATCGGCGTGGAAGTCATTTACGCCCGCGTAAATCAGGACGTTCGTGGATTCACGGCTGCCTCTACTGCGCTGGTCCCCGTCACCGCCGTCTCCAGCAAGACCGACAGCAACGTGACTGGCCGCCTGCGCGTCGAGCGCACGTTCTAATCCAGACACGAAGGCTTACCGCCTTTGCACGAACCCCGGCGAGCGATCGCCGGGGTTTTTCTATGCTGTGCGCCGCCCTGTGCTATGGACCGCGGGCGGCCCCGCCCGCAGCGGACCAAAGGTCCGCCTTCCGGCAAGCATCCAAAGATGCGGGCTGGAAGCCCGCGGTCCAAAACGGCCCTACCTCCGCCCAAACAAGCGTTCCACGTCGGCGAGCTTCAGCTCCACATAGGTTGGCCTGCCATGGTTGCACTGGCCCGAACCCGGGGTCGCCTCCATCTCGCGCAGCAGCGCGTTCATCTCCTCGCCCGAAAGCCTGCGTCCGGCGCGCACGGAATGATGGCAGGCCATGGTCGCCAGCACCTGATCGAGCCTGCGCTCCAGCGGGTTGGCGGGGTTCTCATCCGCCAAAGCATCCGAGAGATCGCGCACGATGGCGCCAATATCCGCCTTGCCCAGCAGCGCGGGCGCCTCGCTCACAGCCAGCGCGCCCGGCCCGAACGGCTCCACCACCAGCCCTGATTGCGCCAGAGCGTCGCGATGCTCGAGCAGGCGCTGCGCGTCAGCGGGTTCAAGATCGACGATGATCGGGATCAGCATCATCTGCCGCGCTATGCCGCTCTCAAGCCGCTGCCGCTTCAGCCGCTCATAAACCAGCCGCTCATGCGCCGCATGCTGATCGACGATCACCAGCCCGTCGCGGGTTTGCGCGATCACATAGGTGTCGTGGATCTGCGCCCGCGCCGCTCCAAGGGGGGAGTCGAGCGCCTCAACCGCCATAGGGGCCTCATGGGGGCGCGAATCGGCGCCAAGCCCAAATCCCGAATCAAAGCCTGCCTGCGCCGCTTCGCCAAACCCTGCTTGCGGAACCTCTCCCGGCGCCGACGGCGAGGCCCGCCAGTCCCAATTGACCGGCCCCGCCCCGCGCCATCCCCCTGACGTCATGCCGCCAGCGGCGCCCGCGCGCGCGGTCATCGCCCCGATACGGTCGCCAAGATTACTGGCGCTGCGATGCATCGCGCCCGCCAGCGTCTGCTTCAGCGCGCCGATAATCAGCCCGCGCACAAGCCCGGGATCGGCAAAGCGCACTTCGGCTTTGGCAGGGTGCACGTTCACGTCCACCGCGCGCGGATCGCATTGCAGATAAAGCGCCAGCGCCGGATGCCGGTCGGAGGGCAGATAATCCATATAGGCCGCGCGCACCGCCCCGTGCAGCAGCTTGTCGCGCACCGGGCGTCCGTTCACATAGAGATATTGATTGAGCGAATTGGCGCGATGAAACGTCGGTAGCCCCGCATAGCCCGACAGCAAAAATCCCTCGCGCGCCGCGTCAACAGCCAACGCATTGTCGCGAAATTCCGCGCTGATCGCTTGGCCCAAACGCGCGCGCAAGCCTTCAATCCCAGGCTCACCTGCCGTATAATCAAAGCCCGACAGATTATCGCCCGACAGCGCAAAGCGAACCTGCGGATGGGCCATGGAGAGCCGCTTCACCACGTCGGCGACCGCTTGCGCCTCGGCGCGCTCGCTTTTGAGAAACTTCAGCCGCGCCGGTGTCGCCGCAAACAGATCGCGCACTTCAACGCGGGTGCCAAACGAATGGCTCGCAGGCGCCACCGCTTGCTTGACGCCCTGATCGACGCGAATGCGATGCCCCTGCGCCGCGCCGTGTGGCCGCGACACGATGTCGAGCACCGCCACCGAGCCGATGGAGGGCAGCGCCTCGCCGCGAAAGCCAAGCGTCTCGATGGAAGACAGATCGCCGTCAGGAATTTTCGAGGTCGCGTGCCGGTCCACCGCCAGCGCCAGATCGTCCGGCCCCATGCCCGCGCCGTCGTCGCTCACGCGAATGAGCCTGCGCCCGCCCTGCTCAATCGCCACGTCGATCCGGCGCGCGCCCGAATCAAGCGCGTTCTCGACCAGCTCCTTCACGGCGGACGCAGGACGCTCCACCACCTCGCCAGCGGCGATGCGGTCAACCAGAACGGGATCAAGACGGCGAACTTGCAAGGCAGGGCTCCAGAATCAGACGTTATTATGCGCTAAATCTGGACCGCGCGCGGTCCAGATTTCGATTCAAAGCCTCAAGCGCTCCGTCCCGAAATGACACGGCCATTAACCGGCGGTTAACCAATTGCACCCCAAGGTTGCGTCCAAGTTGATACAACCTGTCGCTGCGCGTTTTCAAGCAGCGCAAAACAGATTTACCGCAATGGATTGCCGGATGCTTCTTGCTGTTTTCAAACCGCTTCGCTTCATCTGTCTCGCCGCCCTCGTGCTGGCGCCGGCGCTTTCGGGTTGCGCGATCTTTGACCGGCGCTGGCCGGAAGCTGGCGGCGGCGGCTTTGGCGAGTTTCAGGAGCTGACCGATCCGCGCGCGATGGCGCTGGAGGAGCGGCTGGCGGGGCTGGTGGCGCGTGACGCAAAGCGCTTTGCCGCCGCAGAACTGGACGAGGCCAGCCTGCTGTTCATCCGCATCAAGCGCGAGCTGGCCGCCGACCATCCCGAAGACGCCGAAGTCAACATGGACAGGCTCGACGCTTTGGCCGACCGCATGGAGAAGCGACTGATAAAGGCACGCAAATGAGAGCTACCCTCACAGCCCTTCTCGCGCTGTTCGTGCTGGCGATCACGCCGCACGCACGCGCACAATCTCCAGACGAGATGCTGCGCATCGGCGACGTGCTGACGATCCATCTGCCGGGCGAGGCGACCATCAGCAAGGACTACCAGATCGACCGGCGCGGGCGTATCACGCTGCCCGAAGTGGGGGGCATCGAGCTGCAAAACCGCAGCGTGGAGCAGGCGACGGCCGAGACCCGCACGGCGCTGGGCCGCGCCTTTCGCGATTTGTCGCGGCTGACGCTGGTGCTGAAAGAGCGCCGCCTGCCGCTGACGGTGCTGGGCTATGTGCGCAATCCCGGCCTTGTGGAGCTGGCGGGCGAGGCCACCATCCAGATGGCGCTGATGGCCAGCGGCGGTCTGATACAGGGCGCGCAGCTTGATCGCATCATCATCACAGACGCCAACGGGAAGCGCACGGATTTTGACTACAAGGCCTATCTGGATTCGGGCGACGAAAAGCTGTTGCCGAAACTCAAACCGCTGGACCAGATTTTCGTGCCCGCCTCTCCGCTCACCGGCAAGGTGCAGGTGGAATTTGACGGGCGCACGCTGGCCGCCTCCGGCGACGGCTCGGACGAGGCGCGCTCGGTAAAAGTGTTTGGCGAGGTTGGCGCGCCGGCTGTCTATTCGTGGAAGTCGGGCATGAACGTAATGGACGTTTTGATGCGCGCGGGTGGCGTCACGCGCTATGCCTCCGTCGAGCAGATCCGGGTGCTCAACAAATCCGGGCCGGTGCTGTTCAATCTGCAATCCTATCTGGATTCAGGCGAGCGCGCGCAATTGCCAGACATAGACGCCGGCGCCACGATCTTCGTGCCCAAGCAATTGGAAGAAATCCGTCGCAGCGCGCAGACGGTTTATGTGATGGGCGAAGTCGCCAAGCCCGGCGCCTACGAGGGCAAGGCGGGCACGACCTTCATCGACATTCTAGCCAATGCGGGCGGGCCCACGCGCTGGGCCGACACCAAGAACATTCGCATCATTCGCAGCGACGGCACGCGCGAGCCGGTTGATCTGCCGCGCTTCACCGAGCAAGGCGGCACGCTCCCGCCCGTCAATCCGGGCGACACGATTTTCGTGCCGGAAAAAGCCGACAACAACGAACCCTCCTGGCTGAAGGTCGCGCCGACGCGCGTGGTGCAGGTGCTGGGCGCGATCCTGAAGCCGGGGCGTTACGAATGGTCGGACGAAATGTCGATCTTCGATCTCATCGCCACCGCTGGCGGGCCGCTGGCGCGCTCGGACATCTCGCGTGTGCAGATCGTGAAATCAACGCCGCAGGGCGCCACCAGCATCGTCTTCGACATGGCCTCCTATCTCAACAAGGGCGGCTCGGCGGCGGACGTGCCGCCGATCCGGGCGGGCGACATCGTTATGATCCCCGAACTACCCAACGACCCCAACGAGAACAAGGCGCAATGGACGCGCCAGACGCCGGAGCAATCCATTTACGTGATGGGACAGGTGATCATTCCGGGCCGCTACGCCTTCAACGACAAGCTGGGTTTTCTCGACATCCTCACCGCCACCAATGGCCCCACCCCAAGCGCCGATCTGCGCAACGTGCGGGTCACCAAGCGCGGGGTCAAAGGCTCGCAGGTGGTCACCGTCAATCTCGCGCGGTATTTCGCCACCGGCGACGAGGGCCTGCTACCAAAAGTGCGCAACGGCGACGTGATTTACGTGCCGGACCGCAACAAGGATTATCTCGACCAGCCGGCCTCGCAGGTGGTGCGCATCATGGGCGCCATCAACCGGCCGGGGCGCTATCCGTTTGGCGATTCGGTCACGCTGCTCGATCTGTTGACGGAAGCGGGCGGACCGTCGGGGGACGCGATGCAGGATCGTATCGTGGTGGTTCAATTGTCGGGCCATCGCAAACAGGCGCGGGTGTTCAGCCTGATCGACTTTGTGAAGACCGGCGACATCGAGCGCGTGCCGCTGCTGCGCGGCGGCGATCTCGTCTATGTGCCGCGCATTGGCGACAACACATGGAAGAAGGCGCTCGACGAATTCCGCGAAACCACTTCGCTGTTCTCCATTCTGGCGCTCGTGCGCGCCCTTGGACTGTGATCGGGAAAGGCAAATGAAGATCATGAAACTGCGCGCCGTTATCATCCTGCTTGCAAGCCTCGGTGGCGCAGGCTGCGCGACGAACCACAAGATGGAGCTTTCTTCGCACGAGCAAAGCGTGGAGGCTGCGGCGAGTGAAGTTGCAGCGGTTGAAGCCAAGGACCTGCCGGCATCAGATTCGTCTGCGCCAGAGAC
>CAMCUC010000024.1 GCA_945878875.1 Rhizobium sp. Q54
ATGTTACGCAATTTCATGTTTAGGTGTGTCCATATGCGGCGCGCCGGCCCCGCGCTTGCCGGGCCGGCTCAAGGTCAATGACCGATCTCGTGACGGAATACGTCCGGCTGCAAGCGACGCCGAATTACGCTTCGCCTACACCATGTTTGTCTTTTTGGAAACCCTGATGAGCGTGGCGTCAGCCGCGAAACTTCTGGTTTCGCTTGGCCAAGGTCCGCAGACGGAGGGCGTTAAGCTTGATAAAGCCGGCCGCATCCCGGTGGTCGTAAGCGACGGCGCCTTCCTCGAAGGTGACGAGATCCTGATCGTAAAGCGAGTACGGACTGGTGCGACCCACCACCCATGCGCCGCCTTTATAAAGCTTGAGCCGGACCTCGCCGGTGACAAATTCCTGGCTCTTGTCGATCATGAGCTGAAGCATTTCGCGCTCGGGCGAGAACCAGAAGCCGTTGTAGATCAGCTCTGCGTATTTAGGCATCAACTCGTCTTTGAGATGGGCGGCGCCGCGGTCGAGCGTGATCGATTCAATGCCGCGATGCGCAATGTAGAGGATTGTTCCGCCTGGCGTTTCGTACATCCCGCGCGATTTCATGCCCACGAAGCGATTCTCCACCAGATCGAGGCGACCGATTCCATTGTCGTGGCCGAGCCTGTTGAGATGGGTCAGGATCGTGGCCGGAGACATTTTGACGCCATCGATGGCGACGGGATCGCCACGCTCGAAATCAATCGTAATGTAGGTGGCTTTGTCGGGGGCGTCTTCGGGTGAAATCGTGCGTGAATAGACATAATCTGGCGTCTCGTTCGCCGGATTTTCAAGGACCTTACCCTCGGAGGACGAATGCAGAAGGTTGGCGTCCACCGAGAAAGGCGCGTCGCCGCGCTTGTCGCGGGCGATCGGAATCTGGTTCTTTTCAGCAAATTCGATCAGGGCCGTGCGTGAAACCAAGTCCCATTCGCGCCAAGGGGCGATCACCTTGATGTCAGGCTCAAGCGCATAATAAGATAGCTCGAAGCGAACCTGATCGTTGCCCTTGCCGGTGGCGCCATGTGAGACCGCGTCGGCACCGACCTGCCGGGCGATCTCGATCTGCTTCTTGGCGATCAGCGGACGCGCGATTGAGGTTCCGAGCAGATACAGGCCCTCATATTGGGCGTTGGCGCGGAACATCGGGAACACGTAATCGCGGACGAATTCCTCACGCAGGTCCTTAATGAAGATATGCTCTGGCTTTATGCCCAGCAGCAGCGCCTTTTCGCGCGCTGGCTCAAGCTCTTCGCCCTGACCCAGATCTGCCGTGAACGTGACCACTTCGCAGCCATAGGTCGTGTGCAGCCATTTCAGAATGATGGAAGTGTCGAGGCCGCCTGAATAGGCTAGGACGACGCGCTTGATGCCCTTGGTCTGCATGAGGGATATCCGTTAAAAATGGTCTCGGCCTGTGAGCGGCCCGCGAAGCCCGGCACTATAGTTGCGCCTTTTGTCAGCGCAACCCGGCGATTGGCGCGCGCACCCTCATTGCCTCCGCTCGCAGGGCTGATAGGTTGCCGCCATGGTGTTTTCCAATGAAGAACTTGAACGATACGCCCGTCACATTGTCCTACGCGACGTCGGTGGCCCGGGGCAGCAGAGGCTCAAGAACGCCCGGGTGCTGGTGATCGGCGCGGGAGGCCTTGGCGCTCCTCTCCTGCAATATCTGGCGGCAGCAGGCGTAGGCACGCTGGCGTTGGTGGACGATGACGTCGTGTCGTTGTCAAACTTGCAGCGACAGGTGATTCATGGCGGGGCCGATGTTGGACGCCCCAAAGTTGAGAGCGCCCGTGACGCAATCGCTCGTTTGAACGCCAACGTTAAAGTTGAATCTTTTCAGATGCGGCTGAACGAGGGTAATGCGCGCGAGCTGGTCAGAGGCTACGATGTCGTCGCCGATGGTTCGGATAATTTTGACACGCGCTATTGCGTGTCGGACGCCTGTTTCCACGAGGCAAAGCCGCTGATTACGGCGGCGGTCGGCGCTTTCGACGGGTCTCTGACGACACTGAAGCCCTATGAGACGCGAGGGAACGGGATACCAAACCCCACCTACCGCTGCCTGTTCCCCGAACGCCCGCCGGCTGGCTCTGTTTCCGCCTGTTCAGAGGCAGGCGTGCTGGGCGCGCTCACAGGCGTTTTGGGAGCCATGATGGCTCTAGAGGTGATCCGCGCAGTCGTGGGTTTTGGCGAGGGTCTCGTAGGACGCCTCCTGCTTGTGGACGCCCTAGATATGCGGTTCGAGACCCTCTCCTTTGATTGGGATCCGACCAATCCACTCAACGGGATCAGCGAGCGGCGATAACCGCAATCTCTACCTTGTATTCAGGAGCGGCCAAAGCCGCCTGCACTGTCGCGCGCGCGGGAGTGTCGCCAGCAGGGACCCATATGTCCCATTGCATGTTCATTTCCGGGAACGTCGCCATATCGGTGAGCCAGATAGTTGCCGAGAGGATCTTGGTCTTGTCAGAACCAGCCTGCGCCAGCAGGCTGTCGATCATTGCCAGAATTTCAGCTGTCTGCTCGCCAACGCCTTTGCCTTTGGTCTGATCTGCGACCTGCCCGGCGAGATAAACAGTGTTACCGTGGGCGACGGCCTTGCTCATGCGCGGGCCTATTCCAATGCGTTCAATCGTCATGCGCTTTTCTCTTTCAATTTTTAGATTTTAGAGTTCAGGATTGCGTCATGCGCGGCACAGCGCCCATGAAGTCGCGCTTTGCGAGTTCAACGCCGTTGTGGCGCAAGATTGAATAGGCCGCAGTCTGATGAAAATAGAATTGCGGCAACGCCTGATGCAGCAGGAAGTCCTGACCCATCATCCGCCGTGTCGTCATGCCAGCTTTCCATGATATCTCCCGCAAGGCGCCAGCGTTTATCGCCGCCCTGTCAATGCCGTTGATGAAAGCGATCACCTTGGCTATAAGCGCCTTTAATTCGTCCGCGCTCGCCTCTTCGTTCGTCAAGGTGAGCGGATCAACGTCGCCCAGCCATGCGCAGGCTCTGTTCGCCCAATCGGAAGCGACCTGAACCTGCCGACCAAATGTGTACATGTTGGGGAAAAGACGCGCCGAGAGCAGGATCGAGGGATCGATCTTTCTCTCCGTGCAATGGGCGCTCATCTTGTCGAGAATGCCCGACGTTCCACCAAGCAATTGACTGAAAACCGGCACAGAAGCTTCGTACATAACCCGCCCTCCCTGTTCGCAAAGCGTTAACGGATCAATCTCAGGCTCGCAAGAGACGTAGCGACGCAATTACTGTGGAAACAGTGTGGATTATTTGTGGATAATCTGGCGCGCTCCGACTCTCGATGTTCCTTTGGGAGTTTTTTGAGGCTCTGAATTCTCAAAGCAGACTACTTGCGTCCCATGAACAAATGAGCGACGACGAAAGTGAAAAAACTTTTGAAGACAGGGAGAGACGCGAATGACCAAGGATGAAGCAAGGCAAAAACTCATCGACGCTGGTTTGGTGATGGATGCAGCCGGAATGGGCGATTTCACGCGCGGCCATGTTTCGGTCCGTGTCCCAGACGACGCTGGCCATTTTTACATGAAGCCGCACAGCTACGGGCTTGATGAAATCACCATGGAAAACATGGTGACATGCAACCTTGAGGGTGAAAAGATTGCTGGCGGCGGCCCCCGTCACAGCGAAGTCTACATCCATTCCGAAATATTCAAAGTCCGTCCCGAAGTGAACGCTGTTATCCACGCGCACCCCAAGCATGCGGTCGCATTGTCGACCACAGGGCGTCCCTTGCGCCCGTGGAGCCAGCCCAGCGCCGTCTTCGCCGATGGCATTGGTACCTACACGGATACGATTGACCTGATCCGCTCCAAAGAAATGGGCGCAGGCGTGGCGAAGGCTCTCGGTCAGCTTAAGGCCTGCTATTTGCGCAACCATGGCGTGGCGGTCGTCGGGCGGACGCTTGAGGAGTGCGTCATCCTCACCATCATGCTTGAGAACGCCTGCGAAATTCAGTTGCTCGTGGAAGCTGCCGGCGCCGCTGGCGAGGAATTCCCGCCTGAGGATATTCTGAAGCTTCATGACAAAATTGCGCGCCCCGAGCAGCATACGATCAATTTTGACTACCTCGTGCGCAAGGCTCGCAGAGCTCTCTGACGAGGACTTATATGAGCCCGCTCACGGCGGCCGCTACTACAATGTAGCGGCCGGTTTTTGCGATTGAGACCAGCGGAATGAAGATGTGGAGCGGCTCGCGCATGGCACCAGCTGCAACGGTCAGCAGATCCCCAAATATTGGCGCCCAGCTCAACAAAAGAGAGGCGCGCCCCCACTTGCGGTACCATCCTTGGGCGCGCGCAAGAGTCTCTGGCTTTACCTTCATGCGGCCCACGTAATCTGGGTTTGCGCCCAATCGTCCCAACCACCAATTGACGATTGATCCCAAAACATTCCCCAGACTCGCGGCCCCAATGAGGAGCGCCCACGACTCCTCGCTCAACGCCAGCGCAGCAGCCAGAGCGCCTTCTGACGCGACGGGAAGAATGGTCGCGGCCAGAAAGGCGGTTGTAAAGAGACTAAACGGCAGGCTGAAAGACAGCATTCTCAGGCGGTTCTGACGATCACATGGCCCGTGCCCGATTGCGCCTCGGCAAACTTATGAGCCTGCGCCAGTTCGGACAGAGGAAAGCTCCCCGCGATCCGGTGCTGAAGAGCGCCGGCTGCCTGAGCCCGCAGAACGCCCGCACATGTTTCTTCGATCACGTCAGGCCGGAGCGAATAGACGAAGACAAACTGAAGTGAGAGATTGCGGGCGCGGCGCGGCGCGAGCGTGATGGTCGCCTGAGGTGCGGACGCCGCGCCATAGGAAGCGATGCCGCCGCCATCGGCCACGATGCGCTCGTTCATCCCCAGATTTCCGAGGAAATCAATTTCGATCACTCGATCAACGCCCCGTCCACGGGTCTCCGCCATCAACCTAACCTCAAGGTCGCCCTCGAGACGGTCGAGGCAAACGTAGGCCCCGAGCGCGCGCGCCATGGCGCATTTCTCTGGACCGCTGGCGTTGGCGATCACGTGTGCGCCACCCCATTTGGCCAATTGCACGGCATAAGCCCCAACGCGTCCCAAGGCTGCGGGGATGTAGACAGTCTGGCCGTTGACCGGCCCATTGGCGAAGACGGAGCGATAGGCGGTCATTGCGGGTATCCCGAAACAGGCTCCCTCTTCGAAACCCGCTTCGTCCGGGAGTGGGCGCACATGCGCTGCGGGCAGTGATACAAACTCCGCCGCCGTGCCGAACGGCCTTCCCCATTGCGCACCAAACACCCAGACGCGGTCGCCGATTTTGAAGCCGCTGGTGCCCGTCCCCAATGCTGCGACCACGCCTGCGCCGTCCGAATGCGGGATCACTCTGGGAAACTCGATCCCCGCCTTCACATTGGCGCGGCGCTTGTAATCTGAGGGATTGATTCCCGATGTATATAGGCGGACCAGAATTTCTCCGGATGCCGCAACAGGATTGGGCATGTCGCCGATCTGAAAAACCTCCTCAGCCGCCCCACATGATTCGTACCAACCAGCTCGCATTTGCTCCCCCACGATCCCGGCGACGACATTTCACAGCATGAACCGCAGTTCGCTTTGCCGCAGCTGCGCCCGATGCTACAGGGATGTGCCCCTTGGACCAAGTCATGACGCTTACTTCCGTTGATGCTGCTATTTTGTTCGACCATGTGACTTTCGCACGTGGTCCGGAGCGCCTTTTCTCTGATCTGAGCCTTTGCCTCAGCGAGCGTAGGATCGGTTTACTGGGTGACAATGGCGCCGGCAAAAGCACATTCCTGCGCCTGACGAACGGACTTCTCGCACCTCACTCGGGCCGGGTTCTCGTTGACGGGATAGACACCGCGCTTGATAGCGCAGCCGCCATGCGCAAGGTTGGTTTTGTGTTCCAGAATCCGGACCACCAGATCGTTTTTCCAACAGTGCTGGAGGAAGTCGCCTTCGGCTTTCGTGCGCGGGGCTCTTCCGCCGCCCATAGCTGCGAGCAAGCGATCCGCGCTCTGGCGCAGCACGGGTGCGCGCACTGGAAAGACGCAGGCGTCCATGAATTGTCGGATGGCCAGCGACAACGTCTGTGCATCGTCTCCGTCGTGGCGCTGGAGCCAGACATTCTTGTTATGGATGAACCTTTCGCCAGTCTCGATCTGCCCACCCGCCTTGGCCTGTCGAACATGCTGGCGACGCTGCCGCAGCGGATGTTGATCGCCAGCCATGACCTTGATCTGCTGGCCGGTCTTGATCGCGTCATCTGGCTTCAAGATGGCGCTATTCGAGAAGACGGCCCACCAACCGATGTTCTGCCGCAATACAAGGAAGCAGCGATCGCGAACCGGCGTCACGAGGATTTTTTTCCATGATCGGCGTGCCTTTGTCGAAGCGAACGTGGCTCCACAAGCTTCCTGCCGGATTCAAGCTGCTTTTCATCGCAGGTGCGACTGTAGTTTTCTTCTGGGTTGAAGATCCCCTCGTTCTGCTCGCCTCGCTGGTCCTCGTGCTCCTCGTTTATTTTGCGCTTGGGCGTGAAGCCGTCCTGCGGCTGAAGCTTTTCAGACTCATGCTACCCATCCTGGCTATTGTCGGGGCTTTTCAATTCCTCGCCTCCGGCCCAGCCGAGGCGCTGGCGTCCGTGTCGCGCCTGGCGCTTATGGTTCTTCTTGCCGATCTTGTGAGCATGACGACGCCGATGATAGCGATGATGGACGCTTTTCTCCCGGTCCTGCGACCCTTGCGCTACACTGGGCTTGATCCATCCCAGCTTGCGCTCGCCTTTGCTTTGGTAATTCGCTTTGTCCCTGTGCTGCTCGACGATTGGCTGCGGCGGCGGGAGGCGTGGCGGGCGCGTGGCTGTTCGCACGGCTCCTGGCGGCTTGTTGCGCCGTGGATGGCTGGCCTCTTGAGGATTGCTGATCGTATCGCTGAATCACTGGACTCCCGTGGGCTTCGTCCAAGGTAAAGCTAAAGGAATGTTATGCAAACGCGTGATCTTGTTAGAGTGTCGCTATTTGCCGCGTTGATTGGAGCGCTTGGCCTTGCGCCACGTTTTGACTTGCCGATCGCAGCTGGCGTGCCGGTTACGGCTCAAACGCTGGGGGTTATGCTGGCGGGCGTCATCCTTGGAGCGCGCCTTGGCGCGACATCTGTTGCGCTCTTTCTATTCGTCGTCGCCTGCGGCGCTCCGCTATTGTCGGGCGGACGCGGCGGTCTTGGCGTCTTCGTAGGTCCCACGGCGGGATATTTGATTGGCTGGATCGCGGGCGCCTGGGTGGTTGGTGCAATGATGCGTGTCCTCCCGTTCAAATCCGAATTCACGTCAGCCCTTATCGCGTCGGTCTTCGGCGGCATTTTTATTATACATCTTTTCGGGACGCCTTGGCTGGCCTGGTCGACGGGTCTCAGCGTCAAGAATGCGGCGATTGCGTCGGCGACCCTCTTGCCGGGCGACACATTGAAGGCGATAGCAACCGCCTTCATCGCGCAGACTTATCTTCAAACGTTTTCGCCTGCAGCGGGCGCCCGTGCATGACGTGTTGCATATGACGATTGGATCCACACTCCGCTCTCTCGCCGCATCAAAGCCTGACGTTAACGCGATTATATGCGATGGAGCGCAGATTACATGGTCCCAACTGTCGGCCTGCGTGCAACGCCTTGCGCGCGAGCTATGTAGCTCCACGCCGCCGGGCGCCGGCATAGCCATACATCTTCCCAATTCCCCGCATTTCCTGGCGGTCTTCCTGGCTGTCGCCATGACAGGTCGCCAAGCGCAAGTTCTGGACACTGACTGGCCTCCGTCTCACCTGAAGGATGCGCTGAAAGGTCTCTCTCCGAACTTGCTCGTTTGCGAAGGAACGGACTTTTCTTACCAGTCTTTGTTGATAGACATAGACAAGCCGCTCGCGCACATTTGTCCCGGCGAAATCTTCGAGCCCGAGAGTCCAGACGCTCTCGCGCCTTTCTATGTCGGCTTTACATCCGGATCTACGGGCATTCCAAAAGGATACCGCCGAAATCATTTGTCATGGGTCGCGAGCTTTGCAGCCGATGCGCATGAATTTGGCATTGGTTCGAACGATATCGTCGCGGCTCCTGGATCGATGTCGCATTCGCTGTTTCTTTACGCAGCAATCCACGCGCTGCACATCGGGGCCAGCGTCATTTTGTTTAGGCGCTTCCGTCCCGATGTTGTGATGGCTGAAATATGCGATAGAGGCGCGAGCGTTCTTTATGCGGCTCCCACTCAATTGGCTTTGCTGCTCGATGTGTCGGGGGCGCCGATCCAAACAATGAGAACGGTCCTGAGCTCCGGATCTAAATGGAGTTCGGTGATTTCAGAAAAAACACCCGAGCGTTTTCCGAATGCTGATTTTGCTGAATTCTATGGCGCGTCTGAGCTGAGTTTCGTCACCGTCCGGAAGATAGCAGACAAATGTCCCGAAGCCTCAGTCGGTCGCGCCTTCCATGGCGTTTCCATCAAGATCCGCGATTCGGGCGGCGACGAATTGCCGATTGGAGACACAGGCCGCATATTTGTGTCGAGCCCGTTTCTGTTTACCGATTACGCAATAGGTTCCGGCGATCTGGTGAGACGTAACGACGAATTATGCATAGGCGACATTGGCTATCTGGATCGTGACGGATTCCTGTATCTGGAGGGTCGCGAGAATCGGATGATAGTGACTTCTGGAAAAAACGTGTTTCCCGAACAGATCGAGCGCGTCCTGAACTCCCATCCGAGCGTGAAGGCGTCCGCCGTGTTCGGGATTCCTGATCGAAGACGCGGAGAGCGACTTGTGGCGCTGGTGCATGGAGAACCCGGGAGCCTCTCCGCCAGCGAGCTGATGCGTTATGCGCGACGCGATTTATCTTTGCCCTTTGTGCCGCGCATCTATGCAAAGCCTCCTGAATGGCGATCGACGGCGTCCGGCAAGACGGACTTTGCTGGCCTCAAAGCCGATTGGCTGAGCGGCGCCTGCGAGGTTCTGGAATGAACGACGTTTTTATGATCGCCGCGCGCCGCACGGCTGTCGCCCCGCGCGATGGTTCGTTTGCGCAAATCGGCGCCGCCGATCTCGGGGCCGCCGTGATCCAAGGCGTTCTTGAAAAGCTCGATTTATCCGGCGCTCAGATTGACGAGGTCATTTTTGGCAACGCTCTTTACGGCGGCGGCAATCCAGCGCGGGTCGCGGCTTTAGCGGCGGGATTGTCGGAAACGATTCCGGCCTCCACGATCGATACGCAATGCTGCTCCGGGCTGGACGCTATTTTGTTTGGCGCCAGCCGCATCCGCGCTGGCGAGGCGCAAATCGTCGTTGCGGGCGGACTGGAGAGTTACAGCCGCTCGCCGCTGAGATTTCGCAGACCATTATCCGCCAGCGAACAAGCCCAGCCCTATGAGCGACCGCCGTTCACGCCGTGGCCGGATCGCGATCCAGATTTGATTGAATCCGCTGCGGCGTTGGCGCAATCCTTGGGCGTTGCGCGTTACGCGCAGGAAGCCTTCGCTATTAAAAGTCATGCGAAGGCGCTTGCCGGAAACTTCGACGACGAGCTCGTGCGTGTCGCAGGCCTTGCGCGAGACGAATTCGCCAGAAGCCTCAACGCACGCGTTTGCAGCCGGCTGCCAGTCATTTCTGGAGATCAGGTGCACGGGTTGACGGCGGCCACGATCGCCGTGCAAGCGGACGCGGCGGCGGCTGTCGTTCTGGTTTCATCGCAAATCGCCGCGCGATTGAAGCCGTCGTGCGCAATCCGCATCCATGCCTCCAGCCGCATGGGAGGTGCGCCGGATCTTCCTGCATTGGCCGGCATTGCGCCCGTAAAAAAGCTAATCTCAGGCATTCCACGAAAACGCTTGTTGGCGTGTGAGCTGATGGAAGCGTTTGCAGTGCAGGCGATGGCTTGGCGGGACGCGCTTGATCTTGATCCGCTTTGCGTCAACCGAAGCGGCGGGGCGTTGTCGCGCGGACACCCGATTGGAGCGTCCGGCGCTATTCTTGCCGTTCGTTTGTTTCACGAACTGAAGCATGAAACGAAAGGCGCCTTTGGTCTTGCGGCCATTGCGGCTGCGGGCGGCCTTGCAAGCGCTACGCTCTTTGAACGGATGTAGACTCGTCCGCTAGTTCAGGCGCGCCATTTGAAGTGTGGCTATTCCCGAGCCAAGCATGCCAAGGGCTGATGCGGCGCCCCGTGAAACATCCAGCTCGCGTCCCTTGATGAAGGGGCCACGATCATTGACGCGAACTGTGACAGTTTTTCCGTTTGAGCGATTAACCAACCGCAACATCGTGCCGAAAGGCAATGTTTTATGCGCTGCGGTCAATCCATTTGGATTGAACCGTTCTCCAGAGGCAGTTCTTGTTCCGTGATAATAGAACGATGCTTTGACTGCAGCGCCTGTGACTTGAACATCGGCCAGTGCGCCATGAACGTTCAACCCGAGCGTGAGGACACCGGCGACTAAAAGAAACATTTTCTTCAACGTGCAAACCCTTCGCTATTGACGATGGGCTGCGACGTAACGATCAAATGTGGCTCAATAGTGCAGGCAATAAGATAAAATCGACCGCGCGATCCGGTTCCAACTGGATCGCGCGGTCTTTGATCGCTTCATAACTTTCGTATCAGACGTCCAGGTTAGCAACGCTCAATGCATTTTCCTGAATGAATTCGCGACGGGGCTCAACGACGTCGCCCATCAACTTGACGAAAATGTCGTCAGTCTCGGCGACGTCCTTGATGCGCACCTGAAGCAAGGATCGCACATTGCGATCAAGCGTGGTTTCCCAAAGCTGCTCGGGGTTCATTTCCCCCAGGCCTTTGTAGCGCTGGATCTGCGTGATGCCTTTTTGCCCCGCAGCCATGACGGCGTCGAGCAATTCGACGAAGCCCGCGACGGGAAGTTCGTCGCCGCGACGCACGAAATACGCGCTGGCGGAAAACACTTCGTGCATCGCCGCTGAATGTTCGTCGAGCTTGCGGGCTTCGACTGACGCCAGCAGGCCCTGATCAAGAATATGCGACTGACGAACGCCACGCACTTCGCGCGAGAAGACAAAGCCGTTGTTCTCGACCCGCCCTTCCCATCCGCGTTCGGTTTCTTCTGAAAGCGCGTCGAGGCGGCGCGCGATTTCCACCGCGAGCCTCTGGGCTTCAGAATCGCCAAGCGTCGCAACAGGTTTCATGGCACCAGCGATGGTGCCCTGTTCGATCACGGAGCGATCATAGCGCGAATGCAATTGCTGCATCACCTGCCGAAGAAGCCGCGTCTCATCCAGCAGCACGCGCAAATCGGAGGCCGCCCTCGTCTCGCCTGTGGACAGGCGCAGCACCGCTCCGTCAAGACCGTTGTTGATAAGATAATCTTCGCGCGCGCGCTCGTCCTTGAGATATTGTTCAGATTGCCCGCGCTTGACTTTGTAAAGCGGCGGCTGGGCGATATAGAGGTGGCCTCGCTCAATAATAGCTGGCATTTGCCGGAAGAAGAACGTCAGCAGCAACGTTCGAATGTGCGACCCGTCCACGTCGGCGTCTGTCATGATAATGATCTTGTGGTAGCGCAACTTGTCGGGATTGAAATCGTCCCTGCCGATGCCAGTGCCCAGCGCCGTAATCAGCGTTCCGATTTCCTGCGACGACAACATTTTGTCGAAGCGTGCACGCTCCACGTTCAGGATTTTGCCGCGCAAAGGCAGAACAGCTTGGTATTCGCGATTGCGTCCCTGTTTGGCTGAGCCACCGGCAGAATCGCCCTCGACGAGGAATAACTCAGCCTTTGCAGGATCGCGCTCCTGACAATCAGCAAGCTTGCCGGGCAGATTGGCGACATCCAGCGCGCCCTTGCGGCGGGTGAGCTCCCGCGCCTTGCGCGCGGCCTCGCGCGCGTGCGCGGCCTCGATAACTTTGGTGACGACGATACGGGCCTCGTGCGGATGCTCTTCAAACCATTGTCCGAGAGTTTCGTTCACAAGGTTTTCGACGACTGGCCGAACCTCCGAGGAAACCAGTTTGTCCTTGGTCTGGGAGGAGAATTTAGGATCAGGCACTTTGACTGACAGCACGCAGGAGAGACCTTCGCGGCAATCGTCGCCTGTGAGGTCAACCTTCTCTTTCTTGGAAAGACCTGACTTTTCGCAATAGCTCGTCACCTGACGCGTCAGGGCCGAACGAAAGCCTGCCAGATGCGTCCCGCCGTCGCGCTGGGGAATGTTGTTGGTGAACGCCAACACGCTCTCATGATAACTGTCGTTCCACCAGAGGGCGACTTCTACAGTAATGCGGTCGCGCTCTCCGCCGATGAGGATGGGTGCGCTGATGAGTGGGTGTTTTGCGCGGTCGATGTAACGCACGAAGGCTTCAAGGCCACCCTCGTAGAACAACTCCTCCACCTTCTGCTCGGCATGGCGCGAATCAGTCAGAATGATTCGCACGCCGGAATTCAGGAAAGCGAGTTCCCTCAACCTATGCTCAATGGTTTTATAGTCGAACTCAACCATCGTGAATGTCTGCAACGAAGGCAGGAACGTCACTTCGGTTCCACGCTTGGGTTTGCCGTCGATAAAAGGCGCCGGACCGACGATCACGAGCGGGGCGACGACGTCTCCATGCGCAAACTCAAGGAAGTGTTCCTTGCCGTCGCGCCAGATTCGCAGCTTCAGCCATTGCGACAAGGCGTTCACGACCGAAACGCCTACGCCATGCAGACCGCCGGAAACCTTGTAGGAATTCTGATCGAATTTTCCGCCCGCGTGCAACTGGGTCATGATGACTTCAGCGGCGGAGACGCCCTCCTCTGAGTGAATGTCTGTCGGGATACCGCGTCCGTTGTCCGTGACGGTGACTGAACCGTCAGCGTTCATCGTAACCGTCACGTGGGTGGCGTGACCAGCCAATGCTTCGTCGATGGCGTTATCAACGACCTCGTAGACCATGTGGTGCAAGCCAGAACCGTCATCGGTGTCGCCGATGTACATTCCGGGACGCTTGCGGACAGCGTCTAGACCGCGCAGAACCTTGATCGATTCTGCGCCGTAGCTGTTGGGGTCATAGGGCTCGTTAGCGGGCGCGGTGGATTCGGCCATGTGGCGCAGGGCTCTCGAAGGGCTTGAGAAAACTCGATTCGAAAAAGATCGAATCGGCTTAATCAATTTACCCTGAATCGGCCCCGGATTGCAGCTAAAACGGACCGGCGGGCGAACTGGCGGCGACGTTTTCCGGGCGCTAATATATATTTTTATAAATCAATAACTTAAGTCGATCTCTTTGACGTTGGCCCGCGCTGCTCGCGCGCTTCAGGTCAAGAGCCTGCGCCTCATGTGGTGATTTGCGTCGCATGTCCGGGGGTCACATGCACCAGAACCGATCTCCCGGGCAGGGAGGCGAACGCCTGCGGATCGGCTCCGCTCATCCAGACCTGCCCGCCCAAAGCGTCCAGAAGCTCGAAAAGCGCGTTTCGGCGTCGAGGGTCAAAATGAGCGCCGACCTCATCCAGCAGGGTCAGCGGCGCTATGCCGCTCATTATTTTCACGAGCTTTGCATGCGCCAGCGCCAGCCCGACCAGAAGCGCCTTTTGCTCACCGGTGGAGCACTGCGCGGCCGCCACGCCCTTAGGACCATGCTTTACGTCAAGATCGCTCGATTGCGGGCCGACCAGCGTTCTCCCGGCGGCTGCGTCGCGCCGCCGGTTGTCCCGCAACAGCCGTCGATAGGCGTCTTCGGCCTCAAGCGCGGGTTGGTCCTGTATCAGGCGGTCTATCTCGCCCTCAAGCCGGATCTGCGCCCAGGGGAAGGGCGACGACGCATCCTGACCGGCTGCGATCAGCGAGCCAAGCCGCTCGATCGTTTCGCGCCGCGCCGCAGCCACCGCAATGCTGACTTCCGCCGCCTCCTGCTCCGCCGCATCAAGCCATGCTGAATCGCCCGGACGCTCCTCCAGCAAGCGATTGCGATTGCGAAGCGCTTTTTCGAGGGCGTTGACGCGGCCTCCATGTTCAGGATCGACCGCCAGCACCAGCCGGTCGACAAAGCGTCGGCGCTCGCCGGGAGATCCGGCAAACAAGCCGTCCATGCTTGGGGTCAGCCAGACCACGCGAACATGTTCGGCGAGTGCGCGGATGGAGCTTGCAGGAGCCCGGTTGAGGCGAAACTTGCGCCCCGGTCCCTCGTTGATATCAACTCCCGTTCCTAACTGCACCGGGCCATAAGGTCCCGTCAGTTCAACGGACACAGCAAAGCCGCCCGATCCGTCTTCACGGGCGCAATCGGAATAATCGGCGCGCCGCAGCCCTCTACCGGCTGTGAGGAGGGACAGGGCTTCCAGCATGTTGGTTTTGCCCGCGCCATTTTCGCCACATAGAGCGATAACGGACGCTTCTTCGAGCTCAAGATCCAGATCTCGATAGGAACGATAATCGTTTAGCCGCAGTCGCCGAACGGCGGGAACGATTCTTTTCTCTAGGCTTTGCAGCGATTCCAACATCTACAAACTCTGACACAGAAACCAGCCCGCCTCAAAGGTCTGAGCGCAAAAGCTTTTGGGCCAACGCCCATTTTCCGCCCATTCGGCGCGCAGCCGATTTTATTGTTGCGTCAAACGTTGGGCGGGAGAAGATGGCGCAGCCGCCCGGCAAAGCGTGCGGAGAGGGTGGAGTGACCAGAGCATGCGCGCAGAACAGCTGCTCGTGGAAATAGGCGAGTTTTGCCAAAAATCCGGACTTGCCGAATCCACATTCGGCCGCGCGGCCATCAATGACGGAAAGCTGGTGTCGCGATTGCGAAACGGCGGTCGGATCACGACCGATACGTTCGACAAGATCCACGCGTTCATGGCCAGTCACAAGGAGGGCGAACGCGCTATGGCGTTGACGCTGCGCCCGCCCGGGGGCCCTGCGCCAAATCTCCCGACCTTGCCGCCTCGCAGCGAGATCGACGCGAATCAAAATTTTCTCTTTTACGACAACCGCCAGAAATACCTTCTTTTCGTCAACACCTGCAGCGAGAAGTGGGAGGTAGCCAATCGAATCTCGTAGGAATTGGGAAATGTTTATCCGCGACCGCCAGCCCTGCGCGTCTTTGATGCGGGCGTTGGCGATGGAAGCGTTCTGGCGCGCGTCATGCGCTCCATGCACGACCGTTATCCCACCATGCCGTTCTATGTCGTGGGCAAGGAGATCAGCCTCGAGGACGTGCGTCTTGCATTGCGAAAAATGGTTGATCGATTTGTTGAGCATCCATCGACATGTCTTGTGCTGACCAATTTACAATACGCCAGCGCGCCGTGGCTTACAGTTAAATCAGTCAACGCCGCCTCCAGCCTGATCTGGCATGAAGTAAAATTGTCGGGTGGCACCGGCCATTCTTTCGAGCGTCAGCTTACCGAGCTTGAGCCATTCCTGGCGCGCAACTGGAATGCGCGCGTCAGCGACTCGGGACATTCTGTTTACGAGCGCCCGGTTGTTCTGGTGGTCTATCGCGAAGACCATAAATTCCTTCTCGATTCGATCATACCGAGACAGGGACAGACGCCTGCCAATTATGATCTTGTGATCGCCTCGCAACCCTATCGTGCGCGCGCGTCGCTGGAGTTCAAGGCGAGGCGGGTAATTGCGCCTCTGGCCAAAGCGCTCGGGCCGGGTGGGCGTCTTATCGGCATCCATTCCTGTGGGCGCGATCCGGGCATGGAGATCGCCCAGAGAGTTTGGCCTGACGACAACCCCTTCGTAACCAACAACAGACACGACCTTTTTAAGTGCGTGAAGCAGGAGCTCGCGCCGAACGCTCGCGAATTCAACTTCAATGCGAACTCTAATCTGAAAGCGCAATTTCGCTATCACATGCATACATTGCCAAGCGAACTTGCGGGTTCAATCGGCACGTCTACGCTTTTTGCGGCATGGAACGCAGCCATTTATGTCGCCCAGATTGAAGATGAGCGGCTAGCGCCTGTGGTGGCCAACAACAAATATTTGGAAGTCACGCAACAGGTTCTACACTATCACAGCGGCTTGTGGTTTCAGGATGAATCGTTCGTCATCTCGCGCCGGCGCGATTAGGGAGGCGTAATGGACCCGGGCTGCACACGAAAGCGAAGTGCACCTTAAAGCCGACGGCGGTTTTGACGCGCTCGCGAGTTAGAACGCTTGCGGGCTAGACCCGCATTGGCATCAAAACGTAGAGCGCCGCCGAGCCGTCGCGGTTTTGCACCAGCGTTGGCGAACCAGAATCAGCGAGTTTGAAAAGCGCGGTGTCGCTATCAAGCTGGCTTGTGATGTCGAGGAGGTATTTGGCGTTGAAGCCAATTTCCATTGGGGTGGAATCGTAATCCACCTCGAGTTCCTCGGTTGCCGACCCTGAATCGGGATTGGTCACTGAAAGCGTCAGCTTCCCGTCGGCCAGCGCCAGTTTGACGGCACGTCCACGTTCCGAGGAAATCGTCGATACGCGGTCCACGGCGCGGGCGAAGGAATCGCGCTCGACCACAAGTCGCTTATCATTTCCTGACGGAATCACGCGCGCATAATCAGGGAATGTACCGTCGATCAGCTTCGAAGTCAGAACGACGTCGCCGAAGGTGAAGCGCGCCTTGGTGGTGGAGATTTCGATGGCGACGTCGCCGGCACCGTCGTCAATCAGCTTTTGGACTTCTGTCACCGCCTTGCGCGGAACAATCACGCCCGGCATGCCGGCTGAGCCAGCAGGGGCCGGTATTTCCACGCGTGCGAGCCGATGGCCGTCGGTCGCAACTGAGCGCAACATCGTGTGGCCTTCGACATCAAGCGTATGGACGAAAATGCCGTTCAGATAATAGCGGGTCTCTTCCGTAGAGATCGCAAATTGCGTTTTCTCGATCAGCTTTTTGAGTTCGACGGCCGAAAGGGTGAACTTGTGCGACATATCTCCGGTGGTCAGATCGGGAAAGTCAGTCTCGGGCAGGGATTGCAGCATGAAGCGCGAGCGTCCCGAGCGCAGCAGCAATTGTCCTGCATCGCCCGTCATCTCAAGCGAAACCTGAGCGCCGTCGGGCAGTTTGCGTACGATGTCGTAGAGCGTATGCGCGGGCAGCGTCGTCGATCCGCTCTGGGCGACGTCGGCGGCTACGCTTTCGGTGATTTCAAGATCAAGGTCGGTCGCTTTCAGAAAAAGCGATGATCCGTTAGCCTGGAGCAGCACGTTCGACAGGATCGGAATCGTGTTCCTGCGCTCGACTACCCGGTGAACGTGGCCAAGCGATTTGAGGAGCGCCGCTCTCTCGAGTGTTACTTTCATTGCTCCGACCGATCCTGCTCATATCGCGTACAGTCGCCCGGAGGGCCACTGAAGGGAAGCAACTTTGGCAAGACCATGCCCCCAGCGCAAGCCTTGAAGGTAAATCGAGCCAGACTCTCAGAGGAAATCCCCAGTTTTCAACTTCTTCGACGCTCTGCGCGGTGACGTAACGGGCCATTAAGCGAGATTGTTTAGACTTTAAAACGCACCAGGCGCACAATTGCTGCGGCTGATAAGCGAGTGTTTATGTCCCGCCATGCGAAATCGAAGGAAATTCGGGTCTCGCCCGACGAGCGTATTGCCCCGGGAAGGGCAAGACGCAGCAGCTTCTGGGCGAGCGTTTTTAGCAAATCGAAAGCCAAATCAAAAGAAAAGTCCAAGGCAAATAGCGGCGGTGGTCGCGACCCGCGCGGCGGCAGGTCAGGAAGAGCTAGGTCAGGAAGCGGCAGGCGCTCTTTCCTCGGGGGCCTCGTTTACTGGTGCTTTGTGCTGGGCATCTGGGGCGGCATAGGCCTTGTCGGCCTGTTGGCGTGGCATGCGGCTCAATTGCCGCCAATTGACCAGCTGGCGGTCCCAAAGCGACCCCCCAATATCGCAATCCTCGACGCGGACGGCGTCCCTGTCGCCAACAGAGGCGACAGCGGCGGCCCCGCGATCCGGCTCGACGACCTGCCAGCTTACGTTCCTCAGGCTTTTGTGGCGATTGAAGACCGGCGCTTTTACGCGCATTTTGGAGTCGATGCGGTGGGGATCATGCGCGCCATGTCGCGTAATCTTTCCGGAGCTGGAGGCATGCAGGGCGGATCCACGATCACCCAGCAATTGGCCAAGAACCTGTTCCTGACGCAGGAACGCACCCTCTCGCGTAAAATTCAGGAGGCGATTCTCGCTCTCTGGCTTGAGCATAATTATTCAAAAGATCGAATTCTGGAGCTTTACCTGAATAGGGTATATTTCGGCTCTGGCTCTTACGGGATCGAGGCCGCCGCGCAGAAGTATTTCGGGCGCAGCGCTCGCCAGATCACGCTTCCCGAAGCCGCCATGCTCGCAGGCCTCATGGTCGCGCCCTCGCGGCTTGCGCCCAACAGAAACCCGCGGGGCGCCGCCGAACGTGCGGCGCTGGTCGTTGCCGCCATGACCCGCGAGGGTTACGTCAACGATAAAATGGCCACCATCGCCCTGGCCAAGCCCGCGGAAGCGAGGCGTGATGCAGGCTCCGGTTCGATCAATTACGCCGCCGACTACATCATGGACGTTCTGGACGAGACCGTTGGAGCCATCGAAGAGGATATCGTCGTCTCGACCACGCTGCGCACCGACATCCAGGTTGCGGCGGAAAAAGCGCTGACGAGCGAGCTCGATCGTCTGGGCGCCCGGTTCGGCGTTTCCCAGGGCGCCGTTCTGGCGATGGACCCCGGCGGACAAATTCGCGCGATGGTGGGCGGGCGTAATTATGCCGAAAGCCAGTTCAACCGCGCCGTCTCTGCAAAACGCCAACCGGGCTCGGCCTTCAAGCCGTTCGTCTATCTGGCGGCACTTGAGCGTGGCCTAACGCCGGAGACCATGCGCGACGATAGCCCGATCAACGTGCGCGGCTGGCGGCCTGAAAATTCTAGCCGCGAATATCAGGGCGCCGTCACGCTCCAGAATGCGCTGGCGCTTTCTCTCAATACAGTTGCGGTGCGTCTTGGCCTTGAGGTAGGCCCCAGAAAAGTCGCGGAAACGGCGAGGCGGATGGGGATTCAGTCGACGTTGACCGACAACGCCACGATTGCGCTCGGCACGTCCGAAGTGACCTTGCTTGAACTCGTCTCGTCTTATGCGCCATTCGCCAATGGAGGAATCCGGATCCAGCCGCATGTGATCACGCAGGTGAAGACGGCCTCAGGCAAGATCCTGTATCGTCGCAAGGGCGCAAGTTTTGGCAGGGTTATTGAGCAAAAAACGGTGTCGATGATGAATGCAATGCTGCAGGAAACCCTGACGACGGGCACGGGCTCGCGCGCCGACGCCCGAGGTTTTGAAGCTGCAGGCAAGACCGGGACAAGTCAGGAATACAGGGATGGATGGTTTGTCGGCTATTCCAGCCAATTGCTGACCGGCGTCTGGCTCGGCAACGATGATTCTTCGCCCACAAAGCGCCTGTCTGGCGCCAACCTGCCAGTGTCCGTCTGGTCGCAAACCATGCGCGAAGCCCATCGATATGATCAGCCGCCGCCGCTTCCGTCCAACTGGAAGGAACAGACATCCCTTCAGACGCAACCACCCGAGACAAGAGCAGCCCCGCCCAGGCTACCGACAAACTTGCCACCGGGTTCAGCTTCTGCTGCGCCAAGGCCAGCGCCATACTCCGGCGGTCCCGTTCAGGATGGAACCAGGCGAGCTGACCCCCGGGAGCCTCCAAACTCCCGCGATCTTTTGCCGCCCGCCAATCTGGGCGAGGCGGTGTCTGGCGAGCGCCGGGACAATCGCGGGCTGATGGATCGCCTTTTTGGTGGCTGACTAGTGGACGCTGACCATTTCGAGCTCCTGCTCCCAGGCGTTGGCGATCGCCGTATCTTTTGAATCTGTCAGTAAAATAGGTGAGCCGTCGGCCCCAACCAGCGCAAACAGGTGCACGCCCGGCTCAATGCCGCCGATCTGCGGAAACAACCGCGCGGCATCCTGAGACATCATCGGCTTGACATAGGCCAAAGCTCCATCCCCCAGATGGGCGAATTGTTCGGCGGTCAACTTTGTCTCGGATGTTTTTGTTTTATGCTGCATTATTAGCTCCTTGTTGCGGCTCTTTGAGCCCGCGGTCGCCTCTAAAGCACTTCCCGCTCCAGTCTGGTCCAATCAGTCGCGCGCTGTGATGCTGATTTTTTGCACCACCCGCTCTGGCTCTGGTCTGGCGAGATCGACCGAAAGGAGGCCATTGGTGAGATCCGCGCCCTCCACCCGCATGCCCTCCGCCAACAAGAATGAGCGCTGAAACTGCCGCGCAGCAATGCCCCGGTGAAGGTAAACACGGCCGTTGTCTTCGTGCTGGCGACCACGAATGAGAAGTTGGCGTTCTTCAAGCGTGATTTCCAACTGGTCCAGCCTAAAACCTGCGACTGCAAGCGTGATCCGCAGGCGTTCTGGATGCGCCAGATCTTTCGGCAGGCGCTCGATATTGTATGGCGGATAGCCATCGGATGCAGATCGCGTGACCCGGTCGAGCGCCCGTTCTATTTCGTCAAAGCCAAGCAGAAAAGGCGAGTTCAAATTTGGTACGCGAGACATGAAGCGAAGCCCTCTTGAAGGCGCCTCGGAACGGGACCCTGACGGCATCCCTGCGGCTACAACCACTAATGAGATATGGCGATCTTGGCGTTACGTTCAAGAGCTTTGAGTCCAGCGCCCAAAGGCCTGTTGGTTTGAAAGCCAAAAGCCGCGCTTGCTGTTTGGGAGCCCCGTGGCAAACTGCACGCAATGGAGGATATAATGCCCCATCGTGCTTGCTGGTTGCGCTCGCTGACGACAGGCTCTGCGACAACCGTCTTAATCTTCTCTCTGGCCATGGCATTGGCCTCGACTTCTATTTTACGCGCCAAAGACGGCCCGGTGGAGGTCGACGTCGAACTCGTCCTCGCTGTCGACATCTCCTATTCGATGGATCCCGAAGAGCAGCGCCTCCAGCGGGAAGGCTATGCGCAGGCGCTGGTCTCGCCCGGCTTCATAGCGGCGGTCAGAAGTGGCGCTTATGGCAAAATTGTCATCGCCTATCTGCAATGGGCGTCGCAAACGGATCAGGACGTGCTTTTGCCGTGGACTGTGATAGATGGCCCAGAAAGCGCCCGCATGGCCGCTGAAAAACTATCAGAGGCGCCGTACAGGCGGGCGCAACGCACCTCCATTTCCGGGGCTATCGACAGCGCTATGGCTCTTTTTGAAGGCAATGGCTTCCATGGCATGCGCCGCGTCATCGACGTTTCCGGCGACGGCGCCAACAATAGTGGACGCCCCGTGACGATTGCGCGCGATGATGCAGTTCGACAGGGCGTAACGATCAACGGGCTGCCGCTGCTTTTGCGGCCCTCGTCATGGGGGTTCCGGGACATCGCCAATCTCGATCAATATTACGAGGACTGCGTGATCGGCGGCATAGGTGCCTTCTCAATCCCTATTCGGGACCGCAAACAGTTTAGCGAGGCCACGCGCACCAAGTTGATTCTGGAGATCGCGCTTGCGCCTGTCCTGCCGCCATGGAAGGACGAACCCATCGTGACGCTTGCCCAGAAGCGCGAACCGCGCGTCAATTGTATGATTGGCGAATTACTCTGGCGCGACCGCTGGGGCAATTGATTGATGCTGCATAGACGTTTGCTGCGGATAATCTGCGCCACCTCTATTTTGGTTGCGTGCAGCGACCTCGTCGTTGCGCAGGCTTCCGAGCAGCCGCCTCCAATCATTTCAGGCTGGGCGCGCGCGCTGCCCGTGTTGGCGAAAAACGGCATGGTGGCCAGTCAGGAAGCGCGCGCCTCACGCATCGGGGTAGAGATACTCGAACATGGCGGCAATGCCGTGGACGCTGCTGTTGCGGTGGGATTTGCTCTGGCGGTGACGCTGCCAAGAGCGGGCAATCTGGGCGGGGGCGGTTTTATGCTCGTGCATTTGGCTGCGACCAAAAAGACAATCGCCATCGACTATCGTGAGACCGCGCCGCTCGATACGCCGCGCGATGTGTTTCTGGATGAGACGGGCCGCTTTGCGCCTGAGCGCTCGCAATCGAGCGGGCTTGGAATCGGCGTGCCGGGTACGGTGGCGGGTCTTGCTCATGCTCACGCAGTTTATGGATCGGGACGCTTCTCGCTTGCGCAGCTTTTGGCGCCGGCGATCAGGCTGGCGGAGGACGGGTTTCCCGTTGACGACGACCTTGCCGATTCCCTGCCGCAGGCCGCCGCGCGGCTTGGCAGGCATCCCTCAACGCGCGCAATCTTTTTTCGCGAGGACGGCGAGCCGATGCGGCGCGGCGACAAGCTTGTGCAAGCTGATCTGGCGCAATCCCTGTCGCTGATTGCGGAGCGCGGACCGGACGCCTTCTACGAGGGTGGCATCGGCGAGCGTATCGTGGCGGCAGTTCGCGCGGCTGGCGGGCGCATGACGCTCGACGATCTGAAATCCTATCGCGCCATTGAGCGCGAACCTGTGCGCGGATCATTCCGAGGCCGCGATGTGCTGTCCATGCCGCCGCCGTCCTCCGGCGGCGTTCATGTGATTCAATTGTTGAACATTCTTGAAGCCTATCCGCTGGCCTCTTTTGGCCACAACAGCGCGCAGACGATTCATCTGATGGCCGAGGCGATGAAGCGCGCTTACGCCGACAGGGCCGAGTTTCTGGGCGATCCCGATTTCGTCGTCACGCCAACGCGCGGCCTGACGTCCAAAGCCTATGCGGCGAGATTGCGCAGCGATCTTTCGCCTGATCATGCCCGGCCTTCAGGCGAAATCCGTCATGGCGACCCGTTCGCCTATGAGAGCGATCAAACCACGCATTATTCGGTTCTCGACCGTGACGGCAACGCCGTCTCCAACACCTATACGCTGAACTTCTCATACGGTCTTGGGCTCGTCGCGCCGGGGACGGGGATTTTGCTGAACAATGAGCTGGATGATTTTGCTGCGCGCGAGGGCGCTTCAAACGCCTACGGCATGCTGGGTGGGCAGGCCAACGCGCCGGCACCGCGCAAGCGGCCTCTGTCCTCGATGAGCCCCACAATTTTACTGCGCGACGGCGAGGTCGAGCTTGTCACCGGTTCTCCGGGCGGCTCGCGCATCATCACAATCGTTTTGCAGACGATCCTCGACGTGGTCGAGCATGGCATGAACGTCGCGGAAGCCGCCGCCAACGTGCGCATTCATCATCAATGGCAGCCTGATGAATTGCGCATCGAGCGCGGTCTTTCGCTCGATACGATCCGCCTGCTGGAAGGCAAAGGCCATCGCGTGCGCGTGCAGCCCACTATCGGCTCGGTGCAATCGATCAGCCGGTCAGGCGAATGGTTGATGGGCGCCAGCGATCCAAGACAACGCGGCTCGGCGACGCTGGGGTATTAAAGCCAGGACTGACCCGCGGCTGTCGGCTTCAGGTGAAGATGCTCCGCAACGCTGGCGCCAATATCGGCAAAGCTCGAACGCAGCCCGAGAGGACCGCTGCGCCCGTCCGGCGCATAGGCCAGAACCGGAACATTCTCGCGCGTATGGTCCGTGCCGCCCCATGTCGGGTCATTGCCGTGATCTGCGGTGACGATGCACAAATCGCCCTTGCGCATCAGCGGGATCAATTCTTCGAACCGCGTGTCGAGCATCTCAAGCGCGCAGGCATAGCCCGCGACATCCCTGCGATGTCCGTATTCGGTGTCGAGATCAACGAGATTGGCGAATATCAGCCCGCCGTCGGGAAGATCGCCGAAGCACTCCACGACCTTGTCGAAATGGCCCATATCGCTGATCGCCTTCAGTTCACAGCCTGTGTTTCTGTGGCTGAAAATGTTGCCGATCTTGCCGATGGTGATCAGTGCGCGCGAGCCTCCAAAGGCGCGATCTAGCAGATTGCCGACAGGCGCCTGCATAGCGAAATCCTTGCGACGGGGCGTGCGCTGGAAGCCTGTCTGCGGGCTCCCGATAAAGGGTCTGGCGATCACGCGGCCGATGTTAAGCGGGTCTACATGAGCGCGAACGATACGGCAAAGATCATACAGGCGCTCCAGTCCAAAGCTCTCCTCGTGCGCCGCGATCTGGAGCACGGAATCGACGGACGTATAAAAGATAGGCTTGCCGGTGTTGATGTGCTCTTCCCCAAACACCTTCAGCGCTTCAATTCCGTCTGAATGACAATCGCCAAGGATTCCGAGAATCATACTGTCGCAAACGATGGCGGCGATCAGCTCCGGCGGGAACGCGGGATCGCTGGCTCTGAACAGACCAAAGGGCGAGGCCAATGGCGCGCCTGCGATTTCCCAATGTCCGGACGGCGTGTCTTTGCCGTGCGAGCGCTCGATGGCCGCGCCATATCGCACGCCTTCGCGCACGGCGCCATCCAATCCTAAAGGCGTCTGGCCGGTGGAGGTTTGGGCTGCAAGGCCGAGCCCCAGCGAGGTCAGGTTTGGCAGCCGCAATGGACCGCCGCGACGATCATTGTCGGCCTGCCCGCGTGCGCAGGCCAGCGCCACATGGCCAAGCGTGTCTGCGCCCTCGTCTCCAAACGCCGCTGCATCAGGCGCCCCGCCGCAGCCAAGCGAATCAAGGACGATGATGAGCGCGCGCCATTACTGGCTGACGATCCCGGCGGCATCCGCCTCGATGTTGAACGCAGCGGCAAACAAAGCGCGCGTATAGTCGTTGCGCGGCGACGCGAAAACGTCGGCAGCCACGCCTTGCTCGACCACGCGCCCCTGCCGCATCACGATGATGTCGGAGGCAAGCGCGCGAACCACTTTCAGATCGTGGCTGATGAACATGTAGGCGAGCTTTTTCTTCTGCTGGAGATCGCGCAAAAGATCGACGATCTGCGCCTGCACCGACATGTCGAGCGCGGACGTTGGCTCATCGAGCACGATGAATTTTGGCTCCAGCGCCATGGCGCGCGCAATTGCGACGCGCTGGCGCTGGCCACCAGAAAATTCGTGCGGGTATCTGTCCATGGCGGCAGGATCAAGTCCGGTGTCGATCAGCGCTTGCGCCACGATTTCGCGCCGCTCGTCATAGCGCAGTAACGGCTTCTGCACCTCAAGCCCCTCGGCGATGATTTCGGCGATGGACATGCGCGGCGACAGCGAGCCGAAGGGATCCTGAAACACGATCTGCATGTTGCGACGCAGCGGCCGCATGGCGCTCGAATCCAGTCCCTCTATCGCCTGGCCCATGAAAACGATTGGCCCCTCCGAGCGGATCAGCCGCAACAAGGCGAGCCCCAGCGTTGTCTTGCCCGAACCTGATTCTCCCACGACGCCCAGAGTCTGGCCCTCGCGCACGTTGATCGAGACGCCGTCGACCGCCTTGATGTGGCCAATCGTGCGGCGAAAAAATCCGCGCTTGATCGGAAACCAGACCCGCACGTCGTCCGCCGACATGATGCTTGGCGCGTTATGGTCTGACTTTGGTGCCTGCCCCTTGGGCTCTGCGGCCAGCAGCATTTTCGTGTAGGCGTGTTGCGGATTCGAAAACACGTCCTCCACAGGCCCGGCCTCGACGATGCGCCCTTTTTGCATGACGCAGACGTCGTCGGCGATCTTGCGTACGATGCCAAGATCATGGGTGATGAAGAGCATCGCCATGCCCATGCGGCTTTGAAGATCCTTGAGCAATTTCAGGATCTGCGCCTGCACGGTCACGTCAAGCGCAGTTGTCGGCTCGTCGGCGATCAGCAAAGCAGGCCTGTTGGCCAAAGCCATGGCGATCATCACGCGCTGGCGTTGGCCACCGGAAAGCTGATGAGGGTAAGCGTTGAGCCTTGAGGCGGGGTCAGGAATGCCGACTTCATCGAGCAGCTCGATCACGCGCTCACGAAGCTTCTGCGCGCCGCGCAGACCATGCAGCTCAAGGATTTCGCTGATCTGCTGCAAGATGGAATGCAGCGGATTAAGTGAGCTCATCGGCTCCTGAAACACCATGGTGATTTGATTGCCGCGCACTTTGCGCAGCTCGGGCTCTTGCGCGCGAAGCAGGTCAACGCCGTTGAAGAGCACCTCGCCTGAAGGAAAGCTGGCGGACGTCGCGCCAAGTAGACGCACGATAGACAGCGCCGTGACTGATTTGCCCGAGCCCGATTCGCCGACCAGCGCCAGCGTGCGCCCTTTTTCGAGCGAAAACGAGACGCGATCAACCGCCAGATGATCGGCACCGCCTTGTCTGAACGTGATCGACAGATCTCGCACTTCCAGAAGCGATGTTTGAGTAACAGGAGCTTGCGCCATCAGGCAAAGGTCTTTCTGGGATCAAAGGCGTCGCGCACAGCCTCGCCAATGAAGATCAGCAGCGATAGCATTAAAGCGATGATCATGAAGCCTGTGAGCCCCAGCCACGGCGCCTGCAAATGGGATTTGCCTTGCAGCAGAAGTTCGCCAAGCGAGGGCGATCCGGGCGGCAGTCCGAAGCCCAGAAAATCGAGCGAGGTTAGCGTCGTGATCGAGGCGTTGAGGACGAACGGCAGGAAAGTCAGGGTCGCCACCATGGCGTTGGGCAGCAAATGGCGGAACATGATCTTAGCATTGGACAGACCAAGCGCGCGCGCCGCGTTCACATATTCAAAATTCCGCGCGCGGAGAAACTCGGCGCGTACGACGTGAACGAGAGACACCCACGAGAACAGCAACAAAATGCCCAGCAACACAAAGAAGCTCGGCGTGATGACGGACGAAACGATGATGAGCAGATAAAGATGCGGCAGCGAAGACCAGATCTCGATGAAGCGTTGGAAAATGAGATCCGTCCAGCCGCCAAAATAACCCTGCGCGGCGCCCGCCAGCACCCCGATCACGGACGAGATAGCGGCCAATATCAGCCCGAACAGAACTGAAATGCGGAAGCCGTAAATCATCCGCGCCAGCACGTCGCGGCCCTCGTCGTCGGTGCCAAGCCAATTCCATTCAACGTCGCGGCATCCCCCGTTCGCAACGCCATATTTGGCGGCGATGGGCGCGCATTTTTCGTCCGCAACCATCCATGTCGGAGCCGAGGGCGCGGCGGTGGGCAGATCGTATTGATGTGTTCTGTAGGAGAAGCGGATCGGTGGCCAAAGCATCCAGCCGTTGGCTTCGATCTCTTTTGCGATCAGCGGATCGCGATAATCTGTTTGGGCCAGAAAGCCGCCGAACTTTTCTTCCGGGTAGGATTTGAAAACCGGCGCCAGAAGCTCGCCCTTGTACGAGGCGAGGATCGGCTTGTCGTTGGCGATGAACTCGGCGAACAGCGACAGCACGAACAGGACGACAAAAATCCAGAACGAATAATAGCCCCGCCTGTTGGCGCGGAAGTTCGCCAACCGTCGCTGGTTGATGGGGGACAGGGCGATTGCGCCCGCGCGCGGCAGCGGCGGCGCGAGCCTCGTGGCGTGTGGTTGATCGAGAACCTGCGCGCTCATCTCAGGTCTCCCGCGTCTCAAAATCAATCCGCGGATCAATCCATGTGTAGGTGAGATCGGAGAGCAGGTTCACCACCAGACCCAGAAGCGAGAAAATATAGAGCGTGGCGAACACCACCGGGTAATCGCGATTGATGATCGATTCAAACGACAGCAGACCAAGGCCGTCCAGCGAGAAAATATTTTCGATCAGCAGCGAACCGGTGAAGAACGCATGAATGAACGCGCCGGGAAAACCCGCGATTACGATCAGCATGGCATTGCGAAACACATGGCCGTAAAGCACCTGGCTTTCAGTCAGTCCCTTCATGCGCGCCGTCTGCACGTATTGCTTGCGGATTTCATCCAGAAAAGAATTCTTGGTCAGAAAGGTGGAGGTCGCGAACGCGCCGATCGCCATCGCCGTCACCGGCAAAATAACATGCCAGAGATAATCGGCGATCTTGCCCAATGTCGAAAGCTCCGACCAATTCTCGGACGTTAATCCCCGCAGCGGGAAAATCTGCCAGAACGAGCCGCCGGCGAACACGACCACCAGCAAAACCGCAAACAGAAAGCTCGGGATGGCGTAGCCGACGATCACGACGGCCGACGTCCACGTGTCAAACGGCGTGCCGTCTCGCACCGCCTTGCGGATGCCAAGCGGGATCGAAATTCCGTAAGACAGGAGCGTCATCCAGAGCCCCAGCGTGATCGAGACCGGGAGCTTTTCCTTGATGAGTTGCAGCACGGGGGTGTCGCGAAAGAAGCTTTTGCCAAAATCGAAAGCGGCGTAATCGCCGACCATTTTTATGAAGCGCTCATGGGCTGGTTTGTCGAAACCAAATTGCTTGTTCAATTCCTCTACAAGCTTCTGATCCAGGCCTTGCGCGCCTCTGTAGCCGGTGTCGGACGCCTGCATTTGCGCCGAGCCAACATCTGCGCCGCCGCTGAACCGGCCCGTGGCCCCTGAATCCATGCCCTGCAATTGCGCCATGATGCGCTCGACCGGGCCGCCCGGCGCGAACTGGATGATGGCGAACGAGATCAGCAGAATCCCGAGCAGCGTCGGGATCATCAAGAGGACGCGGCGTGAGATATAGGCCAACATGATCGGGCGTTACCTTTGGGGGAGAATGCGGCCTAGCCAGCCTGTCCGGATTTGCGCGCCTGCTCTTCGTCCCACCACCACAAATCAGGCGCGCCGGTTCCATATTTAGGCGTCTTTTCGGGTTTGCCGAAGACGCTCCAATGGGCGATCAGAGCCTTGTCCTTGTACCACATCGGAACCCAATAGCGACCCGCCCGCAACACCCGGTCGAGCGCGCGCGCCGCAATCGTCAGCTCCTCGCGCTTCGCCGCCAGCGCAATGCGGTCCACCAGCGCGTCAATGGCTGGATGGGATATTCCGCCAAGGTTGCGCGAGCCCGGCGTTTTGGCCGCCTGCGTGGAATAGACGTTGCGCAAGCCCTCCCCGGGCGTCGTCGATCCGCCCAGCGCCGACGAAACGATGTCAAAGTCAAAACTGTCGAGCCGGCGCTTGTATTGCGCGGCGTCAACCTGACGAAAGGTCGATTCAATTCCAAGTCGCCGCAAATTGGCCTGAAACGGCTCGGTGTGCGGCTTGAGCGCGCCGGACGAATCGAGGAATTCAACGTCGAACGGCTGGCCGTCAGGCAAGAGCATGCGCGAGCCCGCGCGTTTGCAGCCTGCCGCCAGCAACAGATCGTTGGCGCGGCGGAGCATCGTGCGGTCGGAGCCCGAACCGTCGGAGACGGGCGGAATCCACGGCTCTGCGAAAACATCAGGAGGCAGTTGCGCGCGAAACGGCTCCAGCAGCGCAAGTTCGGCGGGGCCGGGCGCGCCAATAGCCTTCATGTCGGACTCTTCAAAATACGACGTCAGCCGCTGGTAGGCCGAATACATGATGTTCCTGTTGGTCCATTCAAAATCGAAGGCATGGGCGAAAGCCTCGCGAATGCGCGGATCAGAAAACTTCGAGCGCCGCGTGTTGAAGACCCAGCCTTGCGTGCCCACCGCATTGCCGCTGGGAACCTCTATCTTCTGGACGCGTCCGTCGCGCATGGCTGGAAAATCATAGCCCGTAGCCCAGAAGCGCGCGGTATATTCCTCATGGAAATTGAGCTGGCCGGACTTGAAGCCCTCAAATGCGATCTGGCGATTGCGATAATATTCGTAGCGAATACGGTTGAAATTGTTCTGGCCGACGTTCACGGGAAGCTTTGCGCCCCAATAGTTTTCGACCCGTTCGAACTCGATGAAACGCCCCTGTTCGAGGCGCCCGACCCGATAGGCGCCCGAACCCAGAGGCGCCTCCAGCGTCGAGGCTTCAAAATCACGCCCGCTCCACCATGCGCGCGAAAAGACCGGCAGGCCGGAGACGAACAAATGCACGTCGCGCCCGCGCTCAGGCGCAAAGCGCACGACGACGATGTCCTCGCCCTCCGCCTCAACCGCCGCCATATCGCGCAGCAACATGCGATAGAGCGGGTGGCCTTTTTCCTTCAGCGTCAAAAACGAAAACACACAGTCGGCGGCGGTGACTTTCGAGCCGTCGTGGAAGCGCGCTTCAGGCCGCAGAGCGAAACGATAGGTCAGCTTGTCGGGCGAAATGCGCACCGAACGCGCCAGCAAACCATAAACGGAGCCAGGCTCGTCGGCGCTGCCCGCCATCAGACTGTCGAATGTGCCCTGCATGCCGGCGGCGCCGTCGCCCCTGAATACGAAGATGTTGAGCGTATCGAAAGTCTCAAAGTTCTGATTACCCATGCCGCCCTTGATCTGAAGGCGCAGCGTGCCGCCTTTCGGCGCCGATGGGTTTACATAGGGAAAATGCGGAAAATCGGGAAGCAGGGCGAGTTCGCCGAACGTAGACAGTCCATGACTTTCAACCTCAACCGGAGACGCTGCCAGAAAGCCCGGAGTCCCGATTGCGGCTGCGCTGCTTGCTGCGAGCCCCTGGATCGCCACGCGGCGGTTGATTTTCATGTGAGCGGCGATCCCCGAGAAATTGAACGGATGATTCGATACAATTATGTCGGTTTTTCGTGTCCGCGCCAGTCGGGCCGCTCGCCTTGCCTGCACAAACGCGGCTAAAATGAAAAAGGCCGACACTGGGGTCGGCCTCTTCGATTGGCGCCAGAGCGCTTTGGCGCAGAACTATTTCGCCGGAAGCGGAGCCGGGCTGGACGCGAGCGAGCGCAAGTAAGCGAGGATGTCGCCACGGCGTCCATCGTTCTTCTCGCCGCCATAAGCCATCTTGGTGTTGCTGGCGTAGCCCTTCGGATTGAGGATGAACGCGTTCAAAGCTTCGAACGACCATTCCTTGTCCGTCTTCGCCTTCTCCTGCAGTGAGCTTGAATAGGCAAAGCCAGCAGCGGACGCGATGGGACGGTTCACGATTCCGTAGAGGGTTGGGCCCGCCTTGGAGCCGGAGCCCTGCTCGAAATTGTGGCAGGCGCCGCAAGCCGCTTTGGTCGCGCCCGCGCCCTTGGCGGGGTCTGCGCTCGCCAAAATTTGTGCGACAGGCACAATAGCCACCGCTGCCGGGGCAGCAGTAGCAGCGACTTCAGCCGACGGAAGATCATATCCGGGCGTTTTGGGCTGCTGCGCATGGAAAATAGCGCTGGAGAAAATGCCCAGGCCCATCACAAACAAAAGTACGCTGAGGACGGCCCCGGCGATTTTGTTAAATTCGAACGAATCCATCATGCCTCGAAGACTCCGCCTGATAACCGGCTCGGAATACGCCACGCTAACGAGTCCCGAACCGGAAACCAGAGATGGCGAATTGCTGGTTGGATACAGGGATTGCGCCCCGCTTGGCAACACGTAATAACCGGCCTAGCCTTGCTACTTTTTGCCGCTTGGGTCGGATCAACGGCTATAGTTCAGGTCCGGTCATGGCTGACAAGCTCGCTGGCGTCGTGCGCCCGCGGCGGTTACAGAACGTGAAATCGAACACTGGAGTTGGGATTATGGCTGGCGCATCGGGCAAAAAAGTCATCGCCTATCAGGGCGAAGCGGGCGCCAATTCCCATCTGGCGTGCCGCGCGGTCTACCCAGGCTGGGAACCGCTGGCGTGCCCGACGTTTGAGGATGCCTTCGCCGCCATCGCCGACGGCAGCGCTGATCTGGGAATGATCCCGATCGAGAATTCCATCGCCGGGCGCGTCGCCGACATTCATCATTTCCTGCCCCATTCAGGGCTGAACATCATAGGCGAATTCTTTTTGCCGATCCATTTCCAGCTCATGGCCGTCAAAGGCGCCACATTGGAGGGGCTGAAATCGGTCCATAGCCACATCCATGCTTTGGGCCAATGCCGCAAGATCACCCGCAAGCTGGGCCTTGTTCCGGTCACCGCCGGCGATACGGCGGGGGCGGCGCGCGAAATCTCGCAATCGCGCGACCCCGGTCAGGCGGCTCTGGCGCCCGAATTGGCGGCTGAAATCTACGGTCTCGACATATTGATGCGCGACGTGGAGGACGAGCGGCACAACACCACGCGCTTCATCGTATTGTCGCGCAGCGCGCAATGGGCGCCCGCCGGCAATGGGCCAACCGTCACCACTTTCGTCTTTCGCGTCCGCAACGTGCCGGCTGCGCTCTACAAGGCGCTGGGCGGGTTCGCCACCAATGGCGTCAATATGTCGAAAATCGAGAGCTATATGGTGGAGGGCGAGTTCTCGGCCACTATGTTTCTTGCCGACGTCGAGGGGCACCCCGAAGACCCGGCTTTGAAGCGGGCGCTGGAAGAGCTGGAATTCTTCTCGCGCGAAGTGCGAATCATGGGCGTCTACCCCGCCCATGCTTTTCGTCTCGCCGACGCCAAAGCCGCCTGAACGGCCAGAAGTTGGTGTCTGGCCGTTCAGCCCGACCGGTCAGGCCTTTTACTCAACCGGCTTGACGATGATCCGCTTGCAGAAAAGAGCGGTGCCGACCAGGGCGAAGACAAACAGGGCTACAATCAGGGAGCAAAGAATATCGAAACGTTCACGCGCCGCTCGCGGCAAAAACTCTGCCCTGACGCTATAGCTGATCGGGTCTGAAGACTCGCAACGCTCTCTCCTTTCGTCAGGTTCATGCAAAAGTGCTATTTCATCTCAACAGGACGTAAAGGGGGGCGTCGGCGGCTGTCAAATCGATGTTATATCGCTCAAAATTGCGGCGCTTCGCCGTCCACCCATGCCCGCATCAGCAGGCGAGCGATGGCGATCTTCTGAGGCACGCCGTATCCTTGAGCATGGCTCCCCTCGAACATGGATTTCAGCTCGGCCCGCGAAAACCAGCGGCAGTCCTCAAGCTCGGTGCGGTCGATCTGGATGTCCTCCGAGAGCGCCTCGGCCACGCATCCGATCATGATCGAGGACGGAAAAGGCCATGGCTGTGAGGCGAAATAAGCGACCCTGCCCAATTGTATGCCTGATTCTTCGTGGATTTCTCGCCGGACCGCGTTCTCAATCGTCTCCCCGGGCTCAAGAAAGCCAGCCAGAGCCGAATACATGCCCCTGGTGAAGCGGGGCTGGCGCCCAAGCAGGCAAAAATCCCCGTGCACCGCCAGCATGATGACGACGGGGTCGGTGCGGGGAAAATGCATCGCCTTGCAGCTTGGGCAATCGCGCCGCCAGCCGCTGGCGCTTTGTTGCGAGGGCGCTCCACAGGCGCTGCAAAATCTGTGGCGGGCATGCCAGTAGAGGACGCTCTTGGCGCAGCCGAGCAGGCCGATTTCCTCAGGTTTAAGAACTTCATCGAGCGCCAGAGAGCGCAGATCGCCCAGCGTCAGGTCGGGACGCCCGGACATTACAAGCTCGCGGGTGTCGCCAAGCGGCCCCTCGTCGGAAAACTCGCGCATGTGGGCTGCGTTATCGTCGATCTGCGCTGCAAAATAAGCCCGGCCGGCGATCGCGCCCAGCATCACCAGCTCTCGTTGAAGGCCAAGGTTTTTGGCCTCCTCCAGCGTGAAGGACGCGCTGATTTGCGATCCATCGGTCTTCAGGATCGGCTTGTCCCGGCAAAACGCCAATAATCGGGTTGATGGTTGGCGCAGCAGCGTCGCCTGACGGTCCGGATCGTCGCGTATCCCGTCCAGCCGGTCAAGCGGGTTGCTGGCGAAGCCGGTCAGCGCGGAAGGTTCGGGAAAGCGTAAAAACTGGGTCATGAAGCCTCTGGGTGCATGAATATGTTTACGCCTTGAGCACATCATAAAGAAGAGCCTTGACGGGCGCCTTGCGTCGGGCGCGTTCCGCTGCCAAATAGAGCTCGGGAGGTTGGCGGTGGACGTTCCACTCGCCAATCGGGTCAGGTCCGGAAGGAAGCAGCCCTAACGAGATCGGGCGGGTCTCTGTCCAGCCTCCTACCTTTATTCCAGCCCGCCTCTGGCGGTCGCTTGTTGCGTCGGTCGCTCCGGCGGGCTTTTCTCGGACGGACGATCCAATGGACGAGGGACGCTCGCAAGAGGCGCCGGGGACGCAAGATCAAGAGAGCCTTGATCAGGCAGGTTTTGATCTTGGCCCTTCTCCTGTCGCCGAGCCCGCCACGGGTGCCTATCGCGTGCTGGCGCGCAAATATCGCCCATCGACCTTTGAAGATTTGATTGGCCAGGAGGCGATGGTGCGCACGTTGCGCAACGCCTTTACTCTTGATCGCATCCATCAGGCCTATCTGCTGACCGGCGTGCGCGGCGTGGGCAAAACCACCACGGCGCGCATTCTGGCCCGCGCCTTCAATTACCAGACCGAAGCCTCCGGTCAGCACGCCGCCGTCAACCTGCCCAGCGTCGACATGCCGGTTCTGGGTCTGCATTGCGGGTCAATCATCGAATCCCGCCATATCGACGTTATTGAGATGGACGCCGCCTCCAATACCGGCATCGACGACGTGCGCGAGATCATCGAGAGCGCGCGCTACAAGCCTGTGCTGGCGCGCTACAAAGTCTTCATCATCGACGAAGTGCACATGCTTTCGAAGGCTGCGTTCAACGGGCTCTTGAAGACGCTCGAAGAGCCGCCCGAACATGTGAAGTTCGTGTTCGCCACGACCGAAATCGACAAAGTGCCTGTCACCGTTCGCTCTCGTTGCCAGCGTTTCGACCTGCGCCGGATCGAAGCAGGAGCGATGGTGACGCATTTGTCGTCGATCTGCGGGCGCGAGAACGTCGCCATCAGCGCTCCTGCTTTGTCGCTGATCGCGCGCGCCGCCGAAGGTTCGGTGCGCGATGCGCTGTCCCTGCTCGATCAGGCGATTGCGCATGGTTCTTCGTCGACGGACGGCGAGATTTCGGAAGATTGCGTGCGCGACATGCTCGGCGTGGCCGACCGTGTCCGCGTGATCGACCTGTTTGAGGCGGTCATGAAGGGCGACATGCCCGGCGCGCTCGGGCTCTTGAAGGATCAATACGATCAGGGCGCTGACCCCAATCTGATTCTCATTGACGTCGCCAGCTTCGTTCATTTCGTGACGCTGCTGAAACTGTCGCCGGACATGTCTATCGACAAGGCGATCACGGAAGAGGAATTGCGGCGCGGCAAAACATTTGCAGCCTCGCTGAGCATGCAGACGCTGACCCGCGCCTGGCAGATCATCACCAAGGGCCTGCCGGAGATCCGCGAATCGCCGCGCCCGCTGGCCGCCGCCGACATGGTGCTGATTCGCATCGCGTTCGCCGCCGATTTGCCCTCGCCCGAAGAGGCGCTGCGGCGCTTGGCGAATCAGCCAGGCGGTGGCGATTCGGCTCCGGCCAGAGCGCCGTCGGGCGGCGGCGGGGGAACGAGCGCTTTGGCCCGGGCACCTCAAGTTACGCAATCTCAAACAGCCCCTGCGCAATCCTACGCGCCGCAGGCCGCAGCGCGGGCGCAAACCGTCCCCAGCGCCGCGCCGCGCGTTCAGCTCGCCCGGTTTGAGGATCTGGTTGCGCTGTCGCAGGTCAATCGCGACATTCAATTGCGCATGGCGCTCGAGCGCGACATGCGGCTGGTGCGCTTCGAGCAGGGCTCGATTGAGTTTTCGCTCGTGCCCGGCGCCTCGCCGCAGATCGCCGCCCATCTGATGCGCCGGTTGCAGGAATGGACCGGTGAGCGCTGGATGGTCGCGATTTCGACCGCCGAGGGCGCCCCCACCATCAATGAGCGCCAGCAAACCAGACAACGCGAGCGGGCGGTTGGCGTGCGCGCCGATCCGCTGGTCCAGAGCGTTCTGGAGCGTTTTCCCGGAGCGGAAATCGTTTCGGTGCGTTCTACCGGCGGTGAAGCTCCAGAGCCGGCCTATGTTGCGTCAGCCAGTCAGGGCGGCAGCGATGAAGTGGCTTATGTTGACGAGATCGAAGACGACGATTTCTGAACCGGGCTGCATCCCGTTCATTTCAAAGATACGCATCATGCAAGGTGAATCATGAAAGACATCATGGGGTTGATGAAGCAGGCGCAGGCGATGCAATCGCGCATGCAGGAGCTTCAGGCCGAGCTGGAGCAGGTCGAGGTTGAGGGCCAGTCGGGCGGCGGCGCTGTGAAAATCGTCATGAGCGCCAAGGGCGTTATGCGCAGCGTCGCGATTGATCCCTCTCTGCTGGTCGTCAGCGAGAAGGACATGCTGGAGGATCTGATCGTCACCGCCCATGAGGACGCCCGCCACAAGGGCGAGGCCTTAGCGCAGGAGCGTATGAAGTCCGTCACCGCCGGCATTCCCCTGCCGCCGGGCATGAAACTGCCGTTTTGAATGTGAGCTATGGCTGAACGCGTCGCCGGACCCGAAATAGAACGCCTGATCCAATTGCTCGCCCGCTTGCCCGGTCTTGGCCCGCGTTCGGCGCGCCGCGCCGCTTTGCACTTGATCCGCAAGCGCGAGGAATTGTTCGGCCCACTCACCGAGGCGATGCAGGTCGCCCGCGACAAGATCGTGGTTTGCTCGCCGTGCGGCAATGTGGACACGAGCGACCCGTGTACGATCTGCCGCGATCCCCGGCGGGACGCGACAACAATCGTCGTCGTGGAGACGGTGGCTGATTTGTGGGCGCTGGAGCGAGCGGGAGCAACGCGGGCGCGCTTCCATGTGCTGGGCGGCACGCTGTCGCCCCTCGACGGAATCGGCCCAAAGGATCTCAATATTGATTCGTTGATCGGTCGCGTCATCGAGGGCGCGGTGCAGGAGGTCGTGCTCGCCGTGAACGCGACCGTAGACGGTCAGACAACCGCCCATTACATCACTGATGCTCTGGCCCACACCTCCGTGAAAATTACCCGTCTCGCCCATGGCGTGCCGGTTGGCGGCGAGCTGGACTATCTAGACGAGGGCACCCTCTCGGCCGCTATGCGGCAGCGTACCCCGTTTTAGAATTAAGGCTAGACCCGCTCTGTCGCCTTTCCGCCGCCACACTGTTCCGCTATAGGATCGTTATCGAATAGCTTCCGGCAAGCTGTTCGCTTACCGCAGCGTGCGTTGAGATTTTGTGTGCATTGCACAATTTCCGGTTGCTGCACTGCAAAAAGTTGGGCATGATGGGAGCGTCAAACAGGATGATCGTGTTATGAATCGCGCAGAGAAAAAGCGCCCCGTCGTTGATCCCAAAACGCTTCCGCCGATCCGGATCAAGAAATGCCCGCCCACCATTGAGGAGGCGATCATCGCCGCCCAGGGCCTTGCTGACGACATTGAAGGCCAGGTGGAAATCGCCGCCGGCTTCATGGGCGTGGCGCAAGACGACGTGCGCCCGCTGGTGTTGCAGGCTTTTCAGGAAGCCCAGACTATTGAAAAGCGCGTCATCGCCGACCGTCGCGGGGCAGAGCGCAGCGTGATCGTCGAGCGCACCCGCGTTCGCAGGCCCGTTGGCTCGCCTGTCAATTCAATGGGCGGCGCAGCTGTTATCGTCGAGCGTCGCCCGCGCATTCAATTGACGCCGCGCGTGCGCACGTTCGATTTGACGCGTCGCCCCGCAGGCGCGTAACGAAAGCGCGAGAAGCGCGCCTCTCTTGATTTTGAACGCCCGCCTGTCTAACTCAGGCGGGCTTTTTTATGGCGTCATCATGTCTCTGATCCCGATCGTTCTTATTCCCGACAGCCGCCTGCGGCAGGAATCCGTTCCTGTGAGCGGCGTCGATTCGTCTATCCGCAAGCTGATGGACGATATGCTGGAGACGATGTACGACGCGCCCGGCATCGGGCTGGCGGCGATCCAGATCGGGATCCCGAAGCGCCTCGTCGTCATCGACGTCGCCAAGCGTGAGGGCGAGGAGGAGGACGAGGTCAAGGACCCGATCTTTCTCGTCAATCCGGAGATCATCAGGCTGTCGGACGAGAAGGCCTCCTACGAAGAAGGCTGCCTCTCGATTCCCGATTTTTACGCGGAAGTGGAGCGCCCCGCCCGCGTCTGGATCCGCTATCTTGATCGCACCGGCGCAATGAAGGAGATGGAGGCTGACGGCCTGCTCGCCACCTGTATCCAGCACGAAATCGATCATCTCAACGGCGTGCTGTTCATCGATTATTTGTCGCGGCTGAAGCGCGAACGCGTCATGAAGCGCTTCGCCAAGGAAGCTCGTCGCTACGGCGGCTGAGTTTCGCTTTTCTCCCTTGAGCCAGGATCGCCCCATGTCGCTGCGCATCGTCTTCATGGGAACGCCGGTTTTCTCCGCCCGCGTGCTGGAAGTCATTCTTGCCCGCGGCCATCAGATCGTCGCCTGCTATACGCGCGCCCCCAAGCCCGGCGGTCGTCGCGGGCTGGCGCTCACCAAATCGCCGGTTCACGAATTGGCCGAAAGCCATGCGATCCCCGTTTTCACGCCGCGTTCGCTGCGCGCTGAAGAAGAGGTCGAGATTTTCGCCGGCCATGGCGCGGACGTGGCCATCGTGGTCGCCTACGGGTTGATTCTGCCCAAGCCGGTGCTGGAGGCGCCGCGTTTGGGCTGCCTCAATCTTCACGCCTCGCTTTTGCCGCGTTGGCGCGGCGCCGCGCCGATCCAGCGCGCCATCATGGCCGGAGATGCTGAGACCGGCGTGATGGTGATGCAGATGGAGGAGGGCCTTGACACCGGCCCCGTGGCGCTGACCGCCCGTACGCTGATTGGCGCCGACGTAACGGCAGGCCAATTACACGACGTTCTGGCGGGCCTTGGCGCTGATCTGGCCGTGCAGGCGCTCGACGCGCTGGAAGTGTCGGGTCTGTCGTTCACGCCACAGCCCGATGAGGGCGTGCTCTATGCCCACAAGATTGAAAAAGCCGAAGCGCGGATCGACTGGAGCGCGCCTGCGCGCGACGTGCACAATCGTATTCGCGGCCTCTCGCCCTTCCCCGGCGCCTGGTTTGAAGCTGATTTAGGGCGCGGGCCTGAGCGCGTGAAGGCGCTGCAATCCTCGCTGGCTGAGAACGTCAACGGCCAGCCGCCAGGCGCGCTGATCGGCGACGATCTGACCATCGCCTGCGGGCAGGGCGCGGTTAGTTTGCTGAAAGTGCAGCGCGCAGGCAAAATGCCGGTTTCGGCGCAAGATTTTTTGCGCGGGCTTGGATCGGCGCCCGCGCGTTTTCTGTGAAAGCTCAGACGAGCTTGATCGTCATGGCGTCGAACAGCTCTTCGGGCCGATAACGCTTCTTCACGACCTTCTGCTCAAACGCATAGCGCGTGATGAGATCGAGGGATCTGAAGCAATCGTCAAAGCCAAACGGCAATTGGTCGATTTCGCCAGCCTTCGGCAAGCCCGCGCGCGCCTTGCTTTCTTTCAACATGCGGAAGATTTCGCGCACCACGTCGGGGCGCTCTTTTGGCAGGTCGCTATGGATTGCGAACATGTGGTTGATATGGCCGCAGCCGTATTTCTCGCCCCAGCGGCGACCGGCTTCGTCGGGATTCTCAACGACCGTGTGCATGTCGGACTGGGCGAGCAGATCGGCGGCGGGAATCACGGCGTCGGCCTCGCCCGCCAGCGCGATGTCGTTGAGCGTCCGCCCGCCCGTAGGCGCCCGCGTCACGAGATCGGCGGGGTCTGTATATTCGGCCAGATGCGGATCGTCCCAGCACAGCCATTTGAGCTTGCCAAGATCGACGCCGTACTCGTCCTGCAAGATGCCGCGCACCCAGACGCCGGTGGTCTGCGTATAGGAGCGCACGGCGACCTGCTTGCCTTCAAGCGTTTTGGGGTCCATCGGCGCGCGCTCTTTGCGGCAGACGAAGAATTGATGCTGGAAACGGCCAACCATGGTGGCGGGCAGCAGAACCAGCGGCTTTCCGTAATCGAGCGCCTGCATATAGGTGACGACGGCCAGCTCGCCCGCGTCAAACTTGCCCTCGCGCACCATCGGCTTGAAGCCCTGGTTGGCGGTGGCGGGGCCGCAGAAGTCGAGCAGGGCGAGGTCTGAGGAGACCTCGCCCGCCTTCAGAGCCTTCGACAACGCTGAATCAGCGAGATTTGTGGCCAGTTTCACCGGACCGCTCGATGGAAACGACGTCATTTCAGCTCCGTCCTTAAGCGTGAGTTTATTTGCGGCCCGTCAGTTCAAGACCGGTCTCAAGCGCCTTATAGGTGCGCTCTGGGGCTGGCATGATGAAGCGATAGCCCTCTTCGACCACGCGCGCGATGTTCTTGGAATCCACGTGGGGATGGCCGACGGGAACGTTGAACTCTTTGGCGATCTCGCGGATCTGGCGCATGTGGTCGAGCACGGCAGGGTGCTCGTACTGGCGCGGATAGCCCAGCTCCTGGCTGAGGTCGCCCTCGCCGATCAGCAGCGCGCCGATGCCGGGCACGTTCTTCAGCATGTCGCGCAGGTTGGCGATGCCCTCAAGATCCTCGATCATCAGGATGACGAGAATTTCGCCCTTGGGCGCCAGCGGCCACACGTCGGCGCGCTCGTAATATTCCTGCTGGGTGATGCCCCAATAGCGCACGGCCGAGGTCGGGCCGTCGCCGCGCTGGCCGAAGGGCTCGTACAGCGGCTTGTCCTTCATGCG
>CAMCUC010000025.1 GCA_945878875.1 Rhizobium sp. Q54
GCCGACGCATTTCGAGGCGCCCACGGGATCGCACATCGCCATTGATTATGAGTCCGACGGCGCGCCTGTTTTGGCTGTGCGCGTGCAGGAACTCTACGGGCTCAGCGCACATCCAAGCCTTGCGCGCGGGCGCGCTCCGTTGACGCTGCATTTGTTGTCGCCAGCCCATCGCCCGATTCAAATCACCCGTGATCTGCCCGGCTTCTGGCGCGGCTCATGGGCGGCGGTAAAGTCGGATATGAAAGGCCGCTATCCGCGTCATCTGTGGCCCGACGATCCCGCGAACGCTGCGCCAACCACGCGCGCAAAACCAAGAGGCACATAATGATTTTGCGTGACGCATGGATTGAAGACTTGCCCGCTATCGCCGCCATCTATTCCCATCACGTGCGCACGGGAACAGGCTCGTTCGAGGAAGATACGCCGGGCTTGGAGATCATGATTGAACGCTGGCGCGCAGTCACAAATCGCAATCTGCCGTGGCTTGTGGCGGAGGTCGACGGCGCCATTGCGGGCTATGCCTACGCGCGCCCCTATCATGAGCGCTCCGCCTATCGCTTCACGCTTGAAGACGCAGTTTATATCGCGCCCGACGCTGTGCGCAGCGGATTGGGCCGCGCTCTGCTCTCGGGCGTGCTCGACCGTTGCGCCAGCGATGGCTATCGGCAAATGATCGCCATCATCGGCGACAGCGCAAACGCAGGCTCCATTGGCCTGCATGAGTCTCTCGGCTTCCGGCATGTCGGAACCTTGCGCAACGTCGGCGTCAAGTTCGGGCGCTCGCTTGATTCCGTGCTGATGCAGCGCGAGCTGGGGTAAAAATACTCTCTGTTCCCCAAACGTTCTTGCGTGACGTTCAGGCATGAGCTAGGCTTGAAGCCGGTTGAGGGGAGCTGGCCATGGTCGTGCGGGTCGAGACGATAGCGTTCGAGGGCGTTGAGGCCCGGCCCGTGGACGTGCAGGTGCAATTGTCCAATGGCGCGGTGGCGTTCGCCGTTGTTGGATTGGCCGACAAGGCGGTGGGCGAATCGCGCGAGCGGGTGCGCGCCGCGCTCAACGCTTCCGGGCTGGCTCTGCCCGCCCGGCGCATCACCGTGAACCTTGCGCCAGCGGACATGCCCAAGGAAGGCAGCCATTACGATCTCCCCATAGCGCTCGCCGTCATGGCCGCGATTGGCGCGATTCCCGCCGACGCGCTGGCGGGCTTCACGATTTTGGGCGAACTCGCGCTCGACGGCACGATCACGGCGGTCGCAGGCGTTCTGCCCGCAGCCGTCAGCGCCAATTCGCGCGGTCATGGCCTGATTTGTCCCGAAGCCTGCGGGCCGGAAGCGGCCTGGGCCTCGTCGGACATTGAAATTCTGGCGCCGCGTTCGCTGATTCAGCTCGCCAATCATTTTCGCGGCACGCAAGTCATGTCGCGCCCGGCCCCCGCCATTCGCGCGCAAGGGGCGAGCTATCCCGATCTGCGCGACATCAAAGGCCAGGAAAGCGCCAAGCGTGCGCTCGAAGTGGCGGCCGCTGGCGGGCATAATCTATTGATGAGCGGGCCACCGGGGTCCGGCAAATCCATGCTGGCGGCGCGTCTGCCCTCGATCCTGCCGCCGCTGTCGCCGCGCGAATTGCTGGAAGTGTCGATGATCCATTCGGTCGCTGGCGCGCTGGCGGGTGGCGAATTGACGGATCGGCGCCCGTTCCGTGCGCCCCATCATTCCGCCTCCATGGCCGCGCTGGTGGGCGGCGGCGCCAACGCCCGCCCGGGCGAGGCGTCGCTGGCGCACAACGGCGTGTTGTTTCTCGACGAGCTGCCGGAGTTTCAGGCCCAAGCCCTCGATTCGCTGCGCCAGCCGATGGAGACGGGCGAAATCGCCATCGCCCGCGTGCATCATCGCGTTGTCTATCCAGCGCGCTTTCAATTGGTGGCGGCGATGAACCCGTGCCGCTGCGGCCATGCGGACGATCCGGGCTTCTCGTGCCGGCGCATGCCCAATGAGCGATGCATCGCCACCTATCAGGGGCGCATTTCTGGCCCGATGCTGGATCGCTTCGATCTGTCGATCAACGTGCCTGCGGTGAGCGCGTCGGATTTGATTTTGCCGCCGCCGACGGAAGGCTCGGCGGAGGTTGGCGCCCGGGTGGCGCGGGCGCGCGACATTCAAACGCGCCGCTTCGCCAGCATCGGTCTGCCGCATATCGCGTGCAATTCCGCCGCCCCGCCCAATGTGCTGGAGACGATCGCGCCGCTCGATACGGCGGCGGCGGCTTTGCTGCGCGAGGCCTCGGAGCGTTTGCGGCTGACGGCGCGCGGGTTTCACCGCGTGCTGAAACTGGCGCGCACGCTGGCCGATCTTGAGGGCGCCGAAAACATCGGGCGCCAGCATCTGGCCGAGGCTCTTGGCTATCGCGCCAGAGGCCTCAACCAGTCGCAAGCGGCCTGAGGCGCCGCAATGCCGGCGCCCGGAGCTAATTCAGCCCCAGACTTCTTGCGCCACTTCGACGACCAGCCGCAGCTTGTCCATTTCTTCCGCGACAGACAGCTTGTTCCCACGCTCGCCGCTGGCGAATCCGCATTGCGGCGACAAGGCCAGCCGCTCCAGCGGGCAGAATTTGGCGGCTTCTTCGATGCGGCGCTTGAGGTCGTCCTTCGTCTCCAGCGCGCCCGACTTGGTGGTCACGAGGCCCAGCACCACAGTCTTGCCAGCGGGCACATAGCGCAGCGGCCTGAAATCGCCGGCGCGCGCGCTGTCATATTCCAGAAAATACGCGTCAACGTTGATGCCGTTGAACAGAGCGTCAGCCACCGGCTCATAGCCGCCCTCGGCCACCCAGGCGCCTTCAAAATTGCCGCGGCACAAATGGATCGCCTTCGTCATGTCTTTGGGCGCGGCGGCAAGTGCGTCGTTGATGATCTTCGCATAAGTCTGCGGCAGCTTGTCGGGGTCTTCGCCAATGGCCTGGGCTTCGGCGCGCATCGCGGGATCGCACAGATAGGCGAAATTGGTTTCGTCGATTTGCAGATAACGGCACCCGGCATTGGCAAGGTCCGCAATCTCTTCAGCGTAAATGCGCGAAAGATCGGCGTAAAAATCCTCCATGCGCGGATAGGCCGCCGAATCGACGCCGCCGCGACCGGCGCGGAAATGCAGGATCGAGGGCGAGGGGATCGTCTGTTTGGGCGTCTTGCGCGCGACCGATTTCACGTAAGCGAAATGATCGACGAAAATCTTTTTCGGTCGCGAGAGTTTGCCGACGATGTGAAACGCCGACAGCGGGCGCTCGATGTCGCCCTCAGCCGTGCGGAACGTCGCGTTGGCGCCAGTCTTGACGGAGGCGACGTTTTCAAACGACAGCAAAAAATCAGAATGCCACAGCGTGCGGCGAAACTCGCCGTCGGTGACGACCTGCAAGCCAATGTCTTCCTGCATCCGCACCACGTCCGCAATCGCAACGTCCTCCATCTGCGTCAGCTCGGCGCGGGACAATTCGCCCTTGCGGAAGCGCTCGCGAGCGGCCAGCAGCGAGGGCGGACGCAAGAGGCTCCCCACATGGTCGGCGCGGAACGGCGGCGTATCGCGGGGCAGGCTCATCGGGCGTTTCTCCAAAAATTCCGGCGTGGCGCCGGTTACCGGGCAGCTTGGGGAGAGCGGGCGGCTGCGTCAAGCCGATCTATTTTCAAAGCACGCAAGAAGCGCAACGCTATTTCAACAGGTGACGTTCAAGCTGCCTGTGTTTTCAAAAAGGCGCCTGCGATGGACGAGCCTCATACCGAAGTTTTAAGCCTGCGCGAGGAGAACGCCCGGCTGTTGGCCGAGGTCCGCGCTTTGCAACAGGCGGGAACGGCGGCGAAAGAAGCCAGCGCGGCCAAGACGCGGTTTCTGGCGATGATGAGCCATGAAATCCGCACGCCGCTCAGCGGGATCATCGGACTTGCCGATCTCCTCGCGCTTGGCCGGCTCGATCAGGAGCAGCGCGCCTACAATCAGGCGATCCGGGGCGCGGGCGCGTCGCTGATTTGTCTGCTGGATGAAATTCTCGACCTGTCGCGCGTTGAGGCTGGTCATCTTGATCTTGAAGATATGCCTTTCGAAATCGCGGCGCTGGTGGAGGGGGTCGCCGAATTGCTGGCTCCGCGCGCGCAAGGCAAGGGTCTTGAGATCGCCACCTACATTGCGCCCGACATTCCATCCATGTTGATGGGCGATGGCGCCCGCCTGCGCCAGATCGTGCTGAATCTGGCGGGCAATGCGATCAAATTCACGCAAGCCGGGGGGTGGGGATCAGCGTGCTTGTGCGAGACGGAGCGCTTGTGTTCGAGGTTGCCGACACCGGCCCCGGCGTACCCGAAGATCGCCGCAACGCGATTTTTGAAGATTTCGAACAGGCTGATTCCAGCGCCGCACGTGCGCACGAGGGCGCAGGACTGGGGCTGGCGATCTCGCGTCGACTTGCGCAGCGCATGGGCGGCTCGCTGGAGCTGGCGCGATCAGGCCTGCATGGCAGCACGTTTGTATTCACCTGCCCATTGCGCCCCGCCAGCGCGCAGTCTCAAGACGTTAAAGACAATTCCGGCCAAAGCGTGCTTCTGGTCGGCGCCAGTGCGTTCGAGCTGCCGTTTATTGCTGCCCGCGTGCGCGATTCTGGCGGGCGGGCGGTTTGCGTGGCTGATGCGGCGCAGGCCGCGATTGTGTTGACGCAGGAGCCTTGCCCCGGTCTGGTGATCGTGGATTGCGCGCTCGGGCTCGAAGCTGTCGGCGTGGTCGCAAAACTCAGCCGCACAGCGGGCGCGCCGCGCGTCCTCACCCTGTTCTCGCCCTATGAGCGCCGGGCTTTGGGCGCGCAAGCGCTGTCTGCAACGGACGGCTGGCTGGTCAAGCCCGTGCGAACGGCCACCTTGCAGGCTCGCTTGCTGGAGCACAATGATCTCGCAGAAACCCCGGCGGCCGAGCCGGATCCGCTCCCTCTGGCGTACAAAAATATTTTGCTGGCGGAGGACAATCCCGTCAACGCTCTGGTAGCGCGCAAACACCTTGAGAGCCTTGGGGCCAGCGTGGTTCACGTGGAAGACGGGCAGGCGGCGGTAAGCGCTGCGGCGCAGGCGCGAACCGGCGAGGCGCCTTTGTTTGACGCGATCCTGATGGATATGCGCATGCCTAGGCTCGACGGCCCGGGCGCCGTGCGGTCGATTCGCGAAGCGGAGGCAGTTCTGGGCGCTGGGCGGGTGCGCATCGTCGCCCTCACCGCCAACGCTTTTGAGCAAGACCGGCGCGAATGTCTTGCGGCCGGCTTTGACGATTTTCTCGCCAAGCCTTTTGAGCCCATGGCGCTGGCGCGTATCCTCGTGTCATAAAACCGTCTGCAATCGCTGCGTAGAAGCAATCAGGTCAAGCGGGGCGGGAGCAAGTTGATGATCCTGAACGGACAGGCGCACGCTGGCGCCATTCTCATGCGCCTCGCCCGCATCCAGAACACCGTGCGCGATCTGCATGGATTGCCGCAGACGCTGGCCCGATCAGGCCAGTTTGAGCTCAAACTGGCTGTCACTAAGAAGGAAATCAGCAAGGCGCAAAAACTGCGTTATCGCGTTTTCTTTGAAGAAGGACATGCGATTCCCGACGCCTATACCCGCCTGCGGCGCAGGGATATTTGCCGCTTTGATTCGATCTGCGACCATTTGATCGTCGTCGATCACGCATCCTCAAAGCGCAAGGTCGTTGGCTGCTATCGCCTGCTTCGGCAGGAGGTCGCACAGGCCAACGGCGGCTTCTACAGTGCGCAGGAATTTGATATCGCGCCGCTGCTCGCGCGCCATTCGGGCAAACGCTTTCTCGAACTCGGCCGCTCATGTGTGGCGGCGGAATATCGCGGCAAGCGCGTGCTGGAATTGCTCTGGCGCGGCTTGTGGATCTACGCAAGCCATCACGCCTGCGACGTGATGATCGGCTGCGCCTCTCTGCCAGGGTCTGACGCGAACCTGCATCAGGGCGCGCTGGCGTTCCTGCGCGATCATGCGGCGGCGCCCGATGAATGGCGCGCCAGCGCTTTGCCTGCGCGCCGTGCGAACGTGATTGCGGAAACACAGGTTGAAGCTCGCCGCACGCTCGCCGCTTTGCCGCCGCTGGTGAAAGGCTATCTGCGGGTCGGCGCATATTTTGGCGACGGCGCCGTAATTGATCGCCAGTTTGGCACGACGGACGTTCTGGTGATTGTGCCGATGGATCGGATCGACCCGCGTTATGTCGATCATTTCAGCGCGGGGGCGCTGGCGGCTTGACCACATGGCGCCTTCTGATAATGGGCGCTTGCGTGCAGGAATATGCGCGCGGTCCAAAGCGGGCTTTAATCCTTCAGCATGTCGGCGAACGCCTCGCGATAGGTGGGATAAGCCAGCTGCACGGATAACTTTTCCTTGATGGCGGCGTTGGTGACACGTTTGCACTCGGCGTAGAAACTGCGCGCCATGGGGGATAATTGCGCGGTCTCGAAGTCGATTTCCGGCGGCGGCGCGACGCCAAGCAAACGGGCGGCATAAGTCACTACATCCTGGGGCGGCGCGGGCTCGTCGTCGGCTACGTTCCAGACGTCGCCGGCGCCCTCATATGCAAAAGCCGCTTCAATCGTACGCGCAATGTCCTCGACGTGAATGCGGTTGAACACCTGGCCTGCTTTCACGATGCGCTTGGCTGTGCCCGCACGAAGGTTCACGAGGGCGTTTTGTCCCGGCCCGTAAATGCCCGCCAGCCGCAGCACATGCACGGGCAAACCAGGATCGCGCCCGAGCGCGCGCCAGCCCTCTTCGGCGGCCAGCCGCCACAGGCTGCGCGGATTGGAGGGGCGGGGCGGCGTGCGCTCATCGATCCAGGCGCCGCCATGGTCGCCGTAAACTCCGATGGTCGAGAGATAGACGACGCTTTTCAGATTGGGCGATGCGCGCAGGTTCGCCGCAAATGCAGCCAGCGCAGGATCGCCCTCTGGCACAGGGGGAATCGAGACCAGAACGCGATCAGCCTCAAACAAGGCGCCGGCCAGCGTGTCGTCAATGCGCTCAGACCCAAAGCAATGCGCATCGAAACCCTGCGCCCGCAAGGCGTCGCGTTTGTCGGTGGAGCGCGCTGTGCAGGAAATGCGCGCATAATTATTTTTGCGGGTGCGCGCAAAATGCAGCGCGCTATAGCCCATGCCGAATATGAATAGTTTCATGGACTGATAATTCCTTCGTTCATCCACTCAGCGCGCACATCCTCATCGCGCTCAAGCGGCAGGCGCTCCTCGCGCAAGCGGATAAATTCTTGCTGCGGCAGAAGCTGGCTCAAAGCCCAAAGCGCCATGCCGCGCACCATTGGCTCGTCGTCATCGATGCGCGCCAGCGCGTGCGGCGCAAGGCTGATGTCAGAACTGGCGCCGATTGCGCACAGCACGTTGCGGATAAAACGCTTGTGGCCGATGCGTTTCACCGGCCCGCCAGCAAACAGCGCGCGAAAGCCTGCCTCATCCAATTGCGCAAGATCGCCAAGTTTGGCGTTTGCTAAGTCCTCGCGCGCCTGCAATTTCATTTCGTGCGCGCTCTGGGCGAATTTGTTCCATGGGCAGGCGGCCAGGCAATCGTCGCAACCATAAATGCGGCCGCCGACGCCTTTGCGAAACTCGCGCGGAATTTGGGCTTTGCTCTCGATGGTCAGATACGAGATGCAGCGCCGCGCGTCGATCTGGTAGGGTGCAGGAAACGCCCTTGTCGGGCAGATGTCGAGGCAGGCGGTGCATGAGCCGCAATGGTCGATTTCGGGTTCATCGGGCTCCAGTTGCAGCGTTGTGAAGATCGAGCCCAGAAACAGCCATGAGCCATATTCGCGCGAAACCAGATTTGTGTGCTTGCCCTGCCAACCGATTCCAGCGCTCTGCGCCAGCGGTTTCTCCATCACCGGCGCGGTGTCGACGAAGACTTTCACCTCCGGCGCGCCTTCGAGATCCGATAGAGCGCGGCCTTCCTTCACGAGCCATTGCGCCAGCATTTTCAGCCGGCCTTTCACCACGTCGTGATAATCGCGGTTTTGCGCATAGACGGAGATGATCGCGCGCGCGGGATCATGGGGGCGCGCAAGCGGGTTCTCTTCGGGGCCGTAATTCATGCCCAGCACGATGATGGAGGCCACATCCGGCCAGAGATTGCGCGGATCTGCCCGCCGCTCAGCGGTTTGCGCCATCCAGTCCATGTCCCCGTGGGCGCCGGACTCGAGCCATAAGCGCAGACGCGGCGCGGCGGTTTGCAGGGAATCTGGCGCAGCGATTGCGCACGAATCAAACCCAAGCTCGCGGGCTTTGGCGGCGAGCCGGGCCTTGAAGCGCGCGCTCAGAAGTCGAGGTCGGAATAGGCCGGCGCCGGGGTCAGTCCCGGCAGCCGGTCGGCCAGGATCGCGCGGAATGACGGGCGCGATTTCATGCGCGTGTACCAATCCTTTGCGGCCTCGTCCTCGCTCCATGGCGCGTCACCCAGAAAATCCACGCAGGAAATATGCGCGGCGGCAGCCAGATCGGCATGGCTTAGCTTGTCGCCCGCCAACCATTTCCGCTTCGAGGCGAGATAGCCGATATAGCGCATATGATAGCGCACGTTTGCGCGCGCCGCCCGCACGACGGCCATGTCGGGCGGGCCGCCGCCCCCAAGCTCGGCTGGCATGAAGCGCTTGTGAATTTTCTCCGCCACCAGCGGGCCGGAGACTTCCTCGTAAAACTTGACGTTGAACCATTCGGTCAGGCGGCGCACTTCCACGCGTTCCGCCGGGTTTTCGGGCAACAGCCGATGATCGCCCAGAGCCAGACCACGCGTCTCGTCGAGATATTCGGCGATGACGTTGGCGCCGGGCACGATGAAATCGTTTTGCTCGACCAGCACCGGCAGATCGCCGGAGGGATTGGCAATCAGGAAATCGCGGCGCCGCTCATAGGGCTTTTCCTCGATCAGCTCCGGTTCGAAGCCATATTCGCTCATCACCGCCCGTATGAAGCGGGAGCGGGGGCAGAGTGGATAATGAAACAAATTCGCCATGCTTCAACGCAATCCGTTACTCAACGCGCCGCCCGCAGGCGACCTTTTACGCAATGGGCAACAAAGCGCGAAGCCCGTTAACCTCTGGTTTACGCGGGTGCGTTTCTTCACTTATTTACTCACATTTCCACCAATCATTATCCCTGACCGTTTGTGGAGTGCAAAATGCCCCAACGTCACTGGTGTTTTCTGGTTTCTACAAAGCGCAAACGCGCTAGACCTTGAGCCGTGGGATCGCAGATTTGAGTCGCAGCATCGGTGGCGGCAACCTTCACGCAAAGGCTTATTCATGATTTGGGACGTCATCAAGGCATTGACGCTTGGGGCCGTTGAAGGCTTCACCGAATTTCTTCCCGTGTCCTCCACCGGCCATTTGCTGCTGGTGGGGCATTTTCTGGGTTTTGAATCCAAGGGCAAGACGTTCGAGGTTCTGGTCCAGCTGGGGGCGATCCTGGCCATTGTGATCGTCTATTTTCGCAAGATCCTGCAGATTGTTGTTGGCCTGCCCAACGATCCGGCTGCGCGGCGCTTTGTGCTGGGCGTGCTGGCGGCTTTTTTGCCCGCCGCCATCATTGGCGCCTTCGCGCATTCGTTCATCAAAGAGGTGCTGTTCAATCCCTATATCGTCTGCGTGACGCTGGTCGTGGGCGGCTTTGTGCTGCTGGCGGTGGATCGCATGAAGTTTGAGTTCAAGCACAGCGACGTGATGGATTTCTCCTTGCCGATGTGCCTGAAGATTGGCTTCTGCCAATGCCTGGCCATGGTGCCGGGCGTGTCGCGTTCGGGCGCGACCATTGTTGGCGCGATGTTCATGGGCGCGGACAAGCGCGCGGCGGCGGAATTTTCGTTCTGGCTTGCCATGCCCACAATGGCCGGCGCCTTCGCCTATGATCTGTTCAAGAATTACAAGCTGCTGGAAGTCAGCGACGTGGTGACGATCAGCATCGGCTTTGTGGCGGCGTTCTTTGCCGCGCTCATTGTCGTGCGCGGCTTTCTGGCGTTCGTATCAAAGCGCGGTTTCACGCTGTTTGCGTATTGGCGCATTGTTATTGGCTCGCTCGGGTTTATCGGGCTGCTGCTGACGGCCTAAAGTCTTTTATCGGACGAGGTGCAAAGATCAGCTATTATGCATCGCTCGCATTCAGGCCGCAGCGCCTTGCAGACATAACGTCCGTGCAGGATCAGCCAATGGTGCGAGTGCAGGCGATAGGGGCCTGGCACGCGTTTCTCAAGCCCCGCCTCAACGGCTTCGGGCGTTCTGCCGGGCGCAAGCCGCAGGCGGTTGGCGAGGCGGAAGATGTGGGTGTCGACCGCCATCGTCTCATGGCCGAACGCCATGTTGAGCACGACATTTGCCGTCTTGCGGCCAACGCCGGGCAATTGCACGAGGGCGTCGCGATTTTGCGGCACTTCTCCGCCATGACGCTCGATCAGAAGGCGCGATAATTCCACCACGTTTTTGGCCTTGGTGCGGTAAAGCCCGATGGTTTTTACGTATTCGCGCACTTTCTCCTCGCCCAGAGTCAGCATTTTTTGCGGCGTGTCGGCGATTTTGAATAAAGGCTGCGTGGCTTTATTGACGCCGACGTCCGTGGCCTGCGCCGACAGCACGACGGCGACCAGAAGCGTGAACGGGTTGACGTATTCCAGCTCGCCCTTGGGCTCGGGCAGCGCTTTCTGGAAGCGGGCGAAAACTTCCTCGATCAGCGCGCTTCCCGCCGCCCGCACCAATGTCTTGCGGGCGCGAACTGCCTGCATGGCTTTGGAGGCGCCGCGCGGGCGGGGCAGTGTGGCTGGGATGGTGATCGCTGCGGCTTTCGCGCTCGATAGTTTGGCGGGGGCGCGACGTTGGGGCGCGGGGGACTTTTTGAGCGAAGGCTTTTTCACGGGCATGGAGGGACTATAATAGGTTACGAACCGGAGCGTCAGAGCCTTGACCCAGCCAGACCCCTGCGACGCACAACTTTTCGCTGCCCGCCTCGTGCCTCATCGCTCTCTGAGCCAGAGCCATTTCCGGGTTCTGCTGATGGTGTTCGCGGGCTTGGCCTTCGTCTCGGCGCTGCCGTTCGTGTTGTTGGGAGCCTGGCCGGTGATGGGCTTCATGGGGCTGGACGTCGCGTTGTTTTACTTCGCGTTTCGCGCCAATTACCGCGCCGCCCGGGCTTTTGAAGAGGTGCGGGTGACACCGCTGGAAGTGTCGGTGGCCAAAGTCACGCAGCGCGGGGAGCGCCGCGAATATTTCTGCCATCCCGCCTTCGTCCGGCTGGAGCGGCAGGTTCACGAGGAATACGGGGTTGAGCGCGTATCGCTGGTCTCGCGCGGGCAAGCGCTTGAAGTGGCGAGCTTTCTGGGGCCGGACGCAAAGGCGCGCTTTGCCGACGGCCTGTCGGGCGCGCTGGCCGAGGCGCGCAAGGGGCCGAGATTTTCCTGAAGAGAACGTTTTCGGGTGGCGCTGACGTCTTTGGCGTGCCATCCTGACTGCATGAACGCGCCCACACAGATTGAGACTGATGCCGATCCCGCGCGCGATTATCTGCTCGTGCACGATGCGATTGAATTTGTGTCGGGTCAATGGCGTGAGCAGCCTTCCCTGGAGGCGATTGCGGACCACGTCGGCCTGTCGCCTTGGCTTTTGACAGCCCTGTTCCGGCGCTGGGCGGGGCTCACCCCCAAGGCTTTTTTGCAGGCTCTGACGCTCGACCACGCCCGTGCTCTCTTGCGCGACTGCGCTTCCGTGCTCGACGCCGCCTATGAGGTCGGCTTGTCGGGGCCGGGGCGCCTGCATGATTTGTTTGTGACGCACGAGGCGATGAGCCCGGGCGAATACAAAAGCGGCGGCGCGGGGCTGGAGCTTGCCTACGGCTTTCATCCCTCGCCATTTGGAGAAGCGCTGGCGGTGATGGCGCCGCGCGGGCTCGCGGGCATGGGTTTTGTGGATGAGGCCGGGCGGCAAGGCGCTTTGGACGATATGATGCGCCGTTGGCCCGGCGCCCGTTTTCGGGAAGACATGGCGCTCACCGCCCCAGCCGTTAGGCGTGCGTTTGATCAAGTGCTGTGGCGGCCAGATCAGCCGTTGCGGATCGTGTTGATCGGCAGCGATTTCGAGGTGCGGGTGTGGGAGAGCCTGTTGCGCATTCCCATGGGCGGGGCCGCAAGCTATGGCGCAATCGCCAGATCACTTGGGCGCCCAAAGGCTGCGCGCGCTATTGGCGCGGCTGTCGGGCGCAATCCGGTTTCCTTCGTTGTGCCGTGTCACCGCGTGCTTGGCGGGTCCGGCGCTATCACCGGTTATCATTGGGGCCTGACGCGCAAGCGCGCGATGCTTGGCTGGGAAGCGGGCAAAAAAGAATAGGCCCTAGCGTCCCACAGGCGCGCCCAATTGCATCGCGGGTCCGCGTGAAGGCGCAGGCTTTCTGGCCGCGCTGGCTTCCTCGGCCTCAAACGCCGCCGGATTCTGGCGGGCTCGCAGGGCAATCGCCCATGCCTCGGTGATGCGGGAGGCGCAAAAACCATGGCGCGCCTCGCCGGCATAATCCTCGCAACGCTCGGAGCGGCGCGAGGAAAAGCCCGCCTGTTCGGAGGCGATCATCCGCACCAGCGCGCGGTCCTTGCCCGCAGCCGCCATCAGGGCGCGGTAATTGGCCTGCGCGTTTTTCTCGGACACGCCACGGATGCGCTCGTTCTGGGAAATGTCGACCGGGCTTATGGAATCGCCGGCAGGCCCCCAGAAACCGGCGGCATATCCCCGACAATCGGCGGCCTTGAACTCGCAAAAGCCGCCCGTTGGCGAGCTTGCGGTGAAATCGCCGACGTTCATTTGGACCGCGCCGTTATGAATCTCGACCGAGAACGGACAGGCGGGAATGGAGCCTTCAAACCGGCGCAGACCCTGAGCGCGGCGCAGGGGACGCAAAACGAACGGCCCGCCAGTCACCTCGATCTGGCAGGCCTCGCCCCGCGCAGATATTTTCTCGCCCGCAAGCACGAGTTTCGAAATCACGAAATCAGCGCCCTTTAGCTGAAACGCCAGACGGCCGTTTTCTCCATTCAGTCGTAATTCGCGACCAATGACGCTGGATTCGTGGGGCGCGCGCACCGCCACGCCCTGCTCGGTGGGCGGGCCTGAGCCCCCGACAGCCCCCGGAAGCTGCACTTGAGCTATAGCCGGACCTGCCGCAAGCTTCAGGGCTGCGACGACGAAGGCGACCCTCAAGTAGCTGGAGCGCATGAACATCAATAAACGCGACACTTTCTGGAACTCTGGACGCAGGACGCTTCTTCTGGCGCGAAAATCTATATCTACGCTTGAGTATATCGTCAGCTTCTTAATAAACTTGTTAAAGATAACGCGGGGCAAGCCACGCAGCTTTGGGCCGGCGCGCCTTTGCTTTCCATCTGTCTTGTTTGCCCCCCACAATGTCTTGCGGGAGAAAAACGCCTGCATATATACGGGCCAGCCTTGCGGTTCGCCGCGGCGATCACAATCTTGGGAAGCAACGGGGACCGGGCGAGATGTCAAGCGCGCCGCGCGCTGGCCTCGCTCATCAAACGGACCGCTTCGGGGTCCATAGGTTCTGCGTAGAAAAGGAATTGAATATGGCAAAGGTCATCGGCATCGACTTGGGAACCACCAACAGCTGCGTGGCTGTGATGGAAGGCTCGACCCCCAAGGTCATCGAGAATTCGGAAGGGGCGCGCACCACGCCCTCCATCGTCGCTTTCACTGATGATGGCGAGCGTCTTGTGGGCCAGCCTGCCAAGCGTCAGGCCGTCACCAATCCCGAGCGCACTTTTTTCGCGATCAAGCGCCTGATCGGGCGCCCGTTCGCCGATCCGATGACCCAGAAAGACATGGGTCTCGTTCCCTACAAGATCGTCAAGGCCGGCAATGGCGACGCTTGGGTCAAGTCCGACAACCAGGAATATTCGCCCTCGCAGATTTCCGCCTTCACCCTGCAAAAGATGAAGGAAACCGCCGAGGCCTATCTGGGCCAGACCGTCACGCAGGCCGTCATTACGGTTCCCGCCTATTTCAACGACGCCCAGCGTCAGGCCACCAAGGACGCGGGCAAGATCGCCGGCCTTGAAGTGCTGCGCATCATCAACGAGCCCACGGCGGCAGCGCTCGCCTACGGCCTCGACAAGAAGGGCGCCGGCACCATCGCGGTCTACGACCTTGGCGGCGGCACGTTCGACGTCTCGATCCTCGAGATCGGCGACGGCGTGTTCGAAGTGAAGTCCACCAACGGCGACACGTTCCTCGGCGGCGAAGACTTCGACATGCGCCTCGTGGAATTCCTGGCCGACGAGTTCAAGAAAGAGCAGGGCATTGACCTGAAGAAGGACAAGCTCGCCCTGCAGCGCCTCAAGGAAGCGGCTGAAAAGGCCAAGATCGAGCTGTCTTCTGCGGCCCAGACCGATATCAACCTGCCCTACATCACCGCCGACGCCTCCGGTCCCAAGCATCTGGCTCTGAAGCTGACGCGCTCGAAGTTCGAGGCGCTGGTCGACGATCTGATCCAGCGCACCATCGAGCCCTGCAAAAAGGCGCTCAAGGACGCCGGCCTGACCGGCGCCGAGATCGACGAAGTGGTGCTGGTGGGCGGCATGACCCGCATGCCCAAGGTGCAGGAGATCGTGAAGTCGTTCTTCGGCAAGGAGCCCCACAAGGGCGTGAACCCTGACGAAGTCGTGGCCATCGGCGCCGCCGTGCAGGCGGGCGTTCTACAAGGCGACGTGAAGGACGTGCTGCTTCTCGACGTGACCCCGCTGTCGCTGGGCATCGAGACGCTGGGCGGCGTGTTCACGCGCCTGATCGACCGCAACACGACCATACCGACCAAGAAGAGCCAGGTGTTCTCGACCGCCGAGGACAACCAGACCGCGGTGACGATCCGCGTGTTCCAGGGCGAGCGCGAAATGGCCGCCGACAACAAGCAGCTCGGCCAGTTCGATCTCGTGGGCATTCCGCCCGCGCCGCGCGGCATGCCGCAGGTTGAAGTGACCTTCGACATCGACGCCAACGGCATCGTCAGCGTCACCGCCAAGGACAAGGCGACCGCCAAGGAGCAGCAGATCCGCATTCAGGCTTCCGGCGGTCTGAGCGACGCCGACATCGAGAAAATGGTGAAGGACGCCGAGGCCAACGCCGCCGAGGACAAGAAGCGTCGCGAGCTGGTCGACACGAAAAATCAGGGTGAGGCTCTGGTGCATTCGTCCGAGAAGTCGCTGGCCGAATTTGGCGACAAGGTCGGCGAAGCCGAGAAGACCGCGATCTCGGACGCCATCACGGCGCTCAAGACCGCGCTTGAGGGCGAGGACGTGGAAGCCATCAAGGGCCGCAGCAATGAACTGGCGCAGGCCTCGATGAAGCTCGGTGAGGCGATGTACAAGTCGCAGCAGGCGGAAGCGGCAGCCGGAGCCGAGGGCGGCGAAGGCGTGCAGGCCAAAAAGGACGAGGACGTGATCGACGCCGACTTCAAGGAAGTCGACGGCGCCGACAAGAAGAAGGGCGCGTAACAGCCCGACACGGAAAAGGCCCTTTCCCGCAAGGGAGAGGGCCGTTTCGAATCCGCCCGCTTTATGCGTCCACTTGCGAAAGACGCGGCCGCAAGGGTAGTTGAAGGCTGACGCCAGCTTCACGGGCCGGCGATTGCTCGTCGCTCCCCTTTCGCCGCAAGTTAGAGAACCGGACCGCCTTATGTCCAAACGCGATTATTATGAAATTCTCGGCGTAGCCCGCACCGCGACCGAGGCCGAGATGAAGGCGGCGTTCCGCAAATCGGCGATGCAATGCCATCCTGACAGACACCCCGGCGATTCTGCCGCCGAAGTGAAGTTCAAGGAACTCAACGAGGCCTATCAATGCCTCTCCGACGGCCAGAAGCGGGCCGCCTATGACCGCTTTGGCCATGCCGCGTTTGAAAACGGCGGCGGGCCGGGCGGCTTTGGCGGCGGCGACGGGTTTGGCTCGTCGATGTCGGATATTTTCGAAGACCTGTTCGGCAATATCATGGGCGGCGGGCGTGGGCGCCAGGGCGGCGGCAATGGCCGCGAGCGCGGCGCCGATTTGCGCTACAATCTGGAGATTAATCTGGAGGACTCCTTCAGGGGCAAGCAGGCGCAAATTTCCGTGCCGACCTCCATTTCCTGCGAGCCCTGTTCGGGCAGTGGGGCCAAGGCTGGCTCAAAGCCGCGCGCCTGCGCAACCTGCGCCGGACAGGGCCGCGTGCGCGCCCAGCAAGGCTTTTTCGCCATTGAGCGCACCTGTCCCGCCTGCCAGGGGCGCGGTCAGGTGATCGACAATCCGTGCGCCTCGTGTTCGGGCGCCGGGCGCGTCAGCCGCGAGCGCACGCTCTCGGTCAACATTCCCGTCGGCGTTGAGGACGGCACCCGCATCCGGCTGGCTGGCGAGGGCGAGGCTGGCCTGCGCGGGGGGCCATCCGGCGATCTGTATATTTTCCTGTCTCTGAAAGCCCATCCGTTCTTCCAGCGCGACGGGGCTGATCTTTATTGCCGCCTGCCGATCTCGATGGTGCAGGCGGCTTTGGGCGACGAAGTCGTTGTGCGCACCATTGACGGCGGCGAGGCGCGCGTGAAAGTGCCTGACGGAACGCAATCGGGTCGCCAGTTCAAGCTGCGCGGCAAGGGCATGCCGGTGCTGCGCTCGCGCGACGTTGGCGATCTGTACTTGCAGGCCGTGGTCGAGACGCCGCAGAACCTGACCAAGCGTCAACGCGAATTGCTGGCCGAGTTTGAAACCGAATCCTCCAGCAAGACCCATCCTGAAGCCGCAGGTTTCCTGACCAAGATGAAGGATTTCTTCGGCAACCTCAGCGGCGCGTGACTCAATCTGGACCGCCTAAGGCCGCGCGCGGTCCAAAGGGCCAAAGCGGGCTTTGCTCCGCACGGCCAATAGGGTAAAGCGGCGCCATGATTATCGCCATCGACGGACCGGCCGCTTCCGGCAAGGGCACCATCGCACGCCGACTGGCGGCTCATTTCAATTTAGCCCATCTCGACACAGGCCTGCTGTATCGAGCCACCGCCCGGGTGCTGCTCGACAATGGTTCCAGCCTTGAGGATGCAGGCAAGGCGGAAGCGGCTGCACGCGGATTGGCTTTGCGCGATTTTGACGAAACGCGCCTGCGCGGGGCGGACATGGGCGAGGCGGCCTCGGTCGTCGCCGCCATTCCGCAGGTTCGCGCGGCACTCATGGAATGGCAACGCCGTTTCGCCAGCCGGCCCGAAGGCGCCGTGCTCGATGGCCGCGACATCGGCACCGTCATTTGTCCCGATGCGCAGGTAAAACTCTTCGTCACCGCCAGCCCCGAGACGCGTGCCCAGCGCCGGGCGCTTGAATTGCGCGGCCGTGGCGAGAACGTAGATTTCGCGGATGTGCTGGCCGACATCCGCCGTCGCGACGAGCGCGATTCTGGCCGTTCGTCGGCTCCGCTGGTCGCCGCTCCCGATGCTGTCATGCTTGATACGACCGAGATGGACGTAGAGGCGGCGGTGCGGGCGGCGATTGCGGCGACAAATGCGCGCGCGGGATAAATCTTAAGCGAGACTTTACCAACATCGACGATAAGCGCTTCACCTGATCGGAGCGCAGCATGTCGATGCCTGAAGCAGCTTTGCCCCACCGCCTCCTCGCCGCGCGCGCGGGTTTGATGCTGCCCGCCTTTGCGGGCGCGCTTTTGTTATCGGCTCTGCTCCTGTTTTCTGTGCAGCCGATGTTCACCAAGATGATGCTGCCCTCGCTTGGCGGTTCGCCCGCCGTCTGGTCGGTGGCGATGGTGTTTTTCCAGATCATGCTGTTGCTGGGCTATCTCTGGGCGCATGCGCTGACGCGTTTGTTCTCGTTGTCTGTGGCGGCTGTCGCGCATCTGTGTTTGACGGCGACAGCCTTTATTGTGTTGCCGCTGGCGTGGCCGACCATGAGCGCGCCGCCTGCCGAAGGCGCGCAAGCGCTTTGGCTGGTGGGCGCGTTTGCGATCTCCGTTGGCCTGCCGTTCTTTGCGCTGGCGGGCAATGGGCCTCTGTTGCAGGCATGGTTTGCGCGCTCGGGCCATCGTGCCGCGGACGATCCGTACTTTCTTTATGCAGCCTCTAATGCTGGTTCGTTCGTCGCCCTGCTCGCCTATCCTTTCTTGATCGAGCCGTTCTTTGGCCTGCGCGCACAAAGCCTCGCATGGACGTGGGGCTTTGCGGGCCTGCTGCTGGCGCTGGCCTTGTGCGCGGCGCTTGCGCTGGCGGCGCGAAGCGCTGCGAGCGTCAAAGACCCTGCGCTGCAAGCTAAAGCTGCAATTGCGTGGCGCGACCGCCTCGCATGGGTCGGGCTCTCCAGCGTGCCCTCGGGTCTGCTTGTGGCGGCGACCGCGCACATTTCGACTGACATCGCCGCTGCGCCCTTGCTGTGGGTTGCGCCGCTGGCCTTGTTCCTGCTCACGTTCATCATCGCGTTCCGGGACAGGCTGCCAGTATCGCCGCGCGTGCTGTTTCTGGCGCATGCGCTGACGGGGGCGCTGGCGCTGAGCTCGTTTCCGGGCGCGGCCACGAACATTCCCATGCAGCTCGCCGTGCATCTGCTGCTGCTGTTTGTGGCCAGCCTGTCGATCCATCACGCGCTTTACAAACGAAGGCCGCCCGCCTCCGCGCTGACCGATTTCTACGTCTGCATGTCGCTTGGCGGCGCGCTTGGCGGGTTGTTTGCAGCGCTTGTCGCGCCCGCGATTTTTTCTGGCGTGTATGAATATCCCATCCTGATCGTGGCGACGTTCCTGTGTCTGCCCGGCGCCTTCGCCTGGAGCCCGCAAGCACTACGGACCGCTGTCGGTTTCTCGCTCTTTGCAGGGGTCGCGCTGGTCGCGCTGCATTTTGCAGCCGATTCCGGTTTCCTGAGCGATGCGATGCGCGCCGCCGTGATCGCCTCGCTTGCGGCGCCAATACTGATCCTGCGCGAGCGCCCGGCGATGGCGGCAGGGTTTGCGGGGCTGGCCGCGCTCGCCTCGCTCATGCCGGGCGGCTCAGTCTCGGATGAGCGCGCCTATCGCTCATTCTTTGGGGTGCACAAGATAGGCCTGTGGCAGGGGGGTAAAACGCGTATCCTCAAGCATGGCACAACCGTTCACGGGTTCGCCCGCGTGCTCAACGAGGATGGATCGCCCGCGACGCAGCGCCCGCGCCCTACCGGCTATTACACGCTGGATGGTCCGATGGGCGAGGCGATCCGCTCGGTCCGCCTGCAACAAGGCGGTCGCCTCAATCATATTGCAGCCATCGGCCTTGGGGCTGGCACGCTCGCTTGCCATCTGCGCGAGGGCGAGGCGATGACGTTCTATGAGATTGATGCTCTGGTGGTGGACCTTGCGCGCAATTCCAAATTGTTCCCTTTCCTCACCGCCTGCGCGCCGCAGGCTCCCATTGTGCTGGGCGATGCGCGCCTCACCATCGCCGGACAAGTTGAGCGCAGCGATCTGATCATTGTCGACGCCTTCTCCTCGGACGCGATACCGGCTCATTTGCTGACGCGGGAAGCTGTTGCGCTTTATCTGAGCAAACTCGCGCCAAACGGCGTCATCGTGCTGCACATCTCCAACCGGGCGATGGATTTGCGCGCGACGCTGGCGCGGGTGGCAGCAGACGCTGGCCTGATCGCGCTTCACCGTCTCGACGTTTCGCAGATGAACGAGGATTACCGCTCCGGCAGCCGGGTTGTGGCTTTCGTGCGCGATGCCGGCGACATCGGCGCGTTGGCGCTCGACGGCGGGGCCTGGAGCCAGCTTCAGCCCGTCATGTCGCGCCGGGTCTGGAGCGATGATTATTCGACCATTCTCACGCCCGTGCTGGATATGATCCGGGATAAGCAAAAGGCCGACGGGCATTGACGCAGGCGCCTCCCCGTGCGTTCTCACCACGCGGGTAGCGCCCGCAATCAGACGCCGCCGGAGAGCATCGCATGTCGTTGAAAACGTCGCTGACCATCGCCGTTCAGATGGACCCCATCGAGGCCATCAACATCGCAGGCGATTCCACCTTCGCGATGTTGCTGGAGGCGCAGAAGCGCGGGCATAATATCCTTTATTACACGCCCGATCGCCTTTCGATGACGGGCTCGGCCGTCACCGCGCAGGCGCAGCCTTTGCAAGTGCGCGATGTTGTCGGCGATCATTTCACGCTGGGTGAGATGCGCCGCGTCGATCTTGGTGCGGAAACCGACGTCGTGTTGCTGCGGCAGGACCCGCCGTTCGATCTTGCCTATGTCACCACGACCCATCTTCTGGAACGCATCCATCCGCAAACGCTGGTGGTGAACAATCCCGCCAGCGTGCGCGACGCGCCCGAAAAGCTGTTCGTGATGGAATATCCCGAGCTGATGCCCGCCACCCTGATTACCCGCGACAGGTCAGAGATCGAGGCGTTCCGCAAGCAGCATGGCGACGTGGTGATGAAGCCGCTTTACGGCAACGGCGGCGCGGCGGTGTTCAAGGTCGCGGTGAAAGATCCCAATTTTGGTTCGCTGTTCGATTTGTTCTCGGCCACCTTCCGCGAGGCCTGGGTGGTGCAGCAATTCCTGCCGCGCGTCAGCGAGGGCGACAAGCGCATTATCCTCGTGGACGGAAAAGCCATGGGCGCCGTCAATCGCGTTCCGGCGGAAAACGACATCCGCTCCAACATGGTGCGCGGCGGGGCTGCGCGCGAAACCGATCTGACGCCGCGCGAGCGCGAGATTTGCTATGCAATCGGGCCGGAATTGCAAAAACGCGGGTTGATTTTCGTTGGAATCGACGTCATCGACGGCCATCTGACAGAGATCAACGTCACCTCGCCCACGGGCCTGCGCGCCATCCAGCGGCTCGGCGGACCCGACCTTGCCGCCGCGTTGTGGGACTCGATTGAGTCAAAGCTTTAGGCGGGCTTAATCCATGGACCGCGCGCGTCCTCGCGCGCATCCGCCTCGCTCAAATGTGCTAGATGTAACTCATGACTTTTGCAGCCAATCTTGCATCTGACCCCGCCCCCCCGCCAGCCGCGCCGCGCCGCGCCAAATCTCGCTTGGCCGCCCGCGTCGCGATCCTTGATTCTGCTGCCTTGCAGGCGCGCATAGACGCGCACGCCGCCAGCTTTGGCGATGACAGGCTGGGCTTGCGTCAGGTTGTGGTCGAGGAGCTTCGCGCCGCTTTGGCGGACGGTCGCGACAAAGCCCGCATTGCGCTTGAGGGCAATGCCGACGGGCTTGCGTGCGTGACCAGCCTGTCATGGCTCGAAGACGAATTGATCCGCGCGATCTATTCCTTCGTCGTCACGCATATGTATCCGGCTGAAAATCCCTCTTCCGCCGAGCGGCTCGCGATTGCTGCGGTGGGCGGTTATGGGCGCGGCACGCTTGCGCCGGGCTCCGACATCGACCTGCTTTTCCTGCTGCCCTACAAGCAGACCGCCTGGAGCGAGAGCGTCATCGAGGCGATGCTCTATGTGTTGTGGGATTTGCGCCAGCAGGTCGGCCACGCCACGCGTTCGGTGGACGAATGCCTGCGTCAGGCGCGCGACGACGTCACCATCCGCACGTCGATCCTTGAGGCGCGGTTTATTCTGGGCGACGAAATTCTGTTTGAGGAAATGCGCACCCGTTTCGAGACCGAGATCGTGCGCACCACGGCGCGCGAATTCGTCGCCGCAAAACTTGCCGAACGCGATGCCCGCATCGCGCGCGCCGGCGCCTCGCGCTATCTCGTCGAGCCCAACGTCAAAGAGGGCAAGGGCGGCTTGCGCGATCTGAACACGTTGTTCTGGATTTCAAAATACGTCTATCAGGTGCGGCAGGCTGAAGATCTTGTGAAGGCGGGCCTGTTCACGCAGCGCGAATTTCGCACCTTCCGCAAGTGCGAGGAATTCCTCTGGACCGTGCGCTCGCACCTGCATTTCCTGACCGGGCGTTCCGAAGAGCGTTTGACGTTCGACCAGCAACGCCAGATCGCGCAGCGGCTGGGCTACGTCGCCCATGCAGGCCTGTCGGCTGTCGAGCGTTTCATGAAGCATTATTTTCTCGTCGCCAAAGACGTCGGCGATCTCACCGCCATCGTGTGTGCGGCGCTTGAGGAAAAACAGGCCAAGCCGCGCGCCATGCTCAACCGTTTTGTAGGCCGCCTGCGCCGTCGCTCCGGCGTGAAGCTGGAAAGCGACGCGTTCACGGTCGAGCATGATCGCGTGACGGTGGCCGCGCAAGACGTGTTCGAGCGTGATCCTGTCAACCTGCTGCGATTGTTCTGGCTTGCCGACAAGCACGGGCTGGCGGTCCATCCCGACGCCGTGCGGCTTGTCACGTTGTCGCTGAAGCGCGTGGACGAGAAGCTGCGCAACAATCTCCTCGCCAACAAGCTGTTTTTAGAAATCGTTTCGTCGCGCAATTCGCCCGAGACGATTTTGCGGATGATGAACGAGGCTGGCGTTCTGGGCCGCTTCATCCCGGATTTTGGCCGCATTGTCGCGATGATGCAGTTCAATATGTATCATCACTACACCGTGGATGAGCACCTGCTGCGCGCCATCGGCATACTCGCCAACATCGATTCCGGGCGGCTGGCCGAAGACCATCCCGTCGCCAGCGAAGTCATGCCCTCCATCGTCAAGCGCGTGGCGCTTTACGTAGCGCTGTTCCTGCATGATGTGGGCAAGGGGCGCCCGGAAGATCATTCCGTGGTGGGGGCCGAGATAGCGCGCAAATTATGCCCACGTCTTGGCCTGTCCAAAAGCGACACCGAGACCATCGTCTGGCTGATCGACAATCATCTGGTGATGTCGAACGTGGCGCAAAGCCGCGATCTGTCGGATCGCGTCACCATCGAATCATTTGCACGAACCGTGCAGACGCTGGAGCGCCTGCGCCTGCTGCTGGTGCTCACCGTGTGCGATATTCGCGCCGTTGGCCCCGGCGTCTGGAACGGCTGGAAGGGCCAATTGCTGCGCACGCTCTATTGGGAGACCGAGCTTGTTCTGTCGGGAGGCCATTCGGCCATCGACCGCAAGCAGCGGGTGGCTTACGCGCAGGACGAATTGCGCCGCGCTTTGCCGCTCTGGTCCGATCCTGATTTTGACGCCTATGCGGCGCGTCATTATCAGGCCTATTGGCTGAAGGTCGATCTGCCGCACAAGATCAGGCACGCCGAGCTTTTGCGTGTGTGCGAAAAGGAAATGCGCTCACTGGCGACGGAAGTTTCGACTGATTCTTTTGCGGGAATCACCGAGCTGACCGTGGTGGCGCCCGATCATCCGCGCCTGCTCTCGATCATCGCCGGCGCCTGCGCTACGGCTGGCGCCAACATCGTCGATGCGCAGATTTTCACCACCACCGACGGGCTGGCGCTCGACACGATTTCGATCGGACGCGCGTTTGATCTTGACGAGGATGAGATGCGACGCGCCGAGCGCGTGGCCAAAGTCATCGAGAAAGCCCTGCGCGGTGAGATCCGTCTCACCGACGCCGTGGCCGAGAAGGCGGGGGGCGCGCGAGAGCGCGAGAAGACGTTCGATCTGGCGCCAAACGTGGCCATCGACAACAATCTGTCGTCGCAATACACCGTCCTCGAAGTGTCGGGCCTTGATCGTCCCGGCCTGCTGTTTGACCTCACCTCGACGCTGTCGCGGCTGAACCTCAACATCGGCTCCGCCCACATCGTCACCTTTGGCGAAAAGGCGGTGGACAGTTTCTACGTCACCGATTTGACGGGATTGAAGGTGACGAACGCTGCACGCCAGGCTGCGATTCGCCGCGCGTTGACCGATGCATTCGCCCCAAAAGAGACTGCAAAACCGCCCGCCCGCCGCAAGGTCGCCGAGGGCGGCTGATATGGCGAAGGGCGATTAAAGAGCTGCAAGCTTGATTTTTGCCGCTCGCAACCTGATATCGAGGCTAGCTTTGCGCCCATGTGCGCACATTCTGTTGATGAGATCATGATGACTGACAACAAAGACCAGCACGAGCAATCATTCGAATCCACCCCGCAGGGCTTTTCAGGCGAGACCGTTGATGGGCAGGATCAGGCGCAAAATCCGTTTGCCGTGCTTGAAAAGCTCAATGCGGAAAATGCCGAGCTGAAGGATCGCGCTTTGCGCACGCTGGCCGATATGGAGAACCTGCGCCGCCGCACCGAGCGCGAGATCGCCGACGCCAAGGTTTACGGCGTGACCAAATTCGCCGCCGACATGGTGGGCTTTTCCGACAATCTGCGCCGCGCCGTCGAGAGCGTGCCCGCGGACGCGCGCGAGATCGACGCGGTCAAGACGCTGGTTGAGGGGCTGGAGCTGACCGAACGCGATTTCCTGTCGCGGCTCAATCGTTACGGCGTGCGCAAGCTGGAGCCGCAGGGCCAGAAGTTTGATCCCAATATGCACGAAGCCCTGTTCGAAATCCCTGATCCCAGCGTTCCCGCCAATACGGTGTTGCAGGTGGTGGAATCGGGCTTTGCTATTGGCGAGCGTTGCCTGCGCCCCGCCAAAGTGGGCGTGTCGCGTGGCGGCCCCAGGCTTGTGAGCGGCGAGGATGCGCCCGCCAACGGCGGTTGAGCGGGTATTTCCCGATCTATCTGGAATGGCTTGGCGTAGCGGTTTTTGCGCTCACCGGCGCTCTGACGGCTGCGCGTAAAGGCATGGACCCCTTGGGTTTCGCCTTGCTGGCGACGGTGACGGGCGTGGGCGGGGGAACCTTGCGCGAAGTGCTGCTGGGACGCCCTGCAACATGGATCGCCGATCCGACCGCGCCAGCGATCTGCATCATCGTCGGCTTTGCGACCTTTGCGATTGGCCGCAGCTACACTCCCACGCGCAAAGGCGCATTCCGCATGCTGATGTGGGCGGACGGGCTCGGGCTGGCGATTTTCGCCGTCAGCGGCGCGCAGACGGCGCTTCTGGCCTCCGCCCATCCCGTCACCGCGATCGTGCTGGGGGCATTGACCGCAACTTTTGGCGGAATCGTGCGCGACGTGCTGGCAGGCGAGATACCGCTCGTCTTGCGCCGTGAAATCTATGTCACCGCCGCGGCGTTGGGCGCTGGCGTCTATGTCGGGCTGGAGCAATTGGGCCACGAGGCCGCTCTGGCCGCTCTTGCCGGGGTGGCTGCAGGCTTCACGCTGCGCGCTATGGCGATAGCCCGCGATTGGTCGATGCCGGCCTATCCGCCGGGGGCTTAGGGGCTGCCTGTCTCGTAAAGCTCAATGCAAAACACGCGTCATCCCGGCGACGGCCGAGACCCACGATAAGCTGCGGGGTCATAGTCTGCCGTGGATTCCGGCAATCCCGGGATGATGTGGCAGGCTCAAACCTTCGTCACCCGCCGCAAGGTCAAATTGATGCGTCCGCCCTGCGACAGCAGCGTAGACGTGCCGCCATAGATTTTATCGACGCCATGGAACGCCAGCCTTGAGGCGCCGCCGATCAGCACCACGTCGCCCGAATGCAGACGCACCGAGCGCGTGGGGCCGGAGCGAACTTCTCCTCCAAAACGAAACAGGCAGGAATCCCCCAGCGAAATCGAGACCACGGGAGCCTCCAAAGCCTCTTCGTCGCGATCCTGATGCAGGCCCATTTTGGCGCTCGCGTCATAGAAGTTAACGAGGCAGGCCTCGGGCGCGTGGACGTAGCCGCCCGAGGCCCACGCTTCCAGCGCCAGCCCGGGGATGGCGGGCCAGGGCGCGTCCGTCTCGGGATGGGTTGGCTGGTAGCGATAGCCACGCGCGGCGTCCGACACCCAGCCCAGCGATCCGCAATTGGTCATGCGCACGGAAAAAGCCTTGCCGGTGCGCGGCATGCGCGGGACGAACAGCGGCGCTGCGGCGACAATCGCGCGCAAATCGGACACCAGACGCTCCTGCGCCTCGCGTGAAAAGAATTCGGGCAGATGCAAAAGCCCGGGAGCAAGTTCAAGCATGGGCGTGATATAGAGCGGCGGCTCGCAGTTTCAAAACCTCGGGTGCGGCCGCTGACGATAATCCTTCCGCTTTCTTGACGCGGAGGCGGAAGTCGGCGACTTATTCAAAACAAGGGCAGAAGCGTCACCACGCGGATGAGGTTTTGTGCGTACGCAAATAGATCCTCCCGAGGGCTCAGGCCGCTCGCGCGCCAATGGCGCGTTTCATCAGCGGTTTGCTGACGAGGCGCGCTTCATTAAGGCGTGGTTTGAAAATCCCGGCGCAACCGGCGCAGTCTCCCCCTCGGGGCGCTTTCTGGCGCGCGCGATGGCGCGATGCATCAATGTAGACGCGCCCGGGCCCGTGGTCGAGCTTGGGCCGGGAACCGGACCTGTGACGCAGGCGCTTTTGCAGCGCGGGCTCGCGCCAGAACGGCTGATCCTTGTCGAATACGATCCCGCTTTTTGCAGATTGCTTGAACGTCGTTTTCCCGGCGTTCGCGTCATTCAGGGTGACGCCTATGATCTGGCGACCACGCTCAAAGGCGTGCTGGAGGCGCCAGCCGCCGCCATCGTCTCCAGCCTGCCGCTGCTCAACCGGCCCGATTGTGACCGTCTGACGCTGCTGTCCGACGCTTTCGATCTTCTTGGCCCCAACGGCGTGCTGGTGCAATTCACCTACGGCGTGACGTCACCGATCCCGCGCCGCAAGCCCGGCGAAGAGACAATCCCGCATTTCTCCGCCGAAGCCTCGCAGCCCGTCTGGCTGAACCTGCCGCCCGCCCGCGTCTGGTGTTATCGTCCGCTCGACGGCCCGGCTGCGTGCAAGGTCAATCGGGCCAAAGCGATGATGGTGAAGTTCCGGGCTGGCTCTGGCCGCGTCAAGGACGAGTTTCTGGAGACCTGCGACCGGATAGAGACTGAGATACGCCTCGCCCGGGACCGCGTCCGCCTCGATATCGAACGCCGCGCGGCCCGCGTACGTGCCGCGCGCACCATGCGCCCGGCCATGGACCTGCTGCGCCGCATCGGCGAGCCGCGCAAGCGGCGGTGAGGGATGACAGCGAGTCGCTTCTTCGTTAACTTGTTGATTAGAAGCGATTCGTATTGTGAGCTTGAGTAGACTTCGCGTGTGTGTTACCCGCGCTCCATTTGGAGACGTTATGTTTGATTTTTTGACCGATCTTCGCCGCCACCTTACGCTCGCCGATTATCATGATGATCTCGCCGCTGTCGCCGATGGCGTTGTGGTGCAAATTACGCGCGGTAATGGCTCGATTCAGAACGGCTGGATCATCGACGAGGACGCGCAAAAGAAATTGTCGCAACAGGCCGACGTGTCGATGCGTTACCTGGAAGCCTGCGCCCGTAAGCAGAGCGCCAGTCATCATTGACGCTTCGTCTCTTCACGAGACGTGAAATGAATTTTTCAGAACAGCATATAAATCTTTTTGAACAAATTTGCGCGGAATGGAACAAGGTAGAAAAAGACATCAAGCTAGCCGAACAAGTTTCCGGCAAAGCGGTCATCCCCTCCATAAACGAACTTCGTTACGCTGGCCGTCGTATCGTCGATGCTTTGGCTAAAGCGCGGGTTCCCGGCTCTGAACACGACGTGGCCGTGTTGTTGGCGGAGGCATGCTTCGATTGTCATCGCGCGCGGCATGACGCGATTGACGTCGGCTCGTCGATTATCGCTGGCGAATGCGAAGCGATGGTGCGTCATCTTGGATATGAGGTGATCCTCAAAACATATCCGGAGTTTCCTGCCCTCAATGCCCAATTGGTGAAAGCGCGGCGGATGATTGCTCATTCACGCCAGAACCGCGATGAGCGCGAAAAGATCTATGCGGAGCTTGAGGATGTGGCGTTTCCTGGTCTGGTCGAGAAGTTTAACGCCCTGAAGGCTTCCGGTCCCATCATGGTTGAACTCGCCAAGAGCCAGCGCCGCAAGAACGCGTTTTTGCTTTTGGGCTTTGTCGTGACCTTGGCTGGCTTGGTCGTATCGCTTATCGTATTGTGGAAGTAACCCTTATCTTCGTTTCCGATCCCGCCGTGACCCGTCGGTCCGTTTGTGCCAATGTCGTTCATCAGAACAACATGTGAGCGTCATGACCCCAGAGACCGCACGCGACAAGCTCATCGTCGCTCTTGATCTGCCCGGCGTCGCGCAGGCGCGCGAGATGGTGGCAGTTCTTGGCGACAGCGTTTCTTTCTACAAGATCGGCATGGAGCTGGTTTACGCTGGCGGCCTGCCGCTCGCGCGCGAGCTGGCGGGCGCCGGCAAGAAAGTGTTTCTCGATCTGAAACTCCACGACATTCCCAACACGGTGGCGCGCGCCACTGCGCAGGTGGCGGAAATGGGCGCGACGTTCCTCACAGTTCACGCCTACCCTCAAACCATGCGGGCGGCGCGCAGCGCCTTGGGCGGATCGAACTTGAAGATTCTCGCCGTCACCGTGATGACGAGCTACGACGATTCAGATTTGGCGGCTGCAGGCTATGCTTATGGCGTGAAGGAGCTGGTGGCCCGGCGCGCTGTTCAGGCGCTCGAGGCGGGCGTGCACGGGCTGATTCTCTCGCCCGAAGAAGCGCCCGACATGCGTGCGCTGCTGGGTCCCGACATGTTGCTGGTGACGCCGGGCGTGCGCCCGGCAGGCGCCGACATCGGCGACCAGAAGCGGGTGATGACGCCGGCGCGCGCGATTGCCAACGGCGCCAATCATCTGGTGGTGGGCCGCCCGATCACGCAAAGCCCCGATCCGCGCGCCGCGGCGCTGGCGATTCTCGCCGAGATTGCGGGCGCATAAGGCGAACTAATTAAAGCAGTACAAAAACGCAAAACGCCGGGCGTACATCCGGCCCGGCGTCAGCATCTTCAAACCGCTTTCGCGTTTCGTTGATGATTCATACTAGCGCTCAAGTATGAACATTTTATGAACGTGGCTAACTTTTCCTTAAGGCAATCCGTTTTCGGGCGCGATCAGCGGCGCAAACGAGAACACGCCCGGCGCATCGGGATCAACGGTCACGCGCACAGCGTGGACGCTTTTGTCGCCATAGACCTGCAAGCGCGTAACATGCGGCGCGGGCTTGCCGTCCATGTCGAGGAAGCGCGCAACCTCGAAGAAATGATAATCGCCGTAGATCACCAGCACCGGTTTGCCGAAATCTTTGGCGTAGCTGGCGACGCTTGTGATCGTTTGCGCGAATGCGGGCGAGTACTCCTCAACCTTGCGGCCCCGATGATGCACATTGGCCTGCCACGCCAGCACGACTGCCCTTGAATCCTCGTTGCGCGCAGCTTTGAATGCATGCTCGATCCATACGGCGTTGGCCGCGTCGCGGGCGCGGAATTCTTCCGCTGCGCCGGGTCGCTTCTCGTCCAGATTGTTGTTTGAGCCCACCACATGCAGCGTCGCAAATTGCACGTCGTTCTTTGAAAAGCGCACGTTCTCGACGTAAGGCGCAAAGCGCTCTTTCATCAGGAGACCCTGCGATTCAACGCTAATCTGCGTTTTGCCCAGACTCTGTCCGGGCTTTGGGAACATAAGCGCGCGCACTTTGGCCAGTCGCTCAAGCGGATCGAACCCGCCGCCGCGCGCACGGTGACAATCGGTCCACTCGTTATCGCCGGGCGTGTAGACGAGCGGCGCCTCCACCGCCTCAAGCTGGCGGGCCGAGAGCTCCAGAATCTCGTTGGAGCAGGGCACGCCGCCCGAAATCATGTCGCCGACATGGATCGAAAACGCCGGCCTGTCGGCGTTTATGCGAGCGATCAGCCGGTCTACTTTCTCGTAATCGTCAGGGACATTGTAGGGCATGTCGCCGAAGGCTGCGAAGTGGAACGCGCGCGCGCCCTGTTGCGCCAGCGCCGGATGCAGCGCCACGCTCGACAGAAGGATAGCAGCGACCGCCATTCGTCTCAGCATGTCATCCCCGTTAAAATTTCTCGCCGCACGCAGAGTCTACTAGGCAGCACGTTGGCGGATGATTATCACAGCTTCAAGACAAAGCAGACGTCACATGAGGAGACAAGCATGCCCAAAGGCTATTGGATTGCGCAGAACGACGTCACGGACCCCGAGACCTACAAGAAATACCTCGCCGGCAGCGCTCCTGCTTTCGTCAAGTATGGCGCCAAATTTCTGGTGCGCGGCGGGCGCCATTCCGCGCTTCAGGGCAATATCCGCTCGCGTCAGGTGCTGATCGAGTTCGAAAGCTACGAGCAGGCTCTGGCCTGTTTCAACTCGCCCGAATATCAGGACGCCGCCCAATATCGCCTGAGCGCGGCGCAGGGCGACATCGTGATCGTCGAGGGCGCTGAATAGGGCCTCCTTGGCAAGCCCCGCCTGCGGCGGCTATAGACGCGCATGATTGCCGCAACCGAAAGTGGAGCCGCCGGTGGAATCGTCCAAAAGCCAGATGCGTCTCGTCGTCGCCGGAGCGGCGGGCCGAATGGGGCGCATGCTCGTGCAGGCGATCCACGCCTCGGAGGGAGCTATTCTCGCGGGCGCGCTTGAGCGTCCCGGCTCCAGCGCTTTGGGGCTGGACGCGGGCGAGCTGGCGGGAATTGGCGCCTGCGGCGTGCTGGTCTCCGACGATCCCTTGAGCGTGCTCGCCAAAGCCGACGGCCTGATCGACTTCACCACGCCCGACACCACGATCGCGCTGGCTGGAATCGCCGCCCAAGCCCGCATCGTTCACGTGATAGGCACCACCGGCATTGGCGAGGCCCATCTGGCGGCGCTGGAGGCGGCGGGCCGCCATGCGGTGATCGTGCGCTCGGGCAATATGAGCCTTGGCGTTAATCTGCTGGCAGGCCTCGTGCGCAAGGTCGCCGCCACGCTTGGCGTTGATTACGACATCGAGATTGTTGAGATGCACCATCGCATGAAGGTCGACGCGCCTTCGGGCACGGCGCTGATGCTTGGCGAGGCTGCGGCGGAGGGTCGCGGCGTGTCGCTGGCCGAACAATCGGTGCGCTCGCGAGACGGCCACACCGGCGCCCGGCGCGAGGGCGACATCGGCTTTGCGGCTTTGCGCGGCGGCACGGTGGTTGGCGATCACGACGCCATTTTTGCGGGGCCGGGCGAGCGGCTGATTCTCAGCCATCGCGCCGAGGACCGCAGCATTTTCGCCCGCGGCGCCGTGCGCGCCGCCCTCTGGGGCCATGGCCGCAAGCCGGGGCAATATTCCATGGCCGACGTGCTCGGCCTCGCAGATCTCTAAGCCAATCCAACCATAAATGGAGCCGCCTGAATGGACCGCACTTTAGTTCTCATCCGCCATGGCCAGAGCGACTGGAACCTGAAGAATTTGTTCACTGGCTGGAAAGACCCTGATTTGACGCCGGTTGGGATTCAGGAAGCGCGCGCCGCCGGGCAACGCCTGAAGGCGATTGGCGTTGGCTTCGACAAAGTATTCACCTCTGCGCTGACGCGCGCCCAGAACACCACGAAGCTGGTGCTGGAAGAGCTTGGTCAATCGCATCTTGACGTGGTGCGGGACAAGCAGCTCAACGAGCGCGATTACGGCGATCTGTCGGGCCTCAACAAGGCCGAAGCCGCGGTGAAATGGGGCGACGAGCAGGTGATGATCTGGCGCCGCTCCTACTACATTCCCCCGCCCGGCGGCGAAAGCCTGCGCGACACGCTAGCCCGCGTGCTGCCCTATTATTGCCAGGACATCCTGCCCTGCGTGCTGCGCGGCGAGCGCACGGCTGTTGTGGCGCACGGAAACTCATTGCGCGCTTTGCTGATGGTGCTGGAGCGCGCCACGCCCGAGACGATCCCCCACATCGAGCTGGCGACGGGCATTCCGGTTGTCTACCGCCTGCGCGCTGATTCGACGGTTGAGTCGAAGCAGGTTCTGGAGGGGTAGGGGGCTAGCCTCCACCTCTGTGCGCGTCATCCCGGCGAATGCCGGGAGATAGACCCACGGCAAGCCGCGAGCGTGCGGACTGCCGTGGATGGCGGCAGTAGCCGCCATGACGTAGATGGCTCAATCGACAAACGTCGCCCCCAAAGCCTCCATCTGCGCGCGGAAGCTTGGATAGCTGGTCGCGATCATCGCGGCGTCGTCCACATGCACGCTCTGCTGCGAGGCCATGCCCAGCACCAGAAAGCTCATGGCGATCCGGTGATCGAGATGCGTGGCGACCATGCCACCGCCGCGAACTGTGGGCGCGCCGACCACGATCAGATCGTCGCCCTCGATGCGATGGGAGATCCCTGTCGCCTCCAGCCCTGCCGAGACGGCGGCGAGCCGGTCTGATTCCTTCACCCGCAATTCCGACAAGCCATTCATCCGCGTTTCGCCGGAGGCGAACGCCGCCGCCACCGCCAGCACCGGATATTCGTCGATCATGGCGGGCGCACGGGCGGCAGGTACGTCGACGCCCTTCAGCGCGCTGTAGCGCACCCGCAGATCAGCCACGTCCTCGCCGCCCTCTATGCGCGCGTTGAGGAGCTGAATGTCGGCGCCCATTTCCAGCAGGGTCGTGATGAGTCCGATTCGCAGCGGGTTCATCATCATGCCCTCAATCGTCACGTCGGAGCCGGGCACAATCAACGCCGCCACCAGCGCGAACGAACCCGAAGAGGGGTCCGCGGGCACGATCACGTCGCGCGCCTTCAGTTCGGGGCGCCCTTCCAGAGTGATTCGCCGACCGTGCGGACCATCGGGAACGCTGCTGATTCGCGCGCCAAAATACGCCAGCATTTTCTCGGTATGGTCGCGCGATGCTTCCGTCTCGATTACAACCGTTCTCCCCGGAGAGTTCAGGCCCGCCAGCAGGATCGCGGATTTCAGCTGCGCGGAGGGCACAGGCGTGCGGTATTCGATGGGGGCAGGCTCCGCCGAGCCCGTGATTGTGATCGGGCAGCGCCCGCCCTCCGCCTGCGAGACGATTTGCACGCCCATCAGGGAGAGCGGATCGAGAATGCGCCGCATCGGGCGTTTGCGCAGCGATGCGTCGCCGTCAAAGGTGGCGGTGATCGGGTGGCCGCCCACAAGCCCCATCATGAGCCGCGTGCCGGTGCCCGCATTGCCAAAATCGAGAATTTCTTTGGGGGCGAGCAGCGAGCCGATGCCGCAGCCGTCCACCTGCCAATGGCCGGGACCGAGGCGTTCGACGCGGGCGCCCAGCGCACCGCAGGCGGCAGCGGTGCGCAACACGTCGTCGCCTTCCAGCAGGCCCCCGATAATCGTGCGTCCCTTCGCCAGCAGGCCCAGGATGAGCGCACGATGGGAGATCGACTTGTCGCCGGGTGGGCGAAGCCGTCCACTGAGGGGGCCGCTGGCGAGCGCTCCCAGAGGCTGCGCGGGGCCGTGGCCAGCCGGAGAGGGGGCGCCTGTGCGATCAGCCTGCGTGGGTCCTGCTTGCATGGGTCCTCGCTATGAAAAGAGCGAATAAAAGATGAGGCGCTCGTACCACGCTCCCCCGCGCCGTGTCATTACGACAGCGTTTTTGCGATTTCCCATTTGACAGGGGCGCTGCCCGGCACTAACCGGAATCCGCAATTAGGGCCGGACGGGCGCGTCGCGGGCTGAACAGATCATTTACGCCACAGGGAAGATGGACGTGGCCAAACCCGACCTCGGCAGCAAAAGGCAGTGTCAGAGCTGCGCTGCGAAATTTTTCGACCTTAACAAGTCGCCGATCTTGTGCCCCAAATGCGGCGCAACGTTTGTGGCCGCCGCCATCACCCGCGCGCCTGCGCGGGCGGCTGTCGCCGACGACGAGCCGGAGCTTGATTCGGCCGGCCCCGAACTCGTGTCGCTTGAAGAAGCCGACGGCGAGGGCAAGGAGGCCGTAGTCGCCGATGACATCGAGATTGAGGACGACGGCGCCGCCGACGAAACTTTCCTTGAAGAAGAGGAAGAGGATCCCGACGACGTCTCCGCCCTCATCGACGGCGACATCGAGGACGACGAGGAAAGCTGATCGCGAAAGGCTTTTCGCGCTCATCGCAAGGATCGCGCGATTATGCCGCGATTACGGGTTGTGCAGCGGCTGCGTTCCGTCTATACGACCCTCCGTTGCGCTGTTTGCACAGCGACACAGGCGGTCCTCCCCAAAAGGACCGACCAATTTCTTCGGCTCTGGAACGTGTTCCCGAGCTGAAAAGTGGGGCCATAGCTCAGTTGGGAGAGCGCTTCAATGGCATTGAAGAGGTCGTCGGTTCGATTCCGTCTGGCTCCACCAAAACTTTCCGATAGAATCTTTGTTCAGTTCTTTGCTCGCTTTGGCACTTGGGCTTTTAGCCTTCATGGCTGTTGCGCCAGTGGCGCTCGCTGTTTCATCGACCATGATTCCAACGCGTCATGGCCGTCCCTGGACTTGATCCGGGGATCCGTCCCGGCAACCCACGCCGACGTGAGCCTCGCGGCTGACAGCATAAAGCCACGGCTTGCGCCGTTTGCCTGAATGGACGGGTCAAGCCCGTCCATGACGGCCTCAGCATGTGCGTTTTGTCTTGCAGCGATGCGTCTTGCAGAAGCGCCACCTTCGGACGGCGGGCTTCCAGCCCGCACCTTTTTATGCCGGCGACTGTGCGCAATCAGCCGTGACGCCTATTCTTCCCGGCGCCCCATGCGGGCTGGAAACCCGCGGTCCAAAGAGACCTTGCCGTCGCAGCCAGGCCTATCCAAACAACAGCTGGCTGATTCGGCGCGTTTCGATGCGATGGAATCCGCAGCTGGTCCATGCGCGGTCCCCGGCGCCCGGTCCGTCCTTGCCCAAAGGCGCGCCGCCTACATCGTCGACCAGCGTCCGCCGCGATATTCCTTCGACGCGGGCATGTTTTTCGTCGACTTCGGTCGCTCGTTTAAAATAGCAAATTCCCAGTCTGCGGTGGCCGACAGGATTTCAATGGTCCGTCTCGACTCCGGCTTGGACGTTTCGAAAACAGAACCGCCAAACATCAGAACACGCAAGGACGCGCCGTGATCAGCCAATTGCTCGATCACGTCCATCAATTCTCCTGCGGACTTGGCGATCCGGTCGATGCTGGTCACGACCAGCACGTCGCCCTCGCGCATGAAGCTCAGCGCGGTCTCCTTCTCGCTGCGTTTGCGCGAGGTTTCGCTCGTGTCGGTGAAGAATTTGATGCACCCGGCGGCTCTAAGGACACGCTCCTGATTCTGGACCCCGCTGCCGTCAAGGCCAAGCGGATCCAACTTCTCGGTGGGCGAAGAACGGCAATAGCCAATCAGCATCTTATGCATTCCTGTTGTTAAGGCTGCTCGGGACTTCCTGGGACAAGGTTCAGACCAGACCGCCGAATCGAAGGACTATTTCACATTAATAATCATATATGATATTAGATTATCATAATTTTATGTCAATCTGTCAAAATCTAGACGCTCCGGAGCCTTCCAAACCTAGAGATTACCTCCTCTTTCGTTGCGGCATTGACGCTGTCGCCATCGGCAAGAGGACCAAAGTCAAGCCTTGAAACTTGCAATTTTCAGTCTGATCAATCAAACAGAAAACAGATCTCACCAGTGGAATGTATTTCGTACCATGGCTGCCGACACGCAACGCCTGTGCATCATCGACGACGATAAGGATTATGGCGAATTTCTCGCTGATTTCTTGCGCTCTCAGGGTTTTGACGTCGATTTGTTTACCTCTGGGGCGGATTTCATCCGCGACGGGACCGCAGATAGATATGATTTTTTTCTGATCGACCTCGGCCTTCCCGGCATCGACGGCGTCGATCTCATCATATTGCTTCGAGCCAAGTCCCGCGCCGGCATCATCATCATCAGTGGACGTATGGGGCCCGACGCCTTCAATTCAGGGCTTTCCGCCGGCGCCGACATGTTTCTCAACAAGCCCGTCCGTTTCGATCAGGTACTGCAGGCCATCAAGACGGTAAGCCGCCGGATCACAACAGGAGATGGCGGGCAAACCTCGTGGACGCTCAGCGTGCGCGCCTCCGAGTTAAAGTGCTCCAACGGCCTTGCTGCGCAATTGACGGCCCTGGAATTGCGGATGCTTCAACTTCTCGCGGAGGCTGGCGAGGGCGGCATAGATCGCATGAGCCTCAGTGCAAACGTGAGCATACAGGAAACAGGTTCGTCGCGTAATCTTGACGCAGCGGTTTTTCGGCTGCGCAAGAAGATTGAGCAAGCCACCCAAAGGCCGGCGCCTATTCGCACATTGCACGCCATTGGTTACTCCATCACCGGCCAGGTAAGCATCGACTAGCTCAATCAGGGTGAGGCGTGCGTGTATAATCAAGTTTGGATGGTGCACTTCTGGTTGCTGCTCGCGGTTGCATCCACGATCGCCGCCTTGTGGCTGCTAACGGGCAAGAGGAGCCTGAAATACTGGTTCTTGTCGGATATCGTCGCCTTGGCGAGCCTTACCCTTTTTTATAATGACCCCGAAAATCGGAGCATAATCCACCTTATCGCTTTTCCACTGTTTTCATGGCTGATGATATACTTGCGGCTTGTCGCGGTGGCACAGCAAGAATTTGTTCAAAGTATTCAGCGCTACGCTTTCGGCTGCGCTGCAGGCCTCATCGCAATCAGGCTCGCAATCTATCCCAATGTGGACAGTCCAAGCCTTCTCGCAGCAAATTCTTTCCTGTTCTCCATCCTCGCCATAATGATGCTCGTGGCTATCCTACGCAACAAGGAATGGGGCGTCACATTCGGCAGCATCCTCGTCATGCTGTCTACCTTTATCTATGTTCTTGTTAGCCTCTTTCGCGGCGTATCAATGATCTACGGGCCAACCGGTATTTTCATGAATACGCAAACAATTTATCTATCGGGATCGACCGGTATCATAGTTACCGCAGTGGCCGCCCACCTCGGCTTCATCATCATGGTGTTCGAGAAAATGCATCGGTCGCAAATGCTTTCCGTAGCGCAGATCGCGCGGGAAGCTGCAGGACGCGAGCAAGCCGAAAAGCGTGAACTCGAAATCCAGCGCGTCTCCGAAGAACAAAAGGCGTTGATCGAAGTCCTTACGCACGAAGTGCGCCAGCCGCTCAACAACGCCTCCGCCGCTCTCCAGTCTATTACGCACGAACTGGCTGTCGATAAAGCGCCACGTCACCTGGAGGCCGTCTTGCGCGCCCAGAGCGTCATCGAAAACGTCAGCACAGCGCTCTCAAATGCTCTTATTGCGGCCACCATCCTGGAGCGTCAGCAAAAGTTCTACCCGGCGCGCTGCGAACCCGTCGCTATAGCTGAAATCGTTGCGCTCGATTTCAACAGTCCCGACCGCAAGCGAATTAGGATAGTGGCGGCTAACGCCCCCCTTTTCATTACGGTTGATCCAATTCTCATGCGCATTGCTCTGCGCAATTTGTTCGACAACGCGCTGCGCTATGGATTGGCTGATTCAGAAGTGCTGGTCGAAATTTATGAAGATGAAGCGCGCATGGGCGTCGTGTTCAACATCTCCAACGAGGAGACTGATCCCACATGGAGCGACGGGGTCGATATCTTCGCCCGCCGGGTGCGGGGCGCCAGCCCGAAGATCAGCGGTTCGGGGATGGGTCTTTATATCGCAGCCGAAATCGCCAAGCTTCATAAGGGGTCGCTCACGACGCACGTGGCGGGCGGGCACCGAGTTTTCTGCCTGTTCCTCGGCGACTAAACGGACATAAGAACGCGCCGGCGCGCACCCGAGGCTGGCGGTTTGTTTTGGGCCGCGGGTTTCCTGCCCGCATTCTTGTCAGCCGCAGTGCCGCTGGCGTTCTTTTCTGCCGGCCCCCATGCGGGCTGGAAGCCCGCGGTCCAAAGAGACCCTAACGCCGCAAAACCCGCCGCAGCCACGCCGCGCCGAACGATAGCGCGGCGAGACCGGCGATGATGGGGAGCGCGATCAGCATGGTTCCGGCGATCAGCACGAGCAGGCTCAACGCGATCAGCGCCCATATGAACAGGCGCAGCGGGCTGATACGGCGCATTTCGATGCGCTGGAATCCGTAGCTGCTCCATGCGCGGTCCCCGGCGCCCGGCCCCTCGTCGCCCAAAGGGGAGCCCGGGCGCGTCGGCGGCAGGATTTCGGGCTCGCTGCGCGGGGTCTCTGGGCTTGGGCGCGAATCGGGGCCGTGTTTAAAGGGCTCGTCAGCCATAATCCTGTTCCATATGGCGGGGCGTCCGCCGGTTTATGCTGCAATATAGCGCCGAATGCGGTTTATGACGATCAGCGTAGACACGAGGCTGCGGGCGTGTTTCACCATCATGCCCTTAATGCGTCATCCCGGCGAAGGCCGGGATCCACGGCAGGGTTTGAGCTTGTGGCTTGCCGTGGATGGCCGCCTTCGCGACCATGACGCGATTGGCGCCTTTCAAAATCAAGCGGCAAGCAGAGCTGCTGCAATATGCAATTCACCAATTGAAGCGCCGGGGATCATGATCGAGATCGAGTTTGAAAACGTTTACGGCGCGCCGATGGAGGCGCTGGTGGGCGCCTATTCCGGCGCCGCGCAATTCTCGCCGCTTAGCCCCGGCGCGCAATGCCTGTCGGAGGCGCCTGCGGGCTCGCTGAACGGTTTGGCCATGCTTGCGCCTGCGGGCACGGTGGAGCGGCGCTATGCCCTCGCGCTGGCGCTCAGGGCGCTGAAGCCCGGCGCGTGCCTGATCGCGCTTGCGCCCAAGGACAAGGGCGGCTCGCGCCTCGCGCAGGATTTGGAAATATTGGGCTGCGCGTTTACCGAATCGGCCAAGCGGCACCATCGTATTTGCGTCACGCAAGGCCCCGGCGATTCGGCCGCTATCGAGGCGGCGCTGACTGAGGGCGCGCCGCGCCTGCTGGAGGAGCTGG